>CAWEEC010000041.1:0-18149 GCA_963807785.1 uncultured Gammaproteobacteria bacterium | reverse complement strand
GTGTTGGCAAGACGTTTTTCATGCGACTCATGCAGGAAAAGATAGCAGCAATCGCCGGTAAGAAAGCGCAGGCCGAGGCCAGCGCCAATTCGGTTTCGCGCGCGGCGCAGATTGAATTTAACGCGTGGCACTACGTCGACTCGGACCTGTGGGCAAGCCTCGCATCTCATCTATTCGACGGACTTTCTGTTGAATTGCGCGGGCGAAATGACACGGTCGACGGCGTCCGACGCCTGTTGCGCAAGAAAATTCGATCAAGCGAGCGGGAGCAAAAAGAGGCGCGCGCCGTAATTACTGAGGCGCAAAAGAGCCGCAAAACGGCCGCAAGAAAGCTCGCCATACAGCAATCGGATAGAGACCGCTTGCGGAAAGACTACGAGAAAAGGCGGCTGAAGCGCGTCTGGGATGCCGTCAAGAGAGTAAAGCCGGACCCGAGGGACCCGGAGAAAGAAGGTTGGCCCGACCTCGATGACGCAAGAAAGAAGGCGGAAACGGCCGCCAGGGGGCTCGGGCTCGCCGAGACAATCGACACTGCTGAATCTGCACAGCAGATCTACGAGCAGCTGCGTGACATCAAAACGCGGGGATCGGTGCTGTCGACTGCTATCGCGGCCGCGTTCACCGGTAGCCGGGCCTGGGTCTCCAGTTTGTTGCTGCTCGCACTTCTGGCTGTGGTGCTCGCCTGGCCTTGGCTGCTCGAGCAACTCGGCGATGTGACTAGCCACTCGTTCTCCGAAGCACTCTCCCCAATATTGCAGTTTGTTACGATATTCGGTACCGGACTGACCTGGGTATCCAAAAGACTAAAGCAGGTGTCCTCGGGATTGGGATACCTCGAAGTGATCCAGGAAGAGATCGAGAACCCTCGTTTGGATCTTGATGAACCGTCTCCAAAAGAAGCCCGCTTACATGAGAATCTTCAGGACCTCGACGCGCAGATCGCCACTGAGGAGCATCGTCTGGATGAAGCTGACCGGCAGATCGCTGAAGCGCAGGCGGAGATCCAGAGGATCAATTCGGGCGGTTTGGTCTACGACTTCCTCGAGGGTCGCGTCCGCGATTCACGCTACCTCGATCGCCTCGGTCTGATTTCCGTCATACGACAGGATTTCGAGCAGCTAGCCGAATTGTTGCAGGATTGGCGTATTTACTACGGTTCACAGGATTCGGAGGAAGAGCAGACGGGCGGCAACAGCGAGGCATCGTGGGACACTCGCCCGATCGAACGCATTATTCTGTACATCGACGATCTCGATCGTTGCCCTCCGGAACGCGTCGTCGAAGTGCTGCAGGCGGTGCACCTGATCCTCGCTTTCAAACTTTTCGTCGTCGTGGTTGCCGTCGATCCACGCTGGCTCGAACGTTCCTTGAACGAAGAATACAACGCACGACATCCGATGCTCGGTGACCGGCCGTTGCAGGACCGACAATACCGTTTCAGTGCCCAGAATTACCTCGAGAAGATCTTCCAGATCCCGTTTTCTCTGCCGGTGATGGATGTCGGCGGCTATCGGAAACTGATTGCCAGCATGACAAATCAACCCAGGACGCGATACGAGCGTGCGCAGGCTGCGGATGGCGAAGGTGTCAAACCGAAACCAGAGTCGAAGCCTAAACCGGTGACTCACGATTCCGTGAATTCACCCAAGTCCGCGGCCCCAGCGAAAACACCGCGTCAGGCAAGGCCCGAGAAGGATCCAATGGCCCTTGATCCAGACCTTGTCAAGGAGCAGGAGGCCAAGAAAAGAAAACAGGAACAGGAAGAGGCTCGCGAACGTATCGCCGCGATGTTGTTGCGTGAGTGGGAAGAGCAATTTATCGCTGCACTCCATCCATTTATCTCGACCCCACGGCTTGCCAAGCGATTCATCAATATCTATCGACTGTTGCGCGTCCAGGCGGCAAGCGATGACAAAAAATTCGCTCGCTTCATTGATCCGGAGAACGGCGAGTATCGCGTCGTATTGACGCTCCTAGCGATCAGCGTCGGACGCGCAGATACGGGGCCGCAGATATTGAGTGACTTCAGCTCCATCGCCCCGGAGACAGCCGGACTGCTTAAATGGCTACCGATCGCTGCAAAGAAATACAAGGAAGACTGGACATCGCTTTTTGTCGAACGCAGCGAACAAAACAAGCGGCCCAGTCTCTCCGTGCCGCCGAGTGATCGCGAGGAGCAGTTGGAGAAACTGAGCAATGCCGCGGCCGAGATTCATCGGAGCCTCGGTACAGTGATCAAGCAGCTTGGCGAGAACGGCGGCCCGACGTTCGAGGACGATTTTGAACTCTGTCGTGAGTGGTCTTGTGATGTCGGCCGGTATTCGTTCGGCTGGCATCTGACAGCCGAGGAGTGACCCGAACTCCGAGCAAGTCTCCTGTGCATGGCGAATTGATACTCAAGCTGCTGCGGGAAGCTGGTATAGCCCTCGGCAGTGAGTCTGCCAACGGAAGTTATTCAATGTGGTTTGCAGTTTGGGATTACCTCCAGCTACATCAGCCGGCGTATCACCGCCGAGTGAGCTATGGGTGCGATGTTGGTTGTAATAGGCTTGGAAGTCTGCGAGTTTTCTCTCCAAGTCAGCCGCATTCCAGAATAGTGTATGGTCAAGAAATTCACGGCGAATAGTTCCGATGAGTCGCTCAATGAAGGGATGCGATAGCGGTGTATACGGGACGGTCTTTATCTCATCAATCCCCAGAATCCGCAAGTTGGCTCGCCATTGGTGATACAGGAACAGCGGATCATTGTCAGAGCTGAGATGTTTCGGAACACCGTTGGTTGAGATAGCTTTGTTGAACATTTAATCCACCATATTAACAAGAGGATTTGTTAAGTTTTTTATTGTACGTCTGGTGTCGTTGCGGTGGTCAGATGAGCTACTGCAATCCTGTCTAAAACTCTAATCACATTGTCCGCAAATCAACAGCTTATCTCGCTGTTTTTTACATTTCTAATTAGACAAATGCACGCTCTAAACCTGTGAATTGATATCAAAATCAAATAGATGTGATGTTTTGATGTATATATTGCTGCATCATCGGCGTGTGTGATTTAGTCTTTTCCATTCAATGAGTTATGTATTTTTATTGTCTAATACTCTTAGTTATTGTTTAAACCTCGGAGCGTATACCAGCGGAGTTTCCCTGTCACGCAGATAGTTTACCGTCTTTGCTTCCGTAGTGTGGCCAGCCGGCGTCTTCGGGACATGGCCCTGCTTTTTCGCGTCGGTGATCGCTTTGACGCGGAAGTCGTGCAGGTGAAAATCGGCCAGGCCTGCTTTATTGACCTAGCGCTGCAGCAGATCCCGCACACCTTTATTTTTGCGTATTTTACCGTTTCTTTGTCCCATCAGGTAGCTCGGTGTAATCCGGCCGTGAAGCCGCCGGGCCGTCCTAATGTTTTCTTCCAGTGCTGGCGCCATCGCCACCTTGAGTTTTATTGCCTGTTTTACCATGGTTATGCGTCTGCTGGTGGAAGGTCTGGGTGGTCTGTGTGCTGACTGGCAAATGATACTGGTGATACTGGCTGTGCTGTAGATGGCTGCCGGTAATATCATTGCGATTGCGCACAACAACAAGCGCATGCTGGCCTATTCGACGATATCCCATGTTGGTTTCATTCTGCTGGGTATCTTGGCCAGCACCGCTGATGGTTACTCCTCGGCCATGTTCTATACACTAGCTTACGCGATCATGTCGCTCGGTGGTTTTGGCATCGTACTCTATATCTCACGCGCGGGTTTTGAAGCTGAAGAGCTGGATGACTATCGAGGTTTGAATCAACGCAGTCCCTGGTTCGCATTCATGATGCTGATCCTGATGTTCTTCATGGTAGGGGTGCCGCCGACGCTGTGCTTCTGGTCCAAGCTAGCCGTACTCAGTGCCGTGGTCGGTGTTGTATTCTCGATTATCGGCCTGTTCTATTACCTCAGGATGGCCAAGCTGATGTACTTCGATGATGCTGTTGAACAGCAAGCCATTAACTGTGGCCGTGATATGCAGATCGCGCTCAGCACCCACAGCGTGACGATCCTTGCACTGGGGATCTATCCTGCCGGTTTGATGTCTATCTGCGCTTCAGTTTTTTCCTGAAAATAATCTAAGTCTAATAACTCCTGGCATTGGTTTGTAATAATATGTAAACAGGAAGCTTATATATATCCTTCAATAGGGTAATAATGAGTAGAAAGCATTTGACAATAACCAGGGAATATACCAACTTGTTCCCGATTACTCCGATTCTATATATTCAGATATGCTGAATTAGTATTGACAAGTATCAGACAATTCTGGTTACATTCAACCACTATTCCTTCCTAGGTTGCTGCAATGACAAGGATGTACAGCACAAATAAAGAAAAAGCATATAAGGCTATAGTCTGTAGCGCAATACAAAAGCTTTATTTCTCAAATGCATCTTATAGATTATCTTCTGACCTTAATACTACAAAAATTTATAAGCCTAATCCCGTCTCTTCAATTGTATTTCTGCTTCTTGTACTTAATCTGTTAACAGGTTGTGTCGCAGTCCAGCCATTCCCTGTGGCAGCCAGGGCGGGCGATACTATAACACTGGCGGTAGGCTCACCTGACGGCATGACAACAAGCAATACGACTGTTGTTTATGTCCCTGATTCGGACCCGCTAAATCCGATTGATATCACTTCCAATATAAGAGCTATCACAAAGATTTATCCTGATAAGACCAGTACTGCATGGCTAGGAAAAGTTGGTGTTTATTCTGATGCTATACCTTCGGCATCGGGACATGGTGGATGGCAATCAGTGATAGTTCTTGATTTACCATCAAGCTTGCCAGTAGGGCAAGGCAAGATAGAAGTTTCAACGGGTGCGGGAGTGACATATCCGGCAAGTTCGAAAACTGTAAATGGTGTTGAAGTTAATATGGAAATATTAGCAGGACCGGGTCAAAGTAATCCTTTTTCGTACTTTCCTTATTCGTGGAGTACCTCACCAATTCCAGGAGATCTGTCTTTACTGGAACCCGGAACACAGGCTTTAATAAAAATGCCTTCACCTCAGGGCAGTGGTGGAGGGCAATACGGCGCTATTCAAATAAAAGTTAATGCACCCACCACAGATGGTAGTGGTGGTAGTGTTTCAACAGGCTCTATTCGGGTCGTATCTGATGATCAGCCAACCAACCTGATCTCACAAAGGCAAACGAGCTGGATAAGAGATGGTGACCTGTTTACTGTTAATATTGTTAGTCCAAACGCAAAACTGACTTATCCGGAAGCAAGGTTCTCGATTGTTCTTAAAGGCAATGGTTTGTTTACAGGGACACCGGTTATTGAGTCAGTCATTTATTATGATGCGGATGGGTATGTAACCACAGGACCCATCCCAACGGTATTGGTTATTCAGTAATCTAAATAAAAGGTAGTTATACATGCGTTATCTAGTTATCTGTATTGCTTCAATTATTATTCTCCAGGGATGTGTTGCCATACAGTCTTACCCTACGATAGCTCGTGGCGGCGATACAATTTCGCTCGCTGTTGGATCTCCTGACGGAATGAATAAATCAAATACTACGGCCGAGTTTGTATCCGATGTAGATGGATCTGTGGTCAGCTTGCCAATTCGTTCAATACTTAAAATACGGCCAGATGCAACCAGTGCACTAGCGTACGAAGATGGCATTACTAACGCTGAGGCTTATTATACCGGGCACTCACAATGGCTTTCTGTTGTAGTCATAGATTTACCTCAAGGAATGACTATAGGTACAGGCGTCGTTAATATTACTACCACGTCTGATCCAGGAGTTCCAACAGGCATTAATGACGTACCTGTCACGCTAGAGATAGTAGAGGGTATTGGTAGTGCAAGTGCGTTTGAATATAACAATGGATTTGGTGGAATATCTCCAGGTGATATCTCAAAGCTGGAGCCATTAGAGCAGATGGTTGTAAAGCCACCTAAGCCTCAATTCCACGGTAATGCGATCAATGTCGCGGCTGCAGAAATAAAAGTAAACGTGCCAATTCGAACGACTGAAGACGCAACAGTGCCGGACAGGTCAATCCGTGTTGTCAATGATGATTATTATTTGCAAAACGCTCGAGATCAATTACAGGTGAGCTGGTCTAGAAGTGGTGATGTCTTCACAGTTAATTTTATTAGCCCAACTTCGACTATGGAGTATGGGCAATCACGATTTTCTATAGTTAAAAATCCATCACATGTATTCTCATTAAATCCCGGCCCAAGTATCTTGTCTGTCAAATATTATGATATCGATGGGAACCTATTAACGTTCGCTGATAATAATGTGCCGAGGGTAAGCGACTTCGAGATTGTGATTGAGTGATTACAGGACTGGTTAAATATAATGTTTCGACATAAAGGATGCTTATGATGCAGAAAATAGTGACAAAAAAAATGGCATTATTAATGCTCATGATATTGTCAATATTTTCCAGTGGATCAGTTTTTACCGCTGTCTACCAGTACGGTGATATGGCGCCGCGAGGTGCAACTGATGGGGCTCTTGATATCACGGACGTGCTTATCCTTGAGCGCATTATTCAGGGTGAAATTACACCGACAGCAGAAGAACTCATAATAGGCGACTTGGCGCCACTAAATAATTCAAACGGCGTTTTGAATATCGCTGATGTTCTGATTCTGCAGCGGGCAATTCTTGGCCAGATTACCCTGGGAACAGTTAATATTGCTCCACCGGCTCCAACACTTGATGCGGTTGCCAGCCCGACAAACGAAAATCCTTATCTAATATCAGGCGCTGCACAGCCGGGTGCTGAAGTGTCTGTATATGTTAATGATATTGAAAAAGGCACTATAGCAGCAGACGCTGTAACAGGTGCCTTTTCTGTGACAGTTGCGCTTCAGGAAGGCAATAATACTATTTACGCTACCGCCAATGATGGCGTGGACGTAAGCCAGCAATCGTCTCCTGTGATTGTTGAGTTTCAATATATAGATGGCGGCACTCTTTCCGGGAATATCGGTGATCAGACACTCAGCGCAAATACCAAATATACAGTGACAGGCAATATTTCTGTTAGTGGTGGCCAGATACTTACAATTGAAAACGGATCCAAGATT
Source organism: uncultured Gammaproteobacteria bacterium (assembly GCA_963807785.1). Classification (GTDB taxonomy): domain Bacteria; phylum Pseudomonadota; class Gammaproteobacteria; order SZUA-229; family SZUA-229; genus JABDQW01. The sequence continues at coordinate 11,054 of CAWEEC010000041.1, read as the reverse complement.
GTATTTGCGCCAAATACGGGACTTCTGGCTAGTGGATGGGATGGTTCGAATGGAACAGTTCAGGTGAATGGCACTTCTGAATTGCCTGTAGTATTTACTTCGAATAGCACAACACCATCTGCTGGTGACTGGAAAGGTATTGAGATAGGGATGTATGTATCCACTAACATCAGTCATGCAGTCATTGAATATGCCGAGAACGGTATTTTCTTTAACCGGACAAATGTAAATTCAACCTATGATTTTGGCGGCACTGTCAGTAATAGCGTGATCAGGAACAACATCAACGGTATTAATGTGTACATGTATGCAAGGCCGCAGATTTTGGACAGCCAGATATATGCTAATCAAAACGGGCTCTACGTGCACCATGATAGCGCGAGTTTCAGGTGGGGTAAGGCATACCCTGTCATAAATAATAACGAGATTCACAGCAATAATGTCTGGAATTACCTGACAGAGGATATGCGGGACATAGATATAGACCCAGTACTGATGGTTCTGGATGCAACCGGCAACTGGTGGGGCACATCAGATCCAGTGCTTATTGCTGCTTCAATCTATGACACGAGCGATCCAGACGGATATGGCGCATCGTCGTCAAGGCCAATCGTTGATTTTAGTGACTTTCTGGATGCGCCTGGAGGCACTGGTCAGGGTCAGGTCATGCCTGCAAATATCAGCACGAGCGTCACCTACAATAGTGGGATTGTGCATGTGGTAGGCGATGTCAAAGTGGCATATGGGGGTGCTTTAACAATTAACGCAGGCGTTGAGGTAAGAGTATCTGGTAATTCTATAATTCAGGCGAGTGGGCTAAATGTAACTACCCCGGCAGTCGTTCAGGTTGCTGGAACGTTGGCAAACCCGGTGACATTCACATCCCGCCAGACGACACCAATGCCGGGTGATTGGAAGGGCATAGAGTGTGGGCAATACAGCTCATGCAGCATTAGTTTTGCAGTTATAGAGTATGCAGTCGATGGGGTCTTCTTTAATTATAATAATAATATGCAGACAGGCCTGGCGGCTACAGTAGAAAACACTGTTATACGTTATAACACCAATGGTATACACGTATATAATTATTCAGCACCACAAATCACAGCAAACCAGTTGTACGAAAACACTAGAGCACTTTATGTGCATCACAATACGCTGGATTCTTCGTTTGGAGGGGCCTATCCGGTAGTAACCGGGAACGAGTTTTTCGATAACCATCAATGGAATTATTTCACCGAGAACATGAGGAGCAGAACGCCGACTCCAATGAAAGTCGATGCCACAGGAAACTGGTGGGGTACTTCAGATCCGTTAGCCATTGCGGAAAAAATATATGACGCGTTTGATCCGAATGACTATGATCCGACTGGGTTCCGGCCGATCGTCGATTTTGGCCATGCGCTCGATTCTGCGGGTGGCGCGGCCATGCAGGTATATGTAAACGAGACTATCGATTCCAACCTGATCTTAAGCGGAAACGTCTATGTCGTTGGAGAACTCAGCGTTGCGACCGGATTTTCCTTGAGTTTGTCGAGCAGTACTGAAGTGATGTTCTTTGAAGGTGCTTCCTTAACTGTCAATGGCGATATTTCTGTTGCGGCTGATCCCAATAACCCGGTTTTGTTTATTCCGGTCGAGCCCACAGCGAGCAGGAGTTACTGGAACGGTGTCAGGATCAGCTCGTCAAGTCTGATAGCCGATATCGACGGTTGTTTTATTTCCAATGCATCGCGAGCGTTTGAGTTCGATAATGCATCCGGGAGCATCAGCAATTGTGTGATAACAAACAACGATGTGGGTGTTTATATTTTCGATAATAACCCCTCGCTTGATTCTGTTGTGAGCCTGACAGGCAATCTTATTGTGGACAATAATACCGGCATTTATCTTACTGGCGGCGGTGGCATGAATGTCACAATCCTGCAGAACGATATCTATGAGAATGATATTTATAATGTCTGGCTGCAAAGCGTCAGCGATATCAGCGGTATTTCGTTCAGTCAGAACTGGTGGGATACGACCGATCCTGCGGCTATACAGAGTACTTTTAACTACTATAGTACCAACCAGATCAGCCTGCCCAGTATCGCCACCGTTAATAATATGGAATCAGGTATATCCAGTATAAGTCTGGATAACTACTATATTTCGCCGCAGAGCTCGACGGGTATCAATGATACCGTTACAGTCACGGCAAACTTTGCCGGCGTTTCAACCTGGTCTTTCGAGGTTCAAAACGCAGGCGGTAGCACCGTGTATTCACAAACCGGGAGCGGTTCCCTGCTGAATGCGACATGGAACGGCCAGAGTAATGGCGGGGTGCCGCAGGCGGATGGTATATATCGCATTCTTGTCAAAATCGGAAACCGGACTGTGTATGTCTCCAGCGTTATAATCGACAATACGGCGCCGGCATCCGACCTGGATGATGCGCTCAATGGCCAGACCTATGATGTGGTGCAACTGGCATTGCGTGGAACCGCGAATGACATAAACATACAAAGTTATACCATAGAGGTCGCAAACACCTATGCGCCTGGGCCCGCTGACTATCAGACGGTGTACACAGGGGCACAGAATTTGACGACACATAATCTGTATACCTGGGTCGTCAACGACACCACAAACAATATCGTAGAGCCTTCGGGTGAAAAAACGCTTCGACTGACGGTGACCGATAAAGCCGGAAACACATCGATCGATACTATAACGCTGTATCTGTCCCACATATCTGTCAGCAATGTTTCGTTTTCTCCGGGGGTAATCACGCCTGCAAGCGGCGGTCAGTTGTCGGTCAACTTCCACCTCGGGCTGCCGGCGGATGTGACGCTGCAGATATACAAAGAAGGCACGACTGACCTGGTCGCCAGCAGACAGGAAAATCACCCTGTCGCCGGCAGCAAGACCATGATATGGGACGGCAAGGATGATGCTGGGAATTATGTGCCCGACGAGGCTTACCGATTTGAGATTCTGGCGGACAGCGGCTCCACCAGCTCGCTCTACGCGGTACGTGGCGGAGATGCGATACAGAATCCACCCGGCTTCAGTAATTTTTCAACATTCGATACCCATAAGAATATATATCTGAAAACAAACGTAAGTATTACAGACAGTATGCGACTCACATCCAATGCCATACAGAACTCGGGAACGTTCATCAATGGCGGCGTAAATATCGTGTCAAAAGCGCTGTTGCCTGGCGATTACACAATCCTCTGGGATGGCAGGGATATCGACGGGAAAATAGTCGAGGGCCTGGTGGTGCTTGGTAACGGGATGCGCTACATCGAGCAAAATGCCGTTTTTGTTCAGGGTAACAGCCCGCAACTCATCGGCATCTACCCGGCGCCGGATATCGAGATCAAGTCCAACCCTTACACTGTCGTTCACAGCTATGATCAGGCGTCAACCGTCAGGTTCACCGTGGATCAGGATGTGATCGCAACCGTGCATCTGATCAAGCCGTGCATGCACACGGACCTGGAATGTTCGGCAGACTTCGATGGCCCGGGGGCTATCACGCTACTCGATAACGTGTCGTTAGCCGGCGGACAGGCCAATGTCCATTCGTTCGAATGGCGCGGTTACGACGTCGCGCAAGCAACGCCGGATACCAATAACATCCAGGTGTCAGACGACGGGACCTACACATACATCATCAAGGCGGTGAGCGTGGCCAGTGGGGTTACCTCTTACTACAGAGGCTCGCTGGGTCTCTACCAGTAAGGACAGAAGAAATGAAGGTGATACTGCTAACAGCTCAGCTGGCTCTCGCGTGTTTACCGCTGATGTCTGCCTACGCGGAGAGTGTTGCGTACCTGAAGTACACGAAGGATTTCTGGCAGGTGCACATCAAAGATACCGAAACAGGTGAGGACAGGCAGGCTACAAGCACAGATTATGACAAGACACGCGTGTCCTGGGTCGGCAAAAACAAGATGTTCGTGAATGGTGTACAGGGGCAGATGACGATTGTCGATTTGTCATCGGGCGAGGAGAAGCCCTTGCCATTGATCTCCTCTCATGTGAACGATGCGGTGCTGTCAAAAGATGGCAGATATATACTGTATTCGACTATTTCTGATACATCGGATTTGAACCGTTTGTACATTTTAGATCGAAATTCTGATAAGAACACCGCGTTGCCGAAACGGGAAGGCCTGCAATTTGATCCCGCATGGTCGTCCGATGGCCGGCATTTCTATTTTGTTGCAGGTGACAACAGGGGGCCTTACAGCCTGTGGCAGTCCTCGCTCGATGGTGGCGATCAGCGGCCTGTTGTGAAAAACAGGCACCATAATCTCGATATCAACGAGTCGTCTGGCGGGATTCTGGCGTATTCGAGTAACCAGGCCGGAAATTACGACATATGGATCAACGAGAATGGCCAAACGCGCCAGCTGACAGAATATGAGGGGTATGATGGCAAGCCGAACTGGTCGGGTGATGGCAAAACCGTGTATTTCGAATCGACCCGCAATGGCGTCGTCAACATCTGGTCGATGACGGTAGACGATCCTGACACGAAGGCCTGGCATAAGCCGGTGCAGATAACCCATTCAGACCAGGGCGCAAGGCTGCCGGTTGTCTATGTCGGCGACCAGGTGCGGGACACTCAAGAACAATGATTCTGGCCATAACAAAGGTTATGCCGCTTTTACTCCTGCTCGCAGTTGCGAACCCTGTAAAAGCGCTGACGATAAAAAATGTCAGTCACGAAAAGATTCCACCGGGAAGCAGTCAGTTCGATCGAGTGAACATTCGGTTTGCGCTCGATGAAACTGCATCCGTCACATTGAACATCTATGATGGCCGGGATTACCTGGTCCGGCAGATCGGCGCACAGGGCCTGACCAAAGGTGACAATGCTATGTCATGGGATCTGGCGGATAATGCCGGCAACAGGGTGCCTGACGGGCATTATCACTACACCTTGACAGCGACCGGTTCCGTGGGTGATCCGGTCACCTATGATACGACGGATCTTACCGGCGGCGATCTGGTGCTGTTGAAGAATCTTGAGTGGGATAAAAAGACGAACAGGGTCCGTTATACGGTCGATAAGGCGTCGCTCGTGAACCTCAGGGCCGGTATTGACGAGGGCGGCCCGTTGCTGCGGACGCTGCTGAGCTGGTATCCCCGATCACGGGGTACCTATACTGAAAAATGGGATGGCAATGATATCAGCGGCGAGCTTGATATCAGTCAGCTAAACGGCGTCAATTTGTCGGGTACGGCGTACACCTTGAGCAGCAATACCATCATCGTGGGCCAGCCTGTATCAGAGCCCGAGTTCATCGAGAAACTGACATGGGACACACATCAGCGCGAGGCACAAAACGTCAAATATATTGGCAGGCTCAAGCTGGGCGTGGCAAATCTCAGCGACAAGCGTGATTTCGCCGTGATCATGGAAATGCCCGAGAACCTGAAGAAGAATGCCAGTGGTGATGTGGTCCTGAGCGGAATTGTGCCGATAAGAATCACGGCATCAGAAGATCTGTTGCAAAAGATCAATAACCAGCGTTTTGAACCGGTGCTGTTCGTGGACGGGAAATATCAGTCAGAGGTGGAACTGGGATTCCTGCCCATCACGTGGCGACTGGACACAACAAAGTTAGAACCCGGTGTGCATTACCTTGCTGTCAATTTGCGCGGCTTCGACGGTGAGTACGGTGTGGCAATCAAACAGTTCAGTATTGAGGAGTAAGTGGAGATGTTGCTGAATCGAAGACGGTTAACCAGTGCGTTTATCTTTTTTCTGGCAGCGTACACAGGCGGGTCGGCGGCGGATGAGTTTGATCAGGCTGAAGAATACCTCAGGCAAGGTAATCTCAATAAAGCCAACTGGATCTATTTTTCAAGCCTGAATAATAATGTTCGTGTCGACGAGGCACGGTTGGGCCTGGCAAAAAGCATGATGCAGGCCAGAAAATATGACGCGGCCTTGCAATACGTCAATGCGTATTTAGAGGCGAACACTAACAGCGATGAGGCGCTCAAGCTACGAAGCCAGATTTTCGTGCTAACCGGGCAATGGGCAAACGCTGTCGCTGATATCAAGCGCACAATGCCCACAGACGATGCGGATATGTATATGTTGCTGAATGTTGCCTACCAGAAACTTGACCAGCCAGAACTGGCCGGGCAGGCGAAAGACGAGTTCGAACGATTACAGGCAGGGAGGTAGACCGGGTGAATATATCAATAAATCAGGTCAGATTTGCTTCCGTAGTCGCTGTGGTCCTCGGTATGCTGCTGGCCGCGCCTGGTCAGCTTTTAGCGCATAATGAAATTCCAACCAATTTGCCGACGCCTGAACCGCCTAATCCGCCGCCACCACCCCCGTGTGAAAATGCGGGTGGTGGCGATTGTCCTGATGTCTGCAACCCAATCGGCTCGGGCGGAAATGTCAGCTACCTGACGGGGGCAGAGCATGAAATAAAGACTGACATCGTTGTCGACGGAGCGTATCCAATCCGCATGGTGCGTCAGTATGTAAGTAGTTCAACCTACGACAGCAACCTCGGCTATGGCTGGGCTTTTAATCATAATAAGCGGTTATTCGAATACCCGGATGGCAGCGTCGTCATTCGAACAGGTTGTGGTGTTAACTATAAATACATCTTTACTGGTGGCGCCTATCAAACAACAGCGGGTGGTACGCCATCAACACTCGTAAAAAATCCGGATGGTTCTTTTGACGTCAGTTACCATGGCGGAAGGCGTGACCATTTTGACAGTCAAGGCAACCTGGCAGTAACCTACGATGTACAGGGTAATTCGTTGAGATATACCTATGATAGTCGTGGGAAATTGCCATTGACCGGTAGTACACCCTTTGGCGTCGATCCGTCAGTGCCGATCACCGTGGCCTACACGCATCGCCTGGAAAAAATCGAAGCCTTCAGGGTGGGCGGTGCAGCAACCGGTAAATATGTCACCTTCAACTACAACGAAACCACTGGCCGTTTAACCGGCATCACCAGTAGTGATGGTCGCACGGTAACATACCTGCATGATGTATCAACCGGCATAAACCGGGGTAATCTGGAACAGGTGAACGGCCTTGAAGGCATTGTAACCACCTATAAGTACGAAGATTATGTCGCGGGTACTACGAACCATCAGGATTACCACAATATTACCGAAATCAAAAACAGCGTCGACAGTACGCCCATACTTCTCGAGTACAATGCTGATGACCGGGTCATAAAGGAGACCTATGGCAACAAGGTATTCACGTTTGACTGGACACAGTTAGGGGTCCAAACCATAGTTACCGAAACCAACACGGACGACCAAGGTGAAAATCCGACTGTGGCAACTCGCATATACAAATTCGATATTGTGGGTTATGTTGAGGATATCATCGACGCATTGGGTAACAGAATTCATTATGATGTCGACGCCAACGGCAGACATACCAGGGAAGAATATTATGAAGAACAGGGAACGCCACAGGCGCCGAATCCCGTTCTGGTTAAAGTCATAGATCGTCCATATTCCTCGAGTGGTCTTAAACAGAGCGAGACAATCACACTGGACAGTGGCGAGACAATCTCAAAAACCTGGACATACGATGATACCCTGGTTGCGACCGAGGAGGCCGTATCCAGCAATGCACCTGAAAAAGTATTTAAGTCGGAAACGATCTATAACCATGATGCCAGTAACAAACCGACCACGGTGCAGTTGGAGCGGCGTTACAAGGATGATGGTACCTACCTGGAAACCAGCTATACCTACAATGCAAATGGCGATGTGCTGACCACTACCTTGCCGGACGGTCATGTCATCGTGAATAAATACGGTGTGGCATACGGCGGTAAGTATGTGACGAAAACCTATCACGAGATTGTTGCTGTACCTGTGCCTGACCTGGAGGAAACCTACCAGTACGACAACAAGGGCAACCGCACCCATGTGACCGATGCGCGCGGCCATACCACTGTCACCACCTACGATGACAAGAATCGCCAAAAGACTGTTACCAATCATTTGGGCCATCTCACCACTTATGTATATGATGCCAATGACAATCTGGAACAGATCAAACGTGATCGCTCTTTACCCGGTGACCAGCTCGATATCACCAAACTGACATACAACGGTGAAAACCGGCTTGTAAAAATCGAGCGCACTGACAGCACGGGTGCCTTTGTCACCCGCACAACCATGCGCTACGACAGTGCCGGCAATGCCATTGCCCGCGGCGATGCCTATGGCAACGAAACCACGCTGCGCTACGACCTGGAAAATCGCTTGACCCGCATCACCGACGCCACCGGCAACTACATCGAGTACACGCTGAATGCGCTGGGTCACAGGACCAAGACCGAATACTTCGAAGCCGGCGGTGTGCTGACGCGCACCTCATCCGCAGTATTCGATGACCTTAACCGCCAGGAGCAGGTCATCGGCGCCCTCAACCAGACTACCACCTTCACCTACGATGCCATGGGCAACCGCATCACCGCTACCGATGCGCTCAGTAGGCCGACCACAGTGTATACCTATGACACTCTGAGCCGACTGACCAATATTCTCGATGCTAACGGTAAGAATACTGTGTATGAGTATGACGAACGTGACCAGTTGCGCTATGTCACCGACCCGCGCGGTCTGATTACCGAGTACCAGTACAATGAACTGGGGCAGTTACGATTCCTGACCAGTCCCGACACAGGCATTACCGAGTATACCTACGATCTGGCCGGCAACCGTGAAACGCAGAAAGATGCGAGGAACATCACAGTAACTTACGGCTATGATGCGCTCAACCGCGTCACCGGCAAAACCTACCCGACGGCCGCGCTCAACGTCAGCTATACCTACGACGAGCGCACCAATGGCCTCGGCAAGCTCACCGGCATGAGTGACGCCGAGGGCGCGACCGAGTACGACTACGACGAGTACGGTAATCTCAAGGAAACGCGTCGCACCGCCAGTGGACAGACCTACACTACGCAATACGGCTATGATAGCAACGACCGATTGAACAGCATCACCTACCCGAGCGGGCGCGTGGTGACGTATATTCGAAACACCCTGGGACAGGTCACCTCGGTCACAACCACGCCTAACGGCGGTACCGAGGAAACCGTGGCCAGCGGCATCAGCTATATCCCGTTCGGCACGCTGGAGGACATGACTTTCGGCAACACATTAATGCTTGACCAGACGTACGATACGGACTACCGCCTCACCGGCCAGGTGCTCGGCAGTGTCTACAGCCGCACCTATGGCTATGATGATGTCAACAACATCAAGGCCATTACCGATAATATTGCTGCTGCCAAAAACCAGGACTTCAACTATGACAACCTCGACCGGCTGGATGATGCCACTTCAACCGGCATCTATGGGGCACTGGACTACGGCTATGATAATGTCGGCAATCGCATCAGCCTGAAGCTGGATGGGGGCGCACCGACTACGTATAACTATGATCCCGCCGCCAACCAGCTGGATAACACGACGGGTACTGATGTGCATAGCTTCAGCTACGATGCCAACGGTAATACCCAGACCAAAGATGCGTTTACATTTACTTACGATGACACCAACCGCATGGCTCAGGTCACGGATGGGGCCAGCACCACCAGCTACGGTTTCAACGGCAAGGGCGAGCGGGTGCGCAAGTCAGGCACGGCGACGACGCTGTTCCACTATGACAATGCCGGCAACCTGCTGTTCGAGTCCGATACTGCGGGTAATACCCAGGTGGAATACATCTGGCTGGGCAGCCAGCGGCTGGCGATGGTGAGTGGGGGTGCGCTGTACTATACTCATGTGGATCATCTGGGTACGCCGCAGTTGCTGACGGATGGCGCCGGGGCTGTGGCGTGGCAGGCGGAGTATGATCCGTTTGGTAAGGCGACGGTGACGGTGGCGAGTGTGACGAATAATTTGCGGTTTCCTGGGCAGTATTATGATGGGGAGACAGGGCTGCATTATAACTATTTTAGGGATTATGATCCGGGGACTGGGCGGTATGTTGAGAGTGATCCGATTGGGTTGGGTGATGGTATGAATACTTACACTTATGTAAGTGCAAACCCTTTGTCATATTCAGATGTCTCTGCCAGGTCAAAAATTCCGTGTGGGTGTCGGGAAGAAACCAAATCCGAATGTTTTAGAAGAAATGACAGTGAGCTTAGTGAATGCCTCAACGATTGTGAATTTTTTAAACCTATATCTAAACTATGCAAAAAATATAAGATTTTGAAGAAATTGCATATTTGCACTGGCTTGAAAGGCGGGACGCGGGTCTGCGAACGTAGATGCAGAAATATTTACAAAGGCTATGACAATTGTCTTCCACCGAACAAACCAAAAATAATCTGTGATTAATATGAGAAAGCTACTGTATTTTGTCTTAATGATGATTGTTTTTAATCTCTATGCTGATGGTGCATCGGATTGTGAATTAAAATGCCCAAGTAACGAATATTGTCAATATATTGAGAAGAATGCTTGTGAATTGTCAATAACTGAAATTACAGAAATAGCGGATATGTATGTAATAGGTAAATGTGTCAATAAAGATTATCGGAGTGCAATTCGTTGGTATGATCAGGCGGCAGTATATGGTGATCTCGAGTCTATAGATAATATTATTAAATTATTAAAAAGATATGATGAACCTAGTAAGGAGTTGGTGCTTTGGGAAACGCTTAAAGTCTATTTAAATGGTAATGCTCTGTCATCTGAGAATAAGCGTTTAGACGCTGGTTTAGAAAAACTGCTGATAGATAAATTAAATAGTATCGCAAATAATTTATATGTCGGCGCTATGTTAGCTTTGGAAAGAATATATGAAAAAAATGGCCATGATTACTATATTGATGCTATGAAATGGCTGTTGATAGCTGAAGAGGTATCAATAAAAATAACAAATGATAAAAGTAAAGTGGATTATATCAGAAAAAGAATTACTTACCTCGCAAATAAGATGACTACGCCTGAAATACGTAGTGCGAATAATGATGCTATATCATGGCTAGAAGCATTAAATAGAAATGTAGGATCTGATTGTAATTAAT
>CAWEEC010000040.1:0-101219 GCA_963807785.1 uncultured Gammaproteobacteria bacterium | reverse complement strand
AACTACTCAACTGTGACAGATTTGGCCAGGTTGCGTGGCTGATCGACGTCGGTACCCTTGTGTACTGCAACAAAATAGGAGAACAGCTGCAACGGCAGCGCAAACAGCACCGGGGCCAGCTCGGCCTCCACCGCCGGCAGCGGCATAACATGGCAGTTATCGCCCAGGTCGGACAGCTCGATGCGCTCGTCAGCAAACAAATACACCTCGCCACCGCGAGCCAGCACCTCGCGCAGGTTGGACTTGATTTTGCCCTCCTGGCCGTCCTTGCAGGCGATGGCAATGGTGGGCATATCCGGATCGATCAACGCGATCGGACCGTGTTTGAGTTCACCCGCGGGATAGGCATCAGCATGAATATAGGAGATTTCCTTGAGCTTGAGCGCGCCTTCGAGTGCAATCGGATACAACAGCCCCCGTCCGAGAAAGATGGCATTGCTGCTGTCGGTAAAGGCATCCGCCCAGTCGCTGATATTATCGCTATCGGACAGAATCCGGTCCATCAGGCCGGGCAGCTCCAGCACGTGATGCAGCAAGGCCTGCGCTTTTTCAGCTGTGATGTTGCGACGTGTGCCCAGCGCGATGACCAGCAATAACAGCGCCACCAGCTGGGTGGTAAAGGCCTTGGTCGAGGCCACGCCGATCTCCGGGCCTGCACGCGTCATCAGCTTGAGTTCACTTTCGCGTACCAGCGAGCTTTCCGGCACATTGCAGATGGCCAGTGAACAGCGGCCGATCTGTTCCCTGATGCCACGCAGTGCGGCCAGCGTATCTGCCGTTTCGCCCGACTGGGAAATCGTAACCACCAGCGTATCGGGCAACAACACCGGCTTGCGGTAACGGTATTCACTCGCCACTTCGACGCAACACGCAATACCGGCCAGTGCTTCCAGCCAGTAGCGCGCCACCATGCCCGCGTGGTAGCTGGTGCCACAGGCGATGATCTGCACCTGCTTGACGCTGTCCAGAATCTCACCCGCACCCGGACCAAAGGCTGAATCCAGGACGCTGCCATCGATGACACGACCTTCCAGTACTTCGATCAGGCTGGCTGGCTGCTCGTATATTTCCTTCAGCATGTAGTGACGGTAACCCGCCTTGCTGGTTGAGTCCGCGCTGAGATCGGATTCCCGTACCTCACGCTCGACCACATTACCCTGCTTGTCGTATATCACCAGCGAATCCGGCCTGATGTCAGCAAAATCGCCCTCGTCCAGATAGACAAAACGACGCGTCACCGGCAGCAAGGCGGATGCATCCGAGGCAATGAAATGTTCACCGATGCCAACGCCGATTACCAGCGGACTACCGCTGGTAATCGGCGTTGGCATCGGTGAACATTTCATTGCCTCGGATGCATCCGCCTTGCTGCCGGTGACGCGTCGTTTTGTCTATCTGGAAGAGGGCGATTTTGCTGACATCAGGCCGGATTCGCTGGTGACATACGACAAGCAGGGTAATGTGGTCGAGCGTGAGGTACGGGAATCCGATCTCAGCGCGGACTCAACCAGCAAGGCGGGTTACCGTCACTACATGCTGAAGGAAATATACGAGCAGCCAGCCAGCCTGATCGAAGTACTGGAAGGTCGTGTCATCGATGGCAGCGTCCTGGATTCAGCCTTTGGTCCGGGTGCGGGTGAGATTCTGGACAGCGTCAAGCAGGTGCAGATCATCGCCTGTGGCACCAGCTACCACGCGGGCATGGTGGCGCGCTACTGGCTGGAAGCGCTGGCCGGTATTCCGTGTTGCGTCGAAGTGGCGAGTGAATACCGCTACCGCAAGCCGGTGTTGTTGCCCGATACGCTGGTGGTTACGATTTCCCAGTCGGGCGAAACCGCGGATACGCTGGCCGCACTGCGCGGTATCAGGGAACAGATCGGCCGCTGCTCACTGGCCATCTGCAATGTGCCGGAAAGTTCGCTGGTGCGTGAAAGTGAACTCAAGTTGATGACGCGTGCAGGCCCGGAGATCGGCGTGGCCTCGACCAAGGCCTTTACCACCCAGCTGGTGGCGCTGTTATTGCTGGTCATCGCGCTGGGCACACGCCGCAACATCACAGCTGAAAAAGCGCAGGCCTTGCTGCATCACGTGCTGGAGCTGCCCGGCTTGATGGACCGGATTCTGTCCGATAGCGATAATATCAGCGACTGGGCGGATGCCTTTACCGACAGCAGCAATGCCATCTTTCTCGGCCGGGGGCTGTTGTATCCGATTGCACTCGAAGGCGCGCTCAAGCTCAAGGAAATCTCCTATATTCATGCTGATGCCTATCCCGCGGGTGAACTCAAACACGGTCCGATCGCGTTGATCGATCCGGATATGCCCACCATTGCCATCGCCTGCAAGGACGGCCAGGAAGGCAAAATCAAGTCCAACCTGCGCGAGGTGCTGGCTCGCGGTGGCGAGGTGTATTTGTTTGCTGACGAGCGCATCGAGCTGTCCGACCTGGGCGATAACTGCCATGTTATGCCGCTGCCGGCGGTGGAGGCCGAGCTGGCCCCGGTGCTGTTTGCGCTGCCGTTGCAGCTGTTCTCCTATTTTGTTGCAGTACACAAGGGTACCGACGTCGATCAGCCGCGCAACCTGGCCAAGTCGGTCACAGTTGAGTAGTTAGCGTTGCAAAGCGGACCGCGCTGTACTCTCGCAAAGACGCAAAGCGCGCTAAGTCAGGGCAGCTGATGATGAAGATACGAATATTAATATCTTCTTTGCGTACCTGGCGGCTTTGCGAGAACACAATCATGCTGGAATATCAACCAGTGATCCTGAATGATCAATAATGATTTGACAGGTGTTTTCGTGATAATCTAGAGCTATCCCAAATTGAATAAGGACCTAATGGCGCGCAAGCTGTACATCAAGACATTCGGCTGCCAAATGAATGAATACGACTCGGACAAGATTTCCGATGTTCTGGCTGAATCCCACAATCTTGAACTCACCACCAATCCCGAAGAAGCCGACGTGCTTCTGCTTAATACCTGCTCGATTCGTGAAAAGGCACAGGAAAAGGTCTTCTCCCAACTCGGCCGCTGGAAAACCTGGAAGCAGCACAGGCCCGATCTTGTTATTGGCGTCGGTGGCTGCGTCGCCAGCCAGGAAGGCAGTGCAATCCAGCAGCGTGCACCTTATGTCGACATGGTGTTCGGCCCGCAAACCATTCATCGTTTACCCGAGATGCTGAACAGTGTCGGCCACAAACATCAGCACGTGGTCGATATCAGTTTTCCTGAAATAGAAAAATTCGATCATCTGCCCGCAGCTAAAGCGGAAGGCCCGACAGCCTTTGTCTCCATCATGGAAGGTTGCAGCAAGTACTGCAGCTTTTGCGTGGTGCCCTATACCCGGGGTGAAGAAGTCAGCCGGCCATTCGATGACATCCTGGCCGAGGTCGCCGGGCTGGCAGCACAGGGTGTGCGCGAAGTGAATCTGCTGGGGCAGAATGTCAACGCTTATCGAGGCGTGATGGAAGACGGCGACGGTGAAACAGAACAGGCCGACCTCGCGCTGCTGATCAACTATGTTGCCGCCATCGACGGTATCGACCGCATCCGCTTCACCACCTCGCATCCGCTGGAATTTTCCGAGCGCCTGATCCAGGCTTATGCCGATGTGCCCGAACTGGTGAGTTTTTTGCATCTACCGGTTCAATCCGGTTCCGACCGGGTGCTGGCAGCAATGAAGCGCGGCCATACCGCGCTTGAATACAGGCATATCATTCGCAAGTTGCGCGAAGTACGTGCTGATATTGCACTGTCATCCGACTTTATCGTGGGTTTTCCGGGCGAAACCGATGAAGATTTCGAGGCCACCATGAAGCTGATCGATGATGTCGATTTCGATCACTCATTCAGTTTCATCTACAGTGCGCGTCCCGGAACACCGGCCGCGGCCTTACCGGATGACACGCCTGTGGCGATAAAAAAACAGCGACTGGCTCGACTGCAACAGGATATCCTGTCAAGAGCAGAGCACTACAGCCGCGCCATGATCGGCACCGTTCAACGCGTACTGGTTGAGGGCCCGTCAAGAAAGAGTGAACAGCAGATGTCGGGACGAACCGAGAACAACCGTGTTACCAACTTTGATGCTAGTACAAACCTGGTTGGCAGTTTTGTTGATGTAAAAATAACCCAGGCCTTTGCCAATTCCTTACAGGGTGAAATCGTTGCCTGTCCTGAAACTGATGTTGAACGTAAGTTTGCCTGACACGTTATGTTGAAGATCAAAGCATGTCAGTGAAAATCGTCAAGAGCCTGGACTTCGAGCTCGTACCCACCGATAACAGTCGCCTGGCCAATTTATGTGGCCAGTTCAATGAGCACCTGCACCAGCTGGAGTCGCACTTTGATGTTGGCATCGCCTGCCGCAGCAACCATTTTCAGATCGAGGGTCGCGATGAGAATCAGCGTGCTGCGATGGCTGCGATCAAGAACCTTTATAACGTGGCAGACAAGGAAACATTAACACCCTCAACCGTGCAGCTTTATCTGAATGAAGCAAACGACAACAGCACGGATGGTCAAAAGCAAAAAGATGATCAAAAGCGCTGGAGTATGAAAACCAGCAAGGCGACCATCAAGGGGCGTGGCAAGAACCAGGTTGAATACCTGAAACAGATCAGGACCTATGACCTGACACTGGGCGTAGGGCCTGCAGGTACTGGCAAAACCTATCTTGCGGTCGCCTGTGCCGTCAATGCGCTGGAAAATGATGAAGTACAACGCCTGGTACTGGTGCGACCGGCGGTAGAGGCGGGTGAGCGTCTGGGATTCCTGCCCGGGGACCTGGCGCAAAAGATCGATCCCTACTTGCGCCCGATGTATGACGCGCTTTATGAAATGATGGGATTCCAGAAAGTCGCCAAGATGATCGAACGCAACATTATCGAAATAGCACCACTGGCTTACATGCGCGGCCGCACCCTGAACGATTCCTTTATCATCCTCGATGAAGCGCAGAACACCACCATCGACCAGATGAAGATGTTCCTGACGCGCATCGGTTTCGGTTCCAGGGCCGTTGTCACCGGCGATATTACCCAGGTCGATCTGCCGCGCGATAAAATGTCCGGTTTGCGTCACAGTATGCAGTTATTAAAAGGCGTCGAAGGCATTGGAATTACACATTTTCTGGCCGCTGATGTTGTACGTCATCCACTGGTGAAGAAAATTGTGGATGTCTATGAAAAGGATGATGCCAGCTGATGCCGGTATGCATTGAAATGTCCGTTTCCGAATCGCTGGATTCGAAAGAGGGAGACATACCCGACGCGCAATCGATACAGCACTGGGCTGACAAGGCCTGCCTGTGTGATGACCGGGTCATTACCAGCGTGCAGATTGTCAGTGATGATGAAATGCGCGAACTCAATCATACCTGGCGCGGCAGCAACAAAGCGACCAATGTGCTTTCGTTTCCGATGCAATCGCCCGCAGAAGTCGATGTGAAAACACTGGGTGATCTTGCGTTATGCGCGCAGGTGATTAATACAGAAGCAAAACAGCAGCATAAACCGCTGCAGGCGCACTGGGCTCATATGGTTGTGCACGGCATGTTACATCTGCAGGGTTATGACCATATTGATAACAAACAGGCTGATGAGATGGAAGCCCTGGAAATCCGTATTCTCAATGAGCTTGGATTTGATAATCCCTACCTTGATGATGCATTAGAGGAAACAGCTGAATCAAAGCAATACTAAATATGAACACTATACACAATAAACCTTCATTGATTAAACGCATGTTCTCTGCCATCGGCAAGAAAAAAAGTGAACGCAGCCGACTGCTGGAACTACTCAAGGAAAGCCAGCAAAAAGGCCTGATCGATATGGATGCGCTGATCATGATCGAGGGTGTATTCCAGGTTTCGGAGATGCGTGTCAGGGATATTATGGTGCCGCGTTCTCACATGGTCATTATCCAGAAAGATCAGAGCGTGGAAAAAATGCTGTCCATCGTCTCATCATCGGGACACTCGCGTTTTCCGGTCATCGATGAGAGTCTTGATGAAATCGTCGGTATATTACTGGCCAAGGATCTTGCCTATTACAGCGATGACGCAAGCCGTGAATCATTTGAATTAAAAGATATACTTCGCCCCGCCGTTTTCGTGCCGGAAAGCAAGCGCTTGAATGTGTTGCTGAAAGATTTTCGTACCAGCCGCAATCATATGGCCGTGGTGATAGACGAATACAGTGGTGTCGCCGGCCTGGTCACTATTGAAGACGTGCTGGAGCAGATCGTTGGAGAGATCGATGATGAGCATGATGCGGCTGATGCCATTAATATTCATCGTCACGGTTTTCATCGCTATACCTTGAAAGGCGTAACACCGATTACCGAGTTCAATGCCTTTTTCGGTACAGATTTCAGCAATGATCAGTTTGATACAGTGGCAGGCCTGATACTGAATGAACTCGGTCATATGCCTGAGCGTGGTGAAGAAGTTAGCATCGATAGCTACCAGTTCAAGATTATCAGTTCAAGCTCGAGGCGTATTAACAATCTGCAAGTTACGTTATTGCCAGAGGCTAAAGCTGTATCATCCGGCGTCGCCTGATGTCGTTGCATCCTGTGCTCACACCGGTGCTGGAAACTCATCGCTGGCCTGCAATGCTGTTAAGCCTGCTGGCCGGATCGTTGATGACGCTGGCATACCAACCTTTCGGCCTGAGCCTGCTGGTGTTCCCGTTACTGGCTTTACTTTTCTACCACTGGCTCAATGCCAGTGCTAAAGCGGCATTTCTACATGGCTGGCTGTTTGCACTCGGTGCACAGATAAGCGGCATAAGCTGGATCTTTTTCAGCCTGTACTATCACGGCGGCAGTCCGGCGATACTTGCCGTGGTGATGATCATTTTGCTGTCTGCCTACCTCGCGCTTTATCCTGCGCTTGCCGGTTATATAATGAATCGTTACTGCCGCGTGACCGATCCGGTGCGCTTGCTGGTTGTGTTTCCGTGTGGCTGGATGCTGGCCGAATGGCTCAGCGGCATCGTCATGACCGGCTTCGCCTGGATGCAGCCCGGTTATACGCAAATTGATCTGCCTTTATCCGGCTTCGCGCCGCTATTCGGTAATCATGCTGTCGGTGCGCTGGTGGCCGTGACCGCTGCGGCACTGCTTGCAGTCGTGCTCAACAAGCTGTCCTGGCAGAAAGCCATGGTTACTGTGATGCTAATCTGGATTGCCGGATTTGGCTTGAAGCAAATCAGCTGGACACAACCGGCAGGTGAGAATATCGAGGTGGCCTTGATCCAGGGCAATATCCCGCAGGAGCTTAAATGGAAGCGGCACATGCACCGAGAAACGCTGCAAATGTATCGCGAGCTGACACTGCAGCACAAGGATGCAGATGTTGTTATCTGGCCTGAAACAGCGATTCCGGATTACAAGCATCGCATACCGGCCTACATCAGCAACATGCGTGAGCAAATGCAGCAAACTGATACCGATCTGCTGATGGGGCTGTTCATCAAGGACCTGGATAGCGGACGTTATTACAACAGTGTGATCAATGCCAGCGGTGGCGAATACCGCAAGCGCCACCTGGTAGCGCTGGGTGAATATATTCCGTTTCGATCGTTGCTCGGTTTCTTCAATCGCTGGATTAATATTCCGATGTCGGATATCGATTCCGGGCCGGATGAGCAGCCATTGCTGCTGCTTGCCGGTCAGCCTGCTGGCATCAGTATCTGTTTCGAAGATGCCTTTTCCAGGGATGTGCGCAGGGATTTACCGCAAGCCACGATACTGGTGAACGTCAGTAATGATGCCTGGTTCGATGGTTCGCACGAGTCGCGCCAGCATCATGCCATCGCACGCATGCGCGCACTGGAAGGCGGGCGTTATATGCTGCGTGCGACCAATACCGGCATTTCCTCGGTCATCGGTCCACACGGTGAAGAGATCGCGCTGGCGCCACCGGCAGAACAACATGTACTCAGGGCCAGCATTACACCCTTGCAGGGACAGACGCCTTACGTGTTCTGGGGGGATGCCTTTATCCTGGTGCTGGCTATCGTACTCGTTGGCGCAGTCTGCTATCGGCAAAGTTAATTTAATAGTCCGCAAATCAAGCGAAGAACGCGAATCATTTCTTCATTAACAGATACTTTGCGTTATTTGCGTTTTTCGCGGACAACTTATTCGAGAGCAAACCGGCAGCCCGGATGAAGTGAAACGTAATCCGGGAAAATATCTAGTCCTTGAACTCCGCGCGCCTGAAAGTGTTGTGGCCGCATTTCTCACAGTTGTCGATCTGCGAGGTCGTGGTGAATGCAACCTGGTGACCACATTCGTTGCACTGCAGTGTTCCCGGACCTGTGATTTCACCTGAATAGTACAGGCTAAGTTCCCGGTTCTGAACGCCAAACTGCTCCAGTTCGAGACGGGTTTTATCGGCCACCGAGAGGAACAGGTCAATCAGCTTGCGCTCGATCACTTCGATGTCCAGCATCAGCCAGTCGCTGAACTCGGAGCTGGTTTCCATCATGTATTCTGCCGCATCATTGATATCGCGTTTGATGAAATTGCTGATCTCTTCGGCTTCATCCTGGGTTACATCAGTGATATGTGTTATTTCTTCGCGCGCCATCGACATGGCTTTGCTGAGTGACATTTCGTCATCGTCAGCACTCTCGAATGCAGACCGTATAGAATGCATCATTTGATTGTATGCTTCGATCAGTCGGTTAGATGGTTGATGGCTCATTTGAATCATCATACTCCGTACAAAAGTGTTTTCCGGTTTCTTTGCTAGCACCTGTAGTGTATCCTTTCAGCCGCCTGAGTTTCACTAATATTGATCAATTTTATAGACCACATAATTTTTCGTTGCAGAGTCATCCGACGAACTGTAGTAATCCAGTATGAGCAAAGAATACGACCCCAAATCAATCGAAGCTGATGTCCGCAAGTTGTGGGAACAGCATGGTACTTTTCGCGCCAGCGAAGATTCAGACCGGGAAAAATTCTATTGCCTGTCGATGTTCCCGTACCCGAGTGGACGCCTGCATATGGGGCATGTTCGTAACTACACTATCGGCGATGTCATCACCCGCTTCCAGAAAATGCAGGGCAGGAATGTATTGCAGCCGATGGGCTGGGACGCGTTTGGTCTGCCTGCGGAAAACGCGGCGATCAAGAACAAGGTGCCACCCGCAAAGTGGACCTACGAGAATATCGACTACATGCGTGACCAGCTCAAGCAGCTCGGCTTTGGCTATGACTGGGAGCGTGAACTCGCCACCTGCAAACCCGATTACTACCGCTGGGAGCAGTGGCTGTTTACGCGCCTGTTTGAAAAAGGGCTCGCCTACAAGAAAACAGCTGCAGTGAACTGGTGCCCGAATGACCAGACCGTGCTCGCCAACGAGCAGGTGGTGGACGGCAAATGCTGGCGTTGTGATACCGTGGTCGAGCGCCGTGAAATTGCCCAGTGGTTCATGAAAATAACCGATTACGCGGAAGAGCTGCTCGCCGATATCGACACCCTCGATGGCTGGCCGGACCAGGTGCGCACCATGCAGCGCAACTGGATCGGCCGCTCGGAAGGCGTCGAGATGCGCTTCGATGTTGCCGGTGAAGCGCCGCTGTCGGTCTACACCACGCGCCCGGATACGCTCATGGGGGTGACCTATGTGGCGGTAGCCACCGAGCACCCGCTGGCAACAAAGGCGGCAGCGGACAATCCCGAGCTACAGGCATTTATCGACTCCTGCAAGGCCACCGGTACCGCAGAAGCCGATCTTGCCACCATGGAAAAGAAAGGCATGGATACCGGCTACCAGGCCATTCACCCGCTCAGCGGTGACAGGGTGCCGGTGTGGGCTGCCAACTTCGTGCTGATTGAATACGGCTCCGGTGCCGTGATGTCGGTGCCGGCGCACGATAGCCGTGACCATGCTTTTGCACTCGCCTACGGGCTGCCCATCAAGCAGGTGATCTTTCCGGCCGATGGTTCAGATAGTTCGGTTGATGACGACGCTTACGTTGACAAAGGCGTGCTGAAGAACTCGGCCGAGTTTGACGGGCTCACATCGGAACAGGCGTTTGACGCCATTGCGGACAAGCTGCAGTCGATCGGCAAGGGCGAGAAACAGGTTAATTTCCGCCTGCGTGACTGGGGCGTGTCACGCCAGCGCTACTGGGGTACGCCGATCCCGATCATCAACTGTGAAAGCTGTGGTGCGGTTGCGGTACCCGAAGATCAATTGCCCGTGGTGCTGCCCGAGGATGTCGATTTCAGCGAAGGCATCGGCTCGCCGATCAAGCATATGCCCGCGTTCTATCAGACCACATGTCCGCAATGCGGCGGCAAGGCAGAGCGTGAAACCGATACCTTTGACACCTTCTTCGAATCATCCTGGTACTACGCACGCTTTACCTGTCCGGATGCGGTTACCATGCTGGATCAACGCGCTGATTACTGGCTGCCAATCGATCAGTATATTGGCGGTATCGAGCATGCGGTTTTGCATTTACTGTACGCACGTTTCTTCCACAAACTGATGCGCGATGAAGGCCTGCTCAAATCGGATGAACCCATCCGCCGTTTGTTGACCCAGGGCATGGTACTCAAGGACGGCAGTAAAATGTCCAAGTCAAAGGGCAACACCGTCGACCCGCAGGGGCTGATCGATCAATACGGTGCTGATACGGTACGCCTGTTTACCATGTTCGCCTCGCCACCCGAACAGTCACTTGAATGGGACGATAAAGGTGTTGAAGGTGCATCGCGTTTTCTCAAGCGCCTGTGGAACATTGCCATCGCAGCAGTTGAACAGGCAACTGTTTCACTGGATGTAAACACGCTGACTGAAGAGCAGAAAGTTGTGCGGCGTAAATTGCACGAAACCATTCGCAAGGTCAGTGATGATATCGGCCGTCGCTATACCTTTAACACGGCGATTGCTGCCGTCATGGAACTGTTGAATGAACTGGCCCGCTTTGAAGATGACTCGGAGCAGGGACGTGCCGTGATGCATGAAGCCATCGTTGCAGTGGTGTTGATGCTGTCGCCAATCGTACCGCATATTACCCAGCATCTATGGCAGCAACTCGGACATGACTCGCTGCTGGCAGAACAGCCATGGCCGATTCACGATGAGTCGGCACTGCAACGCGACAGCATCGAACTGGTGGTCCAGGTCAATGGCAAGCTGCGCTCGAAAATCAGTGTCCCGGTTGATGCTGATAATGATGCCATCGAAAATATCGCACTCAAGGATGAGAAAATCCAGGTCAACATCCAGGACAAAACCGTGCGCAAGGTTATCGTCGTGCCCGGGCGCCTGGTCAATCTTGTGGTTGCATGATGCATCGTCTGTACATCTTCGGTTTATTCTTCCTGGCCAGCAGTTTAGTCGCCTGTGGTTACCATCTGCGCGGTGCCTATGAGTTGCCAGTGCATCTATCCCCCCTGTTTGTGGACAAGGATTCGATGAGCCTGGAGCTTTACCGGGAGTTGCGTTCAAGCTTGTTAGCCAGTGGTGTCGAGCTCGCAGAAGATGCTGTCGCTGCCGCCTCGGTACTGAAAGTTAACAAGGAGCAAAGAGCCCGTGATGTTATTTCCGTGGATACACTGGGGCGTGCACGCGAATACCGTCTCATCTACCGGCTGACGTTTTCACTGCAACAGGCAGGAGAAAGCGTGATTGATAACAGTAATATCCAGATCACCCGTAATTTACTGTTCGATCCTGAAGTCGTGCTGGGCGTCGCTATAGAACAGGAAAACTTCTATCGCACCATGATCAAGGACAGTGCCAGCCAGGTCCTGTTCAGGCTCCAGGCGCTGAAATAGCGGGTTTATTGCCAGCATGAATGTTCGTCCTGACCAGTTAGCAGACATACTCAAACAACAACTGCACCCGGTGTATTTAATCAGTGGCGATGAACCGCTGCAGGTGATGGAATCGTCCGACAGGGTGCGCGCATGCTGTCGCCAGCAGGGCTATGACGAGCGTGAAATTTTCGATGTCGATGCCAGTTTCGACTGGCAGTTGCTCAAGGATGAAGCCAGTAGTATGTCACTGTTCTCCAGTCGCCGGATTCTGGAAGTGCGCCTGCCATCGGCAAAACCCGGCAGGGAGGGTGGACAGGCATTGAAGGCGTATGCATCCAGCCCGCCTGAAGATACGGTACTGCTGATTACAGCCGGCAAACTCGAAGCGGCGCAGAAAAACAGCGCCTGGTTCAAGGCGCTGGACCAGGCGGGTGTGGTGATGCAATGCTGGCCGGTCGCAGCGGACAGGCTGCCGGCCTGGATCAAACAGCGCTTTCAGAGCCGCGGCATGCAGCCCGGCAAAGACGTGATTGATTACGTCTGCCAGCGGGTCGAGGGCAACCTGCTGGCCGCGGCACAGGAAATCGACAAGCTGAATCTGCTGGTCGGGCCGGGTGCGGTTGATATCGCAAGCGTGCGCGAGGCGGTGGCAGACAGTTCCCGCTTCAGCGTGTTTGAGCTGGCCGACAGCGCGCTTGCCGGTGAGCAGGCACGCGTGATTCGAATCCTGCAGGGCCTGCATGCCGAAGGTATTGAACCGGTGCTGGTGACCTGGGCGCTGGCAAAGGATATACGCTTGCTCGCCAGCGTGGCCGCCAATCGCGACGCAGCCGATTATGCTTTGAAGCAGGCCGGCGTCTGGCAGAACCGCCTGCCGCTATACAGAGTCATGTCTTGCCAGGCATTCGACAGCACGGTTCAAGCGCTTGCTGCAACGCTGCGCCAGGATTGACGGCATCACCAAGGGTCAGCAGCAGGGTAATGTATGGGACGAATTGCAGACGTTGGGGTACATGCTTGCCGCATGATTCAGGATCTAGGTTCTAGGTGCTGGGTTCTAGGAATGGAGTATTAAAAAATATTGAGACGGTGACTGATAGCTATGAAAAACGCCGATACAATATGACTGCATTAATGAAGGCGTTCCTGGTCTGAAACTCCGCGATTAGACATGATGCTACGACAGCGGATTCTGAATTCTACTGATAAGCTGGAGCATGTAAGTGACAACCTGTATGAATCTCAAACTTCCAGGCCAACATAACTTGGGCTGTCGGTTTTTATTACACTCGAACTGTTTCCAACCTCATGATTTAAAAGAAATTAATTGCATTTCCACAAATACTTGGGCTGTAGAATCAAAACAGTAACATTTAATGCTATTGATCCGAATCAGGTTGGCGCAGCATAACTAACTGAAATAGATGAAAATAAATCTCATGCTCAGCGCCGACACGGAAAATTTTGTCGGGAGTCTTTACACATGCGCTGATTTGACCAGCTGTTAATAAGCTTTTTGTATAGCGCTATGTATTTGTTATTACAATTAAATAGACAACACATTGATATAGTTATGGCATGAAAAAATGTGGCATTCGTATTGCATGCAATCAACTCTATAATTTTTATAATATAAATATCTCAATCGGAGTTAACCAGATGGAACTTAAGGGCTTGTTCTCTAAAACATGGGCAGTAGCTGCATTTGTATTCTATTCAGCCAGCGCGGCGGCAGTTCCATCTTTACAAATCACTGACGCAGGTGGAGGAGTGTGCGGCTCGTATGACACTACCATTGAGGATTGCCTTGTCGGTCAGCAGTTCTCAGTAACTTCCTTGGAAGCCGGTCCCGCCTACGTTGTATTCGGCGCCGTACCTATGATTATGACAGATACTTTCACCATAGCTCCGCAGGGTGATGCTGGTTCTCTTTCACTGGTTCAGTCAGGTTTTGGAACACCACCATTCGAGGATCCGAACAGCCTGGCACCACATGGTATCTTTGATACCTACGTTGAAGTCTACGCGATAAATTTTGACACCGCAGGCACAGTTTTCAATACTACGCCAGGCAGTAGTCCTCCTGGTGATTCGGCTCCAGGCTACATCGAGATGATCGATATGAATCTCACCAGCCTGACGGATGGACTCCATATTGACTTGTTCAGGTGTTCTACGGGTTCGGTTGAGGGTGGTGACTGTATGATTATGCAAGGCACCGATTTTGCGCCTTTTTCACACGATGCTACATATGTACCCGTACCGGCTGCAGTCTGGCTGTTCGGCTCAGGCCTGCTCGGCCTGGTGGGCATCGCCAGAAGGCGTCGTGCATAAGCCAGGTATTTAAACAAATACTTCTGAAAAACGGCCCTTTAAGGGCCGTTTTTTTTGCCTCGTCATATTCACCCCTGTTCCGATATAATGACGACATCTAACGATCTGTTTAACAAGACTTTATAAGAGTGTGTGTTATGAGTGCCAAGGCTGAGCTGGTGCAGATGGACATCGAGGCTTACATGAAAGACGTGGGTCAGCGTGCGCGTGCGGCTGCGCGTGATATCGGCAAGGCGGATACCGGTGTGAAGAATGCGGCCTTGCACGCGATCGCCGATCGTATCGATAGCGAGGCCGCCATCCTTCAGCAGGAAAACAACAGGGACCTGGAGGCGGGCAGGGCCAATGGCCTCGATGCGGCCCTGCTGGACCGGCTCGAGCTCAGCGCTGAGCGCATCGCCGCCATGTCTGCAGGTTTGCGCCAGGTTGCGGCGCTGCAGGATCCGATCGGCGAGATTACCGACCTGGCGTACCGTCCTTCTGGCATACAGGTAGGGCGCATGCGCGTGCCGCTGGGTGTCATCGGCATCATCTACGAGTCGCGTCCCAATGTCACCGCAGACGCCGCCGGGTTGTGTCTGAAGGCCGGAAACGCCGCCATTCTGCGCGGTGGTTCCGAGGCCATCCATTCCAACCAGGCGATTGCGGCATGCCTTCGTTTTGGCCTCTCTGAAGCCGGGCTGTCACAGCATGTGGTGCAGGTGATCGAGACCACGGACCGTGCCGCTGTGGGCGCGATGCTGAAAATGAAGCGCAGCATCGATGTGATCATTCCCCGTGGCGGCAAAAGCCTGATCGAGCGCATAGCCGGCGAATCCGAGGTGCCCGTGATCAAGCACCTGGACGGCATCTGTCATGTCTATATCGACGCTGACGCTGATTACAAAAAAGCCGTCAAGGTCGCGTTCAATGCCAAGACCCAGCGTTACGGTACCTGCAATACCATGGAAACCCTGCTGGTGGCAGAAGCCGTTGCCAGTGACATCCTGCCCGACCTGTGCGCCCATTTCGAGAACGAAGGTGTCGAGCTGCGCGGTGATGAACAAACACGCGCCATAGTCGAAGGTATCAATGCAGCAACTGAAGCAGACTGGGACACCGAGTACCTGGCGCCGATCCTGTCGATTCGCGTGGTCGAGGGTATCGATGCGGCCATCGATCATATCAACGTACACAGTTCGCAACACACCGAGTCGATCATCACCGAGAACTACACCCATGCAAGGCGTTTTTTACGCGAAGTGGATTCGAGTTCGGTGATGGTGAATGCCTCCACCCGTTTCGCCGATGGTTTTGAATACGGCCTCGGCGCGGAAATCGGTATCAGTACCGACAAACTGCATGCGCGAGGACCCGTGGGACTGGAAGGTCTGACGTCACAGAAGTACGTTGTGCTGGGTGATGGACATATCAGGGGATAGCCAGTGGCAAGGGAAAAGTGGAAAGTGGCAAGGATAGCGTTGTGAATTATATGTACTTACATGTATTGAAATCATCCTCGTCCCTCGTCCCTCGTCCCTCGCCACTGTCTTCATGATCGGCGTTTTGGGAGGTACCTTCGATCCGGTTCATTATGGTCACTTACGCCCGGCGCTCGAGGTGATGCAGGCGGTCGGGCTGGATCAGGTGCGTTTCATGCCCAACCGCATTCCACCGCATCGGGAAACGCCCTGGTTGAATGTCGACAACCGCCTCGAGTTGCTGAAAATAGCGATCGCTGATCAAACCGGCTTCGAGCTGGATCAGCGTGAGCTGCAACGCGAAGGGCATTCCTACATGGTGGATACGCTCGAATCCTTGCGCGTGGATTTTCCATCCCAGTCGATCTGCCTGATTCTCGGCATGGATGCCTTTCTCGGACTGAAGCAATGGCATCAATGGCAGCGCATTCCCGAATTATGCCACCTGGTTGTCACCACCCGGCCCGGGTTCGACATGGATAAGGCCATGATGCAGGACCTGCCGGCAACGCTCGCAGTATCGGCAGCCGAGTTATCTGAGGTTGAATCCGGCCGAATCCTGTTACAATCGGTAACACAGCTCGATATATCCGCCAGCCAAATCAGGGCGCTGCTGGCAACCGGGTTGAGCGTACGTTATCTGCTACCGGATGAGGTGAACAATAAATTAATGACGATGGTGAAAAACTGAATATGCGAGTTGATGAACTCAGAGGTCTGGTCAAGCATGCACTCGAAGACCTCAAAGCGGAAAATATTGTGGAACTGGACGTGCGCGACAAGACTGATGTTACCGATTACATCATTGTAGCCAGCGGCAACTCGAGCCGGCACGTTAAATCCATTGCCAATAACGTGGTCATGGAAGCGAAAAAAGCAGGTCATCCTCCAATCGGTGTCGAAGGCGAAACCGATGGCGAATGGATGCTGGTCGATCTTGCCGACGTGGTCGTGCATGTCATGCAGCCCCGGATTCGTGAATTCTATGATCTCGAAAATCTGTGGCAGGTTGATCTCTCCAGGCAGCAGGAATCGTTCTGATCAGTGCATATTTACCTGATTGCTGTCGGCCAGAAAATGCCAGCATGGGTCGATCAGGCCTGTGATCAATACCTGAAACGTTTGCCACACGAATTACAGCTCAAAACCCTGGAGCTGCCGTTGATCAAACGCGGCAAGAATCCCGATATAAAACGCATCATTCGAGATGAAAGCGAAAACATCCTGGCATCGATCCCGCCAGGATGCCGTCTGGTTGCGCTGGACGTAGCAGGCAGCAAGGTCTCCACTGAAAAACTGGCCAGCACGATGCAGAACTGGATGCAGCAAGCACAGGACATAGCGATCGTCATCGGTGGCCCGGACGGGCTTTCGGCTGATTTGTTACAGCGCGCAGACCAGACACTGTCACTGTCTGATATGACTTTCCCGCATCCGCTGGTGCGTATCATCATTGTCGAACAGTTATACCGTGCATGCAGTATCCTGGCTAATCACCCCTATCACAGAGCTTGAACAGGGCTTCGCGTAATGGCCTGGTATACCAGCCTGGCGTGCAAATCTGCTCGTATCTTCGCCTGTTTATCTATACACTCCGCCCCTGTGCAAATCTGCGCATTGGTCTGTGGCACGGTTACAGCACCACTGCATTACTCAAACAGGTGAGTCGATGAATAAACGCCTGGTACTGGCTTCTGCATCGCCACGCAGGGCAGAGCTGCTGCAACAGATGGGTGTAGCGTTTCAGGTTTATCCTGTCGATATGGATGAATCCATGCAGCCGGGTGAAACTGTTGTGCAACACGTGAAGCGGCTGGCGATTGAGAAAGCGCGCCTTGGCTACAGCCGGGTTACACACGCAGGGAGTCAGCTGGCGGTGCTGGCTGCCGACACCGTCGTAGAAATCGACGGTGATGTGCTGGGAAAACCGCTTGATAACAGGCAGGCCGCAACTTTTTTAACTAGACTTTCAGCAAGGAAACACAAAGTACACACCGCCGTAGCACTGGTTGATGGTGACGCAGAGCTGAGCGCAATCAGCAGCAGTGAAGTTGAATTTGCACAACTATCAGAACAGCAGATCAAGGCTTACGTAGCAACCGGCGAGCCAATGGACAAGGCAGGCGCTTACGCTATTCAGGGTATAGCAGGTCAGTTCGTTGTGAATTTGAATGGTAGCTATTCCGGTGTGATGGGGCTGCCGCTTTACGAAACTGCAAAATTACTTTCGGCCTGTGGTGTTTCATCCCGAATTTAACTTAATTATTAAAAGAACAGGAATAATGTCTATCAGTAAGGAAATCCTGATCAATATAACGCCACAGGAAACGCGGGTCGCAATCCTGGAAAATGGCATGGTTCACGAGATCTATATCGAGCGCCGTCGAAGCAAGGGGCTGGTCGGTAATATATACAAGGGCAAGGTTGCGCGCGTACTGCCGGGAATGGAAGCGGCTTTTATCGATGCGGGTCTGGAACGCGCGGCATTCTTACACGTCTCTGATGTGGCGCAGGCGCGCCAGATTGGTAATGGCGGCGGTATGCCCCATGTCAGTCAGGTGTTACGTGAAGGCCAGGAGTTGCTGGTTCAGGTTATCAAGGACCCGCTGGGTACCAAGGGCGCCCGGCTGACAACCAATATCACAATCCCATCACGTTACCTGGTGTTTATGCCTAATTCTGACAACGTCGGTGTTTCATCACGCATTGAAAATGACGAAGAGCGCGAGCGTTTACGCAGCATGCTAATGTCACAGGATGAGCGTATGCAGGACACGGGATATATCATCCGCACTGCGGCCGAGGTTGCCACCACGGAATCGATGTCCGGTGACGTGATGTACCTGAACCGCGTATGGGAAGCGGTTAATCTCAAGGCAAAAGATGCTCCTGCGGGTGCTGTTGTGCATAAAGATCTTCCGTTATACCTGCGCGTATTGCGTGACATGGTCGATGAAGATCTTGAAAAAATCCGGGTGGATTCAAGAGAAACGTACTCCATCATGAAAGAGTTTGCGCAGACCTATGTACCGGAAGTTGCAGATGTAATCGAACACTATCCGGGGGAACGCCCGATTTTCGATCTCCATGGTGTCGAGGACGAAATCCAGAAGGGACTGGAACGAAAAGTTCATTTGAAGTCGGGCGGGCATCTGGTTATTGACCAGACTGAGGCGATGACAACCATCGATGTAAATACCGGCGCATTTGTCGGTAGCAGAAATCTTGAAGAGACCATCTTTAAAACCAACCTGGAGGCTGCCCAGGCCATTGCGCGCCAGTTACGCTTGAGGAACCTGGGCGGTATTGTGATTCTTGATTTAATCGACATGGTTGAAGAAGAACATAAACGCCAGGTGATGCGTGCGCTGGAGAAATCGCTGGAAAAGGATCATGCACGTACACAGGTGTGCGAGGTATCGACTCTCGGGCTTGTCGAGATGACTCGAAAAAGAACACGTGAAAGCCTGGAACATGTGTTGTGTACTGTTTGTCCAACCTGTGAGGGGCGCGGTACAGTGAAATCTGCAGAAACTGTCTGTTATGAAATATTTAGGGAAATCTTGCGTGAAGCAAGGCAGTTTGATGCCAAGGAACTGCTGGTGCTGGCTTCGCAGGATGTCGTTGATCTTCTGGTTGATGAAGAATCGGGCAGTCTCGCCGAGCTTGAAGATTTCATCGCTATACCGATCAAGTTTCAGGTTGAGGCGATGTTTACACAAGAACAGTACGATGTAGTGATTATGTGAAATGTATCACTACGCATCATTATCATATTAATAAAATCCTATAATGGGCTGGATAAGAAAAACCCGTATCTGCCTGATTTCCTCCCTGGCAGTCGCGCTGATTATAATGGCGGTTGCATTCACTTTGCTGCGTGCATTGCTACCTTACGCCACTGGCTATATTGCAGAGATAGAACAGGGAATCAGCAATCAAATCGGTCTGCCAGTCACGATTGGTTCGCTCGATGCAGATATGTACTGGTTTACCCCGAGGCTCAAGGTACTGGACCTGGTAATCTACAAGGATGGTGGTAAGGAGCAGTTAATCAATTTAAGCGAGGTTAATTTTTCACTCGCCTATCTCGAATCGATCAGGTTCATGATGCCAATGGTAGGTAATATCAGCTTACACGGTGCCGAAATATCCATTGAGCGTCATCCCAATGAAAAGTGGGTGATACAGGGCTTCGAGCTCTATGAGCGGGAATCATCAAGAGGTTCGGAAGATCTGATCGAGCTGATACTGAGTGCAAACATTGCGCTCATCGATAGCCGTATACACTGGCGTGATTTCACCGGTAGAAGCCGCAATATGGATTTTGAAGGTGCACATATTCTGCTTGAAAATTATCTTGGAACCCAGTATTTCGAGGTCGATGTCGGGCTGCCAGCTGAACTTGGTGAACGACTCAGGCTTGTTGCAGAGCTGGATGGAAACCTCAGGGATTTGACTAATCTTGAAGCGCAACTGCATGTTAGTGGTTCGGGGCTTGAATTCGAAAACTGGGTCGACACCACCAGGATCAAGGAATTTGTACATGGTAGTGGCAAGCTGGATGCAGATCTCTGGGTGCACATTAATAAAGCGAAAATAACGCGATTCGCCAGCAATATCCGCGCGACCGACCTGGTGCTGGCAAATACTAAAGATCGCGATAAAACCTGGTCTGCGAATCGACTCGATACAAAAATATACTGGCGTGCACTCAACCAGGGCTGGCGTCTTGATGTGCGCGATTTGCAATTACAGACCAACGGGGTTTTATGGAATGAAACATCAGACCTGGTCATCGCTGTTGATGAAACAGACTGGCGGATTCTGGCCAGTTATCTCAAGCCGGCTGACATTATCCCGTTAATTGGAGTATTGCCGCAAAGTATCGATGTTTCTGCCGTGAATCAATATCTCGGCTATGCGCCGTCAGGTGAGCTTTTCAACATCGAGGCAATCTTCACTGATGATGAAATCCCTGCTCTTCAACTGAGTGCCGGATTCAGTAACCTCGATTTTAATATTCCTGAGCGGGAGATATCTGTAAAAGGGCTTGATGGCGAGCTGCTAATCGACAGCGATAAGTCTGAACTGCTACTTGAGTCAACTGATGTAGTCGCGGATATCGGCCAATTGTTCAGATGGCCACTGCGACTGGATAGCATCACAGGTAAACTGGGTGTCGCTATCACGGATGGCGAAATCAAGCTGGAGTCACCAGCACTGTTTGTGAAAAACCAGCATATAGAATCAGTCACGCGCCTGATTGCCGAGATATCACCTGACAGCAAGGTATTTCTCGATATGCAAAGTAATTTTGCCAATGGTATTGGTAAACATGCATACAAATATATTCCTTCATCGCTTTTATCGGAAGGACTGGTAGGTTGGCTCGATAACGCATTTATCGATGGCCATGTTCCCTCTGGCAGTTTTATTTTTCGTGGTTTCACCAAAGATTATCCGTTCTATGAACATCAGGGCATAATGCAGGTGCTGTTTGATGTTAACGGAGGTACACTCCATTTTCTTGATGGCTGGCCAGATGTGAACAATGCTTCAGCGACGGTCCGATTTGAAAATACCTCATTGTATGTCGAGAACGCCCGCAGTTATGAGAACGGCAGGAGTAGTGCGTTGCTCAATGCAAGCATTCCCGATCTCCGCAATCCAATGTTGGAAATAGCAGCAAAGGTTGACGCTCCTGCAGATGAGCTGCAGCAATATATCTGGAATAGTGGCCTCGATCAGTTACTCGGTCGCGCTGTTGAACAATTTCAGGCAAGTGGTCAGGCGGAAATTAACCTTGATATAAAGGTGCCACTGGGAAAAACAAGAAAAATTTCAGATAAGTTGCAGGCAAGTGGAGATATCAGTTTTATTGACAATGAGCTGTTTTTTCCGCTAACCGATTATCTGCTAACTGATATCAATGGCAAGTTGGCATTTACCACGACAACGTTGCAGGGCGAATATATTCGCGCAAATTTTCAGAATCAGCCAGTTTACATTGATGTAGAAACCAGCGCAGATGACACCAGGCCTGAAACACAGTTTCATGTAAGAGGTGCCTGGGATGTCGCTTCATTGCTAAGGAAATTCAACTGGAGTTATCCTTCGATACTCGATGGCAAGTCATACTGGAAGGTGATTATGCATGTCCCGCACAAGGTCACTGATTACAACTTGTTATTTGAGGCATCATCCGAGCTGGAGGGTGTCAAAATTGGCGTTTCGGATATTATAAATAAACCAGCCAGTCAAAACGTTCCTGTTTCAATCAGTTTTAAGATGCTCGGAGATGCGCGTCGATTGAATGTGACTGCGGCTGACAAGCTGAATCTGGCGGTCACCTTTGATAAGAATAATATCTGGCAGTTCGATGTAACCTCACCTGTCGTTACTGGTAAGGGTGAGATCAATGCAAAAATTGATATAGACAGGACGGCGCAGCTTGATCTGGATTTCATCAACCTGTCAGCATTCATGAGCGAAGATGGTGTGGCTGCACGCAAATGGAAACTAAATGCCTCTGATATACCTTCTCTTCGTGTGAAAGCAAAAGCGTTACAGTGGAGGGGCTGGGGTTTTAAAAATGTCAGTTTCGAGACTGAACATCATCCACGAGGAATGGTCATTAACAATATAAATATAAACGACCCGCATATACAGGTAAGTGGTAAAGGAAGCTGGCTGAGGCGGTCATGGCGCCTGGATGAGGAAACAACTTTCAGTTTTGATCTCTCGAGCGAAAACATCGGGGATACGCTGCAACATCTGGGTTATTCGCGCTATGTAGACAAGAGCAAGATGAAAGCTACCTTGAACTGGAGCTGGCCACAAGCACCCTACAGGTTCAGTTGGGAGACATTAACTGGAAATTCGAGTATTGAATTTGAAAACGGAGCTATTTCTGAGGTTGATCCGGGTGCTGGCGGACGTTTTCTGGGATTGTTCAATTTGCTGCATTTACCAAAGCGGCTAAGCCTCGATTTTGCCGATGTATACAAGAAAGGCTTTGTATTCGATTCCATCAAAGGCACTTATATATTTGGTGGTGGTGATGCGGTTACGCAGAATACCGAGATAAACGCATCAGCAGCTGACCTGACAATGATGGGGCGAATTGGTGTGGCTAACCAGGATTATGACCTGGTTGCTATTGTCAGGCCACATTCATCAGTTGCTACCTTCGCCGGTGGCACGCTGGTAGCCGGACCAACCATCGGAGTTGGGCTGATGGTTTTGCAGGAAATTTTCGGTATTGATTTACTAGGTAAAGATGTACACACAATTAAAGGATCATGGAATAATCCGGTTGTGAAGAATATATCCAGTGATACTGCAGCAGAGCCTGAGGATGATTCTAGTGACTTTGAATAATGCCGGCAAATCAGTTTCGATGCTTATAGCGCAATTTGCTATGATTGCATTGTGCGCGTTCAGTGTTGATGCAGCAACGCCAGTTGAAACGGAGCTGCACGCTGAACAATGGGAGCTATCTAGAAGTGGTGAGCGCCTGCTGGGCATTACAGGCCTGGCGGAAGTGGTAAACGAATGGTCCCAGGACGGTATGCGCCAGATTGAATTACAGTACCCGGGTGGAGAGGAAGGCGAGCTATGGGTCAATCAGTTAAAGGACTGGCTGATTGCATTAGGTGTTCCGTCAGCAAGTATTGTTGCGGTACCTGGCAGTGGTGCGGGAGATGTAATACGTTTGCGGGTAATTAGATCGGGAGAAAATTTCAGGTGAGTGTTGTTGCAGCAGTTCAAATGGCTTCAGGCCCGAACGTTAAGGCAAATCTGGAACAGGCGGAGAAGCTGATCAAGACAGCAGTCCAGCAGGAGGCTGACCTGGTTGTGTTGCCGGAGAACTTTGCAATTATGGGTTTGACGGAAGTAGATAAGGTTACAATTGCTGAAGCGCCCGGCGAAGGTCCTATCCAGCAATTTCTATCGCAACAGGCAAGTAAATACGGTATCTGGATAGTAGGCGGTACCGTACCAATAGAGTCCGGCGTTACCGGCAAGGTATACAGCGCTGCTCTGCTCTACAATGACAAAGGCGAGATGAAAGCGCGTTATGACAAGATACATCTTTTTGATGTGCTGCTCGAATCCAGTAATGAGAGTTATAACGAGTCGGAAACCATCGAATCCGGCGATGATGTAGTCGTGGTGGATACCCCATTTGGCAAACTTGGTATGGCTATTTGTTATGACCTGCGATTTCCTGAACTGTTCAGGGCAATGGCTGATGTTGGTATGGAGATATGCGTACTGCCGTCGGCTTTTACCAGCTTGACGGGAAAGGCGCATTGGGAATCATTATTGCGTGCACGCGCGATAGAAAACCTGTGTTACATGGTTGCGCCTGACCAGGGTGGCTATCATATAAATGGTCGCGAAACGCACGGTGACAGTATGATCATTGATCCCTGGGGTGTGGTGTTGAATCGTCTGCCTCATGGTACTGGTGTTGTGGTCTCCGATATTGATCTCGATAAACTACGTGAAACCAGAAAGAATTTCCCGTCACTGCAACACAAGCGACTGGACTGCAAAATCAGCTATACCTGATACCTATTCGACTTGCGAGACTCAAACGAAGCGGTCAGTATTTATCTGACACTTGTCCTCAGGGTCAATCGCTGAATTGCTCCAACCCTGGGCATCTACTGTTTTAATCTCTCGCCAAGGCGCAAAGAGCGCAAAGAAATACAAAATAATTTTAGAATTTCAGGAAATAAAATGTAGTAGTTCAGACCTGATCTGGCATTTGTTGTCGATTTTCGTATAAGCGAAAAATCAGCCTAAGTAGGCGTTTTAACATACTGTTTCTCGCAGAGGCGCAGAGAGCGCAGAGGTAATACCTGTTTTTTCATTAAAAATACCATTTTTCTCTGCGCTCTCTGCGCCTCTGCGAGAGTAAATTTGTTTTTACTTTGCGGGCTTTGCGCCTTGGCGAGAGTAAATATCTATAGCCTTTGTTTATAGGGTCAATCCCGAGAGTACTGACAAATAATCATGGTCTGGGTTTGAATTAATATGATACTCACTCTCAGATTAAATCCCGACTATTACAATTAAAAATATCATTTTATCTCTGCGTACTCTGCGCCTCAGCGAGAGTAAATTCATTTTACTTTGCGGGCTCTGCGCCTTTGCGAGAGTAAATTCATTTTTACTTTGCGGGCTTTGCGCCTTGGCGAGATAACTTATCTGCATTACAGTTCTATACTTGCCACTCGTTACTCGCCACTTGCCACTGACAATTCCCGCAGGTATTTGAATAGTTTTCTTGAAGCAGTCGGTGGTTTGTTGCCCTGGGCTTCTTTTGCGGCCTGGCGAACCAGAGTATGAACTTGCTGTCGGTCCAGGTCTGGGTGTTGCTTGATGATTTCCCCAAGCACATGCTTGTCGTTTTCAATAAGCCGGTCGCGCCATTTCTCAATCTTCTTGAATTGAGCTGTATTGGTGTCATTTCTGTGGATAACGTTGTTTAGTTGATGCTCGATATTATCGCTATCGCAGGTGCGCATGATCTTGCCAAGATATTGACGTTGGCGCTTGAGCGCGCTATTCGACTGGATACGTTGTGCCTGTTGCAGTGCTTCTTCAAGTTCTGACGGAAGCTCAATGAGTGCCAGCTCATGGGGTTTGAGTTTCAGCAGTCTTTCGCCGATTTTTTGCAGTGCGTCACATTCGCGTTTTCTTTGCGATTTACTGATCCATTCCTGATCACTGTCCTGTTTGCTCATATATCATCAAGATCATCTGTTGAATTGATCGTATGGGATATGCCATCCATGTTGAAAGTAACGCTTTCAAGCAGAACCGTGGAGTTGCGTTTGCCGTCTTTCCACTGTTCAATTTTAACCGGTAAGAAGTGCAGTTCAGGGACTATCCATGTATACATGGCGCGGTCTCTTTCTGTTTCACGGCCGGCCATTTTTACAGCTTTGTATTGCTTGCCGCTAAAACTGATTTTTTCAGTGCCGTGATTCTCAAATAAATATTGTTTGAATTCACCTTTTAAAAACAGATCATGCTGGTGTGGCGGTATATTTTTAGCAGCGTCCAGCATTACCGGTATCTGGATTGACAAAGGGTCCCAGACGGGGCGGTTGACATCAATATTTACTGCCTTGCCCTCGTATAAGCCGACAGCTTTACCAGTCAGCTTCTGTTGATCACCAGGCAGCCAGCTTATGTTGAAGTTGACATCGCGGTCCTTGTTGTCACCAGTGTGATTGTAATCATAACTAACAAGCAGGATCTGTCCGTTATTGATCGTCATGTTACTACGCACGTCTATTTTGTCATTTCTAAGCAATGCAACCAGTCCGGCAGGACGAGTAGATTGCGTCATTGTCAAACCGTTTTCTGTGTGTTCAAGCGTATACGTTGCTCTGGCGAGCACCGTGCCATACATCTCAAGTGTATAGTTTGCGGAAAACTCATGCGGAATTTCGTCGGCAGATGCAATAACCGGTGTTACATGAAATGTAATAACGAAGAAAATGCTTGTCAGTACATTTCTTAAAGGGTGAGCTGATTTGTTTTCCATACGGCGGGCCTGTGTAATACCTTATTGTCCAGTAGGACCTGGTTACCATTTAACTTGATTCTACCGTTAATATACCAGCTAATTGCCATCGGGTAGATGATATGCTCCTGCTGCAACACGCGCTGCGTCAGGGACTCTACCGAGTCACCTGCCATGACAGGAACTTCCGCCTGTATGACCACTGGTCCGCTGTCGAGTTCATTCACGACGAAGTGAACACTGGCTCCGTGCATCTGTGTTGAGGATTCGAGTGCTCTGCGATGTGTATCAAGGCCTTTGAATTCAGGAAGTAGTGACGGGTGAATATTGAGGATAGTGTTCTGATAGTGGCTGATAAAGCGGTCACTCAGAATGCGCATAAAGCCTGCAAGCACGATCAGGTCGGGTTTGTATTTGTCAATTTCCGCGATCAGAACTTGATCAAATGAAGCGCGATCGGCATGATTTTTCGGGTCGATAAATACCGTATTGATGTTTGCACGTTGCGCACGTTGCAGACCTTTGGCATCCGCGCGGTTGCTTATGACTGCTGAAATTGTGGCATTGATCTCGCCATTATTCACGGCATCGATGATTGCTTGCAGGTTAGTGCCGCTGCCGGATATCAATATTACGATAGATTTTTGTGTCACTTAGGGAATTTTGAGATTATTCAAATCTGACAGCAGCGGCCCCGCTCGATGCTTCTATGCGGCCAAGTTGCCATGCCTCGGTGCCATTCTCATTGAGCATCTGCAAAATCGATTCAGCATCGTTTTCAGCTGCAACAACAACCATGCCAACACCGCAATTGAATGTTCTGTACATCTCAGCCTGTTCAACATTGCCGTTGTGTTGTAGCCATGCAAATACTGCGGGCATGCTCCAGCTGCCGGCGTTGATAACGGCGCAGGTATTGTCTGGCAGTACACGTGGAATGTTTTCCAGCAGGCCGCCACCGGTAATATGGGCAAGGGCATGTACATCGACATTGGCAATAATGTCTTTTAACGCGGTTACGTAAATTTTTGTCGGTTCGAGTAGTGCGTCTGCGAGCGGCACACCATCACAGTCTTCACTGAGATCGCTACCACTGACTTCGATTATTTTACGGATCAGGGAATAGCCGTTGGAATGAGGTCCGCTGGAGGCCAGTGCAATTAATACATCGCCGGGCCTGACCTTGCTGCCATCTATCGCCTGGTCTTTTTCTACGATACCAACGCAGAATCCTGCCAGGTCATAATCACCTGCCTGGTACATGCCGGGCATTTCAGCGGTTTCACCGCCGATCAACGCGGCACCCGCCTGTCTGCAGCCTTCTGCGATACCTTCAATTACGTCGGCCGCGATAGTGGTATCAAGCGCGCCGGTCGCATAATAATCAAGAAAGAACAGTGGTTCTGCACCCAGTACCAGGATATCGTTTACGCACATGGCCACCAGGTCTATTCCGATGGTGTCATGTTTGCCGAGCTGATTCGCCAGCTTCAGCTTGGTACCAACGCCGTCGGTACCGGAGACCAGTAGCGGGTGTTTATACCGCTCGAGCGGCAGTTCGAACAGGCCGCCAAAACCGCCCAGGTTCCCCATTACGCCGGAACGCCTGGTGCTGGCAACGCTGCTTTTTATTTTTTCGACCAGTGCATTACCGGCATCGATATCAACGCCAGCATCGCGGTAACTTAGCGGTTTTTGTCGTTTTTGTTCAGCCATAACTTTTTCAGAGGGTCTTAAGGTGTGGTATTGTACACGCTCAAGACGGCTCAAATTAGTATTTTCCGGTTTATTGTTGTTCAGTATGAGAACCTTTTTATCGATTGCCAATATCAGGTGGTTTATCACTGCCACAAGCATGCTGGTTTTACTGGTTTCGATCACACCAGTGGCCAGCGCAGCCGTGATCAAAAATTTATATAATGTTGAATATCCTGTACCTGACCAGAACCGCCAGGTGCGTTCCGCAGTATTTACCAAGGGACTCGAGGAAGTGCTTATCAGGGTTTCTGGTAGTCGTTCTGTATTGCAGCATATCAAAACTGGCAGTGCGTCGAACTATGTGCAGCAATTCAGCTATGTGGAAAAACCGGCGGATCAGAAAGGATCGCGAACCGAATCAGCGAATGCCTCCTATATTTTAAAGGTTCAGTACAATGCCGGTAAAATAATCAACATATTGCGTGATAACGCGCAACCGGTTTGGGGAGAGCATCGCAGTGAGGCCGTTGTCTGGTTGGCTGTTCGTGATGGTAAAAACCGTTATATTCTGAAAGGCAGTGATGCGTCCTTGATAAAGAAATCAGTAGAGACCTCGGCGAGCAGGCGTGGTGTACCGCTGATGTGGCCGGTGTATGATCGCACGGACCAGCGCCAGCTGAGTTTTGCCGATGCATGGGCTGCATTTGAACAACCGGTTAAGGCCGCGTCGAAGCGTTACACCAGGGGCCCTGCAATCGTTGGCCGTCTATCCTGGACCGGAAGTGAATGGAAAGGTGACTGGTCGCTGTTCGTGGAAAATGCC
This sequence comes from uncultured Gammaproteobacteria bacterium, assembly GCA_963807785.1. GTDB lineage: Bacteria > Pseudomonadota > Gammaproteobacteria > SZUA-229 > SZUA-229 > JABDQW01. The sequence continues at coordinate 72,562 of CAWEEC010000040.1, read as the reverse complement.
GCCTACGGCTGGTCATTGAGCGGGAGTGATTATAATACCTTAATTGCACAGGGTATCGATCTGACTGCAGACGAAATTGGCAAGCATTTCGCTGTGCGGGAACGTACTGGTGTCAGCGAGCCTGATTTACTGGTCGAGATCAATAATGTGGATTCTGTTCAGACCTATCGCAAGATTCAGCGCTTTCTGCAAGACCTGAGCGCAGTCAGGCAGACACGCGTTGCGCGTGTAGACCAGGGGAGTGTTGCCTTCAGTATCGATCTTCGAGGCGATATCGATGATTTTATAAGGCAGGTCTCGATTGATAAAAAGCTCGACCCCCTGGCTGACTCAATACAACCAGGCGCCAGTCCGGGTAAGCAAACAGTGCTGCGCTACAGCTACCGCGAGTAATCCGGGTAGACGATGAAGCAGCAACGCTATCAACAGCTGCCACTCACCTTCGAGCCTCGTGAGCGCTACACCTTTGATGCATTCATTGCAGGTCAAAATCAGCTGGTAGTGGATCTTGCCAGAAACATGGCCAACGCTGAGGGCGAAACCCAGCTGCTGATCTGGGCAGATAAAGGTAATGGTAAAAGCCATTTACTCCAGGCTGCCTGCAACCTGGCATCACAAACACATAAGGCAGTGTGCTATTTACCCGCAGCAGAAATAATTCATAGCTCGCCACTGATATTTGAAGGTCTCGAGCAACTGGATATGGTCTGCATTGATGATATCGATGTCATGATGCAATCAGATCAATGGGAAGAGGCGCTGTTTGATTTGATTAATCGTATCAGGGAAGCCGGTAAACGGCTGTTGATAGCTGCGAACAGGTCACCCGAGCCATCCACTATACATCTTGCTGATCTTCACTCACGCCTGACGTGGGGTCCGGTATTCCAGTTGCAGGCCCTCGATGATGCAGACAAGATCAGGGCCATGCAAAAACGGGCAGACCAGTACGGGCTGGAAATGACCGACAATGTTGCCAGCTATCTACTCACGCACTATCCAAGGGATCTGTTTGATTTATTTGAACGACTGGACCACCTCGACAAGGCCTCCATGGCAATGCAGCGCAGGCTTACAATTCCTTTCATTAAAACTGTGCTCGAGAGCGAATAATACCTAGTCGGCAGCCTGTTTGCTGGCATAGCGGGTATATAATAGCGTGCCGGTGAAAAACAGCATGCTGTTCGCGATGACATACATGCCAAACCAGATATCTTCATCAGCACCGGCGTACCACACGCCCACCACGAAATAGAATATAGCCAGGTACATGGACCAGGCATGGGTATATACCCGGCGGCTCAACAGGCCCCGGAGTGGAAACATCAGCGGACCAAGTTGAATAATCAGCATGATTGATATGGCGTGATCAGGTGTTTGCTCGATCCACATATGCCAGACATAGATGCCGATGATGAGACCAAAGTAACCGGCGAGCGCCATCCAGTGGGCTATATTCAGGTTGCTGTAACGCACGTGCCTAACAAGCCTTTAATGGTCTGCGCAATTTGGCCGCAGCTTCGGCAACGCGTTGGCCAAGCGTAAGGCACAGCGTTCGTTCTTCTTCGCTCAGTGGATGTGTTTCCAGGTCGTCCGTCAGACGGCTGGCGCCGTACGGCGTACCACCGGTTTTGGTGCGGAACAGTTCGATGCGGGTGTAGGGAAGACCGACGATCAACATGCCGTGATGCAACAGTGGCAGCATCATTGTCAGCAATGTCGATTCCTGTCCGCCGTGCAGGCTGGTACTCGCGGTGAAGACACCCGCGGGTTTGCCGGCGAGCGCGCCTGACATCCACAAAGGACTGGTCTGGTCGATAAAGTGCTTCAAGGCGGCTGGCATATTACCGAAGTGAGTGGGTGCGCCCATGATCAGTCCGTCACATTGCTCAAGGTCATCATTGCTGGCATATAAAGGGCCGCTCTGCGGGATAGCATCCTCGAGCTGTTGTGTTACCGGGGAAACCGGAGGTACCGTGCGAATTCGTGCCTGCATGCCTTCCACCTGTTCGATACCGCGGGCGATCACGTTCGCCATCTCGGCGGTAGTACCACCGGGACTGTAATAGAGCAGCAGGATTTCAGCCATTAGAGGATTTCCAGTACTTTTTCAGGCGGTCGGCCAATCACGGCCTTGCCGTTTGAGAGCACGATCGGGCGTTCGATGAGTACGGGATTATTCAATCATTGCCCTGATCAGGTCATCACGACTGAGTGCTGGATCGTCCAGCCTGTTTTCCGTGTAAGGTTTTTCGTGGGTGCGCATCAATTGACGCGGTTCAAGCCCTAGCAGGTCAAGCATCTGCGTCCAGCTCGTCATGGCCTGGTGGTTGCTTCAAATAGTCGATGATATCCGGCGTAACTCCGTTGGATTCAAGCAGTTGCATAGCCTGCCTGGACTTGCTGCAGCGCGGGTTGTGCAATATTCTGACGTTCGAGGTCATGGTGTTCTCCTCTGCATGAGGGTGCAAGCATACTGGATGTAAATCGCGTATAAAAGGGTTATCTAATATACCGGATTGTTCTTGACAGTATTTGCACACATTGATAGCGTTTGCATCTATAATAAGCCCGACAAGAATAACCAACTTTTACTACTAACAAAAATTCCCGAATCTGGAGAGAGATTTATGACAATGCGAACCACTGCGCGTTTATTTGCTGCCGCTGCCCTCAGCCTTGGATTACTGGCAGGCTGTGCTACCACAGGTGATGATGGTATGAGTGCTGCTGAACAGGCAATTTCTGACGCCAAAGCTGCCAATGCCGAAGCTGCTGCCATGGGTTATGAATGGCGTGATACTGGAAAATTAATCAAGGATGCCGAGAAATCACTGGCAGACGGTGATGAAGAAAAAGCGTTGGCACTTGCCAACCAGGCACTGGCCCAGGCTAATGATGCAAAGGCGCAGGCTGCTGCTGAAAACCAGAAGTTCCTTGACAGAACCAGCGGTGATCTCGATGACTCGATGGCCGCAGGCGCCATGGCCGGTAGCGATAGTTACACGGTCGTTGGTGGCGACAACCTGTGGAATATCTCTGGCAAGGGCTCTATCTATGGCGACCCGTACCAGTGGCCACTGATCTATAAGGCAAACCGCAGCCAGATCAAAGATCCTGACCTGATCTTCCCTGGCCAGAACTTTGCTATTGACCGTAATGCATCATCATCTGAAATTGATGCCGCAATCAACCATGCAAGAACTCGCGGCGCATGGTCAGTCGGTGACGTTGAACAGTCAGATCTGGATTTTCTCGCTAAATAATTCAGCTCAAACACTGTATATAAAAAGGCCCGTTCGCGGGCCTTTTTCATTTCTAAGACTTCAACTACACCAACTGTAATATGACATGTCGTCGTTATCTCATCAGCGGTAGGGTGCAGGGTGTTTTCTACAGGTCCAGCGCACAGCGCTACGCGCAATCTCTGAAATTGTCTGGCTGGGTCAGGAACCGGCGTGATGGCAATGTGGAGCTATTGGCATGCGGTGAACAGCAGCTGCTCGCAGAACTGGAAAAATGGCTTGAAATCGGCCCGGAATTCGCAAAAGTGACTAATATAAAGGTAACAGACGAAAATCCGTCATCTATTCCAGCCGGTTTTGATGTGCTGCCGACGGCCTGATCTATTGTGTAAATTAACGAGACTTTCACTATGAATGCAGTGATGGAAAAACAGAATCATCGCAAGCTGGATTTGCATGAGGTGCTGACATGGTTGGAGCAGGACGGTCTTGTTGATAAAGAAAATGCGCACATGCTGCGTACCATTGCAATTGGCGCTGATTACAAGAAAAAGCACCCGCTACAGATCATCGCTGAACGCAACTGGAAACATCCACAGGCTTCACATCTGCTGTCACTGGAAGTATTGACTGAGTGGTTTTCCCAGCGGGTAAATTTTCCTTATGCCCGCATTGATCCATTAAAAATTGATGTGGCTGCAGTCACCGATGTTATGTCGTATGCCTATGCGACAAGATTTAATCTACTACCGATCAAGGTTGATGACACGGTCATAACTGTTGCGACTGCACAGCCTTATGACAGGGAGTGGATGGATGAACTCAGCAGAATCCACAGAAAAGATTTTGAAATCGTTATATCGAATCCGGATGATATCAGTCACTATCTGCTGGAGTTTTACACGGTATCCAAATCGGTCTCCGGTGCGCAGTCATCCGGACATGCTACACCCGGTAATATACAGAATCTTGAACAGCTCATGGAGTTGGGCCGTACTGGCAAGCTCGATGCCAACGACCAGCACGTGGTCAATATCGTTGACTGGTTATTACAATATGCCTTTGACCAGCGCGCCAGTGATATACACCTGGAACCGCGTCGTGATATGAGTAATGTGCGTTTTCGTATCGATGGTGTGATGCACGACGTTTACCAGATACCAACCACGGTGATGTCGGCTGTTTCCAGTCGTTTAAAAATTATCGGTCGTATGGATGTGGCAGAAAAACGCAGACCGCAGGACGGGCGTTTGAAAACACGAACACCGGATGGTCAGGAAGTTGAGTTGCGGCTGTCAACAATGCCAACAGCATTTGGTGAAAAGCTGGTGATGCGTATCTTTGATCCGGAAGTGCTGGTGAAGAATTACCGGGAACTGGGTTTCAGTGAGCGTGATGATGAGATCTGGAGCACGATGATCAGTCAGCCAAATGGCATCATTCTTGTCACCGGGCCGACCGGCTCGGGTAAAACCACGACGCTGTATTCAACCTTGAAGCAGCTGGCAAAACCCGAAGTCAATGTATGTACCGTAGAAGACCCGATCGAGCTGGTCGAACCAAGTTTCAACCAGATGCAGGTGCAAAGAAACATTGATCTGGATTTTTCTACCGGTGTCAGAACCTTGATGCGTCAGGACCCCGACATCATCATGATTGGTGAGATCCGCGATATGGAAACCGCTGAGATGGCAATCCAGGCAGCACTTACCGGTCACCTGGTGCTATCAACATTGCATACCAATGATGCGCCTTCGGCGATTACTCGATTACTGGATATTGGTGTGCCGCCTTATTTACTGCAATCATCAATTCTGGGCGTAATGGCGCAACGCCTGATCAGGATACTTTGCCCGCATTGCAAGCAGCCCGTCGAAATCAGTGACGATGAGTGGAATGCACTGGTCAAACCCTGGAAGTCAAAGAAACCCGATCATGTTATGACGCCGGTCGGTTGCCTCGAATGTCGCAATACAGGCTACCTGGGGCGTATGGGCCTGTATGAAATGTTTACCTTTACCAACAAGGTGAGAAAGCTGGTCAACGCATCCTGCGATATCTCGGATTTGCGCCAACAAACACTGAAAGATGGACTGCAGCCGTTACGCCTCAGTGGTGCCAGTAAGGTCGCCAGGGGACTGACTACCATCGAAGAAGTAATGCGGGTTGCACCGCCGCCCCTGACCCAATAGTTCTCATTCTCAAGCTAAGCCTGATTGAGTATAATACGATGCTGTAATATCACGGCTTTGCTATGTATTGCGCCTGGTTTAACCAGTAAATGCGCCGCCTGGTGTTGAAGCCTGTAACGTTTCTGCTGGTAATGTGCACATTAATTTTTGCAAAGTGTTTGGTACAGGAATATGACGTCTAATGTGATTAAGGTTTACTCGACACGCTTATGTGGATATTGCAGAGCAGCTGAACGCCTGTTGAACACTAAAGGCGTGAGTTATGAAGTTATCAAGGTTGATGAAGATCCTGCTTTGTACGAACACATGAAGGAAATCTCGGGTCGACACACAGTACCGCAGATCTTTATCGGCGATCACCATGTGGGAGGCTTTGATGATCTTTCAGCGATCAACCAAAATGGCGAGCTCGATAAGCTGCTGGCATCTATCTGAACGTCTGAGACGAACTGAACAATGTTTTTAACGCCGATTCAATATCGGATTGGCGTGCTTCACAAGCGGAGATCAAGTGGACTATCTACCAATTTTTTACCAGATCAAACAGCGTAACTGTCTGGTTGTTGGTGGAGGCGCCGTCGCAGCACGAAAAGTCAACCTGTTACGCAAGGCTGGTGCTGAAGTTACCGTGGTATCGCCAGAGATTTGCGATGAACTTGCGCAGCTGGCGTCATCAAGCAAGATCAAGCATATTAACCGCTTATACAAAACGGAAGACCTGGATAATTGCATACTGGCAATCGCAGCAACGGATCAGCGTGATGTTAACGAACAGATATCAAAACAGGCAAAGTCACGAAACCTTCCTGTAAACGTGGTCGATAACCCCGCATTGTGCAGTTTCATTATGCCGTCTATTATTGATCGTTCTCCGGTGCAAGTCGCCGTTTCCACAGGTGGTTCATCGCCGGTGCTGGCAAGGTTGATCCGCACGCGACTTGAAGGATTGATTCCGAGCAGTTATGGAAAGCTTGGTGAACTGGTAGAAAAGTACCGCAGTAAGGTAAAATCAGCTTTTACCAATGTCGAGCAGCGACGCCATTTCTGGGAAACGATACTCGAAGGCACTGTTGCTGAACTGGTGTTCGCAGGTCATCATAAAGAAGCGCAGAGCATGCTGGAAGCAGCCATTAAACAAGGGGCTGCAGCACCTAAAACGGTTGGCGAAGTTTTTCTTGTTGGCGCGGGCCCCGGAGACCCGGATCTGCTTACATTTCGAGCCTTGCGTCTAATGCAGAAAGCAGATGTCGTTGTCTATGACAGGCTGGTTTCGCCGGCGATTATGGACCTTGTCAGACGAGACGCAGAAATTGTGTATGTGGGAAAAGAACGTGACAGGCACACCATGAAGCAGGAAAATATCAATCAACTGCTGGTGCGCCTGGCAAAAGAGGGTAAGCGAGTGCTGCGCTTGAAAGGCGGTGACCCGTTTATTTTTGGTCGCGGTGGTGAAGAAATAGAAACACTCGCCGAGGAAAAGGTACCGTTCCAGATTGTGCCAGGCATTACAGCGGCAAGCGGTTGCTCCAGTTATGCGGGTATACCGTTAACACACCGCGATTATGCCCAGTCGTGTGTATTTGTCACCGGGCATCTCAAGGATGGTACAGTGGATCTTAACTGGAAGGCGCTGGCCCATCCTGACCAGACGGTTGTATTCTATATGGGGCTGCATGGTGCACCGACATTGTGCAAGGAGCTGGTGGCACATGGATTGCCAGCGGCTACTCCTGTGGCCCTGGTGGAGCAGGGGACAACACCGCAGCAACGCGTTTTTACCGCGACCCTGGACACCTTGCTGGAAGTGATTGCCAATGAAGATATCAAGCCACCGACGCTGATTATTGTCGGTGATGTTGTTACACTTCATGACAAGCTCAAATGGGTCGAAGAACACCATATCGATGAAGCCGAAGGCATTTTTGCCTATAAGAGCTGATACAGTCGATTCGTCGAAATGAATTGACGACCTAAATGTGCAAAAACAGTCTTATCTGCAATTTTAAAGAAAGCAAAATCCTGAAATACACATTATGAAATATACAAAATTACATACATACATCATCAGGCAATTAGTGCTGGTTTCAATATTCATGTTACCGGCTATGCAGGCCTGGTCAGAAACGCGTTACGTCAGCGATGAGCTCAGTATTCCGCTACGCTCAGGTGCATCGAGCAAGCATCGCATTCTTAGCTTTCCTAAAAGCGGTACAGCGTTAAACATTGAGGAAACAAGCGCAGATGGTAACTACCTGCGTGTAACCACTCGAGACGGTAAAGAAGGCTGGGTTGAAGAACAGTATATGATGCGTCAGCCAAGTGCCCGAGACCGCATCGTAGTGATCAACAAAAAGCTGGAAAAATCCAGGCAACAGATTAAAGAGCTCAAGCAGAAAATTTCGACCCTTACTTCACAAAATAATGAATTGAACACACAGTTCAAGCAGTCCAAGAGAGAAATGAAATCGCTGGAGGGCGGCATGGAGAAACTCAAGCGTATATCTGCAAATCCTGTTGCGCTGGCTAACGAAAACAGGACCCTGGAGGATCAGGTGCGGCAGCTATCAGCAGCTAATGCGCTGCTAACGGAAGACAATGAGACACTCGCTGATGCCAGCACCAGGGAATGGTTTATCCTGGGTGCCGCGGTTTCGTTGGGAAGTCTGTTGTTCGGCCTGCTAATTACCCGTGTCAACTGGAAGCGTAAACGCCACAGCTGGGGCGATTTCTAGCTTGCGAATAGCGGCTTGCTACGCATAATAAAAATCTATTAGCGCATAGAAATTCTCTTTATATCCAACCACTTGAGAATATGGTGAAAATACCCTGAAACGGGTATAGTATGCCTCCCTGCGCACGGGCTAGACTTCAAAGCGCAAGATCAAGAATTTCTATGCCTGCCTAAATTGTTGAATAGGCTGGTATTCTCAATACAGACACGTCCCTTTGGAGGAAAAAGATGTCGGATATAGTTGCAACCAATCAGACGATTCTGGTTGTTGGCGGTGGCATCAGCGGCATGACTGCTGCTCTGGAAGCTGCTGAAGTCGGCAAGCAGGTCATCGTCATTGAAAAAACCCCGTCTGTCGGTGGCCGTGTCACCAAACTTTACAAGTACTTCCCGAAACTTTGCTTCCCAACTTGCGGACTCGAAATCAATCAGCGTCGCATGGCTGCAAATAAAAACATCACCGTTCTCACAATGGCGGAAGTCACTGATCTCCAGGGTGAAGCCGGTAACTATACTGCGACGGTCAAAATCAGCCCTCGCTATGTCAATGCAAATTGTACTGCATGCGGTGCTTGTGCAGATGTGGTTGAAGCTGAGTTCGATGACGAACATAACTACAACATGAATAAACACAAAGGTGCTTACCTCGCACATAACATGGCAATGCCAAAGCGTTATGTACTGGATCCGGGTATTATCGGTACTGATGATGCACAAAAAGCCAGGGATGCATGCAAGTACGATGCTATTGACCTGGACATGCAGGAAGAAACCATAGAATTAAAAGCAGGTGCTGTAATCTGGGCAACTGGTTGGCGTCCATACGATGCTGCGAAGATTCAGCCTTACGGCTATGACCGTATCGATAATGTAATCACCAGCGTAGAGTTCGAACGTCTAATGGATCCGTTTGGTCCTACCGGCGGTAAGCTGGTTCGGCCTTCAGACGGTAAAGAGGCCAGGAATGTTGCATTCATCCAGTGTGCCGGTTCACGTGACCGTAATCACCTGAAACACTGTTCACGCATATGCTGCATGGCTTCATTGAAGCAGAGTACCTACGTCTCCGAGAAATACGCTGACGAGGCAGATGTCTCAATCTACTACATCGATATTCGTGCAATCGACCGCTTTGACGATTTTTACCAGCGTGTACAGGATGACGAGCGCGTCAAGTTCATCAAATCCAAAGTCGCTAACATTGTTGAAAATAAGGAAAACGGTAATCCGGTGCTTCATGGTGTCGATACCGAAGGCTACGAACGTTATGCCAATGAGCACGACCTGGTTGTACTCGCTATTGGTATGGAACCCAGTGTCGATAAAGACACATTTCCGATTGAAATTAAAGTGAACGATGAAGGCTTTATCGAGCAGGATGAAGCTAACGGTGGCGTGTTCGCAGCCGGTTGTTCATCCGATGCGCTGGACGTAAACCGTGCAGTACAAAGTGCAACAGCATCTGCATTAAGAGCCATTCAGGTTGTTAATCGCGTAGCTCAGGCGGAGGGTTAATACATGTCTGACGAAATGAAAATTGGCGCGTACATCTGTAACGGTTGTGGCATAGGTGACCGGCTTGATTCCGGTCAGCTGGAAACAACAGCCACTCGTGATGGCAAAGCTGCGCTGTGTAAACAACACGATTTTCTGTGTTCTGAAGCTGGCGTAAAGATGATTCAGGACGACATCGATAACGAAAGTGTCAATCACGTTGTCATTGCTGCCTGCTCACGGCGCGCAAAAACGGAAGCCTTTAATTTTGATAACATTGCGTTGTCACGTGCCAACCTGCGCGAAGGTGTAATCTGGGTGCGTCCAGACACTGATGAAATGCAGGAAACCACGCAGGAAATGGCGGACGATTATATCCGCATGGCCTGTGCTGAAGCCAAGTACATGAAAATTCCACAAGCCAGTGGCGAACAGAGCGTCAATAAAAATATATTGATTGCCGGCGGTGGTGTTTCAGGTATGACTGCAGCGCTGGAAGCTTCTAAAGCCGGCTATCCTTGTACTATCGTTGAGAAAACGGGCCAGCTTGGTGGTGCTACAGCGCAGCTGTATAAAAAGATTCCAACCAAAGCGCCTTATGCTGACCCGGAAGACACTGGTGTAGCTGAAATGATTGCTGCAGTTGAAGCTGACGGCAACATAACGCTTCATCTCAATTCAACCCTGACCAATACCGCAGGTTCGCCGGGTCGATTCAAGGCTGACATCAGCACCGAGAGCGGCAGTACGGAGACCAAAGAATTCGGTGCCATCGTGCAGGCCTCCGGGTTTACACCATACGATGCAAACAAGCTGCCTGAGTTTGCCTATGGTAAAAACAAAGATGTTATAACCCAGATGGAACTGGAAGCACTGGCTAAACAAGCCAATGGTGGTGCAATCAAACGTCCGTCCGACGGCAAGGAAGTTTCCAGTGTGCTGTTTATCCAGTGTGCCGGTCAACGTAGCAAGAAAGAAGGCCATCTGCAGCATTGTTCAGGTTACTGCTGTAGTGCCTCGATCAAACAGGCAATGTACTTCAAGGATCAAAATCCTGACATCGATACCACTGTGCTGTACTCCGATTTACGTACTCCGGGTGCGGGTGGTGAAAATTTCTACCGTAGTGGTCAGAACAAGGGTGTTATCTTTACCAAGGGTGTTGCCACAGAAGTTGTCGATGGCGCCAGCCCAACCGTGAAGTTTAAAGATTTAATTCTTGATGAAGATATCGACCTCGAAGTCGATATGGTGGTACTGGCCACCGGTATGGTGGCAAATGCAGGTCAGCCAAGTCGTGCTGAATTAACCATAATGGATGATGAAGATAAAGCTGCAGAGAAGGCTAACGAAGAGTTGGAAATCAGGGTCGATGTTGAGTCTATTCTTAATCTTGACTACCGTCAGGGTAAAGATGTACCGCATATGGCCAACGGTTTCGCTGACTCGCACTTCATCTGTTTCCCCTATGAAACGCAACGTACCGGTATTTATACCGCTGGCCCGACGCGTCGTCCAATGGACACACAACAGGCGATGGATGACGCCATGGGTGCGGCGATGAAAGCGATTGCTGCAGCTGAAAATTCCGGATTGGGTAAAGCGGCGCATCCACGCGTTGCAGACCTGAGTTTCCCCAGTGTCCGTCTGGAAGGTTGTACGCAATGTAAGCGTTGTACAGTTGAGTGCCCATTTGGAGCGATCAACGAAACTGATGATGGTTACCCCATATTTAATGAATCACGTTGCCGTCGTTGCGGTACCTGCATGGGTGCCTGTCCGGTTCGCGTTATTTCGTTTGAGAACTACTCGATCGACACTGTTGGTCAGCAGCTGAAGGCGGTTGATATACCAGACGAGTTTGAAGAAAAACCCCGTATCCTGATACTTGCCTGTGAAAACGATGCTTATCCTGCACTGGATATGGCGGCACAAAACAAACTCGAATACAGCGCGTTCACCCGTATTATTCCGGTTCGCTGTTTAGGTTCAGTGAGCCTGAGCTGGATTACCGACTCATTGAACAGTGGTTTTGATGGCATCATCCTCATGGGTTGCCCAAGTGGTGATGATTATCAGTGTCACTTTGTGAAAGGCTCATTGATGGCGCAGGAACGTATGTCAAAAGTAGGCGATACACTGGAATCGCTGAGTCTGGAAAAAGAACGTGTGCAAACTTATGAAATCTCGATTACCGATATTCACAAGGTTCCTCAACTAATTAATGAAATGGCTGAAACCATCGAACAGATTGGTATGAGTCCGTTTAAATTCTAGGAGTGCTGCCATGAGTGATTTAAATACAGGCATGGTTGAAAAATACCGCAACAACTTCCTCAAAGAAGTTGAAGCCAATGTCGAAGAAGGCGATTGGGTGAAAATGTGTATGCAATGTGGTGTGTGCTCAGGTTCATGTCCGTTGGGTCCTCATTGGGATCACCCTCCACAAGAACTGTTCATGATGATTCGTGCCGGCAAGCGCGATGAAGTTTTGCAGTCAACTTCAATGTGGATGTGTACTTCCTGCTACAACTGCATTGTGCGCTGCCCGCGTGAACTGCCGATTACACACATCATGCATGGTCTCGCGCATTATGCGACTCGTCTTGGCATCGAACCCAAGAATCAGCCAACACGCAAGTTTTCCCAGTTGTTCTGGGATAACCTGGTTAAAACAGGTCGTGTAAACGAACTCAAGCTGGGTATCAGCCTGTATTTCATGAACGGTCTGGTTGAAGGCATCAAAACTGCACTGGGTATGGCTGGTATCGGACTAGGCATGCTTAAAACCAAGCGTATGAGTCCGATGGAAATGATTGGTGGTCACTCCATCAAGGATAAAAAAGGTTTCCATGCGATGTTAAAGAAAGCTGCCGAGCTTGAAGCTGCTCGCGTCGACGTCAAAGCCTAGAGGTATTGAATAATGGCAACTAAAGAATATTCATTTTATCCGGGTTGTTCATCACAGTCCGGTGCATCATCGTCCAATTACCTCAAGTCAGTCGAGACTATGTGCGATGTGCTCGATATCAAGCTCAATACCATTCCTGACTGGAACTGCTGCTCGGCATCGATCGGTTACTGCGGTGGTGGTGAGCTGCCACGTATGGCACTGTCTGCGCGTAATATTGCATTGTCAGAACAGCACAATGCCGGACAGGATATCGTCGCCACCTGCGCAGCCTGCTGGCTGGCAACCAAGGAAACACAGGAGCGTTTAGACCAGGATGCTGGCTTGATGGAAGAAACCAACCAGGTGTTGGCTGAAGCCGGTCTCAAACTGGAAAACAAATCCAAGATTCGCCACATGGTGGAAGTGTTAATTGAAGACTTTGGCTATGATGAGCTCGGCAAGCACGTGACCAAACCGCTCGAAGGCATCAAGATTGCTGGTTATGTTGGCTGTCAGACCAACCGTCCGTTTGGAATTGAGGGCGAGTCATTCGAGAACCCGAAATACCTGGATAAATTCATTGAAACAATGGGTGCCGAGCCGGTTGAGAATTACGACAAGAAAGTATCATGCTGTGGTGGTGCGCTGGCATTCTCCGAGCCTGAGAAATCGCAGGCGCTGATCAAGGACATCATCGAGGCAGCTTACGACGGCGGTGCCGAAATGATTGTAACACCATGTCCTGTTTGCCAGATGAATGTAGAAGTTTATCAGGACAAGATCAATGCCAAGTACGGTACCAAGTTCAATATTCCGGTGACCTATTACAGCACCCTGATGTCAGTTGCTTATGGCAAGAGCGGTAAAGAAGCGGGACTCGATGGCCAGATCATTGCTGCGAAGAAACTGGAAGAAATTGCCGGCAAGTAAAAACTGAAAATTAGGCTATATTAGTATTTATAATAAGCGCAAGTGATAACAATAATAACTAAAGCCCGGTCTTGCCGGGCTTTTTTTATTTGTTTAATGATTAACCAGGCATAAAGATAATCTTTTGGCATACCAATGATAAATATCGAGCAAAGAAATAACCCTGTTGGAGTGCCATTGTTTCGTCTGGCCTTTCGACCGTTTTTTCTCGGTGCTGCTGTATATGCAGTTCTATCTGTCGTTGTCTGGATGGCGATCTATATTTTTGACGTAAGTCTTCCGTTGTCGGCATTGCCGGTATCTAGCTGGCACGCGCACGAGATGTTATACGGTTATGGGACGGCCGTGATCGCGGGTTTTCTGCTCACGGCTATCAAGAACTGGACCGGGCAGCAGACCATCAGAGGGGCAGGACTGGTCATATTATTTGCATTGTGGGCAATTGCCCGTGCGATACCACTGATTGGCCTGGATATTCCACTAACGGCGATGGCCGCTTTTGATCTGGCGTTCATGCTGATGCTGGTTGTTACAGCGGCAATTCCGGTATTAAAAGTTAAACAATATTCACAGTTGGGCGTAATCTCCAAGCTGGTTCTATTGTTGCTGGGCAATACACTGTTTTATCTGGGCGCCCTGGGATTGGTCGAGGAGGGGGTGCGCTGGGGACTGTATTCAGGTCTGTACATAGTCATTGCGTTGATGTTTGTCATGGCAAGGCGTGTAATCCCGTTCTTTATAGAGAAGGGCACTGATACAAATGTGAGCGTAAAAAACTGGCAGTGGGTTGATATCAGCAGCCTGGTTCTGCTGCTGGTGCTGTGGATCATCGACGTATTTACAGGCTATCGAACCGCCACCACGATAATTGCATTCGCACTTTTTGTGGTTCATGCCGTTCGCCTGACTGGCTGGTATACGATCGGATTGTGGAACAAGCCTCTGCTCTGGGTGTTATACCTGGCATATGCTTCGATAACTGCCGGGTTTTTGCTTAAAGCATTTGAACTATGGTTTGCGGTATCAGGATTACTCTATGTCCATGCTTTTGCATACGGTGGCGTCGGTGTCATGACAGTCGGTATGATGTCACGAGTCATTCTGGGGCACACGGGAAGAAATGTGTTTGAACCACCGGCGATACTCAATTTGTGTTTCGGCTTGCTGATAGGCGGCGCCATCGTAAGGGTGGTATTTCCTCTGTTCAATATGTACCTGTATATTTACTGGATCGCTATATCACAAATTCTATGGATTGCATCCTTCACTATATTTTTAAGTGTTTATGCAACGATGCTGTTGAAGTCGCGCGTTGATGGCCGCGATGGTTGAATACAGTGGCGAGGGACGAGTTTAGAGCGGCGAGGAAAAGCGGACTGCGTGTGAATAAAGGCAGGGTGGGCAATGCCCACCACTTTATTTATCGAAGAATATTATACGATCTGGAAATTCAGCTGGGCGTTGCCCACCCTGCATGTTAATAGCGGTCTTTAATGATTTTTCCAATAATTGCGACTGCGCTAATAGCAAGCAGCACCAGAAGATGCTCGCTATGCAGTACACCATGGAACAGGCCGGTAGCCGTTTCATGCCCAGGATGTGCGTATACGAGTGATGTTGGCAAACCACTCAACACTGCCAGGCCAGAAAGTTGTTTTATTATGCGTGCCAGTTTCATTCGAATACTCCAGTTATTTTTTAGCGCACTTTAACAGTCGTTATTTCTTTACCATCCGGATCAGTCAGGTGTACAGCACAGGCGATGCACGGGTCGAAGCTATGAATGGTGCGTAATATCTCTACCGGTTGCTCCGGATCATGCAGGGTATGATTGTCCTGCAGCGCGGCTTCATAAGCGCCAGGCTGGCCGTTCTGGTCTCTCGGGCCTGCATTCCACGTGCTGGGGACGACAGCCTGGTAATTTTTGATCTTTTCATCCTCGATCACGATCCAGTGGGCCAGGGCGCCTCGCGGGGCCTCCATGAAGCCTACACCTCGGGCCTGTTTAGGCCATGAAGATGGTTCCCACAGTACTTCGTTGAAGGTTCTGGTCTCACCCGCCTTGATGTTGGCAATAAGATCGTCGTACCAGCCTTGCATGGTATCAGCGAAGATCTTGGTTTCAAGTCCACGTGCAGCAGTTCGTCCCAGCGTGGAAAACAATGCGGTGACCGGTACATCGAGTGTATTCAGCGTCAGGTTAACCAGTTCCTTGGCCTGTTCATTGCCGGTCGCATACAACATCAGTACGCGTGACAGCGGGCCGACTTCCATGGCATGGCCTTTCCAGCGCGGGGACTTCAGCCATGAATAGGACTGGTCAACATCGAGGTGCTGATACGGTGGTTTGGGACCGGTGTAATTCAGCTTGGTCTCGCCATCATAGGGGTGCAATCCTTGATTCTTGCCGTCGTCATAGTCATACCAGGAGTGTGATACGTATTCCTGGATCTGGCTGGGGTCGTTCATATCGACTTCATGTATCGTGCTTAGATCACGATTTAAAATAGCGCCGCCTGGAACAAGATAGGACGACGTGTCACCCATACCCTTGCCCGGGGTCGGAAAGTCGCCGTAGGTGAGGAAGTTACCGAGACCTTCACCACGCGCGCCCCAGTCCTTGTAAAAACCGGCGATTGCCAACAGGTCAGGAATATAAACCTGGTCAACGAAGGTCCTCATCTGGTTGATAATGTCCTGTACCTGCGACAGCCGCTTGGAGTTTATCGCGGAATCGGAATTCAGATCGATTGGGCAGGCGACGCCGCCGACCAGGAAATTCGGGTGCGGATTCTTGCCGCCAAAGATGGTGTGCAGTTGAGCCACATCGCGCTGCCAGCTGAGGGCTTCGAGATAATGCGAAACCGCCATCAGGTTGGCTTCCGGCGGCAGCTTGTAGGCGGGGTGTCCCCAGTATGCCTTGGCAAAAATACCCAGCTGTCCGGCTTCGACAAAGTCCTTCAGCTTTTTCTTCGTATCCGAGAAATAGCCGGGAGAAGACTTGGGATAGTTGCTTAGTGATTGTGCCAGCTCCGAAGTAGCCTTGGGATCGGCACTTAGCGCGGACACCACGTCGACCCAGTCCAGTGCATGCAGGTGGTAGAAATGCATCACATGGTCATGTACATATTGTGCGCCGTTCATCAGGTTACGAATCAGTTCGGCATTGGGTGGAATCTTGTAATCCAGCGCGTTTTCTACCGAGCGGATCGAGGCCAGGCCATGTACCAGTGTGCATACACCACAGATGCGTTGTGCGAATGCCCACGCGTCTCTGGGATCGCGGCCTTGCAGAATGACTTCGATGCCTCGCACCATGGTGCCGGATGAGTAAGCGCTTTCGATTTTGTCGCCATTCATCTGTGCTTCAATGCGAAGGTGACCTTCGATGCGGGTAATCGGGTCGACTACAACTCTTTCATTTCCGCTGCTTTTGGACATGTTTAAGATCTCTCTTTATGAATCAGGTAATCAGACAGGAATTGATAACTCATCAGCTCTCATCCAGCTGTTCGGCCAGCGTTTCAGTCAGGCTCAGAACCGGCATTTCCATGTGATACTCCTCCAGCCCGTCCTCGAGATGGATACGGCAGTTGGAGCAGGCTGAAATCATGCCGTCGACATGGATGGCGTCGAGCTGGTCTTTCTTGCGCTGAAACACCTGCAGGCGGATTTCATCGGCGCGCTCATTGGAGCTGACACCGCCACCGGCACCGCAGCACCAGTTCATCTTGCCGGTGTCCGGCATTTCCACGAAATTATCAGCAAACATTCCGATCAGGTTCCGCGGTTCCTCGATTAC
This sequence comes from uncultured Gammaproteobacteria bacterium, assembly GCA_963807785.1. Lineage (GTDB taxonomy): Bacteria > Pseudomonadota > Gammaproteobacteria > SZUA-229 > SZUA-229 > JABDQW01. The sequence continues at coordinate 55,275 of CAWEEC010000040.1, read as the reverse complement.
GCCACCGCGGCGTGATATCTGGCAGGGATCGTGGTAAGTCAGGCGTTGTTTCAGATGATCCTTTACTTTCAGGCGACCCTGGGCGCGCAGGTCATCGAGCAGCTCCAGGATGTGTACCACCTTGAAATCATAGGGCTTGCCAATCAGGTTGGGCCCTTCCCAGCGGATTGCCATGTAGGCATGGCCGCATTCCGGGCTGATCACGTTTTTGACCTTGAGTTTTGCCGCCGCATCGACGATGCGCTGTACCAGTTCGGCGGCGATATCCGAGACGCCGATCTGGATGCCGCTGTTGGTGGCTTCGAAAGCTTCGGATGAAATCGTCCAGCTGATACCGGCGTGTTTGAAGATCTTCGCCACCGACTCGATGAATTCGGGGAAGTTCATGATCTCCATGGATGACAGCAACAGCATGTAGTCCGCGCCTTCGACATCCATCGGGATCGTCATGCCGGTGTCTTTCTCCACGTGCGCGATCTGCGCCTGCAGTGCGGGCAGCTTGACGCCCATCGGGCTGCCGATTGTGACCGCGCGCGTGGTTGCACCGATCAGTCCATCGGGTGCATGCCCGGCAGCGGCCATGCCTTCACGGGTTTTGCGGATCATGCCGGCGATGTCGTTGCCGACCGGGCACACCATGGAACAGCGTCCGCACAGGGTGCAGCTGTCGTAGACCAGTGTTTCCCATTCGGCCATCATGTCGTCGGTGACCTTTTTGCCGAGCCCGAACAACTTGCCGATACGGCCAAACAGGGTGTATTCCCGTTCCCAGACGCGGCGTAGTGGTTCGGTCTTGTGGATTGGCGTGCGTTCGGGCGCACCTGTCTCGGTGTAGAACAGGCAGGCTTCAGCGCACATACCGCAGTGAACGCAACTGCTAAAGAAAGACGCTACGGTCGAATCGACCTGTTCTTTCAGGGCGTTATAGCCTTTTTCAAAGGATGCGCTCATGACTGTACCCCCCTGTAACCGGATATGGCGCCGTTGTAATAACGCGCCAGTATTAATGTAAATGTATGCATCAGCTTGGTAAACGGAAACACGATCATCAGCAGTTCAACGCTCAGAATGTGGATTGCGATCAGGGACGGTGCCGGCATGCCGATGCGGTGAAAGGCGATATAGCCAGTGACCAGCGGCAGGATGGTGACGAACCAGCCGAGGTAGTCATCAAAGGTGCTGAGGAAACGTTTGACCGGGTCTTTCAGCCGATGTACCAGCACTGCCACCAGGGTAATGATGGTAATGACAGCAACGGCATCAATAACGGTTGAGGGCAGGGACGGCCAGCCAAAACCCAGCACGTCCTTGAACAGCAGGATATGCGGAGCATACAGAAATATGGTGATGAACAGTCCGATATGGAACATGTATCCACTTGTGACTGTGAACACCGAGCGTTTGTAGGTTGATGCGTCGGGCACGGTGCGCGTGATTATGGTGCGCAGGCCGCTACTTATAGCGGACCCCTTGGCTTCGGCAAGGTTGGCTTTGCGGCCGAGCATCAGAATCTCGACCAGGCGAAGCAAGATTCCAGCGCAAAAAATGATTGTTGCAATCTGGAATCCGGGGCCGCGTGCCCAGCTTAGTAATTCGATCTCACTCATGACTCATCCTCATTTTTTAAGGTCATCGATTGTGACTTTCTGGTGCGCCTTGTTGGCTGCTCCTTTTTTCACGCGGTGCATTGCACCGACAGCGACACCGGCGGCGACACCGGCAGCGGCTGCATAGATCGTCGTCTTGGTAATGTCTTCAGTTGGCATGGAGATCGCCTTGTAGAAGCCACCGCCATCCCAGAAATCGGGCTCGGAGCAACCCAGGCAGGGGTGGCCGGATTCAATCGGGAAACTGACGCCGCCGTTCCATTTTGTCGTGGCACAGGCGTTGTAAGTGGTTGGGCCCTTGCAGCCGAGTTTGTACAGGCACCAGCCTTTTTTTGCACCTTCATCATCAAACGTCTCGGCAAACAGGCCCTTGTCATAAAACGGCCGACGATAGCAGCGATCATGAATACTCTGGCCATAAAATGTTTTCGGACGCCCGAGGTGATCCAGCTCAGGTATGGTGCCAAAAGTCAGGAAGTGGGTCAGGACGCCGGTAATCACCACCGGAATTGGCGGGCAGCCGGGTACATTAATAATCGGCTTGTCCTTGATGATGTCACCAACGGATACAGCGCCGGTTGGATTGGGCTTGGCATGAGGAATGCCGCCAAAGGCTGCACAGGTGCCGACTGAAATAATAGCGGCTGCGCCCTTGGCAGTATCCATGAGCATATCCAGGTTGCTGATACCGGCGATGGTGGAATAGCCGGGATTGTCCAGCGGTATTGAGCCATCGACAACCAGCAGGTACTCGCCATAGTTTTCTTCCATCGCGGCTTCGCGCGCGGCTTCAGCGGCATGCCCCGAAGCAGCCTGCAGGGTATGATGATAATCCAGTGATATCGAATCAAAGATCAGGCTTTCTACCGTTGCGGTATGTGCGCGTGTCAGCGATTCGGTACAGCCGGTACACTCCTGGAATGATAACCAGATGACCGATGGTCGCCTGGCTTTTTCCAGTGCATTGGCAATTGTGGGTATCATCGAGGGTGGCAGCGCCATCATTGAAGCAGTTGCGGCACAGAACTTGAGGAAACTGCGTCGTGATATACCCTGGCTGCGCAGTGCTTCACCCAGTGTTTTATCTTTTGGTGATAAACCCTTTGTCATGTGTTGGTCTCCGCATTTGAATTGGTTTCGTCTGATGCAGTTCCTTGATTGAGCTCGTCTTCAAGCTGGTCAAGTGAAAACATCATATCTTCCTGCTGTGACTTGAGAATATCGGGAATGGCGGTGATTTCGATGAAGCGACCAATCACGCTGTTTTCTTCATTGAAGTGCGTGATTAACCAGACACCGGCAAACCCGGTTTCATATATTTCACTTGGGCCAAGTGCATTCAACCTGGCATGGACTTCACCATAGCCAAGCGTGTCTATTATGGTTTCTTCTTCACCGGGCGCCAGTGGAATGCTGCGCAAGTCAATCACGTAACTTTCACCGTTTTCAACCAGATTCCTCAGTGCATGACGAATCTCATGCAGGATTGGCTGTACATTCCAGGTAAGTTCGTTGCCGATCTGGATATTAAACTGTGGTATGGATGCTTCTGACATGACGGCTCAGTCAGTTACCGTTGGGCATTGCGGTTCAGCAGACCAGACCAGCAGCGGGCAGTTGGAATGGCGCACAACTTCTGCGGTTACAGATTCATCCATTGCGATTTTATCGCCATCATTTCCGTGGGTTGCCATCGACACCAGGTCAATCTTCAATGCATCGATTTTGTCCAGAATTTCCCTGATCGGTCTTTTATAGGTGGTCATATCGAGCGAGACTTTGAGGCCGGCATTTGCAAGTGCAACGCTCTGCTCCTGCAACTTGGCCTTGATGGCTGCTTTCTCTTCAACATATTCAGCGTGTTCCAGTTCGTCGTGAAACAGCACGATCTCTGAATCATGCATTTTGGCAAATCGTTCAACACAGCTGAGTATTGCCGAGGAGGCCTCCGAGCCGTCAAGCGGTACAAGTATGCGTTTGAACAGGTCTTCGGTACGGCTGTCTGCCGGCTCCGGTTTAGAGCTGTGCAGGATAAAAACCGGGCAGGGTGATTGTTTCAATACCTGTTCGGTAACGCTGCCATCACGAATGCGTTCAATGCCAGAGCGGCCATGGGTTGACATCAGGATCAAGCTCGCCGGCAGCAATATTGCCATTTTGATGATCTCGCGAACCGGGTCGCCCATGCGTGTTTCACGCTCAATATTCCAGTTTTCAGCATCAAGCGCATTATGTATTAGATTAATATGGGGATGAACCTCGACGGCTGCATTGGCCGAATTCACATTCGGTGTCACATGCAACAGCACGATACGTGCCTCTTCCTTGGGTGCTATTGCTCGCACGTAGAGCAAGGTTTCTTCAACGGATTCAGTACCATCAATCGGTATAAGTATTGTTTGCTCCATTTCTTTTATGCCCCCGTTTCAGGTAATTCTGCACGTGTTGTATTACTAAACTGTTTCGCTTCTGTCGTGTGCCTGGCCAGCTTTTCATTGTTCCATGTTTCAATCAGCATAACGGCCTGTTCGACTGCAGCAGGCAGTGCCTGTTGTACGGCCTCGGTTGGTTGCATGCCCCAGTCCATGTAATCCGGTTGAATACCGATCAAGGCGCGATTGACAGGCAGGTGATCAGTAAGGCGCGCGATGTCCATCAGGTCCATCAGGCCGACTTCATGTGCACTTCGTTTTGCTGCGCCCAGAAAGGCATCCATGTCAGCTCCGGCGAATGTCTGCACAGAACCCGCGGGCATATGCAGTTCAGCAGCATCAAATACAATCAGGCTGTCGCAATCTTCTATCCAGCATGCCAGGGTAAAGCTGAGGGTGCCGCCATCGAGAAAGGTGATGTTAGGTATATCAGCATATTCTGATTGAAAAAGATTGAGCGCGTGAATACCCGCGCCTTCGTCTGATAGCAAGGTATTGCCGATGCCGAGGATTAAAGTTTCGTTTTGGGTTATCATTTGTGCCCTTATGTTATTGAAACTTTTTACCAGTGAAGCCTAATCTTAATATTGATATAGGTCAATTCAATAACTTATTTTTCACTGTTAAATGGTTTGTACAAGTTTTATCTGAAATATCGGAAAGTTAAAGGGTCGTCTTATGTGTCTAGGCATACCAATGCAAATCAAGTCAATCGAAGGCTACACGGCTCGTTGTGAAGCCAAGGGGGTTGAGCGTGACGTGAGCCTGTTTATGATGCAGGAAGATGCGTTGGGTGTAGACGACTTTGTTGTGGTACATGTCGGTTACGCAATTCAGAAAATCTCGGCACAGGAAGCGCAGACGGCCTGGGAAATGTATGACCTGATGCTGGAGGCCGGAGTCTGATATGCACGAGCTTGCCATTTGCCAGGCATTGATGACTCAGGTTGAAAATATTGCCGTTGAGCGTAATGCAACCAGCGTCATATCAATCGTTATTGGAATGGGCCCACTGTCGGGTGTAGAGGCTCAGTTGCTGAAGCATGCCTACCCGGTTGCCAGTGCCGGTACTGTTGCTGAAGGCGCGGAACTGGTCATTGAAGATCTGCCCGTTCGAGTTAAGTGCGCGCAATGCGGTACTGAATCCGATGTATCACCAAACAAACTGGTGTGTAAAACCTGTGGTGACTGGCGCACAACACTTATCAGTGGTGATGAGATGATGCTGATGAGTGTAGAGCTGGTAAGAAAACCTGATCATGCGGACAACGGCAAAAAAACCAGCGGGCATGGTGTAACCGTTCACTGAGCATTATTTTGGAGTATGAACTATGTGTGATACCTGTGGCTGCAACATAACACACGGTAACGAAAGCTTAATCAGGCCGGGTGGCAAGCTTGCCAAAACTGAAAGCGGCAGGGAGGCGGTAACAGTCCTTCACAGCCTGCTGGATGAGAATGATCACACGGCGAGGCATAACCGCGAGCATTTCGACAGCCACAATGTACTCGCCATCAACCTGATGTCATCACCCGGTGCGGGCAAAACGGCATTACTTGAAGCAACCATACAGGTACTTCGAGCGGATACAGACAGGGATTTATCCATTGCCGTGATTGAAGGTGACCTGGAAACAGAAAACGATGCCGAACGTATACGCAAGCAGGGTGTTGAGGCGATACAGATTGCGACCGGCAGCGCCTGTCACCTGGATGCACACATGATTCACCAGGCCTTGCACAACCTTAAACTCGATGGCCTTGACATCGTGTTTATAGAGAACGTTGGCAACCTGGTGTGTCCGGCCAGCTTTGATCTGGGGCAGCATGCCAATGTCATCTTGCTCTCGGTTCCCGAAGGTGATGACAAGCCGGCGAAATACCCGGTGATGTTCCGCAGCGCGGATCTTGTGTTGATCAGTAAATGCGATTTACTGCCAGTGCTGGATGATTTCCAGCCGGAGAAAGCCAGGCAGTATTTACATGACATTGCCAGCCAGGCACCGGTATTTGAACTCTCGTCCAAAGACAGCTCGGGTATGCAGCAGTGGTTCGACTGGCTCTATGCTCAAGTCGAAAAACAAAAGGCGTATCTTGCACAGCATCCGCTAACAAGTGGACAGCATCATCACCACCATGAGCATCAACATCATGAGCATGAGCTTCATGAGCATGAACATCGGCATGTTCATGCTGAGGACAAAACCCTGTAATGACAACCACGGCCGCACAATGGCTCGATCGCATACACGCGTTACCCCACAGGGGGCGCGTGAAGATTATGAACGTGTGTGGCGGCCATGAGCGTTCGATCACCATGGCAGGCCTGCGCAAGGCTTTGCCCGCTTACATAGAGCTGGTGCCGGGGCCTGGTTGTCCGGTCTGTATCTGTCCCGAAGAAGATGTGTTTGAAGCCATTCAGCTGGCATTGAATGAGGACATTATTCTTGTTGCCTTTGGCGACATGCTGCGGGTTCCGGTCAATGTAAAAAAAACCCGGGCACGCACCCTGGAACAGGCCAGGGCGCAGGGCGCGGATATTCGTCCGATTGCATCGCCCACGGAAGCGGTGAGTATTGCACAGGCAAATCCTGATAAAGCCGTTGTTTTCTTCGCCGCAGGCTTTGAAACAACCACCGCACCGGTCGCCGCGATGCTGGTTGAAGGTGTGCCCGCTAACCTGTCGGTACTGTTATCCGGAAGATTGACCTGGCCCGCTGTTGCCATGCTGCTGGAGTCAGGCACACCCGGGTTTGATGCGCTGATTGCGCCGGGTCATGTTTCCACGGTGATGGGGCCGGAGGAGTGGGAGTTTGTGGTCGACAGGCATAACATTCCCGCTGCGGTTGCCGGTTTTGTTAGCGAAAGTCTGCTGGCCGCAATGTACTCAACACTGCGGCAGTTAAATGAAGGCCGTTATTTTCTGGACAACTGTTACCCGCAACTGGTCCGGCCTGGCGGTAATAAATCTGCACAGGCGCATATGAAAAAAGCGTTGAACGTGATTGATGCCAACTGGCGCGGTGTCGGTATCATACCTGCATCAGGCTACATGCTTGACCAGGCATACAGTGATCATGATGCAAGAAAGCTGTTTCCATCGTACGCTGAAGATGCACGTAAGCGTGCCGGTGAAATGCCACCCGGTTGCGATTGTGCCCAGGTTGTTCTTGGCAAGATCTATCCAAATGAGTGCAGGCTGTTTGGTGTTGCCTGTAAGCCGAGGAATCCGATAGGACCCTGCATGGTATCTGATGAAGGCGCCTGCCGTATCTGGTGGTCCGGCGGTATGCGTGCACCAGTGACAGAAGACAGCCAGGAGGCAGCCATTGGTTAGTTCGCCAATGCGTGAAGGCGAGCATACTCAAAATAAACATCTCACCCACGCCAGGTATCTGCTGTTATCAGGTAAGGTGCAGGGTGTTGGCTTCAGGCCATTCATCTATCGTATTGCAACACAACACCAGTTAACCGGCTGGGTAAGAAACCGTGTAGGCCTGGTCGAGATTCATATACAGGGCCGGGCAGATAAGCTGGAAAAATTTGTTAGCGAGATTTTTTCACAGGCGCCACAACTGGCGAATCCTGTGCTCCAGTCCGATACCCTTGTCGAACACGGCCTGTTTGATAGCTTCAGTATTCTGCAAAGTCTTGATCAGGGCGAAGTCAATATCAGCGTACCCGCTGACCAGTTTACCTGTGATGCCTGCCTGGCAGAACTCAATTCACCCACTGACCGGCGCTATCGTTATCCGTTTATTAATTGCACCCAGTGTGGTCCTCGATATACCTTGATCCGTGGTTTGCCCTATGACAGGGCCAATACAACCATGTCCGGCTTTGAGTTGTGTGAGCAATGCCGAAACGAATATGAGGATCCTGCCAATCGACGTTTTCATGCAGAACCCGTTGCCTGTCCAGTCTGTGGTCCTGAGCTGGAGTATGTGTCAAGCCAGGGTGACACTGTCGCTGGCAATGAGGCGGCGCTGTCTGCAGCGGTAACAGCGCTGAAACAGGGCAAGGTCATTGCTGTTAAAGGCATTGGCGGTTATCACCTGATGTGTAATGCCGGCAGTGATGATGCGGTCATTAAATTAAGAAAAAACAAACCACGGCCTGATAAACCGCTGGCGGTATTGTTTCCCGCACCAGCTGACAATCCGTTGGCATTACTGGAATCTGCTGTTGACCTGTCTGCTGACGACAGCAAATTTCTGTTACAACCGGCAAGACCAATTCTGCTAGTTAACAAGAAAGCTGGTCCGGTTTTATCTGACGCGATTGCACCTGGCCTGGCCGAGGTCGGTGTGATGCTGCCGTACAGTCCATTACACCATTTGTTGTTAAACGATTTTGGCGGACCGCTGCTGGCAACTTCGGCAAATATCAGTGGTGAGCCGGTACTGATCGATAATAATGACGTGCAGCAGCGACTGGCACATGTAGCCGAAGCGTATCCTGCACCATGATCGTCCGATCGAACGACCTGCAGACGATCCGGTATTCAGGACGATTGATCGTAAGCCACGACCGATACGACTGGGTCGGGGATTTGCGCCATGTGAATTAACCCTGCCGTTTGAATTGAAAAAACCGCTGCTTGCTGTCGGCGCTCATATGAAAAATGCCATTACACTGGCCTGGAGTAATCGAGCAATTGTGTCACCACATATTGGTGAGATGGATTCGCGACGCAGTCTTGCGGTTTTTGAAAAAACCATCGAAGACCTGCAGCGCCTTTACAGTGTCAAGGTCGAACAGCTTGTGTGTGATGCACACCCCGGATACACCACAACACGCTGGGCAAACAGGCAGGGGCTGCCGGTGGTCAATGTATTTCATCACCATGCCCATGCTTCATCGGCCTATTATGAATGCAATAATGAAAACAACGTCGATACTGTGCTGGTGTTTACCTGGGACGGAACCGGCTATGGTGAAGACGGCAGCTTGTGGGGTGGTGAAGCCTTGCTGGGTGCACCGGGCGCATGGCAACGCGTAGCCAGCATGCGCCCGTTTCATTTACCGGGCGGTGACAAGGCCGGGCGTGAACCCTGGCGCAGTGCGGCCGCATTGTGCTGGGAGGCAGGCCAGCAATATTCTTCAATACCTGAAAATGATGCACTTGTGTATGCAAGCATGGCAACGGCGTGTTAATTCGCCGCGCACCACCGCGGTTGGTCGCCTGTTCGATGCGGCGGCTGCGCTTACGGGTGTGCGCACCCTGGCCAGCTTCGAGGGCCAGGGCCCGATGGAGCTTGAGGCGTGCTGTGAAAAACTCGGCCATTACATCGAACTGACGCTAGAAAAAAGTAATAACTTGTTGATTACTAACTGGGAAGCACTGCTACCTGCGATGCTGGATTCTACTTTAAGTGTGAATGCGCGTGCTGCCCTGTTTCATGCTTCGCTGGCGCACGCCATGCTGCAACAGGCGATAGCCATTCGCGCTCAGCATGGTGTGAGCACAGTCAGTTTCTGCGGCGGTGTATTTCAGAATCGCGTGTTAACGGAGTATGCGATGACATTATTGTCAGAGCATGGCTTTCAAGTGCATCTGCCCGAGTTGATACCGGTCAATGATGCCGGCATCAGTTTCGGGCAGGTTATAGAATATCGGTTTACCACAATAAAATCAATTAACCACAGAGGCGCAGAGGACACAGAGATGTTTGATAATGTAATTGCAAGACGTCACATAGGCATGTGGTATTAACACGCCAAAGTCATTGCTTAATATTATATTTAATTTATTGAGCTGCGTTAGCCACGAACAAAACATATCCTCTGTGTTCTCTGTGCCTCTGTGGTGAAAATAATTTAACTAGAACTGAAATAATATGCAAGATACACACATCTCACTGGCGCACGGTAATGGCGGTCGTTATATGCGCGAACTGATTGATGAAATTTTTGCGCGCCATCTCGCTAATTCGGAGCTGGATGTGCAGGCCGACGCGGTGCCTATCGAGATACATGGTGACGAGGTTTTATTTACTACCGACGGCTTCACCGTACAGCCGCTGGAGTTTCCCGGTGGCAACATTGGTTCGCTCGCGGTTCATGGAACCACAAATGATCTTGCTGTTGCCGGCGCCATCCCGAAGTACCTGAGTCTGAATGCGTTCATCGAGGAAGGGCTTGAGATAGAACTGCTGGAACGCATCATCAAGTCACTGGCAGCAGCGGCGGCAGAAATCGGTGTAAAAGTCGTAGCGGGTGACACCAAGGTGTTACGCCGCGGTGAGGGTGGTGGCCTGTATCTGGCAACCACCGGTGTGGGTATTCGCAGTGGGCACAAACTGGCAATGAGCCATATAAAAAATGGTGATGCCATTATTGTCAGCGGCCCGGTTGGTGATCATGGTATAGCCGTGATGCTGGCACGGGAAGAATTCGGGCTTAGAGGTGATATCAGGTCAGATGCTGCCAGTGTACTGGGTCTTACCCGGGCTGCCTTGAATTATAAAGGATTGCGCTTCATGCGCGACCCCACTCGGGGTGGGTTGGCAACGGTCTGTTCTGAATTGCATCGAGCGACCGGAATGGGCGTGCGTCTGGCACAGGCTTCATTACCGGTGCGCGACCCGGTGCAGTCCGTGTGCGATATGCTGGGATATGATCCCATGTACCTCGCCTGTGAAGGTCGAGTCGTCGCAGTGATTGACCCGGCGCAAGCCAATGATTTGCTCAGTGCCTGGCAGCAGATGGCAGATGGCAAAGGCGCGCGGCGGATTGGTTATATTGATGCGGACATAAACCACGTTCTACTTGAAACAGAGATTGGTGGCGAGCGCATACTGGAAGAGCTTGAAGATGATCCATTGCCGCGTATCTGCTAGCATTTAAAACACGCCCATCCCACTGCAAACAGCTATACAACGTGTATTTATATGAATCCCGTGCGTAACTACCGCAGGCTGTGTCTGTTTTTATTGACGTTGCTGCTGCCATCTGCGGCTGCAGCTATCGAATTTCATGTATCGCACAGCGATCCGATAGCGCCTGTCATACTCGGTGTCACCGGCATACTGTTTGTCGCCCTGATCGGGCGGTTCTCGGCGCGTAAACTTGGCTTTCCATCTGTTCTTGGTGAATTGTTGATGGGGATTGTTATCGGCAACCTCGCTTTTTATTTTAGTTTTGATCTCATCACCGTGTTACGTGAAGGACCGGCAATCTTCGAGATAACGGGCAATCTGCTTAAAGGGGAAAGTCTTGAGCTTTCCTGTCTCAAGGCTGTTGGTGAGGGGTGCGCCTTGCCTGTGCTGGATATTTTACGTGGACCGCATGGAAATGAAGCGTTGCAAGTAGCACATGCCGTCGATGTGTTTTCACGTTACGGGGTTATATTCCTGCTGTTTCTAGTCGGCCTCGATACCAGTATTGATGATATGCGCAAGGTCGGCCCGGATTCAGGCCGTGTTGCCATTATCGGTGTGCTATTGCCATTTTTTCTCGGGTTACTGGCAGCCACCTTGCTGATTGAGGATGTCGAGTTTCATACCAGCCTGTTTCTGGGTGCAACCCTTGCAGCGACCAGCGTTGGTATCACTGCTATGGTACTGCAGGAGATGAAAATGGGACAAACCGACATTGCACGTATTATCCTCGGTGCTGCCGTGTTTGATGATGTACTGGGTTTATTAATGCTCGCGATCGTCAGTGGAATTGTAGTCAATGGCAGTGTTGATCTTGTCAATATTGCATCTATCGTTGTTATGGCAACCCTGTTCCTGGTTGCTGCTGTCTACCTCGGGCCGTATTTTATTCGTTTTATAGTAAGGCTGTTTCGTCACCTGGATCTGATCGAGGCAAAAATGTTTGTGTCCTACCTGTTTGTTATGGTGCTGGCGTGGATGGCGAACCTGTCCGGGCTGGCCACCATTATCGGCGCTTTTACTGCCGGATTGATTTTGCAGGATGCTTATTTTAAGGGCTGGGAAGATGAACGTAAGTGTCCTATAACTATCAAAGATCTGATAATGCCGCTAGAGGTCATCCTGGTGCCAATCTTCTTCGTGCTGATGGGTATCCAGGTAAAGCTTGAGACATTCCTGCAACTGGATGTCATGGTTCTGGCTGCCGGGCTTTTGGTGGCAGCTATTGTTGGCAAGGTGGTTTCAGGATTTGGTGCATTCGGTGTTAAAAATCGCTGGGCAATTGGTATTGGCATGATGCCGCGTGGCGAAGTCGGGTTGATATTCGCCTCGATAGGTAAGAGCCTCGGTGTAATGACTGATGCGCTGTTTTCAGCAGTGGTGTTGATGATCATAGTAACGACGTTGTTAGCACCACCATTACTGAAGTACTGTCTAAGGCGGTGCGGCTGATTGCTCTCAAGTTTCAATGTATAGCGTCAGCAAGCAGATACATTCCAAGAATGATAGCTATCCAGAATACCATGCTGCCTGTTGGCCAGCTTGCGGCCAGATTAAATCGCCCAAGACGTGTACTTATCATTGATTTGACGGCGTCTTTCAATGTGCTGTGAAATGCATCTTCGATACTGTTACCGGTTTTCTCCATAAAGCCATACACGGAACGCGCGGTATCGGGCATGAGTTTACGATACAACCAGTCGGCATCAAGATTGACCGCATGTATCTCACGCGGATGCAGTCCCAGTTTATTTAGCCAGACAAAGGCCAGTGCCGCGAACAGCAATAACTGCAATTGAGATAGTACATGGGTCGTATTATAAGGCCAGTACTCAACTTTCCATGGTAGCAGTGCATATAGATATTGTGGCTGTGAACCAATAAAGACACACAGTACTGCCGCGATGCTCATGCCAATGAGCATGTTGAGCGGTGCTTCTTGTGTGCGAATGCCTGAGTCGTGGGCAAAGAATGCAAAATATGGAACTTTAATGCCGGCATGATGGAGGACGCCCGCAGAAGCAAACAGCAGCACCAGCCAAAGGTAGTCATAACCTTCCTCGATCATTGCAGCCATGACCATCGATTTGCTGACGAAGCCGCTGAATAGCGGGAAAGCTGATATTGAACAGGCCCCGATAATGCACAGTAATGCTGTTTTCGGCATTGACTTGTATAAACCGCCCAGCTCAGAACATTTAATAGTGCCTGCTCGATAGAGTACGGCACCCATGCTCATGAACAACAGAGCTTTATAGAGAACATGACTGAAAGCGTGAGCCACAGTACCATTGAGTGCGAGAGCTGTTCCAATGCCAATACCACAGACCATGAAGCCAAGCTGGTTAATCAAGCTGTACGCAAGTACCCGTCGCAGGTCATTCTCGATGACTGCGTAGAAGATCGGAAAACATGTCATCACTGCACCGATGTAAATCAAGAGTTCGGTACCGGGGAAACCGCGTGCTAATGCGTACACGGCAACCTTGGTAGTGAATGCTGACAGGAAAACAGCTCCTGTTGGTGTTGCTTCGGGATAGGCATCTATGAGCCAGTTGTGCAGCAATGGGAATGCGCACTTGATGCCGAAGGCAAGAAAAATCAGCCAGCCACTGATGCCTTGCAGACCAATATAATCAAATGCCAGCGAACCGGTTTGATAATACTGCACCATTGCACCGGCAAATAGCAGCACACCTGAGGTAACCTGAATCATCAGGTAGCGCATGCCGGAACGAATAGCGCGTTCGGTATGACGCGCCCATATCAGGAAAACAGATGAGATTGCCATCAATTCCCAGAAGATGAACAGTGTGATCAGATCGCCCGCGAAGACTGCACCTAATGTACTGCCGGCATAGAGCAGGCTTGATACGGCCTGTGTAGTATCGCGCACATGCAATGCAAATATTGCAGCAAAAAAAGCGGTTATATGAAACAGATAGCCAAACAGCAGGCTGAGGCGATCTGCCCGCATCAGGATCAGTTCGTACTCCAGCACTGGTATGGTCGTGACAATGCCAGGAGTAACATCTAACCACAGGTGCAGGCCGCCCAGAACGGGTGTAGCAAGCATGATCAGGTTACGCAGCCAGCCACGAGTTATTGTTGCCAGTAAAGCGGCAATGAAAAACGGAACAAAAGCAGGAAGATCAATCATCCACATCGTAATAATCTTCCTTGCGCTGCAGAATTTTGCGCAGCTGTCTGGCTGTCAGCACGATTGTCACGTAGGCAATAAATCCATACAGGGCGTAAAAACCTGTGAAGCCCTCCCATTCGCGTGTGACATGTCGATGCAATATAAAGTCAAGCAGGAATAGCAGAATGCAAACAATATATAAGCCACGAACGACTAGCGAAACATTACGTGGATTGTCGAACAGGTGTTGCCTATGCTTGGGCACTGGCCCATTCATGTCACTTGCCTCCAGATGCGTTCAACGCCAGTTCATAAAAAGGATCAGGGTAGAAAAACAGCAGCAGGCAGGCAAGCGATGTAATCATCATTGCGATCAGGCAGCTTACCGGCGCTTCTTTAATCTGAGAGTATGTTGTTCCATCCCTGGTTTTGCCGAAAAAGCCCCTGACAGGAACCGGCAGCAGGTAGGCGATGTTCAACAGGGAGCTGACAAGCAGTACCGAAAGCAGTAACCACTGACCGGCCTCGACTGTCCCCAAAGCCAGATACCATTTACTCCACATGCCACCGAATGGTGGTAAACCGATGATGCTGAGGCTGCCTATCAGAAAGGCGCCAAAGGTGATTGGCATGGCGCGGCCCAGTCCGCCCATGTCACTGACGTTGCTTTTATTGGCCGCTACAAGAATAGCGCCGGCAGCGAAAAATAAAGTGATCTTGGCAAATGCATGCATGGAAATATGCAAGGCGCCACCAAGCAGGCTCATATTGGTTGCCAGCAGTGCACCGAGTACAACGTAACTTAGCTGGCTGATCGTTGAATAGGCCAGGCGTAACTTGAGGTTGTCCTTGGTCATGGCAATAAATGAGGCAAGCAGGATGGTGGCACCGGCAAACCAGATAAGCCAGTCGTTTGCACCCGAGCTCACGATAAAGTCAGTGCCAAATATATAGATAGTTACTTTCAATATGGTGAATACGCCTACTTTTACCACGGCAACTGCATGCAGTAATGCGCTTACCGGTGTAGGGGCAACCATGGCTGCAGGCAGCCAGCGATGGAGTGGCATTATAGCTGCCTTGCCAATGCCGAATATATAGAGCGCATACAGCAAGCCGGCCCAGGCCGGATCGAGTTTACCAGCGAGGATGCCACCAGCGCGAAAATCCAGGCTGCCCGTTACTGTATAGGTAATCAGGATCGCAAGTAACAGCAGCGCAATAGACGTGGTCAGCAGTATGCCTACATAAGTGCGAGCGCCGCGTCGAGCTTCAGCCGTACCAGCATGTGCCACCAGGGGATAGGTAGAAACTGTCAAAATCTCATAGCACAGAAACAGCGTTAACAAGTTTCCGGCAAATGCAGCACCTAGCGTACTGCCGATAGCAACTGCGAACAAAGCATAGAAGCGGGTCTGGTTTATCTCATTGTGGCCACGCATGTAGCCGATGGCATAAATCGAAGTGATCAGCCATAAACTACTTGCAACCAGTGCCAACAGCATTCCCAGTGACTCCAGTTCGAAACGGATGGTCAGGCCCGGAAGTGGTTCAGCGATATCAATACCTGGTAGTACTCCATTATGAAAGCGCATATAGATGTTTATAACAATTACGCATACAGCAGCGGCCGTGGTTAAAGTAACTGCCTCTCGCACATTAGGCCAGCGACCACACAGCATAATGCCAATGGCGCCGGCAAACGGCAGCATTACGGCAAGCAGAATCAGTAACTGATCACTCATGGTATGCTGCGACTCCCAATAATCTCGTGGCAGTGTCAGCAACATTCACCGTGAGTTCGGTATTGATACCAAAATAGACATTAGCCAGGACCAGCAGCCACATCGGGATCAGTAAGGAAACAGGTGCTTCCTTAACCAATGCTGCCGAATCGGATACCGGGCGCAGGTACATTACCTCTACTACTTTCCACACATACACCACGGCAAGCAGTGATCCCAGTAGCGTTACAAGTACAATAAGCCATGACTGTTGTTCAAGTGCAGCCAGTACGAAATACCATTTGCTAATGAAGCCGGCAGTGCCTGGTATTCCTATTAGACTTAAACCTGCGATAAAGATG
Organism: uncultured Gammaproteobacteria bacterium; assembly: GCA_963807785.1. Lineage (GTDB taxonomy): Bacteria > Pseudomonadota > Gammaproteobacteria > SZUA-229 > SZUA-229 > JABDQW01. Next base: position 39,127 of record CAWEEC010000040.1, on the reverse strand, counting down.
GCTGTAAAAGTCCAGGGCATCTGCCGTCCCAGTCCATTGAGTTTCTCAAACCTGCTTGAACCAACTCTGTAGACTAGGGCACCGCAGGCCATGAACAGCGCACCTTTCATCAGTGCATGATTGAACATATGAACAAGGCTTGCTGTTACTCCCAGCGTTGATGTCAATCCCATTCCCAGCACCATGTAACTGACTTGCGCAACACTGGAATAGGCAAGAAGGCGTTTGACATCTTTTTGGTATATGGCGGCAATCGAAGCCATAATGACGCCGAATATGCCTAGCAGCAGAAATATATGGCTGGTAGGCGTAATTCTGACGAAATCACTGGAGAAAACAGTGAATACCATGCGTAACATGATGTATACCGCCACTTTGGTTGCGGTGGCTGCGAGAAACACACTTATCACAGAGGGTGCATATTTATACGCATTGGGTAACCACAAGTGCAGCGGAAATAAAGCCAGCTTTAATGCGATGCCCACGACAATGAAAGCGAAGCCTGTATGCACAGTGCGATGATCCAGTATCGGTTGCAGACGCTGGTTAAGATCCAGCATGTTCAGTGTTCCGGTTTCGGCATAGATCAGGCCGATACCGATCAGCAGGAAGGTGGCGCCAATGGTCCCCATCACCAGGTACTGGTAGGCTGCTGTGAGTGCGCGACGCTGCTTGCCCATGGCGATGAGCACATAAGAAGAAAGTGAAGAGATTTCGAGAAATACGAACAGGTTGAACACGTCTCCTGTTTGCGCAATACCCAGCAGGCCTACCAGGCACAACTGAAATGTTGCATAGAACAGGGATGTTTGCTGCAGAGGAATTTCCTTCTCTACGCTGAGCAATGCATAGGGTAAGGTGATAGCTGCAATGCCTGACACAATCAAGGCGACAAATGCATTCAGGGCATCGATTCGATATTCAATGCCCCAGGGTGGTGCCCAGCCACCCAGCTCATAGCTGATGACATCGCCATCGATGACCGCCGACAATTGCCAGCCCGCTATCGCCAGGCATGTCCAGGTAGTTATCAGGGTCAGCAGCCAGGGTAATCTTCCGTTTGGGAGCATGGCGGTAACGGGTGCGGACAATAATGGTATTACAACCAGCAGCAGGCTAAGGTTCTGCACAATCACAGAGACTTGTCCTGTTCGTGAATTTCGTCCTCTTCGATAGTGCCGTACGCTTCTTTAATGCGGATGACAAGCGCCAGTCCAAGCGCAGTGGTCGAGACACCAACGACAATTGCTGTCAGTATCATTACATGCGGCAGGGGATTGGAATACCGTGTAAAGCCTTCGGCAATTATTGGTGGAGTGCCTTCACTGACATAGCCAATACTGATGTACATCAGAAAAACCGATGTCTGGAATATATTGATGCCTGCGATTTTTTTTATCAGGTTGCCGCGGCTGATCACTGTGTAAAATCCTGCCATCATCAAAAAGATGACGACCCAGTAATTATAGTGACCGATAATAATATCGATCACGGTCTGTCCCTGCCGGCAAAAGCAAAGAAGATCATTAACATAACAGCACTGACTGTAATACCAACACCGAGCTCGATTAACAGGATGCCAATATGCTGGCCTTCAATCGGCTTAAGCGAGAGCAGATCATAATCGAGAAAATTGCCACCCATGATCATGGTAGCCACACCTGTGCCTATATAAATCAACATGCCTGTGCTTGCGAGTATGCGTAATACCTGTGGCGGTATAACCTGTTCAGTTGTTTTCAGGCCAAATACCAGGGCATAAAAAATGAATGCAACACTCAGGATAACGCCGGCCTGGAAGCCACCGCCGGGACCATAGTCGCCATGGAACTGGACATAAAACGCAAACAGGGCGATGACCGGGAACAGGTACTTGGCGATGACCCTGAGTATCAGGTTGTGTTTCATTTATTATCCCTTTTTTTCTGTCTTCGCACGAGACGTCCACCAATCAGTAGCATGACACCAATACCCGCGGTGAATATCACTGTTACTTCACCCAGGGTGTCATAGCCGCGGTAACTGGCCAGAACCGCAGTAACGACATTGGGTACGCCTGTTTCTTCTACACTGCGTTTGATATAGCGGGGTTTTACATGTTGATGAGCGGGGGATTGCGGGTCGCCAAATGAAGGAATGTCATAGGTTCCGTAGATCAGGGCGGCACCGGTAATCAATACAACAAGCAATGGCAGCCTGGCGTGGTGTGGAGGCTTCTTTTCCTCGTGGTTTTTTGTTAACGCAAGAGCGCCTAACATGAGTACAGTCGATATACCGGCACCAACCGCTGCTTCTGTAAACGCAACATCGGCCGCATCCATAACAACAAACAGGCCGGCAGAATGCAGGCTGAAAATACCGAACAGCATGATAATCACAAACAGATTGCGCATGCGGATAATGGCAATAGCTGTGATTGACAGAAATGCCAGTAATGAAATATCAATCAGGGTGTCTATCAAAGCAGTGACCGTGGTATTCTTCATCAAGTTCGGGCTTGAGCCCGCCTGACAGAGCAGCATTCGCAAGCGCATGCGTAGCCGTAGGGCTGCAAAAAAACAGAAATATAAAAATCAGCAACAGTTTCAGGCTGGCAATGCTCACTCCGGTCTGCATGGCTAAGCCTACAAGAAACAGTGCGGCACACAAGGTATCTGTAATGCCAACTGCATGCAGTCTTGAATAAAAATCCGGAAAACGGTGTATACCGATACCACCGGCGATTCCAAGCAAGGCGCCTGCAACTATAAAAATCCAGCTGATGATTTCGAGAATAATCATTATGGTGAAGCGGCGCTAATCATCCTCTCCTGAAGTATAAAAGTTTCCCTGTTCAACCAGCTTGAGAACTGCGACCACGCCAATAAAATTAATCAGAGCATACATCAATGCAATATCGAGCATGTCGGTACGTTCTGAAAGAACAGCAAAAACCGCAATCAGTAACACGGTTTTAGTGCCAACCATGTTAACGGCGAGAATCCGGTCATATAGTGTGGGGCCCAGAAATGCACGCGCCAGTGCCAGTGATATAGTTACCAGGATAGCGAATGCGGCAACAGTAAAAATCACGCTTACTCGTCCTCGTAATCTTCAGGTATGGATCTGGCCATGCGGCCGCTAGAGAGGTCTTGCGCAGCTTCGATGGTCAATGTATGAACGGTAATAGTTTTCTTGTCCAGGTTCGCGCTGACTGTGCCTGGAGTCATGGTGATGGCGTTGGCATAGATTACTCGGGAAAGATCCGTTTTATGTGTCAGTGGCAATTCGAATAATTGCGGGCTGATGTTTTTACCTGGCCGGAAAATACGTTTGATTACATCGATATTGGCCAAAACGACTTCGCGGGCCAGGAACAACCAGAATCGTAAATAGAGAATTGTCATGTGCGCTGGATAGATCTCCTGATCGATGATATCCATGCGGTGGGCTAAATAGACAATCATAAGGGTCGAAACCAGTCCTAGTGACAGCATCAACGCATTGAGCTGGCCTGATAATCCCAGCCAAAGTGCAAACAGTATTACGCCGAGGCTGATTGTATGTTTGACCGGATATTTCATTATTATTTTTTTATCATAACCAGCATGGCATTGATTATAACAACGGCTTGTGACGAATAGGAATTATGATGCTGCAATGTGTGCCGGGTCAGGGGTGGTGAAGTGAGACGAGGCGAGGGTGTGTTCACACGCATTGAAGCCCTTCGCGGCCCGGCGAATAATGAAATAACCCGGCTAAAAATGATTTAATATTGGACATGATGCATCTGTTTGGACTAATATCCACAACATATAGTGGTATAAAAACAATAACAACACTATATCTGGTGTGTTATGCGCCAGATTTTTCAAGGAGTTAGCTCATGAGTATCCTTAACCATCCATGCAACACGTCTACAGCAAGCACTGAAATCCCATTACAGCCGGCAGCGCTTGATATCTGGCAAAGAAAATATCAGCTCAAATCAGCCAACGGCGAGGCGATAGACCAGTCGATCGATGAAACATTCGCGCGCATCGCCCGCGCGCTCGCTGATATCGAGACATCACCTGAAAAACGAGAGGAATGGTACAGCAAATTCTTCTGGGCATTAAAGCATGGTGCTGTTCCTGCAGGACGCATCATCTCGAATGCGGGTGCGCAGCTGCACAAGCCGGCAACGTCAACCATCAATTGCACAGTGTCGGGCAAGATTCACGATTCGATGGACGATATTCTGCAAAAAGTACACGAAGCTGGCATGACTCTGAAGTCAGGCGCGGGTATCGGTTACGAGTTCTCCACCTTGAGACCTAACAAGGCGTATGTCTCCGGCTCCGGTGCGGTTACATCGGGGCCGCTCTCGTTTATGGATATCTACGACAAGGTGTGTTTCACCATTTCCTCAGCGGGTGGTCGTCGTGGTGCACAGATGGCTACTTTTGATGTAGGCCACCCTGATGTGGTTGAATTCATTCGTGCCAAACGCGAACACGGACGTCTGCGCCAGTTTAATCTGTCTTTACTGATAACCAGTGAATTCATGGAGGCCGTTAAAAATGATGCGCAATGGAAGCTTGCATTCCCATTAACTGAAGAGGAGCGGGAAGCCAACAAGATTGATCTGAATAATAGTGAGCAGGTGATCTGGCGTGACTGGCCAATCAAGACCAATTACATCACAGATGAGTCGGGCAAGGTTGCCTGCAGGATTTACAAGACCATACCGGCTCGACGTCTATGGGATGTGATTATGACGTCTACCTACGAATATGCCGAGCCGGGATTTATTCTCATTGACGAGTACAATGAAATGAATAATAACTGGTTCTGTGAAGAAATACGGGCAACCAATCCATGCGGTGAACAGGGTCTGCCGGAATACGGTGCCTGTTTACTGGGATCGATCAACCTGACGCGCCTGGTGAGTAATCCGTTCACGGATAACGCCAGCTTTGACTGGGATACCTACAGGGAAATGGTCAGGGTATTTACCCGCATGCTGGATAATGTAGTGGAAATACACGGGCTGCCACTGGAGCAGCAAAGAAAGGAAATAGAAAGCAAACGTCGTCATGGTATGGGCTACCTGGGCCTGGGTTCCGCATTAACCATGCTGGGTATTCGCTACGGTTCGAAACAATCACTCGAGTTCACCGAAAAAGTAACACGCGAGCTGGCTTTGACCGGGTGGGAATGTGCGCTGGAACTGGCAAAGGAAAAGGGCTCTGCAGCTATTATGGAGCAGGAGTTCGAGATCACAGCTGAAATGCTCAGGCGCAGGCCGGAAATGCTGGAAGATGGCTGGAAACAGGGCGATAAAATCAAGGGCAAGGTACTGCACGCCAAATACAGCCGTTATATGCAGAAGATCGCTGAAGTTAATCCCGCACTGGTTGAGGAGCTGGCACAGATCGGAGCGCGATTCACCCACCACAGTTCAATCGCACCAACGGGTACGATTGCACTTTCTATTGCAAATAATGCCAGTAATGGCATTGAGCCCAGTTTTGCCCATCACTATTCACGCAATATTATTCGTGAGGGTAAAAAGAGCAAGGAAAAAGTGGATGTATGGTCCTACGAGTTGCTGGCGTACAGAGAGCTGGTAAACGCGAATGCTATGCCATTCTCCGACAAGAAAGAGGAAAAGCTGCCGGATTATTTCATATCTGCTGATGATATTACGCCCAAACAGCACGTCGATATCCAGGCCGCCGCACAAAAGTGGATCGACTCTTCTATATCTAAAACTGCGAATGTCCCCACAGACTTCCCTTATGAAGACTTCAAGGATATTTATCTATACGCCTATGAAAAGAAGCTGAAGGGCTGCACTACCTTCCGTTTTAATCCGGAAGTTTTTCAGGGTGTGCTGGTTAAAGACAAGGATCTCGAAAACACTATTTACAGATTTTCTCTGGAAGATGGCACGGTGATTGAAGTCAAGGGCAACGAAGAAATTGTTTACGATGGTGAAACACACACTGCCGCAAACCTGTATGACGCCTTGAAAGAAGGCTATTACGGTAAGTTTTAAATAATTCAGCCTGTTGGTTAAAACTGCGGGCAACACTAAATAAATAATTAAAAAAGTTATGGTGATTTGAAATGACTATTCAAATAGATAAGAAAATTATCAGCTATGATGTGCTCGAAGGTGAACAGGAAAAACAGCAAAAGGCCGATGAAACTACAACCAATAACCAGGACGAGGACAACAGTAGTGCAGAAATAATCCAGATGCATGAGAAACTCGAGCGTCCGGAAATGCTGCTCGGTTCCACCTACAAAATAAAGACGCCGCAGTCCGAACATGCCCTGTATATAACAATCAATGATGTCGTGTTGAACCCGGGTACCAGGCATGAAATGCGCCGACCCTATGAGATATTCATTAATTCAAAAAATATGGATCACTTTCAATGGATAGTGGCACTAACAAGAATCATCTCGGCAGTTTTCAGAAAAGGCGGTGACGTTACTTTTCTGGTTGACGAGCTGCGTAGCGTGTTTGACCCTCGTGGCGGCTACTTCAAGAAGGGCGGTAAGTACAAGCCATCACTGGTGGCTGAAATCGGTGATGCCATTGAATGCCACATGAAAATGATCGGTATGATTGAAGACAAGGGTATTGATGATTGCCAGCGGGAAATCCTTGATGCCAAACGCAGGGAATATGATTCGATCCATGTCAATGATAACACTACTTCCGAAAAGTCATCGACTGAGTTCCCGTCGAACTCGCTGCTGTGCCTGAAATGTCATACCAAGGCGGTGATCAGCATGGACAATTGCATGACCTGCCTGAACTGTGGTGATTCGAAGTGTGGTTAGTGCGCATAAGATAAGTTGCCATTACAGAGACTGAATTAGCCGCGAAACACGCAAAAGACGCTAAGAATAGAAAACTATTTCGTATCATACTGAATCACCTTTTTGCGCGCTTTGCGTATTTCGCGGCTAATTATCAGTGAGTCGATCTATGGTTGGTTTGAACCGGTTAGTAATCCTGTTTCCTGCTGACAAAATCAAGCAACAACTGGGCGGTGTATCAGGCAAACTTCTGTAACCAGTACTGGTGAACTCTGCTGTCCTGTGTCAGTTCGGGATGGAACGACAATGCCAGGTGACTGTCCTTGCCGATCATGATGATTTCATCGTTATATCTTGCCAGCACTTCTATACCGTCACCCAGGTCGGTCACTCCCGGTGCACGGATAAAGTGGGCATGAAGCGGCCTGTTGCCCTGATCAAATTCCAGTTTTATGTCTGCCGTGAAGCTATGTACCTGGCGTCCGTAATGGTTGCGCAAGGCGCGAAAGGGCAGGATTTTAAGTGGTGTAACACGTGCATCATCGACTGCTGTTGCCATCATGATCATGCCCGCGCACACTCCCATGACCGGTTTATCTTCTGCGAAGTCGTGTAGCGGCTCATACATGCCTGCCTGCTGTATCAACAGGCTCATGGTGGTTGATTCACCACCCGGAATAATCAGGCCGGCGCACTGCTCCAGCTCAGCTGATTTACGTATCAGCCGTGATTCAATGCCCAGTCTGGACAGGATTTCGACATGTTTTTGATAGGCGCCCTGCAACGCAAGGACACCGATGGGATCTTTGTGCAATGTCCGCTTACCAGCTTGCGACTACCATCCCCTGGCCGCGAGTCGCTCCTCGACGGGAATATCCTGCATTTCCAGGCCTTTCATTCCGGGGCGCAGGCCGCGACTGACCTGAAGCAGTATTTCCGGATCATCGAAGTGAGTGGTTGCTTTGACAATGGCGGCAGCGCGAGCAGCCGGATCATCTGACTTGAAAATACCGGAACCGACAAACACCGCCTCGGCGCCGAGCTGTCGCACCAGGGCGGCATCGGCTGGCGTCGCAATGCCGCCGGCAGAGAAATTGGGTACGGGTAAATTACCGTGCTCGGCAACATAGCAAACCAGGTCGTAGGGCGCGCCCATGTCCCTGGCAACGGCCATCAACTGTTCCTTGCCGAGGGTGGTGAGGCGTTTCATTTCGTCCTGCAGCGAGCGCATGTGGCGCACGGCTTCGACAATATTGCCGCTGCCTGCTTCACCCTTGGTGCGCATCATGGCGGCACCTTCGCCGATACGGCGCAGGGCTTCACCCAGGCAGGTCGAGCCGCATACGAAGGGTACCTTGAAGTCGTGCTTGTAAATATGGTTGGCCTCGTCAGCCGGTGTCAGCACTTCGGATTCGTCGATAAAATCGATCTCCAGCGCTTGCAGTACCTGGGCTTCGGCAAAATGGCCGATGCGGCACTTGGCCATCACCGGTATGGAAACCGTGTCCTTGATTTGCTGGATCATGTCGGGATCAGACATGCGCGCGACACCGCCGTCGCGGCGAATATCGGCCGGGATACGCTCCAGTGCCATCACCGCGCAGGCGCCCGCATCTTCGGCGATCTTTGCCTGTTCTGCCGTGGTCACATCCATGATGGCGCCGCCCTTGAGCATTTCTGCCAGGCCGACTTTAACCGCGAAATTGTCCTGATTTATATCTGATCGATCGTTCATTATATTTGGCTTCTGATAATGGATTACTCAGGCAGCGTGCCCATCCTAGTGACTGTGTTATGCCTGAAAAGTTCTCCAGCATAGCGGAAACAGGGCTCAGGCTCAACACATCTGCTTTAAAATGAAAGGCTTAACCGCAGTCGAGTCGGGGTTATTGAGCGCTGTGGCGCGGTCTGCGCAAGCCGGTTGTTGCCATAGCTCCCGGCCTGTAATCGGGAATCAGGACTTTTCATGCTTCGCCGGCAGGCAGCTTGTGTGCGATGCCCCGATGACAGTCGATGCAGGTGAAGTCTGATTCCAGTGCTTCGGGATGGGTTTCGGCAGCCTCTTCACACTGTTTGCTGTAATCCATGAATTTGTAATTGTGACAATTGCGACATTCCCGCGAATCCGTAGCCTGCATGTCCTGCCAGACTCTCTCGGCGAGTTCCAGGCGCTTGGCTTCATATTTCTCGGCTGTGTCAATGGAGCCCAGCAGCTTGTGCATGATTTCGTTGGTTGACTTGATCTTGCGCACGATTTTGTGCGGCCATTCTTTAGGTACATGGCAGTCCGGACAGGTGGCACGTACGCCAGTGCGATTGCTGTAGTGGATGGTCTGCTTGTACTCCTCGAACACAAAGTTTTCCATCTCGTGACATGAAATACAGAATTCCTCGGTGTTGGTCGCTTCCATCGAATAATGAAAACCGCCCCAGAAAATAATACCGGCGCTAAATCCAACCAGCAGTAGTAGTCCCAGTGAAAATTTAGAAGGTGATTTTATCGCTTGCCACACGCGGCACAGAAAACCATTACATTCGGTTGATTTATCACTCATTAATTGAATCCATGGAAGAGTTTAAATTGCACAAGTCACTGGCTGCTTGTTTACTTATACATGCTTGCTTATAAACCGACGCCAGCATAGACATTTTCATGACCAATTCAAATGACATATATCAATGAGCTGATATATCTTTATTATGCGTCGGCATATTTACTGGATAATAAAAAGCATGAATCAATAAACAATGATTGTGTTTAACCGCCTGTCATACTCATGAAGCGCACAACCTGACCAGGCTTGTGTTTGAACTCGTGTTTCTCGGGTTTGAGTGAAATAGCCTCAACGATGGCATTCTTCAGGCCATCATCGCTGATACCCTGTCTCAATAGTGGACGTAATTCGTATTTATCATCCTGTCCAAGGCATAAATACAGCGTACCGTCGACTGAAAGCCTTACCCGATTACAGGTTTCACAAAAATGCTGTGATATAGGTGTGATGAAGCCGATGCGCAGGTTGGTGTTTTTAACCTGCATATAACGCGCGGGGCCACCGCCTGGCATGACACCGGGTATCAACTCGAAACGATTGCCCAGTTGTTGTTTGACTTGTTGTAAATCCAGGAAATGATTGCTGGCATGGGTCCCGGTTTCACCGACGGGCATGGTTTCAATCAAACGCAGGGTAAAGTCGTGTTCAAGGCAGAATTCAACCATGTCTTCGAATTCATCATCATTAATACCTTTCATCGCGACCATGTTTATTTTCACCGGGGAGAAACCGGCATCTTTAGCAGCCACCAGGCCGTCGAGTACGGTCTGCAAGCTGCCGCCCGTTATCTGTTTGAAACGATCATCACGCAATGAGTCAAGACTGACATTGATGCGCGAGATGCCGGCATCATACAGTTGCATTGCATGACGTTGCAGTAATACGGCATTGGTACTCAGTGACAGGTCATCAAGCCCGGGAAGGGCGTTGAGTTGTGTTGCTAGTTGAGTAAGGTTTTTTCTGACCAGCGGTTCGCCGCCGGTAATGCGGACACGCGCGACACCGAGTTCGGTAAAGGCCCGGATAACGCGTTCGATTTCGTCGAAAGTGAGCCAGTGATCGGGTTGCTCGAAATCACTGAAATTTTCCGGCAGACAGTAAAAACAGCGCAGGTTGCATTTATCAGCAACCGAAAGACGAAGGTATTCGATACGTCTTGAAAAAGGATCAAGCAGTACAGGGCCGGCATCAGTTGGTGATTTATCCATCGCCATGGTGATGTATTCTAGCGTAAATCCTGCCGCGGGATTATTCGCACGAATGGATAGACAATAATGGCATAATATTCGTTGCTAAAACCCATGGAATCAGTCATACACTATGAATGAACGTGAATTAATACCGGTAAATATCGCGGTTTTAACCGTGTCAGACAGCCGTACAGAAGCAAACGACACCTCGGGCAAGGTACTGGTGGAACGATTGACCGAGGCAGGACACAAGCTGGCAGAGAAATGCATTGTGCCGGATGATATCTATAGATTACGTGAGGTTATTTCGCGCTGGATCGCGGCTGGCGATATCCAGGCGATCATCACTACGGGTGGTACCGGCGTGACCGGCAGGGATAGTACACCCGAGGCCGTCAGGCCGCTACTGGACAAGGAAATCGAAGGCATCGGCGAGCTGTTCCGCTGGATCTCGTACCAGGATATCAAGACCTCTACCGTGGCTTCACGCGCGCTTGGCGGCGTTGCCAATGGTACCTTTATATTCTGCCTGCCGGGTTCAAGCGGCGCCTGCAGAACCGGTTGGAATGACATTATCGGCCCGCAGCTGGATTACCGTAACAGGCCATGCAACCTGGTCGAGCTGATGCCGCGGTTGCTGGAAAAATGAGCCAAAAGACCGAGGTCATCACGGAAGATGGCTGTGCCTCACAATCGTTGATAGCGGTGAGTGAAGCGCTAGCGCGAATACTGGCTGCAGGCGAGCCGGTCGCACAATCTGAAATCCTGCCTGTCGAAAATACCCTGGGCCGTGTGCTTGCTGAGGATGTGGCATCAGCTATCGATGTGCCCGGTTATGACAACAGTGCCATGGATGGGTATGCCGTGCGCAGTACTGAATGTACAGAAGCCGGGGCTTCATTGAAAGTCAGCCAACGAATTCCAGCAGGACAGACCGGGGAAGAATTGCAAGCGGGTACAGCAGCAAGAATATTCACCGGTGCGCCAATACCAACAGCTGCGGATGCCGTTGTCATGCAGGAGCTGTGTCAGCAGCAGGGTGATACGGTTATCATCAACACATCTGTGAAAGCAGGCGAGAACATTCGTTGCGCCGGCGAAGACATCAAGCAGGGCAGTATCATACTCAAGGCTGGCACGCGCATCCGGCCGCAAGAGCAGGGCTTGATCGCATCCGTTGGCCGGGCAGACGTTTGTGTCAAGCGAAAACTCAAGGTGGCAACCTTCTTTACCGGTGATGAACTGGTAGAACCGGGTACGCAAGTTGTTCAGGGTCAGATCTACAATTCCAACCGCTATACGTTGAATGGTCTGTTGCAGTCATCAGGTTGCGAAGTGAGGGGTTTTGGAATTGTCCCCGATACACTCGAGGCAACACTCGATGTATTAAAACGCGCGGCAGCAGATACCGACCTGGTGCTGACCAGTGGTGGCGTCTCTGTAGGCGAGGAAGATTACGTACGTATCGCACTGCAACAACTCGGCGAATTGAGCTTGTGGCGCATCAAGATGAAACCCGGTAAGCCTGTTGCATTCGGGCGTGTTGATGAAGCATTGTTCCTGGGACTGCCGGGTAACCCGGTTTCGGTATTCGTGACATTCCTGATTTTTGCGCGCCCGCTGATTGAGAAAATGCAGGGTGCAGAAAGTACTATTTTCCAATCAATTTTCAATACGTTCAGGTTTTGCATGGAACGGCGTGCAGCGACAGGAATACCTGCGTGTACGCATCAAACATGATGAATCGGGTGCATATGCAGAAATATATCCGCACCAGGGATCCGGCGTGCTGAGTTCAGCCAGCTGGGCCGATGGTCTCGTCGTGGTAGAGCCTGGAAAAGCCATCAATACGGGTGATATTGTGCAGTACATTCCATTTCAGGGGCTTTTTTAACCACAGTGTATTCAGAAGTAATACTGATAGTTCAACTGTATATCTGAGAACTCATCGTCGTTCTGCCATTGGTACTGCGCCGCAAGCCTGACCGAGTGGTTGGTGCTGATCACAAAATTATGTATATAACTCGCGCGTAGGCGATAGACACCGTCACTGAACTGTTCGCCACTGAAATCCAGGCGCGCTATTGTAGGTCCGATATACTGTAACAGTCCGGCGTCAAAACCAATTGCAGGCTCAATGGCTCGATTGAGCTGCTTGTTGACTTCAAGCCGCCCCATAGCCAGCGCATAGACCTGGCTATTTTCAGCCAGGATCCAGCTACCACCGGCGCCACCTGTTACATGTGCTGTTAATTGATCAACACCATTGGTAACCTGTCTCTCGAGTCCGGTGTAGATTTTCCAGGCAAGTGGCTTGAAGAAGCGTGTTCGAGGTGTTAACGAGAAAATATCCACCAGGTCTAGCCGGTAAAGTTGAATGGATTCATTTTCTACTGCGCGTATCTGCACGTTACCAATGTTGATCTGTGCACCGCGTAAGAAGCCTTTTTCATTATCTTCCAGATCATGAAATGACATTCTGAAACCCAGTTGCGCGTAATTCTTATCGAGCCTTTTGCCCAGGCCAAATGTTGTGCGCTTGCTGCCATGTCCACGCTCCGGTGCAACAGGCGTTTCGATGACTGTTTTAACTGAAGTGTCTTCAGGGTATGAGTTAAGCAGTAGCAGTAATTGATGACTGCGTTTCGCAATGACAGGATCGCGATCTTTGCCGGACTGCTGGTAACGTAAATACAGGTAGGTAATATTTACGATATTTCTTTGTCTGCCAACAGGCAGGCTGCTGAATGCCTGCTGTTCAGTGATGGCTATATCTGCTGACAACTGCAGGACCAGCTGCTTTTCTGCCCCGGATATCTGTTTGAGTAAATGCCGCAACACGGTTGATTGTGAAGGCCTGTAACTTGCGGTTTCAATCAAACCGGCTTTTTCTACTGCACGCACGGTGTCAACCGGAATGGCGGTGAGTTTGAATTCATCTGTCAGCTCAATACCGGGGCGAGCGACTTCAAGTAATTCCAGCAAACGATAGGAGCAGTTGCCGTCAAAGTAGTAGTAGTCAAAATTAATATCCTGCAGTTCCCACAGATGGGTCACAATGCGCTCGGTTTCTTCGGCCGTCAGATTAAGTCGGTACTCCCATATGTCACGGTGTTCGATGCGGCTATATTCCTGGATCTTTTTATAATAATGATCGCTAACGAAAGTGCCTGAATAGCCTCCAGCCAGGCCCTTGTAGGCATAAAGCAGCGAATTGTCACCTTCTGTCACATTGGCGCCGAAATTTATGGCTGTCGAAAGCCAGCTGGAATTGCCTTCGTCCTGTGCTGAATCAAGTCGCAATAGTGTGTGTCCAAACATGGATGAAGGGCTGTTGAGGTGATAAGCAGGAAAAACCATGGTGACAAGATCGGACTGAACGTGCTTGCGCCATTCGATATATTCACTGCAATAAACAGCGGGCAGTGACTTGGTATCAATAGAGAGTTTCTGTTTTAACCAGTTCAGTCGAGCAACGAATCTGCATTGCGCATTTTCATTATCGCTGATGTCTGTTCTATAGAAAGCGGCGATCGTGGCAAGTAACTCGGATTCGGGATTTGTTTTACCGTCTGGTGCGATAAAAAAGCGCTTGTCATTTGATTCGCTCCTGTAATTACCAGGCGAGTCACCTTTACCGGCATAGTGAAGTAGATTGATCCATTCCGGGTTTTTCCAGATGTGTTGTTGCTGGGCCTGCGTCTGCAGATCAGCAACATAATTAGCCTCACCAGCATGGGCACTGGAAAACAATGCCGTCAGTGTCATGAGCAGCAAACAACATATGGTGATTATGAGTGACCTTGCGTGTCCGGGAGTCATCGGTATGAGAATGAAAAACGTTTTTATCAGGATGGTGACTTGATTGCCGGTGTATTGCGGTTGTGTATCATCTGCTCAAGAAAAAGGCCCGGCATCGTTTGATGCAGGGCCCTTGTAAGGTTTGATTATAAAGTCAATTATGAAATGATGTATTTAGCAAGAATCGGATCTGCTTTCATTACTTCTTCAACTGAAGCTATCATTTCATCAGCGGTTACATCTTCGCTTGGAAAGATAACAGCGAAGTTTTCATGCATAACTTTTGCAAATGTCTGGCGGTCGGCCGGTTCAACACCATAGAGTACTGCAACAGTGCTCAAGGCGTCACCTTCTCCACGAGCCACATCTTCAGAGAACTCATTCATGATTGCGCTTACAACACTTTTGCCGCCATAAGACAGTTTTCCCGTGGTGGTACAACCATTGGTGCCGGATGTCATGCCAAAAGTATTGTTGCCAGTGGTCGCGTTAGTGGTGCCGGCCAGTACGTGATTCGGTGTGCCGCTTTGACCTTCAAACAACGCATTACCCCAACCGCAACCGGCATCTCCACCAGCAGCACCGGCCATAACGACTGATGAGGCCGAAAATAGTGCCATACCTGCAATTATTCTTTTCATTATCTAACTCCTAATTATTGTTTTGAGTGATTCATCTACTGATAGAATCAGCCGGAATGTTAGTGAATTCATATAAGCTATGCAAGTTTGTTTATCAGCTATTGCAGGAGCACAATTACAGTCAGCAGATGCATTAGATAGCATATAAAAATATAATATAAGCAGCTGAATTAATGGCATAAATTACACCTTATGTAATACATTAACTTGTCTCTCTAACTCAATACTTGCTGACTTCGTAAAATACGTAAACGCTAGTAGCCGGGAGGTATACATTATCCGAATTACAAACAACTCTATGCTGTAATGTCGTGTGATCGAAAGATGTGTTTTATACGTAAGATTTTCCTGTGCTGCCTGCTGATTTCATCGGGCTGTACCAATTTTATATTTTATCCAATGCAGGACATTGTCATCACCCCGGATGCGATCGGGATGATGCATGAAGATGTATACATTGAAACTACGGACAATCTACAACTGCATGGATGGAGGCTGTTTCCGATGGTGATACTGCCGCAACACTGTTATTTTTTCACGGTAATGCCGAGAACATCAGTACCCATTTTGCCAGTGTATACTGGCTGGTTGCTCATGGTTATGATGTATATATATTTGATTATCGCGGCTACGGGCAATCGGAAGGTAAAGCTGAACTCGATCCAATTATTGATGATATGCAGCTGCTGATCGGGCAGGTTACAAAAGAGCTGCCTGAGAATCAAAAACTCATCGTCATGGGACAGAGCCTGGGGGCAAGCCTGGCAATCTACTCGGTTGCGCACAGCCAGTACCGCGACAGGATTGCAGCTTTGATTTCGGTAGCGGCATTCAGTGATTATCATGATATCGCGCAGGACGCATTATCGAATAGCTGGCTGTTCTGGTTGTTTCAATGGCCACTATCAAAAACAATCAGCAATACCTACAGCCCGATCAAGGCTGTCAACCAGGTGTCGAAAATTCCTATCTACATCATGCACAGTAAAGAGGATGAGATCATCGCTTACTATCATGCAGAGAGGCTGTATCAAGTCGCATTGGAGCCCAGGCAGCTGATTACGCTCGAAGGTGGCCATAATGTCACTTTCAGTATCGATAGCAACAGGCAACAATTGCTGAATGTACTTGATGAAATAACCCGTTACTGATCAGTACGGTCGATGATAGTTACTGGGTAGCAGCCCTGGAAAAATTCGCCAGTGCCTTGCTGATCTTGTTAATGACCTGCTCGCAGTTTTTCACATCATGCCTGGCTGCAATATATTTCGGGTCATTGTAGGCCAGCCAGACCTGTCCCTTGACATCCACGTAGGCCAGTGCCTTTTGAGGCAGATCGAGTGCCGTGGTTTGCTCGCATTGCATCAGCGGGGTGCCGACTTTTGGGTTGCCGAAGATGAGCAATTCTGTCGGTCTTAATTGCAGGCCTGCTTTGGCCGCACCATCAGAGTGGGAAACGCGCTTGAAGATGGTCATGCCCTTGCTGCTCAATACGGCCTCCAGCTTGTCGATAGTTGCCGGTACGCTGTGTGCGCTTTTGATTCGCGTATAACACCCTCTGCGGCGTTAGCGTTCCAACAGGTCAATCCGGTTGTTGCGGTAATCAACACCAGTAACAGTTTTCTTGCTGATAGCATAATGGTTCCCTCGAGCGATAGTTATGTCTGAATCAAAAAAGCCCCGGCGCTAGCCGGGGCAATTGTATTGCAGGAGACATGTATTATTATTTATTAGAAAATGTGCGTGACCTGTATACCGAAGCGATCTTCCACGCCTTTTACCTGGGCTTCAACGGCTGCAGTATCAGACTCGAAATCACGCATGGCATAGTCGATATTGACACGCGTCTTCTTGTTAAAGTGATATTGCGTGCCGACGGTCACTTCATTTGCACGGCTTTCATGCTCTGCCAGTGAAGTCGGGTGATTTTCTCCGCGAGTATATGTGTCATAACGCAGGTCGAGTTCCCAATTGGTTTTACCGATGTACCAGCCACCTTCGATATATCCACCGTCGGCTTCCTCGTTATTGAAGGCATGCTGAGGACGATGCTGTCCCTGGAAGATCATTCCTTTACCCTGCATGTACTCGGTGGTCACCCGGAAAGGTTTTTTCAGGTATTTGACACCGAGACCGGAACGGGTACGATCCTGCGATTCAGTGATGTTATAGGCATTGGTGCGCTTGCCATCCTGGTACCAGGCAAACATTTTCAGGCCTTCGCGCCTGCCACCCTTGCCACCGAACACCATTTCCGATGACCAGTACACGTAAACATCCTTATCGTCGTTATTGTCGCCAAAATTCAGGCCATTACCATTACCAACCATCAAGGCATAACTGTGTTCCCAGTTACTCGCCTTGAAGGTATCGAACACCTGGATACCGACATCACGGAACGCACCCACCGATCTTGAATACCGGTTCATAGCGGCATCGGGTGTCGGTGACGGGGCTCTGTTGCTGTCAGTGCTTTGCGGAAAGCGCTCCAGCAACAGCTGGTTGGTGACGGTGGTGAAATTGATGTAGTCAAATACGTGGATCGCCTGCAGACCTTCTTCGGCACCAGGATACTTGAACAGTCCCACACGTACGCGGGCACCCGGTATATGATTGAGGGTAACGCTGGCGTCGGTAAGGTGGGTATTATCTTCGGGAAAAGTAATACCGTTATTGCCGAATTCAGTCAATATGAAATAGTTCACATTTGGATCCAGCGGAAAACCTGTGCCACGTACACCGATACGCGCACGGTTAACATTGAACTGACTTTGATCGTCCAGGTTAGGGCCAATCAGCTTTGGTGGGACGTATCCACCGGCCGGGTTTGGGACAATGGACGCCTCGCTGTTATCATACTGGTACTGGGCCTGGATGAAACCCCATACATGGGCGCGAGGTGCCTGACCCTGTTTTGCCTCTTCTGTGCCTTGCAGCATCAGCCAGTTGGCACTGTAGGCAGATTGTGTCAGCAGACAGCCGGCGATACCGGCTATCAGTAATGCTATTTTTCGTTTACTTGGAATCACTGTTTATCCTCCGAAATATATATATTTGCTATTTGTTATTCTGTAGAACGTATCAGGGCTTGATCAGGGTGTAGCCCTGCTCAACCAGTTCAATGATGCGTGCTGCGCCGCCGGGAACAACGCTGGCCTGGCTGTTCATTTTTGGTTCGTGTCCAAGTGCCTTGGTCATCTTTTTAATGGTATTGCCGCAGGCTGCAAAACGTACACCATTGTCGGTGAGGCCGCTGATGCGTCCCTTGTTGCCATTATCATCAAACATCAGTCTCAAGCCGGGTCCGAAAGCAACAATCTCGACGTCGATCTTGTCAGGACCACCGTATGCCTTCATCAGGTTACTGGCTACATTAAGAACGAGTGTCTGTTTGGTTGGATCGTTATCGCTGATTTGAAGAACAACTTTGTGTTCGGCGAAAGGTTTATCGTCTGGCGCAGCAGCATTTGCCTGGAATACAATGCTGGTGAGCATGATAAATATGAGTGATTGCAATAGCTTTATCATTGATGCCTCCATCTGGTATTTGAAATGGGTGATGGAAACACCCATCAACCGGTTTAATTATTTTTACGTCTAGATTCAGACGGAGCAGGTGAAAACTTATTCACTTTTTTTTGAACTATCACTGCCAGTATTGGTCTTACGCGCGTACTTGTCGATAAAACTTTCTAGAATGTTTCCAGTTATACCGCCGACCTGCATGCCAACAAGTTCGCCTTCGGGTGTATACAGGTAGGTTGTCGGTAAGCCTTCGAGCCTGCCGGCGCCAATTTTTTCTGAAATACTGGCGTCACTGAGTAATACCGGAAACTCGACCAGATGTTGTTCGACAAACTCGATAACCTGGTTTTTATCAGCATAGCCATAACTCGGGAAATCGATGGCTACACCAACCACGATTGCGTTCGAGTCTTTGTGATCATCATGGAAAAGTATCAGCTCGGGTATTTCTTCGAGGCAGGGCGGGCAGCGGGCACCCCAGATATTGAGCACGGTCCATTTGCCTTTGCCGATGTATTCGTTGAGATTATGTCTAACTCCGTCGATGCCTTCGAGCATCACATCGGGTGCCGCAATCACCGCCTGTGAGCCCGTAAACAGCAGGGTGGCAGTTGTCACGCACAGAAAAAACCGATAAAAAGTCAATAAAAACAAAGGCATATAATTATCCCAGGTTACCATGAAGTTGCCATGAAATTTTGTTACTGTTAGGTAGACGTGAGCCAGTGAAGGTTTATTCAGAATAGATCCTGACTATGGTAGTCAGGAATAAATACAGGGATGGTACGTCTATATTGTTGGAGGATGGAGTGCATGAAAAAAATCAAGAACCTGTTTGCGGCAACGAGGCTCAAACAGGAATTCGCCGATAGAAGAACCAAGTTATACAGAGTTGCCTATTCATGGTGCCACAGTACTTCACTGGCTGATGACCTGGTGCAGGAAACCATGCTCAAGGCGATGAAGAATGCCGATAGCCTGCGTAACCAGGCAACGCTGGATACGTGGATGTACCGGATCCTGCTGAATAACTGGCACGACTATTTGCGGGTCCAGGGCAGAAATGTCGAACTTTATGATATTGGCGATGAAAATCAGCAGGAGCATGCAGACGATTATCAGCAGTCACAAATTGTCGGCAGGGTGAGGTCATCAGTTGAGCGATTACCCATGTCCTTGCGAGAGGTCGTAACGCTGGCGGATTTTGCAGGCTTCAGTTATGCAGAAATTGCAGAAATTGTAGATATACCAATTGGTACAGTAATGAGCCGCCTGTACAGGGCGCGACAGAATTTAAAGGAGCAACTACTGGATCTGGCGAGTGAAGGCAAACTCCCGGTCAAGTTAATGAGGGTGAAATAATGAACGATAAAACCTATACGGATGAAAAACTCAATCTGTTTATTGATGATCAGTTAGATACAGATGAGAAAGATGAAATTCGTCACTCCATACTCGAAGATTTATCGCTACGCGAACGTGTATGCCAGCTAAAGGCAGTACGTGAACTGGTTGGTTATGCCTATGAAAGCGTTCCGGTCTCTGAGTTCGAAAGTAAGAATCAACAAGCAGGCATCAACCGGTATCGATGGAAAGGCATTGCAGCCAGTTTGCTGTTGGCTGTAGGTATGTTTGTCGGCTGGGTCGTTAACGATACAGCGCGCTCAATGCAAATTGCATCAGCTGCAGATGTGTTCCAGTATTACAAAAACAGTGAGTCGATCGACAGGGCAGAACGCAAGATCATTTTGCACGTCACCACGGGGGATATCTATGCCGTCAAGGGTGCGCTCGATGAAGCCGAGCAGTTACTGGCAAGTTACCGTGAGGCAGGAACGCCTATGAAGCTGGATATTGTGGCTTACAGGGAAGGTATCAATATGCTGCGAGTTGGTGTATCGCCCTATGTTAAACGAATTGAAGACATTGTCGATAACAATGACAATGTAACCTTGTATGCCTGTCAGCGTTCCATCGATAAGGCCGAGAAAAAGGAAGGCAAGCACCTGGTCATGATGGAAAAGGCAGTGACAGACAAGACTGCCCAGGAACTGATATCAGAGCGCCTGCAGAAGGGCTGGATCTACATCAAGGTTTAAGCACGCCCGTAATGGGTGACTTGATTTTTTACCGCAAAGGACGCAAATAATTTAATTTGGTCCGCAAATGAACGCTAATAAACGCCAATTATGTTCATTAGTCGTTGCATCGCAATCTTTGCAGTATTGGCTACCGGTTAACAGCCAGTTTGTTTGCACGATTCACCAAGCGATTCAGATACATCAAAACCTGAATATCCTCAGTGTCTCAGCGCCTCTGCGGTAAGTCAATTATTATAGATTTATTACGCTTTTCAGGCCGCTGTCGTATCGGCAAATAATACCGTTTCTATGGTCCATTCAGTCTCGCTCGCGCGGAGTATCAGGCATGACGGGCCGCCTTTTGTTCTTTCCCTGCCGGCAGCACCGGGGTTAACAATCCAGGGTTCGGCCTGCTGATCGATGACGCGCTTGTGGGTGTGTCCGTATACGACCAATCTTACATCGGCATGATCCCAGCGCAGCTGTTCATGTTCAGGGAAGCCGCCGAGCCTGTGACCGTGCTCAATTGTAACGCTACCCCCGGGTAATTCCAGACTCGTAGTTTTAGGCAGGGCAGTAACAGTGTCTGCCTGGTCTTGTTCCCACATTGCAGGATAGTCGTTGTTACCTGCCACAGCAATAACAGACAGGCGTGGTTGCAGCTGGTCGAGTATATGAGCACCCATGATGTCACCCGCATGGATAGCATAATCGCATTTACGAATGACATCGGCTATGCGTTTATCAAGATAGCCGTGGGTGTCGGACAGGATACCAACTGTGACAACATCGCTCATCATACGCTACTAGTGTGTGGTGCTTTCGTCTTCGCTATCATCATGAAGTGCGGCATTCCGGGCTTCTTCCTGTTTTCTCTGGTGCTCTGCGATTTCAGCCTGCCTGCGATACTCGAGTATCTCGCGACGTTGCTCTGCACGTTTTTCCCAGGCACCTTCGCGCTCCTTGATGGACATTTCGCCAAAGAAGACCTGTTTCATCAGTTTGAAACCGAATTTCATTAATTCGATATCATCTTTTTCGAACTTGTCGTATTCTTCATCAGTCAGGTCATACATCTTGATGAAGCTGTCGCTCATTACAAATCGACGAAAGCGGTCAATGTCATAACTGGCCATGAAAAACATCTGCAGGCTCATTTCAGACGGTTTGCCGATAGTTGGGCCGGTGGATTTTTTCTTTAATATGATCTGATACCACTCCCTGTTCAAATCATCATATTCTTCAACGCCCTGTTCCTTTCTGAATTCAGCAATGGTCTGGTAGTGGTCTTCTTCGTGACCTTTGCAGTGGTCTTCTCTGACCAGAAGAAAATGTATCTCATCCGTTGCTTCGCCCAGTGCTTTCATCGACAGCACTCCGGATGGGTAATAGCGGCACGCAGTCGGACGGTCGCTGTAGACAGTACAGCCTTCTTCCTGCATGAACAAACAGGCGCCATTATCGTTGGTACGCAATTTAAGACCCGGTACGCCATGGGCATCCAGTTGAAAAGGCACAGTATGCTTTTTCAGGAACTCGCTGGAGTCCATGCCAAGATGGTGTTTCAGTCGAATGATATCGTACGGTGCCAGGGTTACATCGGCGTGAGAACAGCATTCGTTCCAGCACGACACACCGCGGTGACAGCGAAACTTCAGTTCGTCATTTAGTTCAAGACGAACAGGCATAACCGGGCTGCTATACGGAAGTTCAAACTCGAATTTTTTTATCGTCGCTCATGACATCACCATCTAAATGTATGTTTTATAACAATATCAAGCAATTCAGTAGTTGCTTCAGACCGAGGTTGAAGGTTTTGGGACTCGGAAGTAATTAGTATATGGACATGTAAATCACAAAACCTTATTTACTAAGGTATGGAGCAAATAATGGAGTGCCCCTAAGTAAAAAATCCGGGCATCCTGAGGACACCCGGATTCGTTTAACTCAACTGTAAAAGTGATTACTTGAACAGTTTTGACTTGTCGACCAGGTCAGTGTGAGCACGCTTGAAGCATGTCCACTCTTTGGTGTTCTTGTCATAAATTGAGTTAACAAAGCACTTCCAGTTTTCTTCGTCAACGAAGTTCTTGTCAGCACGGTAGTAGAAACCGGGATAACGAGATTCCTGACGGAACTCAATGTGCTTCATGTGAGCTTCAGCAGTGAGGATGCGGTGATAGTTTTCCCATGCACGAAGTAATTCGTGAAGGTCTTTCGCACGCATCTTCAGAGCGTCTTCTTTCAGCATGTCGAGCTTCTCACCAGCAACCTTCAGCATTTCTGCGTTGGTTGTGTAGTAAGTGGCAACACCCGCTACATACTCGTCCATGATCTTCTGCAGACGGAACTGCAGCATCTTGGGAGTGATGTAGTTAGGGTTAACGTCGATCGCTGTGGTGTAGTCTTTGTGCTCAAGGTAAGTCTTCACTGGCTGATAGATTTCAGCAACCAGATCTTCTACAGAAGTATCCAGTTCAGGAGTGAAGTCCTTGTTGTCCAGGCAGTACTTAACCATGGACTTGGCACACATACGACCTTCAGCGTGTGAACCAGAAGAGAACTTGTGGCCAGATGCGCCAACGCCGTCACCAGCAGTGAACAGACCGTTAATGGTAGTCATACCACGGTAGCCCCAGTTCCAGCCGGAAGGCAGATGCTCAGGAACACCTTCGCCCAGAGCTTCTTCAGTTGGTGCACCAACATCAGTAGGACCGGAAACCCAGATACCGCAACAACCAGAGTGAGAGCCCAGCAGGTATGGTTCGGTCGGCATCAGCTCAGAGTTTTTCTTCTCAGGCTCGATGTTTTCACCAACCCAGATACCGCATTGGCCAACACACATATCAAGGAAGTCTTCCCATGCTTCTGCTTCCAGATGCTTAACTTCGCGAGGAGACAGTGTTTCACGCAGGTTAGCAAGAGCAGTCACGGTGTCCATATAGATAGGACCACGACCTTCTTTCATTTCCTTCAGCATGAGGTGGTTACGCAGACAGGATGCAGGAACGGCAGCCTGGCCATATGGAGGATAGTCGTCCAGCATTTCCTTGTTGCGGTCCATGTACACTTCACCGAAAGCGTTAGTTGCTTTCGCTTTGAACAGCAGGAACCATGCGCCAACAGGACCATATCCGTCTTTGAAACGGGTAGGTACAAAGCGGTTTTCCATCAGAGTCAGCTCAGCGCCGGCTTCAGCAGCCATTGCATAAGTTGAACCAGCGTTCCATACAGGGTACCAGGCACGACCTGTACCTTCACCAACAGAACGTGGACGGAAGATGTTTACACAACCACCGGCAGCCAGCAGGATAGCCTTGGCTTTGTAGACGTATACTTTGTCTTCACGAGTAGAGAAACCAACAGCACCAGCGATGCGGCTAGGATCGTTCTTGTCGTTAACCAGTTTAACGATGAAGATACGCTCATCGATACGGTCAATTCCAAGTGCTTTCTTGGCTGCTTCAGCAACGATCCACTTGTAGGATTCGCCGTTGATCATGATCTGCCACTTACCAGAACGTACGGGCTTGCCACCGTCTTTCAGTGGAGTCATGCCTCTAGAACCGTCGTGACGTTCACCGTTTTCGTCAGTCTTCCAGATTGGCAGACCCCATTCTTCGAACAGGTGAACAGATTCGTCAACATGGCGACCCAGGTCATAAGCCAGGTCATCACGGGTGATACCCATCAGGTCGTTTGAGACCATACGAGCGTAGTCAGCTGGATCCTGCTCAGTACCTATGTAGGTATTGATAGCAGACAGACCCTGTGCAACCGCACCAGAGCGGTCCATAGCAGCCTTGTCAACCAGCTTGATTTTCAGATCGGTGCCTTCTGCCCAGCGTGGAATTTCGAACGCTGTACCGCAGCAGGCCATACCGCCACCGATAAGGAGAATGTCTACATTCTCTTCGATGACTTCAGGATTACCAAATTCGGCCATTACTATAACCTCTTTACAATTAAAGTTTAATCAGTTCGCTGCGGTCGCCTTCGCGGTAACCGTTTTGCTCATTGTGATTGAAGAAACCGTTATCTTCGATCTTGGACATATCAGCAGCAGGCTTACCAGCATAAGGATCGATAGAACCTTCAGCGGTTGTGCGAATCGGGAACTTGAAGCGTTTCATGTTGCCGTTACGGAACTTGATGGTCCACATAATGGAATCAGTGCCGCGTAGAGGCTGTACAGAACCACCCAGAGGTACAACGTCAGCATAGTGACGACATTCGATAGCATTCTGAGGACAGATTTTCACGCAGGAATAACATTCCCAGCATTGCTCAGGTTCCTGATTGTATGACTTCATGGCATGACCGGTTTCAGAACCATCTTTGTCCAACTTCATCAGATCGTGCGGGCAGATGTACATGCAGGCCGTACGGTCCTGACCTTTACATCCGTCACACTTTTCAGTACGTACAAAAGTAGGCATTATTTATTAACTCCTAGAGTTTAGTTTGCAATTGCAGTTGCAGCAAAAACCATAACTCGCGGTTTATCATCCGCTTGCTATGGCCTCTACCTTTTCATCATCTTTCTGGCTCACATAGCGGCCATGAAGAATTGAAACGACCTCCGCACAGCTGATCCAGCATGCGAAACCCACCTCCCTGGCGGCGGCACAAGCCTGGTGCCCGGGAGAAGAAATCAGTTATATGTTGCTCATCAGCTTGCGCTTATGCGATGACCAAGCGCTTCACCATCACGGTGAAACATAATCTGTATGCGCCTGCCTGATCTGATCCAGTGCCGGTTATCAGCCCGGGACTTAAAAGCAGGGGGCATATTTTAGGCGCAACAGCTTTCAAAAAGCAAAGTTAACCGGTCAGGCCGGTGATGCACCATAGCCCTTTGTGGGGTAATCTCCAAACAAACTTGCTACTAGTTCAATAAGTTTTTCTTATGGGCGGAGAAATTTCGAAGAATAGTCATTTAAATCAGTAAGTTATATAGATCAATTGAAGTTCCTATCGAGAATCATTTCCTTTTAACTTAATATGGTCCCCGCAACGGCGTTTGCGGTTAGAATATGCGCCCGGATGCTGTTACGAATGTCTGTTCATAAAACCTGATCTATATCAATGAAAGCTGAAAAACCTCACCTGCTCGCGACTGAAATAAAGCTGCATCAGAAATCCAGGCTACTGGAAATCGCTTTTTCGGACGGTTTCCGCTTCAATTATCCATGTGAGTACCTGCGGGTATTTTCCACTTCTGCAGAAGTAAAAGTCATGCACAAGCCGGTCCATGGCAAGGAGAGGGTGAATATTTCACAGATCGAGCCCCAGGGCACCTACGCCATTCGCATTCATTTTGACGATGGCCATGATACCGGCATTTTCTCCTGGGGTACCCTGCACGAACTGGGCGTCAATTATGACAAGCACTGGCAGGACTATCTCGGCAAGCTCGAGCAATATGGATTGACGCGAGGTGAAGGCCGGGCAACAGGTAAAGGTGGCAAGGTCACGATCAACATCCTGTATTTTATACAGCTGGCAAAAATATCAGGCAAGGATGAAGAAGAAATTGATCTACCTGATTCTGTAACCAATGTAGAAACGCTGCTGGCCTGGTTACGTAAACGCGGCGCAGGCTGGCAACAGCCGTTTGCTGATGACAGGGTACAGGTCACGGTAAACCGGCAGTTCGCAGAACCCTACACGCTGATCGAACACGGCGATGAAGTGGCGATCGTGCCGCGGCCTAATTAATTATTTACACCGTAAAGGCGCAAAGAGCGCCTTTACGGTGACACAAATAAAAAAACGGCGCCGATCTTTGCAGATGGCGCCGTTTTTATGTCTGTATTAACTACCGCTATCAGGCAGGTTCGACCTGGGTTTGGTAGTAATCAATCAGGATTTGAGCCACTTCAGGACGTGAGAACTCTTTCGGCGGGGCGATACCCTGGCCAAGCATTTCACGAACCTTGGTGCCGGACAGCAGTACGAAGTCGTCCTTCTCGTGATCTGGAGCTTCGCACATCATCACAACTTTGTTCAGTTTCTTCGACCAGGCTGTGTGATCAGCCTTGAATATTTCGATATCAAGTGCACCGGCAGGTACGTCATCATCAAAAATTGTCTGTGCATCGAACGCGCCGTAGTGGTCACCCACGCCTGCATGGTCACGACCAATGATGAAGTGGGTAGCGCCCATGTTCTGGCGGAAAACGGCGTGTAACACCGCTTCGCGTGGACCTGCATACAGCATGTCGAAACCATAACCGGTTACCATGGCGCTGTTGGGCGGGAAGTAGAGTTCAACCATCTTGCGAATTGCGGCATCACGTACCGGCGCAGGGATATCACCCGGCTTCAGTTTGCCCAGCAGCATGTGTATCACCAGGCCATCACAGCCTAAACGGTCCATGGCCATGTGGCACAGCTCTTCGTGTGCCAGGTGCATCGGGTTGCGGGTCTGGAAGGCAACAATTTTTTTCCAGCCGCGTTCGGCGATCTCGTTACGGATTTCAACCGCGGTGCGGAAGGTATCAGGAAACTCGGTCTGGAAATAGGAGAAGTTCAGCACCTTGATCGGGCCGGACAGGCAGACCTTGCCCTGCGTGTTGAATTCATCTACACCCGGATGGGCTTCTTCATTGTTTGCACGATAGACTTTTTCGGTAATCAGCGCCATTTCATCATCGCTGAACTCTTCAACCGCTTCAACGTCCATTACGGCGATTACAGGATGGCCTTCAACGTTAGGATCCTTGAGTGCAATACGGTCACCCGCTTTGATGTTGTGTGCGTCTTTAAGCAGGTTTAACACCGGTGTCGGCCAGAACAGGCCTGAAGAAGTCTTCATGTCTGTGGCTACAGACAGTGCATCGGCTTTATTCATATAACCGGTCAACGGGTTAAAGTAGCCGGCGCCCAGCATCACGGCATTAGCAGCAGTGGCTGAACTTACTACGACAGAAGCAAGGCCTTCGGCTTCTTGCTGCAAGGCATCGTTTTTTGCTGAATCGTATACAAACAGTGGATTCAGTTCATCAGAACCATGAGGTTTAATCATTAGGTATCTCCCGGGTAAATCACGCTGGTGCTTAAACCAGCACGGCATTAAAAATCTGTTATTGACGTAGATGAGCGGTACATGCAGGAAAATGACTGGAATATCAATCATTTAAGCCATCTATGCTTGAAAATGTGCGCGCTATTCTACATTAAAGCGCATTATTTTCGTAGTCTTATGGGCGTAATTAACGCCGCGTGAACTCACGCCGGTTGTCGCGTCGTTCCGTCTATCAGTGTAAATCAGTCAGGTTTCTAATTAATAATGCGAATGGCTATCAAATCGATTTGGCGCAGGTGCTTGATGCCGAATCCTGTTATCAGTGATCATCGGCCTTGCCCCAGAGTTGTTCCAGTCTTTGATCGCGACCGCATGCAAAGCGATAATATTTGTAGCGTAAGGGATTCTTCTGGTAGTAATCCTGGTGATATTCTTCGGCTGGATAGAACGTGCTTGCCGAAGTTATTTCAGTCACGATAGCTTCAGTAAAGGGTTTGTTTTGCTGTAATGCTGCAAGTGATTTTTCTGCGGCATTTTTCTGCCTGTTCATTGTGGTAAAAAATACCGGGCCGATACTGGTTGCCCTTGTCGCAGAACTGGCGATCGGCCGTGGTCGGGTCGATATTTTTCCAGAACACACTCGAGTAGTTCGTTCGTAACTGATTTTTGTCGAATCAAATTCGATCTGGATAGCTTCGGTATGACCGGTGCTTCCGGCAGAGACCTGCTGATAAGTCGGGTTTGCCTGGTGGCCGCCGGTATAACCCGAGGTGGTAGCTAAAACGCCATCGAGTTTGTCGAAGGGCGGTTCCATGCACCAGAAACAGCCGCCGGCAAAGGTCGCAATCTGGGTGTTGTTGTCGGCAGCAAATGTACTCAGTGATGTTGCAAGCAGTGATGCTGCAAATAGCAGTTTCAGTATCATGGCGTGTTACTCGTGATGTGTTGAATAACTATGACCACAATTCACGCTAATTGTTTCTGATATCTAAAAACTGAAACCAACGATGAATTTATACTGGACGAAATCAGGTGCGCTGGCATTGTTCAGGTCGACATATTTTTTTCCAATGGATCCCTTTACAAAGATTTTATTGCTGATATCAAAGCGTAAACCGACATCAGCGCCATAGCTGAGCTCGCTGGCTGTATAGGTTTGTGCATAGGGCCCACAGTAATAGCCCCACCACGGGTCCCACCAGCATACGCTACCGATATTGCCAGTGGGTATGCCTGAATCGACATAGGTCAGTCCGATGTTGCCACGAACAAAGGGAGTAAACCGGGCGGCGAACAGGTTGTAGCTAAGACCCAGGTCCATATGGCTGGTATAAAACGTACCGGTGTATTTTTCTGGCGTGTTACTGCCATCATCGAGAATACGTGTGCCGGTATAATTCGCATTGGCGCTGCCGATATCGAGTTCAAGCTCAAGGTAATCACTGAAGTTGTAACCGATACCGATACCAAAGCCTGAATGCTCATTGATGTCTGCGACCGCGCCACCATCGAACTGGATGGACTGTGAATTGGTAAATGTCGGTATCAGGGAAATCTGCCATTGACCCGTGCGTGCGCCAGGTGCAGCCCGGGATGTGGCTGACAGAAATAAGGTGCTGATAAAAAGCATCGTAATGAAAGTTTTTGTAGATAATTTTATTCGCATAACAACCATATCGGATCTGGATATCAATTGGCTACCTGAAAATAACGGATTAACCGGATTTTTCAGCACATTTAATACAAAGTGATGCATAGGGCACGATCTCGAGGCGTCCCTCAGATATTTCTGCGCCGCAACTGGTGCAGATGCCGTAGTCACCCGATTCTATTCTGTGTAATGCACCGTTGATCTGGCTTACCACCTGTTTTGCATCTTCACTGAGTGCATTGAGTACATCATCATTCTCACGCTGTGTGGCCTGTTCAGCAAAATCCTTTTCTACCGGTTCATTCTTGTGGTGAACATCAGCATCGATCGCGCCAATCTTCTTGTTGTACTCGTCTCTGAGTGCGAGCAGTTTCTGTTTGAACTTGTCTTGTGATTCCATATGTCTATATCTTTGTTGTGTTTAACGTGTAGTCGTCGATCAGTATCTGCCGTGCTCTTTCATTATGTAATTGTTCATTTCCACGAACTGCCGGTTCATGCGCAGCAGGGTTGCATGAACAGATCGTATAATCGAGCGCATGACCTTGTATACCAGTGCTGGGTGACTCTGCAGCAGTGACTCAAATGCGGAACGCTCGAGTGTATAGACATCGGTATCACCTAAAGCCCGGAGTGTTGCGCTATGTTCTGTGCCATCGATAAAGCCCATGGCGCCTGCCATGTCGCCGGCCTGCAGGGTATGCAGTGTGACGTATTCGTCACCCCCGGTATTTCTGGTTGCTGCCAGACGACCGCTAATTACAATATGCAAGGCATCATCAACCGAGCCTTCCTTTATCAGAATGTCATCGTTATGCAAATGTTTTATGCTGATAACGCCAGCCAGTGCCTTGATTTCATCACTTTCAAGCTCGGTACCCAGTAGTGAAGCGCTGTGAATTTCGTGTTTAGATTCATTACCCATAATAATGCCTCATCTTGATGGTCTTGCGGGATGATATTGTTATTGTTATTCAGTACAGTGAGGTTTTAGAACGCTGTATACATTGATACAAATCAATAAATAAAGCAAATCTGCATCAGCGGGAATTTTAGGTAAAATCCAGCAATAGCTGAGAATGGCGGGGGACTAAGCACCGCCGGTTTTGATCAGATCCCGGGCCCTATTATCTGTCGAAATGATAGACCGAATCTTTCAGGTATTTACCATTATTGTAACTGGTATAAGTGGTTTTCAGGTGCTCGCCGTTACTGCTTAGTTCATGCGTTATTTTATGCACATGATTCTGATTTGATTGACACAGTCCAGTGCGCATATCACAGTTGTAAACGAGCCTGGTGCTGGTACTGGATGGATCCACCAGCATTTCCGGCTGGTTCTGCTTGACACAGTAATGGGTGGCTTTTACCTGAGAACATACCGTATCACTACAGTGATACATGGTGACCATTTCTTTTGCTGTTTCTGGCAACAGGTTTTCCTGTACGGTGCTGCCTTTGCCTATGGTTTTAAAACGCATGGCAACCATGTCGCTACCAATCAGTGGTGCCACAAGTTTGTGTTGTGTTGCCTTGCCTTGCTGTTGATCAGCAGGTGAGAGTATCCAGTCACCGCTGAGTTTTGTCATCGACTGATACAGGGGTCTGGCATCTTCCACTGCAACAGCTTGAAACGTGACTCCGAGCAAGATGGCAACAATAATACTATTTTGTAATCGCATCGCTTTAACCTCCAATTGTCTGGTATCACAGAAACAAAAAAAGCCGGTCAAGCCGGCTTTTTTGAGTCCTGATACTGAATGTTTCAGCCCTCAGCTACGTAGTCGTCACTGTCATTACCCTGGAGCACTTTCTTATCTTCCAGCTCCATCTCCATATAAATTCTCTTGTTTTCCTCGTTCTCGAAATAGATTTCCAGGCCATTCACGCCATCACCTTCATACAGGCAGGGATGGTTGTCAGGATCGGGGACGTCGTGCAGTGTGATCGGGTCTGTAGTAGTGCGTATATGCATGATTGATACCCTCCGCGTTGGTATAACAATCATAATAAGTAACCAAGTACAGTAGTCAAGTATTATTACGATAGCCATAAAAAACCCCTCAAAGAGGGGCTTTTTTAACAGTGGCGAGTGGCGAGGGAAAAGTGGCAAGTATTATGTTACCAATGATATTTTGACATGCGCTAACATAATGTTGTTCCTCGCCACTTTTCCCTCGCCACTCGCCACTCGCCACTGTCTTTACAGCAGCGGAACCATCAGCAGGGCAACGATGTTGATGATCTTGATCAACGGGTTGATCGCCGGGCCGGCCGTGTCCTTGTAGGGATCGCCTACGGTGTCGCCGGTGACGGCTGCCTTGTGGGCATCAGAGCCCTTGCCACCGAAATTGCCGTCCTCGATGTACTTCTTGGCATTGTCCCAGGCACCACCGCCGGTGGTCATGGAAATGGCAACGAACAGTCCGGTGACGATGCTGCCAATCAGCACACCACCCAGTGCCTGTGGACCCAGTGTCATGCCAACAATAATGGGCACGGCAATCGGTAGCAAAGAAGGTATGATCATTTCCTTGATGGCTGCGCGTGTCAGCATGTCGACGGCGCGTGAATAATCCGGTTTTTCGGTCTTGTTCATAATGCCGGGCATTTCCCTGAACTGGCGACGGACTTCATTGACGATACCCCCTGCTGCGCGGCCAACGGCTTCCATCGCCAGGGCACCGAACAGGTAAGGCACCAGGCCACCGATGAACAGACCGATAATTACCATGTGGTCAGACAGGCTGAAGTTCACTGATATGCCATAGTCGGCCAGTGAGTTGGTATAGTCCGCGAACAGTACCAGCGTCGCCAGGCCGGCTGAGCCGATGGCGTAACCCTTGGTAACGGCCTTGGTGGTATTGCCGACGGCATCCAGTGCATCCGTGGTTTTGCGAACATCTTCGGGTAATTCAGCCATTTCGGCGATACCACCTGCGTTATCGGTAATCGGGCCGTAGGCATCGAGTGCCACGATAATGCCGGTCATGGACAACATGGCGGTTGCTGCGACAGCTATACCATACAGGCCTGCAAGATAATGTGCGCCCCATATTGACGCACAAACGGCCAGTACTGGAAGGGCGGTTGATTTCATTGAAACCCCGAGTCCGGCGATCACATTGGTGCCGTCACCGGTGGTTGAAGCTTCAGCAATATGCCTGACCGGGCTAAATTCAGTTGCAGTGTAATACTCGGTGATTACGACCATGGCGACTGTCAATGCCAGGCCGATCAATGCAGAACCATAAAGCGCCATGGTTGAGTAATTGCCGACACCGAACATCATCTTGTCGGTGATGAAGTAAAATGCAATCGCAGATATGACTGCAGAAATTATCGAGCCTTTGTACAGGGCGGTCATAATCTTGCCGCCTTCCGTTGTTTTCACAAAGAACGTACCGATGATCGATGACAAAATTGAAGTACCGCCAAGAACCAGCGGATAGGTTACGGCGAGCTCACCGACATCACCCAGCAACAGTCCACCGAGGAGCATGGTGGCAATAAGGGTTACCGCATAGGTTTCAAACAGGTCGGCAGCCATGCCGGCACAGTCACCCACGTTGTCGCCCACGTTATCGGCAATTACCGCCGGGTTACGTGGATCGTCTTCCGGAATGCCGGCCTCCACCTTACCCACGATGTCAGCACCTACATCGGCACCCTTGGTGAAGATGCCGCCACCCAGTCGAGCGAAGATGGAAATCAGCGAGCCGCCAAAAGCCAGGCCAACCAGGGCGTGGAGAATCTGTTTTAGCTCGAGCCCCATTGAACTCAGCACGGCATAATAGCCACTGACGCCAAGTAAACCCAGGCCGACAACCAGCATGCCGGTTACCGCGCCACCCTTGAATGCAATTTGCAGCGCAGGATTAATTCCGGATTTTGCTGCTTCCGCGGTGCGTGCGTTGGAGCGCACAGAAACATGCATGCCAATGAAGCCTGCTAGCCCGGAGAGCACAGCGCCGATGGCAAAACCCATTGCTGTCAATGTATCCAGTGCAAACATGACGACGAAGTAGATGACAACGCCAACGATGGCAATCGCGGTATATTGGCGCTTGAGATAGGCTGAAGCACCTTCCTGAATCGCGCCCTGGATTCGGATCATTTCTGCATCACCCGCCGGTTTACCGAGGATGCTGATAATTGTTAAAACGCCATAGCCAATTCCGGCCAGGCCGCACACCAATGCAAATATAAGTTCGGTTGACACGATTTAGTCTCCCAGTTTTTGTTGAGCCTGTTTACAGGCGGAAAAATTAACCCAATGCGGCAAAAATGTTGTCGCGAATCTCGTCAACACCGCCGATACCGGCGATCTTGTGATATGCAGGTGCACCAGCCTCAGCTGAATCTGCCCATTTTGAGTAATAGTCGATTAACGGTTCAGTCTGTTCATGATAAACATCGAGACGCTTGCGAACCGTATCTTCCTGGTCATCATCACGCTGTATCAGGTCTTCACCGGTTTCATCATCCTTGCCTTCAACCCTGGGTGGATTGAACACAACGTGATAGGTGCGGCCAGAGGCGAGGTGAACGCGACGTCCGGACATACGTTTGATAATTTCGTTATCATCAACGTCAATTTCTACAACGGCATCAACAGCAATGCCAGCCGTCTTTTAATGCGTCAGCTTGTGGAATGGTGCGCGGAAAGCCATCAAACAGGTAGCCGTTGTTGCAATCGTCTTCCTTGATGCGTTGCTTGATCATGCCCATGATGATGTCATCAGAAACAAGACCGCCGTCATCCATAATTTTCTTCGCAGCTTTACCCAGCTCGGAACCGGCTTTGACATGTGCACGCAACATATCGCCGGTGGAGATTTGCGGAATATTGTATTTTTGTGTGATGTAGCCTGCCTGGGTGCCCTTGCCAGCGCCCGGGCCCCCTAATAGAATCGCTCTCATGTTTGTTCTCCAAGTTATATCTTTTTTAAATCAATTGTTTATAGCAACTACTTAAATGCACTTTCAAAATGGGTGCCCGGTTTTATTTCCCACTTTTGCTCCAGGCCGTAGTCGCGAATCAGCTGATCGACTGTTTCCTGACCGTAATCGCGCATCACTTCGCCGAGTACCAAGCGTGCGGCATTGCGGTTATAACCGCTACCGAGTTCAACGTGCATGGTAATTAATTCGCGTGCTTTTTCCAGTGTCATAGTCGCGGCCGGATTTAGAGTTCGAAAGTTTCCAGCTTTTTCGCTACCGCAACTTTCTTCAGAGTGACGTACTTCGGCAGCCCGTTTCTATACGGTGGGTAGTCTTCGCCCTTCATCAAAGGTGCCAGGTATTCACGACATTTCTTTGTTATACCGAAACCATCCTTGGAGATAAAGTTAGCCGGCATCATCTTTTCGACATTGGCGACCTTGCTTAAAGGTGCCATCTCTATTTTCCAGCGGTAGGGTTTATTGCTGGTGCGCTTGATCGCCGGCATAACCGAGTTATGGCCTTTGAGTGCAAATTCGACAGCAGCCTTACCAGTGGCGTAGGCCTGATCAACATCTGACTTGGATGCAATATGGCGTGCGGCACGCTGCAGGTAGTCAGCTACGGCCCAGTGGTATTTATAACCAAGGCCGTCCTGAATCATATTGGCGACAACGGGTGCGGCACCACCGAGCTGGCTGTGACCGAATGCGTCTTTGAGGCCGGTTTCCGCCAGGAATTTGCCATCGGGCCAGTGCACACCTTCTGATACGACAACAGAGCAGTAACCGAACTTCTTCACTTTTTCATCAACACTGCTGAGGAATTTTTCCTTGTTGAACTCGACTTCGGGGAACAGTACAACGATTGGAATTTCATGATCCTCTGTTGATGCCATGGCGCCGGCAGCGGCAATCCAGCCGGCGTGACGGCCCATTACTTCAACCACGAAAACCTTGGTTGAAGTTGCGCACATGGAGGCAACGTCAAAGCTGGCTTCCATAGTTGAAATAGCGATGTACTTGGCTACAGAACCAAACCCGGGACAGTTGTCGGTGATCGGCAGATCGTTATCAACTGTTTTGGGCACATGAACGGCAGTGATTGGGTAGCCCATGGTTTCACCGATCTGGGATACTTTCAAACAGGTGTCAGCAGAATCACCGCCGCCGTTATAAAAGAAGTAGCCGATGTCGTGTGCTTTAAATACTTCGATCAGGCGTTCATATTCACGTTTGTTATCTTCAAGACTTTTCAGTTTGAAGCGGCAGGAGCCAAATGCACCTGAAGGTGTATGGCGAAGTGCTGCAATTGCAGATTTCGATTCCTTGCTGGTATCGATCAGGTCTTCGGTCAGTGCGCCGATGATGCCATTGCGTCCGGCATAGACTTTACCGATCTTGTTTTTATTTTTACGTGCGGTTTCGATTAAACCACAGGCTGATGCATTAATAACTGCTGTTACACCACCAGACTGTGCATAGAATGCGTTCTTTTTGCTCATTGGATTTCTCCTGGAATATATTGGTTATATCTTTTGGTATTCTGTTTGTTGCTCATATTGATTCTTCACGGTCCTTGGCTTCCTTGTCTGCGTGAACCTGTAACATGGTCACAACGCAATCTGTTATGTCATCGTAATCTGCTTCTGCCGGTACCGTACTGTTGATAACCGCGGTAGTAAAACTGGGAGCGGTAGGTTTCTTCGGCAGCTTTGATAATTACAAAGCTGGTCGTTCTAAATTCCCAGAACATGGCAGGACATACTGTGAGTTCACGGTCAGTTGGATGCATTTTGATTTCAACATCAGCCAGTTGTATCTGCAGATTCTGACCAGGCCAGCGTTCCTTCAGTGTGGTTTCAACAGCCCATTGTTCTGCTTCTGTAAAATCGGGTACCGGCGACATGAATACCTGAGTCCGAGACAATTATGGAGGGCGAAGGATACCCTAAATGCCGGTTTTTTTCAGTATAAACGCGCTTATGGCGCCATAAAAAAGCAGCTATATGCTTGATCCAGATCAGGTAATTCGAGGTTTTGCCTGTTGTTGGGGCGCTTAATGCAGTGAAGGCGTTTGTGCGACGCCGTTGGTAATTTCATCCGCGGTTGCGTCACGCACTGCACTGACCTTGATGTTGTAGGTGATGACTTTGCCGGCAAAAGGATGGTTGCCGTCAACCGTGAGTTTGCCTTCCTCGATTCTGGAAACCCTGAACATCCTGGATTCGCCTTTGTCGTTTTGAAATTCGACCTCGGCCCCTATGTGCCTGAATTCAGCCGGAACATTTTCCAGATCGTCGGTAAAGGTCAGTTCCGGCTGGTGTTCACCAAAGCCCTCTTGCGGACTCAGTTGAACACTGACTTCATCACCTTGCGCATGGCCTTCCAGCGCTTTTTCCACTTTCTCAATTACCTGGCTGTCGCGACCATGGATGTAATTAACCGGCATATCGATGCGTTCCAGTACATCATTATTTTCATCGGTGATGGTGTAGGTGAGGGATACGAACTTGTCTCGTTTGATTGTGTCTGTCATAAAATAACTGGCGAATGCTAATGTTTATGGTGGTGCATTTTGGCATAGAATATTTCAGGCGTACACCGTACAGGTGCAGACCGGTGTCGTATCGATGTATAATTATCGCCTGTAAATCAGGAGCTTAACATGAGTTTTAACAGTTCAGGATGCGCTGAAAGCGAGCCGTTTGCGCTGCGAGTGCTGGGTGACAGCATGTTGCCCGAATTCGAGGATGGGGCGATTATTGTTATTGACCCGGCAGGTGCGGTGCTGGATGGCAGCTATGTAATCGCCCTGCACAATGATGAATACATTTTCAGGCAGTTACGAATCTACGAACAGCGTTATTACCTGCAACCGCTGAATGATCTGTACGATACAGTTGAAATCCCTGGTGTTGAGCGCATAAAGGGTGTGGTTTCGCAAAAAGCCGGGCGCAGGCGCAAGGACCACAAGCGTTACGACTGAAAAGTGCGCCTGTCCGGGTGCATCAGGGTCGAGCAGAAGCCTGCATTGAGCAGTTCATCGACCGAGTCCGGATCCACTTTTACCTTAAAGCGGTTAATCAACGGCAACTCGTAGTCATTCCAGCCACGCAATCCTGTTTTCATTGATGTCACATTTTTATACCCCATCCACTGCATGGTCTGCACGGCCAGTATGCTGCGATTGCCCGAGCGGCAAATTACCACGATTTCCTTGTCTCTTGCCTCGATCAGTTCGGGGACCGAGTCCTCGTATTCGTCTTCGCAGGCGGTTTCGAGAATGCCTCTTGGGATCAACATTGAATTTTGTACATGACATGCAGCATATTCACATTCTTCGCGAATATCGAGCAATAGCAGATCGTTGTTTGTATTCATGCGTTGTTCAACATCCCATGGAAAAAGTTCATTCACTTCCTGTTGTGCCTGTTCGACAATTTGTTTAAACGTTTTCATCGTTATGAGCTTTGTTTGTTTTTACGTAGTCCTTGTTCCACTGCTATGACGGCAGCTTCAACTCTAGAGTGAATTCCCAGTTTACGCAGTATCGCCTTGACATGCAGTTTGACGGTACCATCCGAAATGCCAAGATTGCGTGCAATCAATTTATTACTCTGGCCTTCAGCCAGTAGACAAAGAATCTCCATTTCACGCGGTGTTAAATCAGAAAACGGGCCTTCTTCATCGGCAACTTTTGTATCGCCCTGTACCATTCGGGCCAGTGCGTCGGTGAGGTCCTGTGCTACTACATTCTTGCCTTTTTCGATATCACGCAGGGCGCTGACCAGTTCATCCGGCTCCATGTCCTTGAGCAGGTAACCCTGAGCGCCTGAGCGCAGAGACTTGATCAGATCGGCTTCATCATTACTGGTGGTTAGCATGACCACCGGGATCGAGGATTGTTTTTCTCGCAGGTTTTTTAATACCTCAAGACCACCCATATCGGGCATGCGCAGATCAAGCAATACAATGTCGGGTTTTAATTCTTCTGCACGTTGAATACCTTCAACGCCCGATGCAACTGCATCAGCAACTTCAATCCCCCGTTGTTCGAGCAAACCCTGCAAGCCAACACGAAACAGGGCATGATCGTCGATTATTAATACGCGCATTGTTATATGTCAGTCTCGCTTGAGTTAGGTGGAATCGCTAATATTTTTTTCCGGGACATATTTAAAACGAAGTTCGACTCGAGTGCCTTCATCCGGCTCGCTGTCTATCTTCAGTTTCCCTCCCAGATATTTGGCCCTTTCTTTCATGATCGTCAGACCCAGGTGTTTGCCTGCTTCGCTTTGTATGGCTGCCTTATCAAAGCCCTTGCCATCGTTCTCGACCAGAATCAGATAGTTGCCGGCGTCATCACATTGCAGTAATACGCGGATAATATGCGCATCGGCATGTTTGCGAATATTGGTCAGTGATTCCTGCACGATACGGTAAACGTTCATTTCCATATTTGCCGGGATGTCGGGATTCTGACATTCGCATTGTAGCAGGATATGAATGTTTGTCTCTTCCCTGAATTTCTTGATCTGACCTTCGGTGGAATCTTTCCCCGGTCCTTTGATGTATTCCTATCAAGGACCTTGATGTTCAGATTCAGTTTTAAAGTTAACACCCAATTTTTGAAGGTCGAATCTTTAACTGTTTGTGCAATTATAGATTTCGCCATTAAATTCAATATATATGTTAGATTCATCTGTTAAATGGCTAGTTTGTCCCTTCATCGTAATAAATTGAAAGACAGCATATCCTAATGCTGTGTTATTAAAACTAAAACTTGTGGCAGTCCGGACCTCTTTGTGCTAATGTTTGTGTTGCAGGTTTTACTTTGTCTAAAAAGCGTGTTTCGCTTGTAAAATCTAGTTATATACAGTTGTCCACACATTGTAACAAATGTAAGTTT
>CAWEEC010000039.1:0-12079 GCA_963807785.1 uncultured Gammaproteobacteria bacterium | reverse complement strand
GGCATGAATCCGGAATACTTGAGTGGTTGAATAGTCTGGGTAAGCGCCCTGAATTATGTGGAGTAAATCGAGGTGTAATGAACAAAACTGCAAGGGTGGCCGGGGCTAACTTCACATAATTTGGTACTTCACATTACATTATTATCTGTTAGTAAAAACACCGGAAGCAAATCTGGGTCGAGCAATGCGCCACATTAACGGCTTATACACACAGCGGCATAATCGCCTGAAAAGAACCGATGGTTCACTGTTCAGAGGCCGCTATAAAGCGATATGTGTGGAGGATGATAGCTATCAGTTGCAGTTGTCCCGCTATATACATCGAAATCCAGTTGAGGCGGGCATGGTGGAGCAATTAGAGAGCTATCCATGGAGTAGTTACGCATACTATGTCAAAAAGAAAAAAGCACCACATTGGCTATATACACAGGAAATTTTTGAACAACTACACGTTAAGACACGACTGCGAGAAAAATATCGTGCTTATGTCGAACTCGGTATTGATGAAGAAATAGCAAAATTTTATGGAAAAGCAAACCAAAGCCCCTACCTGGGAAGCCAGAGTTTCCGTGATTGGGCATATAAACAAAAAGATACCGATGAACTTTCTGTCTCAAAAGAATCGCTTCAGTTATTTCGCCCCAGATTAGATGAAATAATAAAAAATGTTGCGAAAGAATTTAAAGTAAGTAAAGAGTCCATTATTCAAAGTCAGCGGGGGCGAGTTGCAAACAACATTCCCAGGTGGGTGACGATGTATATGGCGCAGCAGTATGGAGGTTTGAAATTAAAAGAAATTGCAGACGAGTTCGGGTTAAAGAGAACGGGAAGCATACCCACTACAATTAAAAAATTGAGGGTGGCTTTAGATGGAGATAGAAATTTATTGAGGAAGTTTAATTGGATAAAAAGTCAATATGATACTTGACCCCTTTTATTCTTCTTTTATTCTTGACCCCTTTTATTCTTGACCCCTTTTATTGCTGTCTGGGGTTGCCGACGAAATGGAGCAGGGCTTTGGGCTGTTGCGATGCTTGTTGGTTTTGTTTTGACGTATTAAGGGTATGTTTGATGCGCTGCTGGATGGATGTATGGTCTGACTGTTCAGGCGTCTTTGCCATCCTGGCACGGATAGGATTGAGGTCGACGTAGGCCATGCAGGCGGTGAGGGCCTGTTCATCAAGTAAGGCCTGGGATTTAAAACGGCTTCCGATGTGCAGGGATGCACAAGTGCCGTGAGCGCATGGAGCGCAGGAGCGGCCCAGAAACGACCAGTCGCGTTATCTTCCTTGTTGGCCTTACGGGCGATGGGTTCGTTAAGACAGCGCATAAACCAGCTGATAGACATCAGGCGTTCTCGCCATTCACTTATTTGCTGGTTGAGGGCATCCTGTTCGGCGCGGCTGAGTTTTTCCTGCTGCCTATAACGCTGTGACAGCACACTGCCTTTAAACAGACGCTGCCACTGTTCGATGACTTCAGCAGCGTTCCAGTTAGTAGCAGTGTCTCGATCGATGTGCAGTACCAGGTGATAGTGTTATGTGAAGTTCTGAATTATGTTGAGCTCAAAATGTAAGTCATTGTTTCATTGATACTTCGTCTCGAATCGCTTCACATAATTTAGATTCAGCAGACAAACCAAAGCTAGATAAATTCGCATCGCAACCACAATTTGGCGCATAAAAACGCAAATCACGCTTAATTAATGATGTGCTGAGCATTTTGGATGATGAGATTATGTTAAGCACTTTCATCCTAAACCCATAAGAAATCTGTAAATATCCTCGTTGCTTCACATAATTTGGTACTTCACATAACATGTTCACCTGTTGGCAAGTCCGTGTACGCTCGGTGGCATCTCGAACATGATGCAGTGTGTGGGAAGGCGTTACGTACGTTATTTCTACAGAGAGTATCGGCATAGCGGAACGCTGTGGGAAGGGCGCTTTAAGTCCAGCCTTGTGTAATCTGAAACGTATCTATTGCAGTGTCAGAGGTATATAGAGCTTAATCCGGTCAGGGCCAATATGGTTTCAGGTTCTGCGCAATATGTCTGGTCGAGCTATTAGTGTCATGCATTTGGGAAAGCTGTCAAGATGAGCACACCCCATGAAGAATATCTTGCTCTGGGGAATACCGATTTGATAAGGTAGAGCGTATACCTATCCTTGTACCGTGCTCATGTGGATGATAAAAGATATCCGAGCGGCTGTGAACAAGAGGTTGGCACTGGGAAGGGAGTGGTTCAAAAAATAGATAGAACGGCTGACCAACCGACGGGTAAGGTCGGAGAAGATAGGCAGACCCAGGCTGCGATCAGAAGTGAAGTAAGTTTCATCTGACCTCACTTATTTCACAAGCTGCTCGACCATAAGGCCTACATCGAAAAACACGGTGAAGACATGCCGGAAATTCTAAACTGGAAAGGGGAGGATGAATAAGTTAATACAGTTTTGGGGCAATCTGCGATCGAGCTTCTGGTTTTTGCCTTTGCTGATGGTCATGGGCAGCATTGTCTTACGCGGTCGTGTTGATCGAAACAGACTACGCCGGTAGTGACCGATGGCTGAGCCAGTGGCCACGGCTGTTTGGGGTAGGGGCGGAAGGCGCGCGCGAGATGTTGTCCACGCTGGCCGGTTCGATGATGACCGTTATGGGTATCACCTTCTCCATGACCCTGCTGGCACTGGTGCTGGCGTCGGGCCAGTACACCTCGCGCATCTCTGCGCAACTTCATGCGCAGCCGTGTCACGCAGGTCACGCTGGGAACCTTTGCCGGCATTTTCGCCTATTGCCTGATCGTGTTGCGCACCATTCGCGGCGTGGTGATGCGCCGAGTTCGTGCCGAGCCTGGCGGTCTTCTTCGCCTTTGTTCTGTCGCTCGGTGGCGTTGGTGTCCTTATCTATTTCATTCATCATATTGCCTCGTCGATCCAGGCATCCAGCATCATCGCCTCGGTCGCTCAGGAGACCAACGCCTCCATTGATCGGCTGCTGCCAGAAAAACTGGATCAGGAGCCCGATGAAGATGAAGGCCGGAACCAGGTGCTCGAGTCACTGGATGAGAGGACCTGGTATCCAGTGCCGGCAGCAGTGAGCGGTTACATTCAAAGCGTGAATAACGATGCGCTGCTGCACCTGGCGGAGGACAGCAGGACCATCGTGCGTATGGAGCACGGCATCGGCGCGTTCGTTGTGCAAGATACGGCCCTGGTATCGCTCGCCCTGACTTACCCGCCAGATCAGAAGACCATTGATGCGCTTAATGCTGCTTACAGTATTGGCCGCCATCGCACAGTTGATCAGGACCCGGCTTTCGGTATTCGACAGATCGTGGATATGGCCATCAAAGCACTTTCTCCCGGGGTCAATGACACCTCAACGGCGGTGATGTGCGTGGACTATCTGACCTCGATTCTGGCTCGGCTGGCCGGTCGACAATTCCCGCCATTGCACCGTTACGAGGGAGAAACGCTGCGTGTGATGGCGATCGTTCCGAGCTTTGAGGGTCTATTGGCCGAGGCCTTCGATCAGATTCGGGGTAGCGCCGAAGTGAATGTTGCCATACTGGCGCGCATGCTCGGCGCCCTTGATACCATCGGCAGTCTGACGATCAGACCCAGCCACTTACGAGCACTCGACGAACAGCTGCAGTGGA
The DNA here is from genome assembly GCA_963807785.1 of uncultured Gammaproteobacteria bacterium. Classification (GTDB taxonomy): domain Bacteria; phylum Pseudomonadota; class Gammaproteobacteria; order SZUA-229; family SZUA-229; genus JABDQW01. The sequence goes on along the minus strand of CAWEEC010000039.1, from coordinate 8,421 downwards.
TTGCCGAGCTGGCCGATCGCTGCATCGAATCCAGCCATGATCGCGCGCGGCTCGAAAGGCGGCTGTCGGAGGTGCGCGAAACGCTGGAAGCTCAGTCTGCGTTGTGCGCAGGGGAAGAGAAGGTATAGCGTTATGGATACGAATCAGACAATAGCTAACGACAAACCGTTTAATCGAATACCGGTGTGGTGGTTTCGGTGCGCGGTAGTGTGGTGGATATCGTGTTTGATGAACATTTACCCCCCATCAATTCGCTGCTGCATGCGCGTGAGGGGAAAATTGCGATTGAGGTGCTGTCGCAACTTGATGCACATCGGGTGCGCGGGATTGCGCTGACGCCGACCCAGGGTCTTGCGCGCGGCATGCTGGTGGAAGACAGTGGCGGACCATTACAGGCGCCGGTCGGCAAGGGTATTCTGTCACGCATGTTCGATGTTTTCGGTAATGCGATCGATCGCCAGCCAGCGCCGACAGACATCCAGTGGCGTAGCGTGCATCATGCGCCGCCGGCGTTAGCACGGCGATCCACCAAATCCGAGATTTTCGAGACCGGTATCAAACTCATCGATGTGCTGATGCCACTGGAACGTGGCGGCAAAGCCGGCCTGTTTGGTGGTGCCGGTGTGGGCAAGACGGTGTTACTCACCGAGATGATTCACAACATGGTCGGGCAGCACGCCGGCGTGAGTATTTTTTGCGGTATTGGTGAACGCTGTCGCGAAGGCGAAGAACTCTACCGTGAAATGAAAGCAGGCGGGTGTACTGGACAATATGGTGATGGTGTTCGGTCAGATGAACGAACCGCCCGGCGCGCGTTTTCGTGTTGGTCATGCCGCGCTGACCATGGCCGAATATTTTCGCGATGATGAACATCGCGATGTGCTGCTGCTGATCGATAATATTTTTCGTTTTATTCAGGCGGGCATGGAAGTGTCCGGTTTGATGGGGCAAATGCCGGCGCGCCTCGGTTATCAGCCGACCATGGGTACCGAGTTGTCGCAACTGGAAGAGCGTATCGCCAATACGGATAGCGGCGCGATCACTTCGATCCAGGCAGTGTACGTACCGGCGGACGATTTCACTGACCCGGCTGCGGTGCATACATTTTCACATCTTTCCGCATCCATCGTGTTGTCGCGTAAACGGGCGAGTGAAGGGCTTTATCCGGCCATCGATCCCTTGCAATCCAGTTCCAAAATGGCCACGCCCGGCATCATTGGCAAGCGGCATTATGCACTGGCGCAGGAAATCCGTCGCACCCTTGCGCAATACGCAGAACTCAGGGACATTATCGCCATGCTCGGTATGGAACAGTTGTCACCTGAGGATCATAAAGTGGTGGGTCGTGCGCGGCGACTGGAACGTTTTCTGACCCAGCCGTTTTTTACCACCGAACAGTTTACCGGTCATGCAAGGCAAGCTGGTCAGTCTCAGCGATGCGCTCGATGGTTGTGAACGTATCCTGCGCGATGAATTTAAAGACTATCCGGAAAGTGCGCTGTATATGATCGGCGCGATTGACGAGGCCCGGAAAAATGTTGACGAAGACGTCAAACAGGCAGCAGCAGAAGAAGCACAACCATGCGAGTCAGCGTCAGATGAATCTTAAGATTCTTTTGCCCTTTAGGGTGTTCGCCGAGAAGCGTGATGTGTTGCGTATTGTTGCGGTGACACGACGAAGGTTCGTTTGGACTGCTGCCACAGCGGCTTGACTGCGTGGCATCGCTGTCGGCGGGAATACTGGTTTATGAAACCGCAGCAGAAGGTGAAGTTTACATCGCGGTCGATGAAGGTGTTCTGGTTAAAACCGGTAGCGATGTGCGGGTCTCTGTGCGTAATGCGATTGGCGGCATGAGTCTGGATAAATTGCGCGCGGCAGTGGAGGCAGAGTTTGTGCAGCTGGACGAGCAGGAACAGAAGGTGCGTTCGGTGCTGGCGAAAATGGAGAGTGGATTTATTCGTCGTCTGGCGGAGTTTCATCATGACTGAAAAACCAGACATGAATCAGCGACCGGGCAAAACCGAATTCAGCCAGCAGGTCGGTGATATGGCAGCACGCAAACTGAAGGCGCAACGTCATGTGACTAAAACCGTCTGGTCCGGCCTGGGTATGATGGGGCTGGTTGGCTGGTCGGTGGCGATGCCAACCTTGCTGGGTGCGGCACTCGGACTCTGGCTCGACAAACATTATCCGGGTGAACATTCATGGACACTCGCGCTGCTGGCGATAGGTCTTGGTCTGGGCTGTTTTAATGCCTGGCGCTGGATTGTTAAGGAAGACAGGGAAATTCATCAGGACGAGGGCGAGAATAAAGAGGATGAGAATAAACATGAATGAGTTTCTGATCATGCTGATTTGCGTTACTGGCTTGCTCTGCTTGCAGGGTGCCTTGCTCGGGGTGTTTTTTTTCGCTGGTCTGTGGTGGACGGTGCGTAAACTTGAATCGAGTAAACAGGTGGCGCTGTTGTTTTTGGGCAGCATGTTGCTGCGCACCAGTGTTGTCATACTGGGGTTCTATTTTATTCTGGGCGATAACTGGCAGCGCTTACTCGCGGGCCTGCTGGGTTTTATCATCGCACGCATCATCGTCACCCGGTTAACGCGCATTGCGGAACAGTCTAAAAACAGTATTACGGCAGGCGGCTCATGAATCTTAGTCCCGACAACATCATTTTCTGGCAAATGGGTTTTTTCAAACTCAATGCCACCATTGTTTACACCTGGGGACTGATGCTGGTGCTGGTGCTCGGTTCAAAACTGATTACCCGCAAACTGTCCACGGAGCTGCAGCGTTCGCGCTGGCAGAATCTGCTGGAGATTATCGTCACCGGCATTAATCAGCAGATCGAAGAGGTGGGGCTGAAAAATCCGCAAAAATATCTCGGCTTTCTGGGCAGCCTGTTCCTGTTTGTCGCCATGTCGAGCCTGTTCACGATTGTTCCCGGCTATGAGCCACCGACCGGTTCGCTCTCCACCACCGCCGCGCTGGCGATCTGCGTGTTTGTGGCCGTACCGATGTTTGGCATCGAAGAGGCAGGCATCGGCCGATATCTTAGAGCCTATACGAAGCCAACGATTATTATGTTGCCGTTCAATATAATCAGCGAGGTCTCGCGCACCCTGGCGCTGGCGGTGCGCCTGTTCGGTAACATGATGAGTGGCACAATGATTATCGCTATATTGCTCACCATTACGCCGTTCATTTTCCCGATCATTATGAGTGCGCTCGGATTACTGACCGGCATGGTACAGGCGTACATTTTCAGTATTCTGGCCACGGTTTATATTGCTGCAGCCACACGTGCGCGCAAGCCGGAACAGGAATCTGAATCCAGACAGAATCACGAAAATAAATCAATGAAAAATAATACCAACCACAAGAGGATAAATCATGGATAGTATGACGCTCATTGCCATCGTTTCAATTATTACTGCCGGCCTGACGATTGCTATAGGCAGTATCGGCCCTGCGTTTGGCGAAGCGCGGGCGGTGGCCGCTGCACTGACTTCACTGGCGCAGCAACCCGATGCATCGGCAACCATTACCCGCACACTGTTTGTTGGTCTCGCCATGGTCGAGTCCGTTGCCATTTACTGCTTTGTGGTATCGATGATCCTGATTTTTGCCAATCCGTTCTGGAATCATGTCATCGCCCAGGCCGCAGGAAAATAACGCATGCTGATCGACTGGTTTACCGTTATTGCGCAGGTCATCAACTTCCTCATCCTGGTGTGGTTGCTGAAGCGGTTTTTGTACCGGCCAATTCTCAACGCGATTGATGCGCGGGAAAAACGCATCGCCGCGAAAATTGCTGATGCCGATGCAAAAGAAACCGAAGCGCAGAAGCAACGCGAAGAGTATCAGCAGAAAAACGAGGTGTTCGATCAGCAACGCAACGCACACATGAATGAGGTGCTGGAAGCGGCGAAAGCAGAACGTGCGCAGTTGCTTGATGCGGCACGACAGGAGTCTGAGGATTTGCGTGGCAGGTTACAGCAGGCATTAAGAAACGAGCAGCACAGTCTGAATGAAGAGCTCAGTCGTCGCGCGCGCGAAGAAGTGTTTGCGATTGCCCGCAAGACACTGTCTGATCTTGCCGGAACCAGTCTGGAACAACGTATGACGGAAATTTTTCTTGATCGTCTGCGTGAGCTAAACACGGCACAAATAACCGAATTGAAATCGGCATTTAAAATATCATCCGATGCATTGCTGGTACGTACTGCCTTTAAATTGTCTGCGCAACAAAGCGCGGCTATTGAAACGGTGATTGCGGAAATACTGGGCAAACAGAAACCGGTCGAGTTCATCATCGTGCCGGATCTGGTCAGCGGTATCGAGATCAGTTGCAATGGCCGCAAGATAGCCTGGAGTATTGCTGATTATCTGGGTTCACTGGCAAAGAGTGTTGATGATCTGCTGAAAAACAAATCTGAAACTGGGGGCGCTGCTCCGGCAAATTCGGCAGCGACTACGGTACAGGATGTCGATAACAATGAGCACTGAAAAAATTGCCAGCGACAATCTGAAAAATGTGTTCGATAGTGCGTTCTCCGGAATAAGCCAGGCGCGTGAATCTTTTGTGCCGGAACTGACGCCACGGGAGGTGGGCACGATTACCAGTATCGCGACAGGCATCGCTAAAGTATCCGGTCTGCCCGGTGTCGGTTTTGAAGAAGTGCTTAAATTTCCCGGCGATATTTATGGCATTGCCTTCAATGTCGATGAAGATGAAATCGGTGTCGTATTACTTGGCGACTACTGGCACTTACAGGCGGGTGATGAAGTCGAACGCCGCGGGCACGTGGTGGATGTGCCGGTGGGCGATGGACTGATCGGGCGCATTATTAATCCCATTGGTCGGCCGCTGGATGGTAAGGGCAGACTGGTTGCCAGTGAACGCCTGCCCGTTGAGCGTCCTGCGCCCGCTATACTGGATCGTGATCCGGTCAGCGTGCCGCTGCAAACCGGCATCAAGGTCATTGATGCACTTATTCCTGTAGGTCGCGGTCAGCGTGAATTAATTCTCGGTGATCGGCAGACCGGCAAGACGGCGATCGCGCTCGACACGATACTCAACCAGCGCGGTAAGAATGTGTTGTGTGTGTATTGTGCCATTGGCCAGCGCGCCTCGGGTGTCGCCAAAGTGATCGCCACATTGCGCGAACAGGGTGCGCTGGAATACACCATCGTTGTTGTTACCGAAGGTAATGATCCGCCCGGACTCGCTTACGTGGCGCCTTATGCAGCGACCAGCATCGCGGAGTATTTTATGCAGCAAGGTCGTGATGTGCTGATTGTTTATGACGACCTGACCCACCATGCACGTGCTTATCGCGAGCTGTCTTTATTGTTGCGTCGGCCACCGGGTCGAGAAGCATTTCCCGGCGATATTTTTTATATTCATTCGCGGCTGCTGGAACGTGCCACGCATCTGCGCCCGGAACTCGGGGGCGGATCGATGACGGCATTGCCGATTATCGAAACCGAAGCGCAGGATATTTCCGCCTATATTCCGACCAATTTAATTTCCATTACCGATGGGCAAATTTACCTCTCACCATCGCTGTTTGAACTGGGTGTGTTACCCGCGGTTGATGTTGGTAAATCAGTTTCACGTGTCGGTGGTAAGGCGCAGCGTGCAGCCTACCGCGCTGTGGCAGGTGATCTTAAACTGGCCTACGCGCAGTTCGAAGAGCTGGAAACGTTTGCCCGCTTTGGTGCCCGGCTGGATGACAACACCCGAAAAATTATCGAACACGGACGGCGCATTCGTGCCTGTCTCAAGCAGCCGGAATTCGCTCCGGTTTCGATGACAGAACAGATTGCCGTGTTACTGGCGTTGTCGGAAAAACTGTTTGATGCGGTACCGCTTGAGCAAATGACCGCGGCCGAGCAGGCCGTGCGTGAGGCCGCCGCGGATATCCCGGCCGAGGTGTGCGCGCGATTTGAGAGCGCTAAAAAGCTGAGTGAAGAAGATCGGGCTTCGATTATCCAGATCGCCAGCAATGCACTCGCCAGCTTTCAGCCTGAGCCGTCACTGAAGGAAACATCATGAGCGATAGCGTCGCCAGCCTGCGTCACAAGATTGGTAGTGCTGAAGAGCTTGAATCCGTGGTGCGCACAATGAAAGCGATGGCGGCATCGAGCATCGGCCAGTACGAAAATGCCGTGCGCTCGCTGGATGATTATTATCGAACGGTTCAACTGGGGCTCGCCGCCTGTTTCCGACCTCACTTCAACTGCAATATCGTCTTCGGTATACCGAGGTCTCGTGGATTTACAGCCGCTCCAATCGCGATACGCCTCCAGAGATAACAACACTCAAGCGATCACAATCACAGCTTACCACCCAAGGTAGTGGACCCATTCATTTCCCAACTGGCTCAATCCATACTGGAGAGCTCTGGCTCCGCTCGATAGCGGGCTCTATTCGCCTCACTCAGAGACTTGTATCAGTGGTCTCAGTCGATCTTGGCGTGCCGGAGCATACGGCTACAACGGCTCGTACTGGCGCTACAACGGCTCGTACTGTCGCGACATACCAGTCGCCGTACTCGTACTGACGATACCAATCCAGTACAACTGTCAGCTTACCGTCCGTCCATACGTGGAGAAAATCGAGTTGCACTCCTTGGCAAAGCCAACGGCTCCTCGCCTGTTGACATCCTCATCTTAATACCGATTACTACCCCATCCACACGACGGGGATCTTCATCAATCTGGATACTTACGTGGACACCTGACTAGTTCCCCCACTATATTCGTCTAGATCTTGCTGCTCGGACGGTCCTTTTGCCCTACTCTGCTCATACCGTTGAGTATAGCCGCCTTTCTGCCCGACGAAGCAGTGTTGACGGTAGCATCTTATCGTAGACTTCTTCTTGATCGTACTCACGATCACTCCTTCAATTCGCGTCGTTCACCGGAGCCCAGCCTCTTTGTACTTCTTGTACCGCTGTTGCACCTGATTCTTTCAGGGGTCGCCGTATTGCATGCGCTGTTCTCGGACAGCTTACGGCGCCTCTTCTCTCTTTATCGTACACGGATCTTCTTGCCCGCCACCGCACACGGTCTCTTCCTCGTGTCGGCCCCTCTCTTACTAGGGTTCTTGGACTTATCCGGACGTCTTGTCTCGTTGATCTCCTTCTTAGGCAGCCACCGGTTGGCCTACCGGTTCTCTGGCTCCTCGGGGATTCCCTACAAGGTCCCTTTCCTTGTTACGGGGTCGAGTCTTCGGTCGTTGCTTCTTGTTACTGCTGCTTCGCGCTCGGTCCTCGGTTCGTCGATCGATCGATCGACGTTCCGCGTTGCCGTCTTCGGCTCTTCCTTCCTCAGGCGACACCCTTACCACAGTCTCCTCACAACGATCTTTCTTGGTTGCTGTGTTGCTCTTTACAGTGCCCAACACGCTAAAGACACTCTCTTCTTCCTTATTGGTACGGTTGTTCCTTCTTTATTGTCGTTCTTTTGATCCTTTATTATCATGGTGATTTACCCGACAGATCCTTTCGCTACTAGTCTTCTAGCGAGAATCCCATGAGCTCACGACGAGTTTCCACGTTCCGGGACTTGGAAATATTTCAACGGTCCAACGGACAGTGAACGGATGAATATTCAAACACGAACTATTTATTGCTTCGGCGGATTATGGACAATGCATTAGGATATTAGCGCCCAGTATCAGTATATTAAGGAGAAAATATTGGTGCCCCTCAAACTTGAAAAACACCTTATTTTTCAATTACTGAAGTCAATTTAGATGATGTAATGAGCGGATATTACGTTGGACATGACGAAGATTTTAAAGCACGTGAATATGGAATGCTAGCCACAGCAGAAGATGTGGGCATTTTCTTACGAGCGTTAAACGATGGCTCTGTATTCAGCGAAGGGGAACAAGATATTTACCCTTATGAATACAACCACGGAGGTTTGGTTGTTGGCTATCAAAGCCTTGCAGAATATCACAAGGATATAGATGCCGTTGTGGTTCAATTCATTAATACAACTGACTTTAATGGATATGAATGGAACCTATCGGAAATTACTATTAACCGTATTGTGAAAATCCTTAAAAAGAAGAGCCAACGGCAATTAATGTAAATGGCACACAACCATTTAATTCAGCAATGGAGTTCAATTTAAGTCTATCGATATACATTTGAGTATTGAATTACAAAGTTCCGTGCTTAACAAGCAACAAACCAGATTCAAAACCGTTATACTTAACCTAAAAAAGGTAGAAAGTTGAATCAGAAATAAAATTGAACGAATGAAGAATAATGTCATCTTACTAGTCGGGTCTGCTATTGGTGGTTATCCTGTCTTGCAACAAAGAAGAATTTAACAGAGATATTGAAATACCGACTTTGATTTTCCAAAAACAATTGTTCCTTTGAAGATAGTCTTTCTTCTT
>CAWEEC010000038.1:0-25359 GCA_963807785.1 uncultured Gammaproteobacteria bacterium | reverse complement strand
AAGTTAAAAGCAGGCAGTCGTAAAGAAGAGATAGCACGAGCCAAAGCAGAGCATGCGGCTGCAAAGAGCGAGGCCAGGATGGCGAGTTCTTCTGCTAAACGTCTGCAGAAGTTACTACCTACAAAAACAGGCCTCTGAGGATGACGTCGAAACCGCGCTGGCAAAAGCAGATGCAGCAAAAGCCAGGGCTGATGCTGCGGCACAGTCACTGGCGCTGACTGTTGTTGGCCCGAGACAGGAAGACATCGCCATCGCAGAGGCGCAGTTACTTGCAAAAGAGGCTGAAGTACAGCTGGCGGAGCGACATCTGCATGATGCCAGTCTGTATGCACCGGCTGCAGGTGTTATCAGAAACCGCATCCTTGATCCCGGTGATATGGCAAGCCCACAATCGGTGATTTTTACTCTGGCGCTGGTCGACCCGGTATGGGCGCGAAGCTTATGTGCCGGAGACTGCGCTCGGCAAGATTGCCACCGGTTTCAAAGCTGAGATTTTTACTGACAGCTTTCCGGATAAAAGTTATACGGGCTGGGTAGGTTACTTCACCGACTGCTGAGTTCACGCCAAAAAATGTACAGACGCCTGAGCTTCGCACCCGTCTGGTCTACTCTATCCGTGTCGATGCCTGCAACCCTGAAAATGAACTGCGTCTGGGTATGCCGGTAACGGTCAATACCTTCCGTTGCAGCAAGATGCAGGTGAGAGTAGTAAGCAGCAGTGTCAATAACAATGATGCCAGCGAGACCTTGTCGATGAGCGCACCGGTCCGCGTAGAGTGGCTCAGCAAGACCTTCGATACCGGCTCGTCTAGACCCAGGCATTGGATCAGGTCGAGTTTTGAATTAGCACCGGGGCAGGTCACAGGTTTGATCGGTCCGGATGGTGCCGCAAAACCACCCTGATGCGGATGCTGTGCGGTTTATTAAACATCGATTCAGGCAGGTGCTAAACGTACTTGGTTTTGACGCGGCAACACAGGGTGATGAGATACAGGCGAGACTTTCCTACATGCCACAGCGTTTCGGTCTGTATGAAGATCTCAGTGTATGGAGAACCTCAATCTTATGCTGATCTAAAAGGTTTGCCCTACGAACAGCGCGAAGTACGTTACCTGGAACTGATGCACCTCACCGGTCTGGCTCCATTTACCGACCGTCTTGCTGGCAAACTCTCTGGCGAGATATGAAGCAGAAACTCGGCCTTGCCTGCGCGCTGGTGGTTCCACCTGAACTCCTTTTGCTCGATGAACCTACCGTCGGGGTTGACCCGGTGTCACGTCGAGAGCTCTGGCAGATCGTCTATCGCCAGGTCGAACAAGCGGGCATGACGGTACTGCTGAGTACGGCATATCTGGATGAAGCTGAGCGCTGTGCAGATGTCATCCTGTTGCACGAAGGCAGAGTGATACGACAGGCTGCACCGGACGCATTCAGTGCCGACGCCTGCAGGGTCGGACATGGTGGGTAAAATCAGATGCAATGTCGGCCCGTCAGTTACAGATTGAACTCGAGCAGCAGCCGGGTGTGCTCGACGCACTGGATCGCGGATGACGGTGTCAGGGTAGTGAGTGAGGCAGCAGCTGAAAACTTTGTTTCAGATATGCGTGCCTCCGGATGCAGCATTACAGATCGATATGATATCGCCTGTTTTTGAAGATGCCTTTATCTCGCTGTTAAAGCAACGCAATGCTTTCAGTGGTGAGATGAAGTTAAAAACGAAAAGCAGTCAGTACCTGGATGAAGACGTTATCAAAGTCGAAGACCTGTCTCGGGTTTTCGGTGACTTTATCGCGGTAAACAAGGTCAGTTTTAATGTGAAACGTGGTGAGATATTCGGTCTTCTCGGTGCTAATGGTGCAGGCAAATCTACAACTTTTCGTATGTTGTGTGGTCTGCTGCCGGTGTCTCAGGTGCATTGTCAGTCGCTGGTGTAGACCTTCGCCATGCAGCTAGCGTCAGCAAGACGAATATCGGTTATATGGCGCAGAAGTTTTCACTTTATGGCAATCTCACTGTCCATGCAGAACCTGCGGGTTTGATGCCAGCGCTTATGCTTTGTTCGGTACGTTACAAAGGTCACGCATCAATTGGGCCGAGGAGATAGAATAATCGGAACTGAATACTTACCGTGATATTAATACTATCGATCTGCCACTGGGTTACAAACAGCGCCTGTCTTTTGCTGTTGCACTGATGCACGAACCGAAAATTCGTTCCTCGATGAACCGACCTCGGGTGTTGATCCGTTTGGCACGCAGAGAATTCTGGGCACGTACCAATGCGCTTGCAGAAGCCGGGGTGACGGTACTGGTCACCACACATTTTATGGAAGAAGCCAACTACTGCGACCGCCTGCTGATCATGGCAAACGGTACGGTGCTGGCACAGGGAACGCCGGAACAGATGAAGCAGTTGGCGGTAACAGCAGAGCAGCCATCGCCGAGCATGGAAGATGCATTCATCTACCTTATCGAGCACCAGACTATACAGGACCAGTCTGTGCCGGATGGGGAAGAGGCGGCATGATCGATACGGCGAGCCGGCAGCGTCTAAGAGCGCTTGTGAAAAAAGAAAGCCTGCAGATCATGCGAGATCCGTCCAGTATCGCGATTGCATTTATCCTGCCGATTGTGTTGCTGTTCCTGTTCGGTTACGGGGTCTCGCTGGATGCTAAGGATATTCCAGTCGGTATCGTAGTCGAACAGGCGGATGCTGCGACGCAGTCTTTGAGTGGTTCGTTCGAGCAGTCAGACTACTTCACACCCAGTTATTTCCATTCGATTCAACGCGCAGAGCAGGCGCTGACCGAAGGCAAGATTCAGGGTATCGTCTGGCTGAAGAGCAACTTTGCGCGGTACTTGTTAAGGTACTCGCCGGTCAGTGGTACGCAGGCGGTTATCGCAGTCCGTGTTAACGGAGTGGATTCCAATCAGGCAAATCTGACACTGGGTTACATCCAGGGCGTGTGGCTGACCTGGTTGACACAGTTCTCACAGGCACGGGGAGTTGAGATGGCTTTGCCTGTCCAGATGGAACATCGGGTCTGGTTTAATCCGGCGGTAAGCAGCCGCTTATTTCTGGTGCCCGGACTGGTCGCCATCATCATGACATTAATCGGTTCTCTGCTCACGGCTATGGTCGTCGCGCGTGAATGGGACAGGGGGACCATGGAGGCGCTGATGGTGACATCACTGCGTAATGTAGAATTTATTGCCGGCAAACTGATACCGTATTTTTTCCTTGGCATGGCCAGTCTGGTGGTTACTGTATTTCTGTCGATGGTTATTTTTTCTGTGCCATATACCGGTTCTTTCTGGTTATTGCTAGTGACCGGTGCATTGTTCATGTTGGTCAGTCTAGCTATCGGCCTGTTGATATCCATCGTATCCAAAAGTCAGTTCGTTGCCGGACAGGTGGCCATCATCGTCAGTTTCCTGCCGGCGTTTATCCTTTCCGGTTTTATCTTCGATATCAATTCCATGCCATTGCCGATACAAGTGATCACTCATATCGTGCCGGCGCGTTATTTTGTTGCGATATTGCAGACATTATTCCTGGCGGGGGATATATGGCCGGTGATATTGGCTAACGTTGCTGCCTTACTGATTCTGCTACTTATCTTCTCTCTACTGGTAGCAAAGAATACACGTAAGCGGCTGGAGTGACGGGAGTGAATAAATGATCAGGGTAAACGCATGGAGTTAATCAAAGAAACTGCGCTGCAGGTTCGATTGATGTGGTCACAGATCGTGGCGCTTGCCATAAAAGAGTTTCTGGCACTGTTGCGTGACAAGAGCAGCCGTTTTATTCTCATCGGGCCACCGATTGCACAGTTACTGGTGTTCGGTTATGCCGCCACATACGATCTAAATGATATAAGTATCGCTATCTATAATGAAGACAGGGGTATCGCTTCACGTGAGCTGGTCAGTCGCATCAGTGGTTCACCAAATATCAATGAACTGGTCAGTGTCCAGCATGAATCAGAGATTGCCTCATTGATCGATAATCGTGACGTGCTGCTGGTATTGCATATCAACAGCGAGTTCAGTAAAGACCTCAGCAGCGGCAGAAGTGCGACCGTGCAACTGTTACTGGACGGGCGAAATTCGAACACAGCGATGATCGCACTAAACTATATGCGTGACATCATTATGCAGTTCAATACTCAGTGGAGTGCAGAGAGGCAATCTCAGGGGCCGCCGGCCATCATCGTGTCGCGCGCCTGGTATAACGAGAGCCTGCATTCACGCTGGTTTATCATCTCCGGCATTGTCGGTCTGTTAACGTTGGTGGTCGCACTGGTGGTCACTGCGCTGTCGGTGGCCAGAGAACGAGAACAGGGTACTTTCGATCAGCTGTTGGTAACACCGGTACCGCCGAGCTATATCCTTATCGGTAAATCGCTACCGGGTCTGTTAATCGGTTTATTGCAGGGCAGTGTCATCATGCTGTTGGCCGTGGTCTGGTTCGAGCTGCCGCTACGGGGAAGCATCCCGGCGCTCTACCTGGGGCTGTTCCTGTTCCTGTTATCCGCAGTTGGTGTCGGCCTGATGATCTCGGCGATCAGTGTCACTCAGCAGCAGGCAGTACTCGGTGCTTTCCTGTTTCTGGTGCCTGCAGTCATCCTCTCAGGTTTTGCTACACCGATAGTCAATATGCCGGAAGTGGTGCAGTGGTTAACCTATATTGATCCACTACGGTATTTTCTGGTAATCGTACGTTCGGTATTCATGGAAGGAGCAGGTTTTGATCTGCTCTGGCACCAGTACTGGCCGATGGCATTAATCGCGATATTTTCCTTAGCGATGGCAGGTTGGATGTTCCGGCACCGTATGTATTAGTATGCAGACATTTGTTGTCGGTATTCGTATGGGTACAAGCGGCACACCAGAAGATGTTAAGGATTCGTGAGGCGGTGATTGCCGAATATAACAAGTTACCCGATATATTTGGCGTTAGATTTCTTTTGAATTACTGCTCACACCACAGGCTGTGTGAAAACTAATAGTCATTTGTAAAAGTGGTAAATGAAAGCAGATATTGAACAATAACTCCTTCCAGGTGGATTTTATTATCACTATTTTGCTGCAAAATCTTTCATATTCAGGGCCAGATCACCACAGGCTGAAATTTTTTCGACTTTTCACACAGCCTGACCACATAACAGACCTATGTGTACTTAATACTATTAACTAAAATACTTGGTATAACCGACGTTCAGTACCGGATCTTCAATGGCAAAGATTGCCAATATATGCCGTAATTCATACCGAGGTGATAATTATGGCGACCATGAACGTTTCTTTACCAGACCCAATGAAAGAATGGGTTGAAGATCAGGTCGGAGGTGGCTTGTACAGTAATGCTAGTGATTATGTGCGTGACTTAATCCGTCAGGATCAGGATGCCCAAAATAAGCGCGTACTACTTGTAAAGGCATTACAAAAAGGTGAAAAAAGTGGTGTTTCAAAACGAACTCTGGATGATATTTGGAATGACGTAAAAGCAAGTAAACGGTGAAATACCAACTAACGGACGAAGCTGCCAGGGATGTTGAAGAAATTCTTGCGTATTCAGTAAATAGTTTTGGTAAAGCTTAAAACATTTATGAACGAATCTTAGCACGCTCTTCCAGTGCAGCTATTCTTGTTTGGATGGGTGGATGCGAAGAAAACAATGCCATAATGCCACCTTTATCGTTAATACCAAAAGCAGCCATTTGTTCGGGTAAGGCTTCGGGCTCTACCTGACCAAGACGTTTAAGTGCATTAATCATATTCTGGTGTCTTGCTAAATCGGCACCACCGGTGTCGGCAATGAATTCCCGTTTTCTTGAAAAATACATCACAATGGTAGATGCAAGTATGGATAACACAACCTGTGCCTACCATGCCCCTGATTATTTTTTAAGTTAACACGGTCGACAATGTGTCCGATAATGCGTGATAAAAACACAACAAAGGTATTCACCACACCTTGAATTAACGCCAGTGTCACCATATCGCCATTGGCAATATGGCTCATTTCATGGCCAACGACGGCTTCAATTTCGCCTTGCGTCATATTGTCTAAATAACCCCTGAGATACAGCCATTAAGGCATTATTTTTACTTGCACCGGTGGCAAATGCATTCATCGCAGGCGATGGAAAGAGGGCCACTTCGGGCATTTTTATGCCAACAATTATTGCCTGCTGGTGAGTAGACCGCAGGAACCTCCCCTGCAGCCTCTCGCAGAACGGTACGTGAACCTCTCGACTCATACCGCTCCCATCAAACAAATGCACCGATCATTCCTGCTCGCCAATGAGCGAACAAATATGGATTTTGCTTTGATATTCCTTCCAGAAATTTCATTGCTCTTGTCTTGTGTCGGCGAAGGGGTTTGAATTTACATCGTGCCCACCTCACCAGAGCTTTGTTCACATGATGACTCAATCTATACAGAGCTGAACGAAAATAACGGCCATAATAATTAAACCAACCATTTATCATTGGATTTAACCATTTAGCCAATTGCTCTATGCTCATCTCAGTACGTTTGCGCACCCGTAATTTCCTGATCTTCAATCGCATGGCTTTCAGCGACACATTACTGACTGCGGGGTTAAAACTTACAAACATACGATCACGTTTGCGGTTCTTACACACCCGACGCCGGAAAGCATAGCCAAGAAAGTCAAAGGACGTATTCTCATATCGCCCTTTACGTTTGCCATCTTTACAGTAAACAATCTTGGTTTTCACTGGATGAAGCTCCAGCCCACAATCTTGAAAGCGCTGTTTCAGTACTTCCAACATATGTATGGCTTCGGCTTCACTTTGGCAATGCACCAATCCATCATCGGCATAACGACACCATGGTGTTTTCGAATAATGCTTTTGTAGCCATTTATCAAAAACATAATGCAGAAACAGATTGCTCAATACAGGGCTAACAACTCCGCCTTGCGGAGTGCCCAATCCTCTTGCTACCTGTTCGCCATTTGGCATCTGCATCGGCGCCGTCAACCAACGCTTGATATACAGCCTCACCCAAGGTGAGTCTGTATGTTTATGCACTGCTTTCAACAGTAAATCATGAGGGATGTTATCAAACAAACCTTTGATATCGAATTCAAGCACCCAGTCATACCGCCAGCAACGCTGACGTGTTACACCAATAGCATCTAGAGCCGATTTATTTGGCCGATAGCCGTATGAGTCGGATAGAAAGTGTGGTTCAACCTGAGGCTCAAACTCCATTTTGACCACCATCTGTGCGATACGATCACTGACTGTTGGAATACCCAAAATACGTTCACCACCCGTTTTCTTTGGTATTGCTACCGCCTTGACGGGAGGTGGGAAATAACTGCCTGACGACAGTCGGTTCCAGAGTCTGTAAAGATTACTTTTCAGATTTTGTTCGAAATCTGAAAGCGATTGCTTATCAACTCCTGCAGCACCTGCATTGGCTTTCACCAACTCATATGCCTTTAACACTTGCCATTTTGAAATGATAAATGATTTTGTCTTCATTCAAGGTTTCCTCCTGCCAAACAGCAGTTGAACTTTGCCTGAAGACCATCTGACGTCGCCCCTTCGCTCCACATTCATTACAAACGCTTCATCACTACTACGAGCAACTCCGTCCCAGTATCACGCATTGGTACTCTCATACTCATAATTTTAGTTATTTGTATTTCTTCCTTAACATCGTGATGACTGGTTCCCGCAGTTCCCATTGAAAGCCCAATACAGAGTCACGCCCACTATACGCCGGACACCGCTTGCACAGCATTCGGAATTAACCTGCAAACTTATCCTGGAAGATTGAAACGCTCCCAGTTTTGATGCCGTCTAAGATTTTACGACGCGTCAACATGGGTTCGGTTGCACTCGTCTCTCTGTACCACACATGATAATCTGATTGACTACCTTTTCCTCAACGCTCACAACCAGCACTCTTAATACCAGCAGCTTGAGGGAGTTTGAAGCCAGCTTCCGACAGCAGACTTCGGTGGGCCTACCACCATCTTCCAATGAGCTTATACACAAACAGTAGCGCTTCCTGTACTACTAACTTGCGTGCCTACGGCACACTTTCAACAGTATCGGCCAACTTCAGACCTTTAACGACCAAGCTCACGGTGTTTGCGAAGTGCAGCGTAGTAATAACCCACTAACGTATTGCTAAGGCTAATTACCATTGTAGGTGTTTGGAAATAAGAAAGTTTGAATATAACTTGCAATCCTGTTACCAATCCTTATATTAGATATTCCTGAGTAAATTAGTCAGGTATTATCCTTATAAGATTCAGGCTTATTTGAATAATTATATGTTCAGAACTTTACCCTGAATTCGATCAGCATGGAGGTGAATATGATAAGCACTGAAATACCTTTGTCACATGACAAAAAGATGACGTCTTTTACTCAAACTACTTTGCTGGGCATAAGAAAAATCTTCAATGACCATGTAAAGTTACGGTTTCTTCAGCAGTCAGCTGAATACCTGGGCAGCACATTATCACGCCAGGAAATTGAATCTTTACTGGTCCAGCAAAGATAAAGCCGTATCTGATCTTATAATAGGTTTACAAATGAGAAGCAACAATCCCGTCAGTGTGAGTAACAAAGCACTCACATCAATTAAATGGATGTTAACGGCTTTGTCGGGGCTGCTAACAACGGCTTTTATAATTTTTCTCGAAAGCTGATACCTTATAAAAACAAGCCGAGCGCAGGACTGCAAGCATCAGAAGCCGGCATTTTGGCATATCAGCTGTTTAACTTAAACATCATTAATCAGAAGATATAACTTACAAACTCAGTATCTATAGATGAGAGTACAGAGGAATTTTAATGGCACCGATAACTGTACACCGCAATCACATACACAAAACAGCTAAGAGAATCAAATTTTTCAAACACGCAAAAAGACTTGGTTTCAATTTGAATGAGATCAGGAAAATGCTGGTTTACTGGAATAAGTGAAAGACATAAAAACCGTACCTTAATAATAATTTGCAACATTTCGACTGGCGTGCGACTGATACCTTGCAACGCGATAAGGAACAGAGTCATCTATTACACGAACCGAAGTTTCGTATCATGACGACAGACCCGATCTCTGGACTGGGTGTCGAAGATTATATGAGTCATTGTTCCCTTCTGGATGGCAATCTGACTGTTTGTTTTGAGACAGAAGCAAATTGTAATGAGTACAAGAACATGCCGTTTAACCACCCGAATGAACATCTGCCATATCCGGCAACTGATGATGATGACCGTGGTGGCTGAAATGCTGAACTAACAGCTACATCACACTATTTATTTAATTTACCAAAGACAAACTGATGAAACAATTTATCAACAATCCACAGGACTTTGAAACATCCAGTCAATATACAAATACTCGCCAGGCAGAACTTAACGACCAGCACTTAACGACCAGCACTGGGACAGGAGCAAATCAGCAAATCTTGCGGCAAATGAAAAGATTATTTTGAGCGACGAACACTGGGATGTGATTCTATATCTGAGAAATTATTATCATGAAAATGGCCTGCCAAGGTTTTCGAGGACAACGGCCAAGGCACTCAATAAGGAGTTCACCGCTCAGGGTGGCAGCAAGTATCTTTATGAACTTTTTACTGGCGGCCCTGTTAAGCAAGGTAGCCGTCTTGCCAACGTGCGTATTCCTTCCAATGCAACTGACATTTCGTTTGGCACCAATTATTGATATGCCTTTGCTAGAGAATGATTTAGATACTTTCGACAGGATGAGTCGTGCCCGGCGTTGAGATTGATCTCTCCGATTTGCCGAAGCCATAAACAATAACACGAACTAGCAGATTCAGCAAAAAGCGGGCTCACATACAATCACTAAAGAACCTGTAATCACCCTGTTTTAAGCATGAACAATATTGACTACCATTAAAACCAGTATTCAATCATATTGATACTATAATTTGTCAGGCATGTTAATTTCATTTGACGAGTACTCTTTTGGATTTGAAGTACTATCCATTAATTTTTTATGCCGTTCCGGTCCTGTTTAGCAAATAGCCTTTGGAGATGCGCTATGACAATCAATGTTCTAATTCTTGGTGACGGAATTGGTGGCATAGTTACTGCAAACCTGCTTCTCAAGAAAGCTAGAAAGAAAAAATTGCATCTAAAGATTCAACTGGTCGGAAACTCAGCATTGCACACTTACCAGCCTGGTTTGTTATTTCTACCGTTCCAGAAACCTGGATATAAGAGGCTGCAAGATATTCAAAAACCAGTTGCTGGATTTATAGCTTCGGGAATTGAATATATATGTGAAACAATCACCGGTATAGACATCGACCAACGCCAGGTTACAACAGATCATCGGACACTCAGCTATGATTGGCTGGTTCTTGGTCTAGGTTGCAGGACAGTGATTGAAGAGGTGGAGGGTTTGCCAGAACAATGGGGAAAGAACATTCATGGCTTCTATACTCCTGACAGCGCATTAAGACTAGCTAAGGCCCTGGAAGATTTCGATGGTGGTGACCTGGTAGTTGATATTGCTGAAATGCCTATAAAATGCCCTGTGGCTCCAATCGAGTTTGTTTGCCTGGCAGACCACTACCTGCGTCAGCGAGGCATTAGAGAAAAAACCAGTTTAACACTGGTAACACCACTGCACGGTACTTTCACTAAGCCGGTATGCAACGATGTTCTTACTCATATTCTGGTGGAGAAGGAAATCAATGTAGCGCCTAATGCTCCATTAGATCGAGTAACTCACAACGCTATGTACTGCCCTGATGGCCAGGAAATACCTTTTGACATGATGGTTACAGTGCCACATCATGAAGGCTCGGAACTTATAGAAAATGCGGGGCTTGGTGATGGACTTGGATTCGGTCGGACAGATAAGCAGACTCTTAAATCAACTATAGGCGAAAGAATTTTTCTGGTAGGTGACAATAATAACGTTCCAACCTCTAAAGCAGGATCGGCGGCGCACTTCCAGGCTGACGTCATTGTACATAACATTCTACGTGAAATCAGTGGCAAGGAAGCAGAGCCCTGTGCGGATGGCCATACCAACTGTTTCATCGAGACTGGTTACAACAAGGCTGTGCTTGTTGACTTCAACTACGATATTCAACCCTTACCTGGCAAATTCCCAATGCCTGTTATTGGCCCCATGACCTTGCTTAAGGAGACGTACCTGAATCACATGGGTAAACTGGCTTTCAAACATGTATATTGGAATATCCTTCTTCCTGCACTGCCGATACCAATGGTAGGCTCGCAAATGAGCACTCTGGGAAAACAGATGCATTTCCTGAAAAACCGTTAATATCAGAATTATTCAAATTATGTTTGAAGTGGTGGCGTATACGACTACCTGTGCACATACCGCTGCCGGCTATGATGATGCCGCCGGCATCTACCTTTGAGTGCCATGGATTCTTCGGTAGAAGTCGAATAACGCAACACAGGCAGAAAAGTATGTAGACTACCCGCTTTAACTTGATTCAACATTGCCGCGTCTTCGGCATTATATACGTTCTGGTATCGGTGATAGCTCTCTGTCACGGCAATCGCCATCGGGCTATCCAGATAAACCGCCTGGTGCCTCAGCATTCCTTTATTATTATTTTTCACTCATTAACTCACCAGTAATCCGGAAAGTTGCATTTTCACTAAATTGCCATGTCTCTCTCGCACCATCTGTTGAAGTAAAACTATACTTTTGTGTGACTGTAGTAACCACTGGTAACAGCTCCTTGCATTCACCTTTAGGTAAAGCGTGAATTTCGGCCAGACGGGGTTTAACCGTAGTGTGGCTCACTGTTATTTCAACCCTGTTAGCTACCAACTGATGACTCACTCTCAGGCCGGCGAAGTGATCTTCAGTAGAATATAACTTGCGAACTTTCCCTGACTCTGTCTGCTTACAACGCATTCGTAGATAACTGCGTTTAAGCCCTTTACTCCAGGTATGGTGCTTATCAGAAATCAGAATTTTGCCCCGATAAATGTCGTTTACACCTCTATTAAGCTCAAAAGTGGCTAAATACTGATCTTGCGCAAAGACAGAATTTGTCATTAGTATTAAAACACTAAATAAACCAATATGTACTTTCACTAAATCACTCCTGCTGTGTAAGTAACCCACCTGCTAAAATTATTAAATTATTGTTTTTTATATACAACTTAGGTCAAGTAAGACGCCAATTATTTCCCTACCCGACTATACCATTCTAAAAAGTACGTCTGCTGCGGGTGTTGAGCCACCATGGACGGCAGATATTTGCTCCTTGCAATATCCGCATTTCCTACATCCGTGCAGGTCGTTTCACGGCGTGTTGTTGTTGGCTGCGCCCGGTTCATCTCCCGGATTCATGCCAATATAGCTTAACTTAGTGCCATTCGCGACAGTATCGGTAATATTTTCGTCTGCTATAACTTCTATGAGTTTCAGCTACTTACCTAAAGTTGAATATCTATCATTCCTGATAATAGTTATATTACAAGTATCAAATAGAACTGTATTAGTAATTATTTTTCTTGTTTAATGTGATGCCTCGCATCAAACGACCGAGAATATCAGCCCCGGTGATGACGCGTTTCTGGTCTGACCAGAGAAGGATCAAATCATTTTCGATAACATCGTCAAATTCAGATCTGCCATGAGTCTTCAGCATGGGCATAACATGGCCAAGCTGCATTTTTGCATCAGTAACAATTATCGGGCGGTGACAATAATTATAAGGATTAACCTGTTCTCCACTAAAAATAGCATTTCGCAGAAAGGCATTTGCATTTAATACCATCGTTGGTTGTTTTTGTTCATCAGTAATAATCACCCATTTCTTACCCGAATGATTTATGCTCTTTAAAAAAGGGTCATCCGAAGTATTATCGAATTCCGGAAACAACGGCATACAGGACTCTGTTGGCAGTGTAATTATACTGTCTTGATCGACCACTTCGCCTTCCTGGGTGACTGTTATGTCATCCAGTTTCAAAAAGTTCATCGCACCGATACCTTCAAAGTGACTAATATCCGAGTCATCTGATTCGATATGCTTGCGGATGACTGTGCGCAGGCCTTCCTCCTTAAAAAAGTTCATCCCCTCTTCACCTAACCACTTATCCAGAGCCAATGCACTGGGCTTCGCAACCGGATACAGCAAAAACTGGTAGAAACGCAACACGGGAGAGAGCAAAGAACCCATGCGTAATGCGTTACGGGAAAAATACGCCTGCGGTGCTATTTCTCCTGCAAAGGTAATCAACACCGTCGAAAACAGAAAAGCCGTCAGCCCTGCCATCACCGAGTTTGACAGCAGCGTGAGTAACACGTTGATACCTACATTACCCCAGAGTACCGTTGTCAAAAGAAAATTTACGTCACTGCGCAGGGATAAAACTTTTATGGCATCAGGGTTGCCTTCATACGCTTCGACTTCAAGGCGCAGACGACTGATTCCAAGCAATGCCAAATTCAAACCTGAGAACATCGCCGACTGGCTGATACAAAAAATGATTCCCGCCCATACCAGGACATTAAACGACAGTTGCTCCACTTATGTTTCCCCTACAAATATTGAGATAGCCTAACTTGCCATCTACCTGGTTACCGATAATACCTGTTATTTGCATCATGGAACACTGGACAGAATACACCCGTTATTTTATTGCCCTGTTTGTCATTCTCGACCCTTTTGCTGCGGCTCCTATTTTTCTCGCGCTAACCAGGACTTATGGCATAATGCCCTGTGCATATTGCAGGCTGTCCCACTCAACCATGAGTCGCCATGACAGTAACCGTTTCACCACTATCTACAGCGTAATCCTCAGTCTGACCATTTGCGTATTTTTTCAACCACTGATTCATTGAGATTAGTTTTGGCAAATCACTGTGTACAACTCTGAAAACAGCTTCCTCAGGTCCTGTCAAATGTTTTCTCTACAGCATCGTGACAAACAGACTTGCTATACCTAAGAAGGCAAAGAAACCGACCACGTCAGTCACTGTAGTTAAAATAATAGACGATGATTGCGCCGGATCCTGTCCTAAGGATGACAGCATGACAGGAATAACCACGCCTGAAACACCTGCCGCTACCATAGCGATAACCATCGACGAGCCGATAACCATTGCCAGGCCCACAGAAGAGCTCCACACCATCACCCCCAGCGCAGTGAGCAGTGCAATTGCCACACCATTGATAAAACCCGCACCGATCTCCTTCCTGGCAACCCGTAGCCACTGACTAGTGCCTATCTCTCGTAAGGCCAGGCCACGCATGGTTACCGCCAGTGCCTGTGCACCGGTATTTCCGGACTGCCCGGCAACCACGGGCAGCAACACGGCCAGGGCAGTAAACTGCGCGATGGTATTCTCGAACAGACCGACCACGGAGGCCGCAAGAAACGCTGTCAGCAGGTTAATCGACAGCCATGGCAAACGTTTCTTAACCACGAAACTCACTTTTGACAGCGCACGCTCATCCCGGCTGGCGCCCACCATGGTAAGGATATCCAGGCTGCTCTCCTTACGCACAGCTTCGATTAGCGCATCATAGCTGATCACACCGATCAGACGGCCGATTAAATCGACGACTGGCAGATCAGTGACACGGTGTGTTTCCAGCTGCGCCACGACCTCCTCCCTGGTAGCGGTTGCTTCGACAAATACTGGCACCGGTTTAGCTAGCATGGCCAGTGTATCCCAGGCCTCGGCGAGCGCCAGCCGATGAATCTCAACCATGCTCTGAAGCTGTCCCTGTGCGTCGATAAGATAAAGCTGGCGGGTAAATCGTGGTTTGAATTTTCGAATTCGGTGCAGCGCCTCACGTACAGTGAGCGTTTCATTCAGCACAACAAAACGCGGATCCATCAGCGAGCCGGCACTTCTTTCGGGATACTCCAGCAGCATACTCAGCTCCCTCTGCCGGGTACTGTCTACCTGTGACATCATCTGCTGGAACTCTTCAGCTTTCAGCCTGCTGAGTACTCGCGAGACATGCACCGGATCACCACGCTGCATGATCTGCCTGACATGCGATGCCGATAAGCGCAGCAGTACGGACGTTGCCGCATCCAGTATCAAACCGTCCCACAATTTGACGCTGTCCGACGCAGACTGCAGCTGCAACAGCTCGACCAGTTCATCAACGGGTAATTTATTGAGTGCGATCTGTGATGGTACCGGGTAGCGTCGCAGGAATGCCTGGTTAAGGGCGAACACGGCATGTTTGGCATCGGCGCTCATGACGACTCTCCTTTACTGGTTGCGGCAATACCAAACACGCTGTCTATTAACTGCGCCACGGTCAGCCAGTAAAGTCCCGCAAACGACAGCAGACCACCCAAAGAATCTGGGCTAGATTCCTCTTCCACACTAGCAAATTCAGCCTGCAACTTGCTGTATTCGAGTGTCCCAACCAGCGTATTATCACGGTCTACTACCGGCAGGCTATGCCGAAGCGTCCACCCTGGATGTGTCAGCAAAGTCTCTGCTTTTGCAAAAGCAGATATCCGGTGTGTCTTGCGGTTCATGATATCTCTTAACCTGAGGTGATTATTCGATTTCAGCAACTTGCCGATATCGACCACACCCATCAGATGGTGGGCCTCATCGATAACATAGAGATCACAGCTAACGGAATGCTTTGACCGTTCGATAGCCCGTAACGCGCCTGCTACGGTCACCTCTGCAGGCAACATATCAACCACAGGATTAAGCAAGATACCGGCGGATGCTGACGGATACTTCAAAAAACGCAGAATATGCTTACGGTTACGCTCTGAAAGATGGACAAAGATTTCATCACGTCTCTGAACAGACATCAGACGATACACACGGACCACGTATGGCACTGGCAGCTCTGCCATCAGTTTTGCTGCCAATGCCGCAGCCATAACCTGCAGGCAGACCATCGCCTTATCAGGCAACATACATGTCATTACACCAGCACTGGTTTTTACTGGCAGCTCGCTGAGCAGGGCAGCAACGTGCTCTGCCGAAACCTGGTCCAGGATGCGCGCTGCATCAGCAGGATAATTGAGCAGGTACTCCCGAGTGAGCGAGTTATCAACTCTCATTTCAGTTACCTTTTTCGATAGTCGTTACGGACTGCTCATCAAACAGTTTAGCCGGCACACTGACACTGCCAGAGTCTGTTTCGATGAGCACCCGTGAAATAGTAATCTCCAGCAGCCGCCCCTCGATATCGCCGATACGTATACGGTCACCCGGCTGGTAGAGCTGCCGCAACTGGTTGACAGCGATGATATTGCTCACATGAGTATGTGCACCCAGACCGAAGGCCAGCGCGATGCCACCGAGCATGGTGGCCAGTATGATACCGGCGAACACAGATAAAAACAGGATATCGATGCCGATCTGATCGATACCAAGGATGATAGCAATGAACAGGATGATAAATTGCGTGGTGCGTGCCAGCAGATTGCCATTAGACAGTTCGGCTGAATCAGCAGCCGATAAAACCAGGTCACGGGCCAGAGAACTGACTGCAAATCCCACCAGTACGATCAGTAATCCGGAAGCTGCCAGTGGCAGATAGGCGAATACTTGCTGCATCCAGGTAGCGAAGATCTTCAGCCCCAGGATCTCACCAGCAAGACTGATGAAGATGAGCAGCAGCAGCCAGAACACCAGTTCGCCCATCATTCGCGTTGGCGGTCGGCGAGGCTGCAGCTGAACCTGACCGGATTTAGTGATCATTTTCTGCCAGAAACGATCGATACGGTTAACGCCGCGAATGACCAGTAGACTGAGCAGGCGCGCCAGCAGCCAGCCCAGTAGCAGTACCACGATAGCAGCGACAATCTTTGGCAGGTAGGCCAGTGCCTGGTTTGCAAGATTTTGAAATCCCGCCGCTAAAATTTCTAATGTAGATAATGGTTCATTCATAAAGACTCCGTATCCGCTGTAGAAATTACATCATACGCTGGTTTATCTGCCCCTGATTTTACTTTAACGATTTGACTACTAACTCAGACGTTTAGCTGACTGAAAAAGTTACATCTTTTCATCTGTACAGCTTTTATTCAAGCCTGCCACCGGGCCTGTTGGCGGCTCTCATCCAGCGCAGTCTGTATAGCGATCAGTTCCATGATATTGTCGAGATTGACGATACCCACCAGCCGGCCGGCATCGATCACCGAAAGCAGACTGCAATGGCAACTCTGTAACCGCTGCAGTACTTTTTCCAGTGGTTCGTCGACCTGTGCACTCTGCACCGTTTCCTGCATCCACTCAGCCACCCGGGCAAGCTCCCCTGCCTGCTGCAACCCTTTCAGTAGATCATCCTGTTGTAGCACCCCGACCATCTCTCCATCTCGTAATACCGGAAAATCTTTTTGGCTGCCGAGCAGGGTCAACTCAATGACCTTGCTCAAAGGATCACTCGGTGACAATACCTGGAAATCCGTCAGCATGGCATGCCCCACTGTGATACCTGTCAGTGTCGATTTAACCTGTTCCATACCTGCTTCCGCAGCCGCCCCGATCCAGACAAACAGAGCAATAAAAATCAGGAACGGGTTATATAACAAACCCAACAAACCCAGCCACAGAGCCAGACCCTGGCCGATTTTGGCAGCGAGCTGTGTCGCACGATTATGATTCATGCGCAGCGCCAGCGCTGCACGTAACACACGGCCGCCATCCATCGGAAATGCCGGGACCAGGTTAAACACGGCAAGTACGATATTGATTACCATCAGCCGTTCTATAAACGGTCCTCCGGTCAGGCTCAACTGGTCCATCGGCACCAGTGCATTAGTAACAGCCAGCCACAGCCATAAGCCAAATGCGATCACCACGTTGACGGCAGGGCCTGCCAGCGCCACAGCGATCTCCTGTTTTGGATCATCCGGCATCCGCTCCATGGCAGCGACACCACCGATAGGCAGCAGCGTAATGTGCCGGGTGCGAATACCATAACGTTTCGCCGTCAGCGCATGGCCGAACTCGTGCAGGACAACGCAGACGAACAGGGCCAGGATAAAACCGATGCCGTTAACTACCGCTGCCAGGGTACCCTCGATCTGCCAGTAACTCAGTCCGATCCAGAGAATAAGGATAAAAAAAGTTGCGTGCACATAGACGTCGATACCAGCAAAACGGACCAGTTTCCATGACCATTTCATCTTATATTTTTATCCTGATCAGAAGTTATAACAATCTTTTTCATATCTTTGCTCATAACGGGTTGTCCGCTATTACTTCGAGCTCAAACGCCGCACATAATACTTCTCAAGTTCCACCAGGAACAATACGGTAGAAGAAACCAGCAGGATCCGTAACCATATACCAATACCTATCGAG
Source organism: uncultured Gammaproteobacteria bacterium (assembly GCA_963807785.1). Lineage (GTDB taxonomy): Bacteria > Pseudomonadota > Gammaproteobacteria > SZUA-229 > SZUA-229 > JABDQW01. The sequence goes on along the minus strand of CAWEEC010000038.1, from coordinate 7,020 downwards.
GTAGTGCCAAACAGGTACTGCATCGGCGCCAGATAGGTGAAGCCCAGTTGAAAGATTACCAGTATAACTATTGCAATCAGCACATAACGGTTTCCGGTGAGTCCTTGCCAGCTAAATATTGATGCGGTGATATAACGTGAATTAAACAGGTAAAAAATCTCGAACATCACCAGAGTATTTACCGCAACCGTGCGCGCATGCTCGATACTGACGCCACGTTCCATCTCCCACAGAAAAAGCCCGAAGGTGCCGCTCATTAATATGACCGAAACAAAAGAAATACGCCAGATAAGATGTGGCGTCAGCATCGGTTCATCTGCGTTACGAGGCGGCCGCTGCATGACATTTTTTTCAGGTGGTTCAAATGCAAGCGCAAGCGCCAGGGTAACGGCAGTTATCATGTTCACCCAGAGAATCTGTACCGGTGTTAATGGCAACTGATTAAAACCAAGCAGGATTGCAGCAAGGATTATTAGCGCCTCGCCGCCATTGGTCGGCAAGATAAACAGAATGGCTTTTTTGATGTTATCGTACACCGTACGGCCTTCTTCTACCGCATGGGTTATCGAGGCAAAGTTATCATCAGCCAGCACCATCTCTGCCGCTTCCTTGGCCGCTTCGGTGCCGTGCAATCCCATAGCGGTGCCGACATCCGCACGCTTCAGCGCCGGTGCATCGTTGACACCGTCACCGGTCATGGCGACGATCATTTTCCGCTCTTGCAGTAGTCTGACTAAAAGCAGTTTATGTTCAGGATTGACCCGCGCATAAATATCAACGTCTAATACACGGTCGCGTAATTCACTCTCGCTCATAGCATCGATGTCCTGACCGGTAAGCACATCATCGACATTGTTTAGTTTTAGCTGACGGGCGATGGCGCGAGCCGTGATGCCATGATCGCCGGTGATCATCTTCACAGTGATGCCGGCCTTGCTGCAGGTCTGCACTGCCTTGATTGCTTCTGTACGAGGCGGATCAATAAGCCCAAACAGACCCAGCATGACAAGGCCGTCTTCGACATCAGCAAACTTGAGTTCTATCTGGCTACTGGCTACCGGTTTAAGCGCGATAGCCAGCACCCGCTGTCCGCGTTCGGCCATTTCCTCGATACGTGCCAGCCAGTATTTTTTATCAAGTGGCTGCTCACCTTCGCGGGTTCGTTGCACAGCACACATATCCAGCACACGCTCAGGTGCACCCTTAACATAAATAAAGGTTTCATCCTGATGGCTATGATGCAGTGTAGCCATAAATCGATGTTCCGATTCAAACGGGATAAGATCGGTACGCGGAAAGTTTTTAGCCTCAAGAGCCAGGTCCAGACCGGCTTTTACGCCTGCGACCAGCAGTGCACCTTCCATCGGGTCGCCAACCACTACCCAGCCATTCCCCACTTGCTCCAGCGAGGCATCGTTGCACAGCACTGCGGCATGAAACGCCTCCGACAGAAGTGGACCGTCTTCTACAAGCACATTCTTGTCATTCAGTGTAATCGCACCATGCGGATCATAACCCGCTCCGGAAAGTTCGAATAAATTAAGTGATGTCGAGATCGTACGCACAGTCATTTCATTGCGCGTCAGTGTGCCTGTTTTATCTGAACAGATAACCGTTACCGCACCCAGGGTTTCGACAGCAGGCAGTTTGCGGATGATGGCATTACGTTTGGCCATACGCTGCACACCGATAGCGAGCGTGATGGTCATGATAGCTGGCAGTCCTTCCGGTATTGCAGCGACCGCAAGACTAACGGAGGCAAGGAACATATCCGCCATCAGATAATCATGCACCAGCACACCAAAAGCAAAATTCAGTGCGGCGATGATCAGGATAACAATGGTAAGCCAGTGGCCAAACTGCGCTATCTGGCGCAACAATGGTGTGGTCACCATCTCCACATCAGCAACCAGAGTACTGATATGACCGATCTCGGTCTGTGCGCCAGTGGCAACCACCACACCAGAACCCTGACCACGCGTTACCAGGGTGCCCGAAAATGCCATACAGCGGCGGTCGCCGATGACTGCCTGCTCCGCCACAGCTTCAGTGGTCTTGCTTACCGCCATCGACTCCCCGGTCAGTACCGCTTCCTGTACCTGCAGACCTTTGTTTCGGAACAGCCGCAGATCGGCCGGAACCTTATCTCCCGATTGCAATAAAACAACATCGCCGGGTACTAGCTGTTCCGCGCGGATACTCACCTGCTTACCATTACGCATCACCATGGCGTTCGAAGAAAGCATCTGCCTTAATCGCACGCAGCGCATCTTCAGCCTTGCCTTCCTGCACAAATCCGATGATGGCATTGATCAAAACAACACCAAATATTACACCGGCATCAACCCAGTGCTGTAATAATGCGGTTACCACACTCGCAAAAATCAATACATAGATTAGTACGTTATGAAACTGGAATAAAAATCGTATAAAAGGGCTTCGTGATTTTGCTTCAGCAAGTCGATTAGGCCCGTATTTAATCAAGCGGTCATCGACATCTTCTTTGGATAGACCCGCTGTTGAAGTCTGTAACGCCTCAAAAACTTCATCAGCAGTTTTTGTGTGCCAGGCTTCTTTCGATGATACATCAGACTCTGAAACTGTATCTTGTGAAAACTTTCTTGATAACCACCTAACCCAGACCAGGGCAAAGAGCACCAGAATAATTAACACGAATGCGATTAGCCATGCATTACTTAGCATATCTAATTCCAATATAGTATCTCCATTCATAAAATTTCCAAAAGTTATACAGATATAAAAAAAGCCCAGACTTTCAGGCTAACACAAGAATTAGTATCACTACGTTATAACCGAAAACAGACGCCACTTCATTCGTCCGCGTAAAAAGATTCTGTTTCTTCCAGTGTTACGGGCGTGACAAAGCCTGACGGCTTAACGGTTAACACCGAACAGTTAACCTGATTAAGCACATCTTCTGCAGTATTACCGATAATCAAACCGGCAATGCCTGTGCGACACACTGTGCCCATAACCAACAGATCTATTCCCTCTTCTTCAACCAGCTGAGGTATTAACACTTCAGGCTCACCTTCTATCAGATGCAAATACGGCTTCAAATCATTGACATCAGCATGCTCCAGTAGCATGTCGATATTGTCTTTATGCTGTTTTCTCGCTTTCTCCCTGCTTTCTTCGATAAACGCGATATCTGTTATCGCACTTATATTCTCAATACTGCTATCAATCATAAATTCACTGGACAGATAAGATTCATTCAGAATCTGGCTGGCATGTATGATATGTAGTTCACTTGACTCTTCGCGCGCCGTTGCAGCAGCCAGCTGCAATATCATCATATTGAGTGAATCATGTTTTACCTGATTTACAGATGAATGCGCAGAAGGATCGACAGCCGCTAAAATACGTGCAAAAGGATGTGATTGCGCGCGCTTTACCACCCACACAGGGCAAGGGCATTTGCGCATAAGATGCATCGTCGTGGTGCCAAATAGACGATTGTACAAACCTTTTTTTTCTTCCGACGTCGTTATCACCATATCATGATTATTGCGTAATACCTGACGAATAATCTCCAGAAAAGCGGTACCTTCTACGACATCATCAATAACATTAATGCCATTATCCTTTAACGGTTTGGCAATCTCTTGCAGCCATTCGTGGCGAGCTGTAATAATCGGCGTCATCAAATAACGAGCAACCGACTTAGGGTAACGATCTAGATGAGGATGCCTATCTACCACCGAAAAAAGCGTCAATTTCGCCGTGTTCTGCCGGGCCAGTTGTACCGCCCTGTCCAGCGCGGCCGTAGATTTTGTTTGCGGGTTTAAAATGACCAGTATGTTTTTAAATCTGTGCATGAATGTATCCTGATGATATATCAATCTTCTTATAATGTAACCGGCGTCACAAAACCTTCCGGTTTAACCGTGAGCACAGAACAATCCACCTTGTTCATAACTTTTTCAGCAGTATTACCAATAAGAAATCCTGTCACACCGGTGCGGCAAACCGTACCCATTACCAGTAACCCTATCTTTTGGCTTTTTGCCAGTGAAACAATAGACTTGGCAATGTCAGTAGATCTGGGCAGGTGTTTTTCTACTGTCACACCTTCAAGGTCGACAGCGGCCAGCAATTTGTTAACCTGGGCAGTATATTGCTGCCGGGCAAAAGAGCGCAATTTATTGATTAATTTATCACTAACGCCACCACGCACTGACATATAACCCTCGCCGTACACGGAGCATACCTGAACCACATGCAACACGCTTTTATGCGTTTTCACCACTGAACCAGCGAGCTGTAAATTCAGAGGATTGAGTGATTCCTGTTCGGGATCAGGGAAATCGCTTGTGGTATCAACCGCCGCCAGGATACGCTGGTATTTTTTACGCCGTGAGGCTTTCACCACCCAGACCGGACAGGGGCACTTGCGCATGAGGTGCATCGAAGTGCTGCCAAACAGTCTTTCTGTAAGGCCACTCTTACCTTCTGCTGTGATAATGACAAGATCGTTATGTTCACGTAGCACATGGCGAATAATCTCCAGAAATGGTGTACCCGATAATACCTTCGCATCCGCCTCGATACCTTGCTGGCGCATGCTGGCAACCAGTTCATCAAGCTGTGTCTGGCGTTCTTTTATCATCGTCGCCATTAGTTCCTGCGGCGGCATAGCAATAATAGCCATGCTCACTTCCAGCGGTATCTCATTAACAACAGATAAAACGGTTATGCGTGCGGTATTTTCTTTGGCCAATGAAACCGCATGGTCGATCGCAGCCTGCGTTTTAATCTTCGGGTCGATAACCAGAAGTAGTTTCTTGAATCGTTTCATAATGATTACCCGCAAGGGTTTTAGTCTTTATCACACCTGTCAAGGATGAAATTTATAACTTACATACTAAAATGTGTTGATGTACATCAAACGTATAACTGTCTACAGGCTAAACCTTACAATGATAATGACATGATTTTACCGATAAAGTCACAATCGCTGTCAGTACAGAACAATACGATCAAGGGCTGCAATCTCCAGTGCTCCTGTCTTTGATCAATACCACAATATCAGGTTCAGGTTCAGCTACAGCCAACAAACTAATCAGTACGGCCACACCCAGTCACGTTCTTCTGGTTTGTCGATGCCATGTTCATGCGCGTAATGACGGCAATCAATCTGCATATCTCGCAGCTTATCTTTCGCGTGGGCACCGGCAACCTGTAAATTGCGGTACGCGATTTATCGACATCAATAGCCAGGCTGAATCGGTCTATTTCATTCTCAATAGCGAGTTCCAGTGGTGTGTTGATATTGCCTCTTTCCTTATAACCACGTACATGCAGATTTGCATGATTGGTTCGACGATAGGCGAGTCGATGAATCAGCCAGGGATAACCGTGGAAGTTGAAAATAATTGGTTTGTCGATTGTAAACAGGCTATCAAAGTCACGGTCCGACAGGCCATGTGGGTGCTCACCAGCTGGAACCATGCGGAACAGATCCACCACATTGATAAAACGAATTTTTAACTCAGGAAAATAGTCGCAGTAATAGTGCAGTCGCTGCCAGCGCCTCCATGTAGGAATATCTCCACATCCAACCATGACCAGATCTGGTTCAATTCCCTGGTCATTGCTGGCCCAGTCCCAAATACCTAGTCCCTTGGTACAGTGTTTCATAGCTGCATCCATGATCCAGATATTGAAGTGCATCTGTTTGTCACAGACGATGACATTTATGTCGTTGTAACTACGTAGACAATGATCAGCGGTTGCGAGAAGACAATTGACATCCGGTGGCAAATAAATGCGTGTGACCTCCGGATTTTTATTAACGACAACATCTAAAAATCCAGGGTCCTGATGAGTAAAGCCATTGTGATCCTGACGCCAGACAGTGGATGTTATGAGCAGATTAATCGACGCAATTGGTGCTCGCCATGGTAACTCCTCGCAGATTGCCAGCCACTTGGCATGCTGGTTATACATCGAATCGATAACATGTACGAAGGCCTCGTAGGTGGCGAAGAAACCGTGACGGCCGGTCAGCACATAACCTTCGTACCAGCCCTCCAGGGTATGCTCCGAGAGCATCTCCAGCACACGACCATCGGGGCTGAGTTCGCCACCATCATCGTCCTCGGGAAGATAGTCTGCCAGCCATAATTTCTTGCTCACCTCGTAAATCGCATCCAGCTTGTTGGAGGTGTTTTCATCCGGACCGAAAACCCGAAAGTTTTCCATGTTCTGTCGCATCACATCACGCAGCATGGCGCCCAGTGGTTTGGTGTTCATGGCGCTGCTCTGGCCTGGTTTGGCTACCTCGATTGCATATTCACGAAAATCCGGCATGCGCAAATCACGTCGCAGTAAACCACCGTTGGCATGCGGGTTAGCGCCCATACGGCGAACCCCTTTGGGCGCCAGTGCTTTCAGTTCGGCTAGCAGATGGCCATGCGCATCAAACAATTCTTCTGGCCGGTAACTGCGTAACCAGCTCTCCAGTTGCTGCATATGCTCAGGATTGCCGTGCAGGCCGGACAAAGGCACCTGGTGTGCGCGCCAGTAACCTTCGACTTTTTTACCATCCACCTCCTTCGGTCCGGTCCAGCCTTTGGGTGTACGTAAAATAATCATCGGCCAGCGTGCGCGGGTGACTGCACCGCCATTGCGTGCCTGTGCCTGGATCTCGCGAATCTGCAGTACACAGCTCTCCATTATAGCGGCCATCTTCTGGTGCATGGTGTTCGGGTCATCGCCTTCGACGAAGTAAGGTGTCCAGCCGTAACCCCGAAACAGGTCCTCCAGCTCATCGTGAGATATTCGAGACAGAATGCTTGGATTATTGATTTTATAACCATTGAGGTGAAGGATCGGCAGCACCGCACCATCGCGTACCGGATGCAAAAATTTGCTGGAATGCCAGGCCGTGGCCAGCGGACCGGTCTCGGCCTCACCATCTCCAACAGCCACGGTAACAATAAGATCCGGATTATCAAATGCCGCACCAAAGGCGTGTGACACGCTGTAACCGAG
>CAWEEC010000037.1:0-12910 GCA_963807785.1 uncultured Gammaproteobacteria bacterium | reverse complement strand
AAGTACCATGCCATCAGTAAGAACATCTTGGAATCGTGTGGAGTATACATTCCCGGATAAGAATAAATTGTATTCCTGTTCTGGTGCATCGCTGGGAATGGAAACCCAAAAACCATCTCCTGCGAGCAATTTTAACGAAGAAGTCCAATATTTAGTATCGGACCAACCCAAACAATATTCAGACATCTTATATTGACCATCTGAATATTTATAGAATCATCGAGTCAACCGGTAGCTCAATCCCAATCATGTCTTCAACACGATTAATGCCTTTAAATGGACAACTCGTTATAGACCAGCCTTTGGCTACTGTTTTGTTAATATACCCCGCAATCGAAGTGATTTGATTATATTGACCATTTTCAGCGCCTTCCTTTTCAACCTTAAAAAACCTGCTATCGAAGTTCGATACACCATCCAACGTGTATTCAGCAAACGTGTCATCATCCGATAGAACAGTAGCGACAATCTCCCATGAAGCTTCCTTTTAGATCTCCACACGCAAGAAGTTGATATGTAGATTCTGCATCTGTAGTCCACATAAAATTTAGCTGATCGGCTGTACGGTCTAACCATAAAGGTGACATAAAATCTTCTTGAATATCCAACGAGTCACTATCGCCACCATCATACGCATTAACTCCCATTCCTCGTCGTGCAAAGGCCTTCCAAAGCAACGGGAGGTTTTCACCATTATTGTTATTCAAATCAGCTAGAAGAATGGCATCACGCGCATCCAGAAAAGTAGGTTCGGCTGGTTGCAATTTTAAACCATCCATTACCAACTGTAAGGCAATGTTATTTCCTCCGGTTGCTCTATATACGTCTGGGTCGAAACCATGTTTATCAACCAGGTCCCAATAGATGTCCCAAAGGGTTGCACACCACACCTCAGGGCCAATAGGTCTATCATGGCCTTGATAAAATCTCTTATCGAAAATGTTTCTGTATGTATAAGGAGCACCTCCCTCGTTCCTTTCATCCTCCCATGGCATATGCAATTTAGAGCGAAATCCATCAGGATTATCTGTTACGTAACTGCCTAAAGAACGAGCTCTAACATCTTTTTTTGCGGTTATCGATAATGCCCAAAAGTCAGCCCACCCTTCATCCATGAAATGCGCCTTATCTCCACCTAACGCGCTAACGTCGTCCGCGCCCCCTGTTAATCTGTTTGCAACACCATGACCGTATTCATGGATGATGACTTCGTTGTCAAAGGATGGATCTTTTCCTGGATTATTTTTATCAATTACGTAAAAGTCTGCGCTGCAAGGTTCTCCTTCCTTCTTAGAACGGAATCCAGCACCACCTGATATATTGTAAACGTACTCAGATACTTCAATTTGAGTTCTAACCACAATTGCATCATTATCGGTATTTTGATCATCGTTACTATAATTTTTATATTGAAAATTACCCGCTTCCTCATCAAAGCCATATTCGAAATGAATATCATGCAAAAGATTAAACCAGTAAAATAGATTAACAATCGCAGCATCAGTATTCGCATTGTCAGTCATTGGCTCAGTAAGAGGTGGATTAAATATTAAATCATCTCCACCGTTCGGTTCAGGACTATCTGGAATTCTATAAACATCATTATCATGATCTGCGTACACATGAACATTATTCCCCTTAGTGTAAAGAAATTCTGCCCCATGCTTGCCATCAATATCATGCCATCCATAAGGCGAAGCTGAAAGATTATGTGGATGCTGCTGTTCCGAGCGCTCTCCCTCATCCGGATTAATCATCGGGAGAGCATGAACATTGTAAGCAGCCGCACGAAATCTGTTATACTTAAATAACACATCTCCATTCATAGCATCAATAGCTACATTCCAACAGTCAGGAGAATTAATCATGGAAATATCCATCAACCATGTTAGTCGAACAGTATCTTCTTTTGTTGCATAATATGCTAATTCAATGGGAATATCATCCAGCGAAACCGGAAGAGTCTGAGTAGTACAGATGTTACAGGTGGATGTTTATCAGCTGAAAGTGAAATAATTTCGGCCATTCGGCTGATTTAAATATTACGACATAAAAAAGCGGCAGCCGTGAAGGCTGCCGCTTTAATTTGGCTCGTATTTTAATAAGCGACACTTACTTCATGTGCAGATATCACAGACCTTTTATAAATAAAAAGTGACGCAATTAAAACCGGTAACTTGCAGAGACAGTGACTACATAGACGTTGTAATCCAGCGTTTCACTGCCGAGTAGCAGGGTGTTGGCAACTGCCGTCTGGTCGTAGGGTATTAAGCCATCAACTGCCCAGTTATCCGCGCTGTAGTCTTCAAACCAGTAGCCCAGCTTGTAGACAAGCTGTTTGCTGTAGTCATAACTAGTCCACAGCTTGACGCTGGTGAGTGCTGTTTTATTATCCGGGTACTGGTCTTCTGAGCCGGGGTTAACGATATCTTTCATTTGTATTTTGCCAGTAGATTGACTGTACACGATATCTGCACCAACAGCCCATCTGCCGAGGTCGGTCAACTTGGCACCAATACCAGCGGTGTCGATAGTGTCGTCATAGTCTGCTTGCCAGCCGGTAGCTGACGTTGCTATTGAAAGATCATACCCATTCTGACTGGACTGGATGTTTTCGTAGGTGTAGTAACCGTAGGTGGTAATATTGTCACCTGCCTGATAGGAAAAATCCACGGTCAATACCGGCTGGATGGCTTCAGTCAAACCGATCTTTGTGTCTGTGTAGTCATCCTTGTTGTAATCTGCGCGTGCACTCAGGAATAATTTTTCGGTGGCCATGTAATCGATCAAGGCACCTATTTTTGCTCGATCGCGGTCAGCAAAGTTGTACTTGCGCAGCAACGGGTTCTCGTTGGGGAGAGGGTCGTATTCGCTGCCGTCTCGACTACTTACTTCGCCAAAAAGCGCAAGGTCAACGGTCGAGTGTGCCTTGATCTTCCACTTGGCGAACAGTGTGTTTTCCTGGGTGGTCTCTCGTTCTGTATTCGCGTAGTCACGTTTTATCTCATTGTATTTATAACCGCCACGCAGACTGGTTATGGCATTAAAACGGTAATTGGCATCCAGTTGGATACGTCCATCCTTAAGGCTGTAAGGGCGGTTCTGCACCGTGCCGCCAGCATATGAATCCATCACAACATAACTATAGCTATTAACCGCAGTCTGGTTATCACGTTCATTGTATCGTAGCTCAGCATTGAGCCGCAGTTTGTGTGCGGGGCGTGATGTCAGTTTCAGTTGTGCGGATGTTAGCCAGACTTCGCCATTCAGGGAATTAGCTGGCGTTGGCTGGGTGACCAATATAGGGTTGACGGTGTATGGCTCAAACTCCTGGTTTTGCGTCATCACGCCCATCGATAGGAAACCTGAAAGACGGCTCTGGTAAGGCAGCGAGTAAGCCCCGGTGAGTGATAATTGATGAAACTCGTTATCCGGTGCCAGCGCCATATTGCCAGCGGGTGGTGCAGGAGCTGTCGTTGAAGGTGATGGCAGAGGGTTCTGCCAGGTCAGAGAATCATAATTGTTGTCGAATAATGACATGTGATAGGCGAGGTCGATCTGTCCGTCATTACCGTCATAACGCAGTGTTACATTAACCAGGTCGGTATTGTAATCGATGGGTTCCGGTATCACTGCCGCTGTGGTGTTTCCTACGAACTGTTTACTGCCATTGCCAATGGCTGCGCCAGTAGCGTCGACTCCCTCTTTGTTTTCGTGACTGTAATCGATACCGAATTGCCAGCGCTCTTTGGGAACAAACATTGCACCAACTTTGGCGCGTTTACGTCTGGTCTGCAGTTCGAAGCTGTTCAGGTTCTGGTAAAGGTTGGTATCTATATCGAAGCCTGCAGGCAGTGTCAGATTATTGCTGCCGACACCGAGGAAGGGGGTCTCTACCGTATTGTTCTTATAGTTAGGCAGTTCATCGTATTCCAGGAAAAATTTATGACTGCCCTGTAAACCACCTTCCAGGTGTAAGTAACGTGATTCCAGGCCAAGGTTGGTGCCGCGAAGACTCCAGAAACGGCCGTCTTCATCAAACTCTCTTATCTTGAGATCGCCGACGGCGAAGGGACCTTTTGTCTGCATGCCAGTATAGCGGCCAAACTTGTAAGCATCGTCTGAAACATAACCGATGCCGAGTTCGATCTCATTGTAGATCGGCTCGGAAACAAGCTCCATAGGAACTAGCGGTTCAGGGGTTTCTAAATGTGTTGTTTCCTCTGCATATGCAGCGTTTTCAGCAAGCCCTGAAGTTGCGAGGTAAAAAATCAGCAGTGATGTTTTTCTTTTCATAATCTTCTGGCTGTATGATCAGTAAACATGTTCATTCTTTATCGCTGCAAGAAGGCACCTGATGGATGATTGCTGCCATGTACCTTGCTGTGACAATTCTCACAATTTGTGCTGACGATAAATCGGGAGCGGCCCGCCTGTGTTTTATCGAAGTCGTAAAAATTACTGACGTGTGTACGGCCACCGCCGCCACTTTCAGCAGCATGACATTGCTGGCACAATTGCGGTCCCGGTTTGTTCAGCAGTGCCTGGTGATTGGATCCATGTACGCGGTGACAGAGTGTGCAGTCTTCGCTGGCTGGATAGTGCTCCCACAGGAAAGGACCGCGTTTTTCAGCATGACAGCTGTAACAGTTCTCGTTAATTGTGAATTGTTTTAAGGATGAAGGTCCGGCTGAGCCATGCGCGTTGTGGCAATCGCTGCATATCACTTTGTTTTCACGGATCGGGTGTGTCGATGCACGATAAGTCTGTGCGCGTATATTTTTGTGGCATGTGAAACACACTTCTGTTTGTGAGGTGCGTTCGGTAACGTCATTGGGTTTGTGGATCGAATGGCAGCTTACACAGGTCAGGTCTTCTACTTCATGCGTGCTCGATATCCAGTGCATGCGTCCGCCGCTCTGGTGGCAGTCCAGGCAAATCTTATTCAGCTGTTCGACCGATTCTCCATAACGTCCGCTCATGCTTATGATGCAGTTACCTTTTTCATTTTCAAAATGCAGGGCACCTGGCCCGTGACAACTTTCACAACCATGTTGACCGAAAGGTGAACGTGGATCAACGGACTGACCATGGGGGTTGGTCTTCATGTTTTCTATTTTATCCTGGTGACAATCGGTGCATATGCCAGGACCTAAATAATCACTTTCAGCCATGCCTTCGCAAGGATTTTCCTGTTTGTAAGCATACAGCGCTATGCCTGCTTCGGTCGTATCTGCAGGACTTATCTCAACGGGAGTTTTAGTTTCGCTGGTTGCTTCGGTCGTTACGGATGTTTCAGTCTCGGTGGTTGCTTCGGTTACGGTGGATATCTCAGTTTCAGTAGGTATTTCTGTTTCGGCAGCAATCAACATTGTGGCAGGTAACAATACAATGGAAGTAAATAAAATTCGCAGACTGTAACCAAATGAACTCATCTCACCGCCACAATAATTGTTTGATCGCAAATTCAGTATATACGATTAAACTACTGTTTCTACAGTGTTATATTGCTAATCGATCTTTTCTTGCTCTAGCTCAAGAATTAACATCCTGCCGTTAAAACTTATGGGGTATAAACATTTTGTGGTGACATAATGTCATGAGGTTTAAGTGTGTTTGTTATGAAAAGTTTATGAAAATAAAACACTGGTGTTAGCAATGAGGGATACACTGCAAACTTTATTTGTTATTCTTGCTGGAAATTTTCAGGCTGTTGTTAAGGATAATATTTATGAAAAAAATGAAAGCACTGGTAAAAAGTCGGCCGCAGAAAGGGTTGTGGATGGAAGACGTTGCTATACCGGAAGTGGGCAACAATGACGTGCTGATCAAGATCCATAAAACGGCTATCTGTGGAACGGATGTGCACATCTATAACTGGGATGAATGGGCGCAGAAAACGATTCCGGTACCGATGACCATCGGTCATGAGTTTGCCGGCGAGATTGCAGAGATGGGTTCAAATGTTACAGGCCTGTCTATCGGTGACATCGTTTCCGGTGAGGGGCATATTGTCTGTGAGCGCTGCCGCAACTGTTTAGCGGGTAGGCGTCATCTTTGTCCGCACACCATCGGTGTCGGTGTGAACCGTACCGGTGCATTTGCCGAGTACTTAAGTATTCCTGCAAAAAATGTTTATAAGCCAAGCCGTGCCATGTCGACTGATCTTTTAGCCTGTTTTGATCCCTTCGGTAACGCGGTGCATACCGCGCTGTCTTTTAACATGGTCGGTGAAGATGTATTGATTACCGGCGCCGGTCCGATCGGTATCATGGCAGCGATGGTTGCAGCACACTGTGGTGCGCGTAATATCGTGATCACCGACCTCAACCAGTACCGCCTCGACCTGGTGAAAAAAATCGTACCCAAAGCCATTCCATTAAATGTTAATGACGGCCCTATCAGCCGCGAGTTTATGAATGAGCTGGGTATCTTTGAAGGTTTTGATGTCGGTCTGGAGATGTCCGGTTCACCGCATGCCTTTAAATCCATGCTGAGTCTGATGATCAATGGCGGCAGCATCGCTATGCTTGCCATCATGCCCGATGGCACCGGCATCGACTGGAACCAGGTGGTCTTTAAAGGTCTGTTCATAAAAGGTATCTATGGCCGCGAAATTTTTGAAACCTGGTACAAAGGGACGATGATGGTACAGAGCGGTATCCCGCTGGAAAAAATCATCACTCACCATTTTCACTATACCGATTTCCAGAAAGGTTTTGATGTGATGTGTTCGGGACAGTCGGGAAAAGTTATTCTCAACTGGCTGGACGATTAAAGTAACAATTTAAAATGAATAATGAAAAGTGAAAAATAGTAAATAAAGAAAAAGTTTTTTATAGCTGCGAATGAGTTCGCGCACACATAAATAAAATAGAGTTAATCATGAGTTTTAAAAGTGCAAAAAAAAGTCTGGCGAAAGATCTTGCTGAAATAAAAGCCGCCGGTCTATGGAAGACGGAACGTATTATCGCGTCACCGCAGACTAATGATATTACCCTTGCTGATGGCAGTGAGGTGATCAATATGTGCGCCAATAATTACCTGGGACTGGCGAATAATCCTGAGGTTATACAGGCAGCAAAAGACAGTTATGATCAATGGGGATTTGGTCTCTCGTCAGTACGATTTATCTGTGGCACGCAGAGCATCCATAAAACTCTGGAAGATAAGGTAGCGAACTTTCTTGGTATGGAAGATACCATCTTATATGCAGCTTGTTTTGATGCGAACACTGGACTGTTTGAAACCATCTTGAATAATGAAGATGCAGTGATCTCTGACGAGTTGAATCATGCTTCGATCATCGATGGCGTGCGTTTATGTAAAGCCGCACGTTACCGTTATAAGAATAATGACATGGCTGATCTCGAAGCCCGTTTAAAAGAAGCCAAAGCGGCCGGTGCTCGTCGCATACTAATTACAACCGATGGGGTGTTTTCGATGGACGGCAGCATCGCGCAACTCGACAAGATCTGTGACCTGGCCGATGAATATGATGCCATGGTGCATCATGATGACTGCCACGCGGTTGGTTTCATGGGTAAAACTGGTCGCGGCATCCACGAGTACTGTGGTGTCATGGATCGAGTCGATATTATTACCGGCACCTTCGGTAAAGCCCTGGGCGGTGCGTCGGGTGGTTACACCTCTGGGCGACAAGAGATCATCGACATGTTACGCCAGCGCTCTCGACCTTATCTATTTTCTAATACGGTGGCGCCGGCGATCTGTGCCGCCAGCATTAAAGTGTTAGACATGCTGACAAGTTCAACAGAGCTGCGTGATCATCTCGAAGACAATACACGTTATTTCAGAAAGGGAATGCGGGCGGCGGGGTTTGCCGTGGCTGCGGGGGAGCACCCGATCGTGCCAGTGATGTTAGGTGATGCGCAACTGGCGCAGAAGATGTCGCAAAAGTTACTCGAACGTGGCATTTATGCGATTGGTTTTTTCTTTCCGGTGGTGCCAAAAGGCAAAGCAAGAATCCGTACCCAGATATCTGCAGCGCACACTAAACAGGATCTGGATAAAGCGATAGCCGCTTTTAAAGAGACTTATGCTGAATTAACGGGTTAGTGTGTTGTTGAGTGGAAATCTATTTTTAAAAACCCTGTAGACAACGGCTTTTTAACTAACCGGACGACAGGCTCATTAACGAACACCCTGCATAAGCGTCAGTCCACTAGCATAAATAAAAACAGTCTTAAATCATCTCACCTTTGCTAAGTTCTTGTGATTAATTTAATCTTCAGCATGGCATTTATGGCAGTCATAATGTCACTCTGTCATGGTCAGATGACACAATCAGTCATGTCTATAAATGAATAATAATCTACTGATATTCTTAACGATTAGTGTAAACAGCGTCTTAGAGTCATTCCGAATTTTGGCATGTTATATGCATTATTGAATTAATCGTGCCTTGCTGTGGCCGTAAAAAATAACAATGTCGTGTTCAATAGAAGATTCATTCAAGGACTGTTCCCGGCAAAAAATGAAACAAAAACCTTAGGAGGATGGGACATGTTTACAGGTCTACCGAAACAGTTCTTGAAAAAAACAGCCTTTATGGCTATGTGTACCGGTTTTATGCTGGTGATCACAACTGGCGCAGTTCAGGCAGCTGCCACTTGTAGTATTACTACTAATCCCGCTAACGCGACAATTGATGAAGGGCAGTCGGTTGTATTTACAGGCAGCGTTACCGGTAAGGGAAAAAAGAGCTGCGACTGGACATTTGATGGTGGGGTACCCGATTTTACCTTAGATGACTGCTCCAATGTCGTTGTGTCTTATGCAATTGCGGGTTCATATGATGCGGTGCTGACCGGAACGGCTTCAAAAGATGGAACATGCACGGACACGGTAACGGTCACGGTGAACCCTGGTGGCGATAATACTCCTCCGACGGCTAACGATGATGCCTACAATGCAACGACAGCTGTAACATTGAATGTGGCTGCACCGGGTGTGCTGGATAACGATCAAGATGATGGATTGCTTGATCCGCTTGAAGTCTCAAATCTGATAAGCGATGTATCTAATGGTAATCTGATCCTGAATACAGATGGTTCGTTTACTTATACCTCTAATGGTGGTTTTGAAGGTGATGACACCTTTACCTATGAAGTGTCTGATGGTGAGTTTACAGATACAGCAACAGTAACGATTACTGTAACCGATGTACCATCAGTCTCTCAGTGCAGCGATGGCATTGACAACGATGGCGATGGCCTGATCGACTTTCCAGCGGATCCCGGCTGCTCAGACGCCAACGACAACACTGAACTTAATCTGCCGCCAATCGATCCTGGTTTTGCTGCCCAGACAGACTTCAAGATCATGATGAACTATGAGCTGGGTATGCACTGTACCGGTTTCGAGTTTGCTTACTGCTGTGTTCTGCCAGCCTACAACTCTATCCTGGCACAGGTGGTTAAACCTAATACCATTGATCCGAATCATAGCAGTGACTATGCAAGGCTGATGGCAGGTGATCCACGCGAAGGTCTGGATGCACTGGGTCGTGAAACCGTGGTTCGTGATCTGGAGCTGGATAACAGCGGCAACTTCAAGAAATACGTACTGAAATACTGGCATGAAGCGCAGCCACGTAACGATGGTCGAGGCAAAGCGCAGAGCAGCCTGTTAATCAGTGCGGCAGAGGGTAATTCGCTGCTGGCATGGAATACCGTGTTTGATTCTGCGGCAGTGGTTAACGGCGCTATGCAGTACGGCGATTACAATGGTTCTCAAGCTGTGCTTCAGGGTGATGGAGACTTAACTGATCCTACTGACAACTACCAGAACGCTATATGGAATCACCTGTATTTCTACAATGGTCTTGAAGGGGAGTTCGCCTGTTCGGCACCTGGTGGCAGTGTAGGCAATAGGTGCTCGGTAGACGCCGATTGTGATACCGGAGCGGGCCCTGGTAATGGTGTTTGTGATGTCAACAGTACAGAAGCTAACAAGATCCGTCTTGGTGTAGCAGGGCAGCCCGGTCCATTCCCGACTGTCGCGTATCCGACCGATTGCGGTCCTGCATTCCATCCGCTGGGTCCGGTTACTACGGATGAAAATGGCAACACGGTGACCAATGATTGTGGCGGTTTCTCTAACGGCAACGTGCTGACCTTCTCTGGTGATAAAGGCACCGTTGTCTATACACAGATGAAGGTACTTGAGAACCTGCCGATCATGCTGACTTCGCCTGATATCTGGGAAGCGTTAGGTCTGCCGCTGACACCGTTTGAAGACAGTGTGGATTTCTTTGGCGACCCTGGATTATTGAATGAAGATTCAGTGCGTCCTTATGTGGCCATGAAAGCCCAGATGTATGACTACGATCCAAATGCGCCAAGTGGTGCAGGTGCAGCAACGTTAGACAGTAATGGTGATCCGGTAATCGGTTTCGGTACCGCGCCGATTGATATCCCGAACTGTGAGCGTTGTCACTCGAATCCTGCTGATGGTTCATATGTCACCATCCCCGCATCTGAAAATGCAGGTGTAGTGGATGAGGATGGTGATCCAGATAATGGTATTCAGTTGACTGTGGTTAACAGCCCGAATGGCGATGCCGCACAGTACGCACTGGTAGAGCAGGAATATAACTACTGGAATGCGTATTATAACATCGATACGTTCGCAGGTGATTCAGACTGGTATTCCCGTCTGAAGAGTGCGGCGATCAGTATGCTGAACGGCCATGATATCCAGCACGGCACCAGCTTTGCGGCGAATTATCCTGGCGCTGATCCGGTTGGTAATGAACTGGCACAGAACACGCGCCTGGGTCATGAGTCTGTGATCTGTCAGCGTTGCCATGCGGACAACGTGATTGCAGCGGTTAAATCAGCTGAATGCGGCCCCGGCAATGAAATGGGTACCGAGCCATGTACGGCAGGTACCCTGATCAAACCGATCACCGAAGCGATCCATAATAACCATCGCGGTATCAACATGCCGAATGCCGATGGTGAGCTGGGCATTATCGCCTTTGCCGATTCACTGGGCCGTGATGGCGGTTGCCAGGGTTGTCACCCTGCTCATCGTTCAGACGGTGATATGAGTGGTTATCCGATTACCTTAGCGGGTACCAACAGGTACGCGAACAGTGATAACCGAGGGGCTAACGGCGGCTGTTTCGTCGGTCGCGATGTACACTCTAACCCAGGTAAAGACAGCGATGGTGCGGAGACCCCTGAGTACCTGAATGCGGTCGGCCAGTACCTGGCGGATAATGTTGCCAGTGACGGTAACGGCATCTGGTGTACTAACTGTCACAACCAGCTGGGTCAGGAGATCTGGAAGGCTGAAAATATGGAAGACCTGGTTCGTGGTGTGCCGGGTAAGGAGGCAGATGGTGTGACAGATGCAGTGAATATCCGTGCATTAGGTAGTTTGCAGGCAATTGTTAATGAGCTGCCTGGTGTCGACCTGGCACAGGCCGAGCTATGGCTGGATCCGAAGGAGAGTGATGCGGTCGACTACAGTTATGCGATCTGGGATACCGATCCTGGTCTGTGTAATTATGTTGCCGGTTACTTTGGCGGGGCTATTGATCCTGCTCATGATGGCGCAGTAGCAACGGTCGAAGTGAACGTCAACAGTGCAGCGGCCTGTACAACAGGCGGTGGCAGCGGTCTGATTGACTGCAGCGCTGAGGGTGGACCTGCTTTCTATATATGTGGATCAGTGGACGGCGATGGTGACTTCAGTGTCAATGCGATGGACTTCTGTACCACGCCGGACTGTGTTGCAGCGGCGCAGGCTACCCTGCCATCCGGTTCAGTGGCCGTACCTGTACCGTTCTCAGCGGCTACCGATGGTCGTGACCACTGGTTATCAGCCGGCGAGCCGCACTGTGCGGACTGTCACCAGGCACCGTTTGTTGAGCAGAGTGGTAATATCAATGCTTACCCTCCATTCAACTATCCACGTAAAGCGAGCCTGATGCGTTACTCGAAAGGTCATCAGAACATCAGCTGTCAGGGTTGTCACGAGTCTATCCATGGTCTGTATCCGGTGACTCCGTTGATCGATACCACGTCTTATGCGCAGGCTGCAGCACTGAACCATGATGGTTCGCATGGCCCGCTCAAGTGTGGTACCTGTCATGAGGTCAATGGTGTTGGCGTTCCTAGCCATATCGAGGATGGTCTGGAATATAATGGCCAGCCAATTAAGGAAGACTACGATGCGGCTGTTGCCTGGATGCATACCTTTACTGAGAATGCGGATCCTCGGGTTGATTACTGTCTGAACTGTCATACGGATAACAGCGTTGATATATCTTCCACTAATAAGACATGGACAGAACATGCATTCAAAGGCCGCAGTTCTCGTGAGATGATGGACAAAGTGGAACTGTTGCAGCTTGGACATATTGCTGGTGACCCTGCGGTTGAATCTCCAGAGAATACGGTATGTAGTAGCTGTCATGGCGACCGTACGCGGACACTGGAACGCAGAGGTTGTTCGGAAAAATGGAGAAACCATCTGATCGAGGGCCGTGCTTCTGAATCAGTCTGGGAATACATCTCTACGACTTATGCCGGCAATACCTGCGGCTGGTAAAACGCGGGGGGAAATCCCTGTCGATGATGTAACTTAAAGAAAGGAGGGAAAGGTTACTTTCCCTCCCTTTTTTTGTCATATCAAAATTGCTATGGAACCTTTTCGGCTTTTATGTAATCCTTTGTACTTAAACGAATAACACAAGCCAAATTTTGTTAGGCCAAATTTGTCAGGAAATTATATTATGCAGCATCAGTTTATTTCTAAATTATTATCCATCTTGTTTATATCTTTATCACTGGCAAGTTGCAGTAATGAAGAACCCTCCGGCAAGGCATCAAGTCAGCAGATGACTCAGGCTGAAGGTGTCATTGCGAAGGTGGAT
>CAWEEC010000036.1:0-21032 GCA_963807785.1 uncultured Gammaproteobacteria bacterium | reverse complement strand
GCAGTCGGTTCAAGTTACGAACACGCTGCACGCATATGTCAGGCAGAATGGAGAGCCTCGCTTTTGGGCGCGCTTTAAAACGCAGCAGACTGTTACGACTTCATCCAGACATTCGTCCACACGAGGGACGTTCCCGTTAAGGTTCTACAGTACTATTAATTCATGCTGTAGAACCATGGCGGAAACCGCCACCATTTCATCTGCATCAGCTAATATCGCCTATGTCATTGCATCGGGTGTGGGTGGCAATGACGTCGCGCTAGACAACTTGACATACAACAGCGTAGCCGTCCCTGAACCTACTGTACTAGCATTATTAAGCTTTGGCTTATTAGGTATAGGTATTGCTAGACGAAAGAAAGCATAACGATTAAATATTATTCAATAGCAGCTCCTTCGGGAGCTGTTTTTATTTGTGCTGACAGTCGGTTATTGGCCGCAAGCTGCCTGTTGGTAGGTTTTGAGCAAAATCTCAGCCTGGGTGGCGGCTGACGACCCAGGCTGTGTGAAAACTATTTGCGATATTCAAAAGTGGTAAATGACTATTGTTATGCGCCTAATAGCGACCGTTAAGTGGGACTCGTCGTGTTAATTTCACATAAAATCATGTGTATTTAGGGACGCCCTTTCAAAAACTAAAAATAATTTGGGTTTTCACACAGTCTGGACCCGAAGTAGCCGTTCGCTCAACTGTAAAGAAATCATGATGTATCCAGCATTAATTCCTGAATTTTGCATACTGTCCACATATGCGCGTAACAAATTAATCAAATACTGATGTTCTGATATATCGTTGACATTCATTCCCATTTCATTATGGTTAAACTGTTGGTGAAAAATATTTCATCAACGTTATGTCGCAATGATGCATTAGATAACCAAAGCAAAGGAAATGGCTTTTAAATCGATTCTTCACGCTGCTGGCCCTTTGCTGATGCTCACTACTTTATGATGCAGGGGGTATATCCAATGAAAAGACCTATTGTCGCACCGGTTGTCGGCACGTGTTGTGCATTCCTGGCCTGCTCGGCAAATGCCACGACTTTCCCGAACATTTCAGGCCCCGGCCCTGATTTGCCCAACGGTGAGGTGTCGTTTGCCGACGCGGTGACGAGTTTCGAGCCGGGCATCGTCTTCGATACGGACTTGGGGGCCGATGTCCCGTTCGATGCCTTTCTTGGCCCACAGAACACGCTCGGGATTCCGGACGTGACTGTACAGACTGCGTTTCAGTGCCTCCAGAATCAAAATCAGGAGAACTGCAACTTCGCGTCCCTCGGCGTGGGTGGCAGCCTGACGGTTGAGTTCGTTGACAACCGATTGACCGGCAGCGGCGATACGGCAGATGACCTGTGGATTTACGAGATCGGCCCCGATATCGAAGACACGTTCGTCGAGATCAGTATGGACGGAAATATTTGGTTTGATGTCGGCATGGTTACCGGAAGCACCAAAGGCGTGGATATCGACGCTTTCGGTTTCGGTCCTACCGACATGTTCAGCTTCGTGCGTCTGACTGACGATCCGAACGAGGGCGAGATCGACGGCGAAACGGTGGGTGCGGACATCGACGCGATCGCAGCGATTTCGACGACGGTTATCCCGATCCCGGCCTCCGTCTGGTTGTTCGGTTCTGGTCTTATAGGTTTAATCGGTATTGCCAGACGAAAGAAAGCATAACGATTAAATGTTAATCAAACGCGGCTTCTTCGGGAGCCGTTTTTATTCGTGCTGTACGTCAGCTATTGGCCGCAAGCTGCCTGTTGGTGGATTTCTGAGTAAAACCTGTTTGAGAGGTGGCTGACGACCCGAGTCCGACATTCAGTTAAATGTAAAGAATACTGAATCCTGTCTGGGTAACTTTACACTTTTTAATTATAATTAAATTAAGTTCATATCTAAGTAATTGTATTCACAAGAGATAGTCATTATTGCATGAATTTTGCGTGTTTATTTGAAGTCAATATGACTAAATGCATTAGAGAGGGAGAAAGATATGAAATTAAAACCACTTCTGTGCATATTAAGCGTAGCGCTGGTTTTTATGAACCCAGCGTTAGGTGCGGTGAGCAGTACGACTGGTACGGTTGTATTTGAATCATCTCCATACCCGCCCCCTTCAGATACAAATATTTTCGTGTTTGACGAACAACAGGAAGTAGAATTTGTAAGTTCCCAATCATTGGATTTTGGAACAATCGCTGCTGGTACTCTGGTAAACAGCCACTATGTTCAATTCGATCCAGAATCACCAAGTGGTTTTGTTAATGGTGGCACAATAACCTTTGACGGGATCATCCTGGGTGTTGTCACAACAACCGCTTATTTAAATCAGGATCTAAGTGCGGATAGTGCTGGTACATCTGACTCTTATTTTGGTTTGTCCGATTCTCTTGGTCTTTATCCAACTGGTGACGACCCTGACGCTAGAGGACTAGGGAGTCCTGAAGATGATATCTTTGTTAATCTCGGCACAACCACATTGGTTATAGATTCACTTGAAATTCCAGGTGGCCTAACTGACGGTAATATAGATGGATTTCGAGTGTTTACCGCAGTGGTGCCTGTACCCGCTGCTGTGTGGTTATTCGGTTCTGGTCTTATTGGGTTGATGGGTCTCGCTCGAATCAAGAGAGCGTAGCTGTATAAATGATAATCAAATGCGGCTCCCTCGGGGGGCGTTTTATTTGTGCAGAATGTCCGTTGTTGAGCGGAAGCAGGCAATGATAACCGGCAGTTATTTATTTAAGGCTAGAGGCGATTGTTGTTCCGATAACTATAACGATGGTGACCGTATCACCATCATTTTCTCTATCTGCATGTCTTTGAAGGTATGTGGAATACCGCCAACACCATGACCCGAATGTTTAAGCCCGGCAAATGGCATCCAGTCAACACGGAATGCCGTATGATCATTGACCATGATTGCCGATCCGTTTAGATGTTTGAAGGCATACATGCAGGTGTCTATGTTTTTTGAGAACACGGCGGCCTGAAATGAAACGTCAAGGGAATTGGCGCGGTTGATGGCATCGTCGATATCGTCATATGAGTAAACCTGGATAACAGGTCCAAATACTTCATTGCATGAAATCACTGCATCGTCGGGTGCGTTAAACAGCACGGTTGCTTCGTATGTGCTGTCACTCAATTTATCGCCACCACTGATGAGTTCCGCGCCCTTGTTGACTGCATCCTGCACCCATTCATCGATGCGATCAGTTTCTGCTTGCCTGATGAGTGGGCCGATATCGGTATCCGGCAAGGTGGGGTCACCGATTTTCATTTTATTACCGGCTTCAGCGATACCTTCAGCAAGCTGGCGTGCAATCGATGCATGCGCATAAACGCGTTGTACTGATACACAGACCTGGCCTGCATGATAGAAGCCGGCTTTCGCCAGCAGCGGGATTGCATCATCAAGATCAGCGTCTTCTGCAACGATGACTGGTGCCACACCACCATGCTCGAGCGCACAGCGCGTTCCGGGCGCGAGTTTTGACCGCAGCATCCAGCCTACACCGGCGCTGCCTATGAAGCTGAAAAAGCCTACACGTTTATCCGTCACCAGTTGTGCTGCAACATCAAGACTCGATGTCAACATGCCCTGGCACCAGCCATCGGGCAGGCCGGCTTCGCGCAAGATGCTGATCAGGCGAAAGCATGATAATGGCGTATCACCCGCCGGTTTGATGATTACCGGGCATCCTGCTGCTATCGCTGGGCCTATCTGGTGTACGGCGAGATTGAGCGGATGATTGAATGCGCTCACAGCGACAACAACACCAATCGGTTCGTGCGTGGTAAATGCAAGCCGGTTCATCGATGCTGCATTTTTCTGCATCGGAATCTCTTTGCCGTGTTCAGTGCGCAGCACTTCGATGCAGTTTTTAATGCCATCTATCGCGCGGGTGACTTCAATCTTTGAATCAACCAGTGGTTTACCGCCTTCACGCGCGGCTTCAACTGCAAGCTCATCAAAACGTGCCTGCATGATGTCAGCAGTCCTGGCCAGAACCTTGATGCGCTGCTCGGCAGTCAGCCAGTTCTTTTTATCGCGATAGAGTGCATCCGCAGTCTGCAATGCCGTATCGACCGCATCACTGCCACCCGTGTCGACCGTTGCTATCAAAGAACAATCATAGGGTGCAAATACTTCAATTCTTCCATCAGCCGTGGCGCCGGGAACCATAAGAGAGAAGTGATCAGTCATTATTCTTCACCATTAAATAAATTATTTACCACAGAGGCACAGAGTGCACAGAGGATTTTCTTGTAAAAAACCTGAGGACTCCTTGTTGATTTCACTCGTTCCTCGCCACTCATCCCTCGCCCCTGTTTTAAATAGGACATACGATATCGCCTAGCCGCTCAGTCAGTTTCATATTTTCGCGATAATCAATCGGCACGACGATCAGGCTTGGCCCTGGTTCGTTAAATGCCTGTTCCAGAACCGAAGCCAGGTCTTTGCTGTTCTTAACAAAGTGTCCATGCCAGCCAAATGCATCGGCCAGCTTGAGCCAGTCCGGGTTATTGAAGCTGAGGTCGGTGTGGGTGCCGAACTGTGTTTGCTGTTTCCATGCGATCAGACCGTATTCTTTGTCTTCCCAAACCATGGCCACGATATTTGAGTTCAGGCGACGCGCCGTCTCCATCTCCTGTACATTCATCAGGAATCCGGCGTCACCGCAGATCGCGATAACGCGACGCTGTGGTAACACGATATCGGCTGCGATAGCACCGGGCAGGGCGGAACCCATCGAGCAGAAGCCGTTCGGTATCAGGCAGGTATTGGGTTCGTGGCATTGATACTGTCTCGCGATCCACATTTTATGCGCACCGACATCAGAAAGCAGAACATCCTCACGACCCATCAGCCTGGCGTACATCCCATAAAACCTTTTGTGGCTTGATCAAACCCCGGGTGTCGTCATCCTTGTACATTTCAATTCGGCACTCATATCACGGCGCGTTGCGGCCTGCTGGGAGAGGTCAAAACCGAGTAAGCCACTGGCATCGACCCGCTGGTTGAGCATCCACAGGGCATGTGCGAGGTCGCCGACAATCTCTGTTTCCGGGTGATAGTCTTCATCGATCTCGGCGGGAAGAAAGTCTGCATGGATGATGTGTTTGTTACCCTGTGCGTTCCACAGGTGCGGGTGGTACTCCACCATGTCATAACCCAGCGCAAGTACAACATCAGCAGCATCCATGGCGCACGCAACCACGTCCTTGGCCTGAAGGCCGATCGTGTACAGACAGTAGTCTGCATCCATATCGACGCAGCCTTTTGCCATGAATGTGCTGATCACGCCGATACCGGTCTTTTCACAGAATTCACGCAACTGTTTACTGGCGCGTTTGCGAATGCAGCCATTACCGGCCAGAATGAGCGGGCGTTTGGCACTTTTCAGGATATCGAAAGCGGCATCGACAATCTTGTCGTCAGGGACCGGGCGCCTGAAGCGCTGTGGTTGCATTGGCTTGGCTGAAGCATCCTTGCTGGCGATATCTTCAGGCAGTTCGATCAGTACCGCGCCAGGTTTTTCGGTGCGGGCAAGGCGGATGGCCTTGCGCACGATTTCGGGAATATTGTTCTCATGCAAAACGGTCGTTGCCCATTTCGTCACCGGCTCAAACATCTGGACGACATCCATAATCTGGTGTGATTCCTTGTGCAGGCGTTCTGTCGATCCCTGGCCGGTGAGTACGAGCATAGGTGCGCGGTCCATGTTGGAGTCTGCAACACCTGTGATCAGGTTGGTCGCACCCGGACCCAGCGTTCCCAGGCAGCCGGCTGTATGACCCGTGAGGCGGCCGTAGATCTCTGCCATGAAGGCGGCGCCCTGTTCATGCCGGCACAGGATGAATTTGATTTTGTCGGATTTCTCCAGCGACAACATGAAGTCGGCGTTTTCTTCACCTGGAACACCGAAGATATAGTCGATTCCCTCTGTTTCCAGGCATTGCACAAACAGGTCAGATGCTTTCATCAGAGTTCCTTTTGGTTGTTCTTGTCTGGATCAAATGACAATGGTTCATTACATGATAGTCCTGTAGCAGTTGCAAGCCAATAGGCAAAAGACGCCACTCAGATTACTGTTATGTTAGAATTTCACCACCAAATAACGCGGCATCGAGATTGCTATGAATACACGATTAATTACCCTGTCCCTGATCATATTCACTATTGCGATGTTCAGGCTACTGCCGCATCCCCCAAACGTATCGCCGCTCGCTGCGATGGCTTTATTTGGCGGGGCCTATTTTTCTGATAAGCGCGTCGCCTTTCTCGTTCCCTTTCTCGCGCTGTTGCTCAGTGATTTCATCCTCGGCCTGCATGACACCATGGTCTATGTTTATGCCGGCTTTGCGTTGACTGTCGTCATCGGTTTCTGGATAAGAAAAAACATGAACATTGGGCGCATCGCTCTCGCTGTTTTCGGTTCTTCCGTGCTGTTTTTTATCATCAGCAACTTTGGTGCCTGGTTCACTTCCGGCCTGTATCCGATGACCATCGACGGTTTGCTGCAGGCCTATGTCGCAGCGATACCGTTCTTCCAGAACAGTCTGCTGGGTAATATCGTATTTTCTGCATTGCTGTTTGGCGGCTTTGCAGCCTTGCAGCGTAATGTTTCAGTGCTGACTGAGAATACCTGAGCCTAAGCCCCGTTAATATGTAGTGATTTGCAGTTAATATTTTCTGCAAATGAACGTAAATTTCACTCAGTAATAGTTGGCCGCAAAGAACGCAAAAGTCGCGAATGTAGCAAACATTTGATTTTAATACTGAATATTCATTTGCGTTGTTCGCGTGTTTTGCGGCTAATATGAAGATTTGTTTCGACCCATATACGATCCTTTGTCTGTTTACATGCGATCAGGGTTTCATGCCAATACCTTTGTTCAAGAGCTGCAATGCAAATATGAACAGTCCGATGATAAACAGTATGATAATGATAAACGCTGTTGTCAGTTCAATATCTGTCACGCCCAATAGCCCGTAACGAAACGCGTTGATCATGTAGAGGATCGGATTCACCAGGGAAACGTTTTGCCAGAATTCCGGCAGCATGTTAATGGAATAAAATATTCCGCCAAGATAGGTGAGTGGTGTCAGGATAAACGTAGGGATGATGCTGATGTCGTCAAATGACTTTGCATATACGGCATTGATGAAGCCGGCCAGCGCAAACAGTACTGATGTAAGGACGAATACCGCGATGGTCACGGCGTAACTGTGGATCTCTATGTGGGTAAAGAACATGGAAACGAGCGTTACTGCAATTCCAACGACGATGCCGCGCAACATTCCGCCTGTAACAAAGCCTGCCACCATGATGTAGTTCGGTAATGGCGAAATCATCATTTCTTCCACGCTGCGATGGAACTTGGAACTGAAAAAGGAGGAAACACAGTTCGCGTAGGAATTAGTGATAACAGACATAAGAATCAGACCTGGCACGATGTAGTCAATGTATGAGAAGCCGTCGATGTCTCCGATCTGGGACCCGATCAGTTCTCCAAAAATAATGAAATACAGCGCTATGGTAATTGCCGGTGGTACTACGGTCTGAAGCCAGATGCGGATGAATCTGAGGAATTCCTTGATAGTGATGGTTTTGAATGCGTGGTATTGAGCATTGAGTTTCATCTTGGATCTCTTGTGGTGTTGCTTCCGGCACCAGCGGCAGGAGGAAGATATATCATAAGTTTTTGCCATTCGTGTTGAGCATCGACATAAAAAGCTGTTCCAGGCGGTTGCTTTTATTGCGCATGCTGACGACCTTGATATTGCACTCGGAAAGTCTTGCAAAGAGACCGTTAAGGTCATGGCCCTTGTGAATGTCTACTTCCATCGTGCTTTTATCAAGCAGTCGTACATGGTAGTCGCCACAGTCCGGCAGTTGATTGATTTCCTGGTCGAGATAAAGCACGAAGGTTTCCAGGTTCAAGCGGTCCAGTAATGAACGCATATCTGTCTGTTCGATGGTGACGCCTTTATCGATGATTGCGATGTTATTGCACAGGCTTTCTGCTTCTTCAAGGTAGTGTGTGGTCAAAATGATGGTGGTGCCAGCGGCGTTAAGCTCACGCATAAAATTCCACATCGAGTACCTGATTTCAATATCGACACCCGCGGTAGGCTCGTCAAGGATGAGCAGCCTGGGTTCATGCACCAGTGCTCGAGCGATCATCAGTCGGCGTTTCATGCCACCGGATAATTCCTTGGCCATGTCGTAGCGACGGTCCCAGAGCTCCAGCTTCTTCAAATATATTTCCGCTCTCTGACGGGCAATTTTTCTCGGGATGCCGTAGTAGCCCGCCTGGTTCAGCAGGATTTCGCCAACTGGCTCAAATATGTTGAAGTTGAACTCCTGCGGGACCAGGCCGATATGCATTCTTGCATCCGCCGGGTTCTGATCGAGATCAACGCCATAAACCCTTACCTGGCCTGAAGTCTTGTTAATCAATGAGCAGATAATTCCGATAATGGTTGATTTGCCAGCGCCGTTTGGGCCCAGCAGTGCATAGAAGTCTCCGTGTTTGACTTCGAGACTGACGCCGGACAGTGCCTGGAAACCATTACGATAGGTTTTGTGCAGATTGTTAACTTCGAGTGCCTTCAACAGATTTTCCCGGCTATATCCCAGAATAGTTATATTTTATCAAGTGATTGTTATTATTGATGTTATTGAGCGACCTGTGAATTATCATCAAGTTGCCGGCAATTGCAGGGTTTACATTAGTCATACGACCGTCTAGTATTTCAGGATTAATAGTTCCAGCGCTGTAATTTACCGTAAATATGAGGCCCCATGGGAACCAAAGGCGAGAATAACCGTATGCGAATCATCGAGGCAGCTGATCAGCTGTTCTACAAGCACGGTTACAACCAGACATCGTTCAGTGATATCGCTGATATCACCGGAATCCCTCGCGGCAACTTTTATTATTACTTCAAAACCAAGGACGATATTCTTGCCGCCGTTGTTGAAACGCGCGTCAAGCAATACCAGGAAGCACTGGCGAGTTGCGATAATGCCACCGATAATCCTGGGGAACGCCTGCATGCATTTATTGACATCATGGCCGGTAGCGAAGACTCCGTAGTCAATACGGGCTGCCCGATTGGCTCTTTATGTGTCGAGCTCGCTAAAGACACTGAAGCCTTACAGTCCAAATCACGCGAGGTTTTCGTGCTGCTTCGGGACTGGATGAGCAGGCAGTTTGAGGAAATCGGTCTGGTCGATGCCAACGATAAAGCGATGGACCTGCTGTCACGCATGCAGGGTATTGCGTTGATGGCCTGTGCTTTCAAGGATGGTGCATATCTTAACCGAAGCGTCGGTGACCTGAAGAGCTGGGTCAATAGTCTTGCCTTGAGCCAAAGCTAATCATCATGAAGTGAAACCAGAGGCCTGCTATGGAAACGTCATTACAGCAAAATTATCTTGATGCTTTCAAGGGCAGGTTTACCTCGCTGATGCGCTGGCATCACCTGGATGACTTTTGGGAAAAGCTCAAATTAAAGGTGGATAATAAATGGTACATCTATCACGTCGGTGATACCCCGCCCGAGTCTCCGGTTGACAGCAAAAAGCTGGTTGAATTTATCGACGAGATTGACAGCTTGCTGCGCGAGGAACACGAAGAAGATTATTGCGGTATTGTTTATACCGATGACAAGGACAACCCTTCCTACATAAAAATATTTGATCCAAACAACCTGGGTGTATCATGCGGATACAGCGAAAAACCGCCATTGCCCGGCTGGATATTATCAAGAATCCCCCCGATAGAGCTTGAACAGGCCCTGTATCCACCAGCCAATCGCAGACGTTGGTGGCAGCGTATATTTGAATAAGCTTCGAAAGCTGTGCACGCTTAGCCCCACATGAAGAAAAACCACTTTCTGTCAAGTACAGGGGTGTTGCTTATGATGAAGTAGAACTCCCCAGCCATTGCATGTGGAAGTAAAGGAGGAGCGGCAGTATGTATAAGTCTGCTGCTAATAATGCAGGCTTATTGCACAACTACAATAAAACGAAGCAGGAAGTTCGGATCGCCGCCACCGCCATTTCCCAGCATCGCGCTCTTGGGATTAACGCGTATGTATTTGACATTGGTATCCACGCCGTTGGCATCGGCTGTCGGCGCATAAGTCCAGACCACGCCATCTGTAGAGAATTCTAGATCGTCCGCCAGGTTGCCCAAGGCTGTGAATGTGTAAGTCAAACCACTGACCGGGCTGCCGTCGATAAACAGCACCGGCCCGGATCCTGCACCACCAAGATCGGTCACTTGCAACGCGGTATTGGCAGGAATCGCATCATTGATAATTACTGTATCGGTATCGGTACTGCCTAAACCGCTGTTGGTAACCTGGATGCTGTAAAGCATTTGCGCGCCGGGAATGTTATAGGGATTGGTCGTGCCATTTAGTGGGTCCGCAAAGGTCTGCACCGACTTGATTACGGTGAGTGTTGCCGCGCTGACCAGCAGGGATGCATTTCGTTGATGAAAGACGGTTCCTTCACTGCCTTCGTTTGCAGTTATCTGTGCTGTCCAGCTGCCACTAAGTCCGTTGGCCGGTATGGTGTAAGCATGCTCATAAGTTTTGGTGGCGACACCTGAATCGGCTACCTGACTCATGGCAACGTTATTGACTACCGGTGTGCTGACAGGATCCAGTAAAGTCAGATAGGATGAAGTGATATCGAAGCTGCCAAACGGATCGCTGATAACAGCCCTGACATATACCGTTGGCCCCGGTGCCGTCGCAGTGACGGGTGATCCACCGGGATAGGCGGCATCATAAAATTGCACGCTGTCGACATTAATCACCGTGTTTGAGGGTAAATTCACATACGAGTGATTGCTACCTCCATTCGATGGAGTGACGTGAACAAATCGGCCAATACCATTTGATCTATTGGTTAAAGACAGTGTAATGGCTTCGCCGGCGACCAGGCTGGTTGCGCCGGTTATGGGTATGTTGAACGTGTAGAGTGCCGGTGCGGTAGTAAGCGCCAGGTTATTGATGGCAAGCGACCCGATGGTGCCTGATGCCGAGCCAGCCAGCGTCAGAGTGAAACTTCGGTCAGAACCAATACCGCTTTCCAGCAACCAGAGATTGACTGTAACAAAACCGCTGCTGTTATCTATCTGCAAATTACTTTGCAGGTTTGGATTAAGCGTCCACGTGGCTGTCGGGTCCGGATTTCCGCTATTTATCAGGACTTGTGCCTGGGCGGTTGTCGGAGTAACTCGAGACAGGTTCAAGTTGTTGTACAGGTATAACGGTTTGTTTCCACTTGCGGCGATCGACGATGCCGATACAATGACGGTTGGTGCGGCAGGGGCCGCGCCTGGTCCGCCCGGGTTATTAATAGTCGCGGTATTATCGATGGTATCACCCGGGTTGGCACTGCCACTCACGGTTACATCAAACACAACGGTGTCAGAGCCGCCTGCTGCTATGGTGATGTTGGATATGTCGACTAATACGCCGGTTGAATTATCCGTGGCCCCGGCTGGGTATGACACAACGCTGAGGCCAGTGGTGTTCACCGGTAAGTTATCCGTAACACTGATACTGGTTGCAGTAGCTCCATCGCTTTCGATTAATGTAATAGTGTAACGCAATGTATCGCCAGGATCGGCGTCACCGCCGTTAAGATCAACGACTGTCTTGGTGGAAGTGGACAGGTCAGGTTGTTGTACCACGGTTGGATCACTGCTGCTGTCGTTGCCCGCCTGGTTATCAAACGCGGTACCTGAAACAGATGCTGTATTGGTTACACTGGGCGCTGCCGCAGCTGCCACACCGACAGTCAAGCTGATGTCGGGCAGACTTGCGCCGCTGCTCAGGGGGCCGGCATGGGTACAGGTAACATCCTGACCAACGGCACCACAGGTCCAGCCCGTTCCGGTTGCAGAGACATAACTCAGACCTGCAGGCAGCGTGTCGCTGACGGTAATGGTACCTGGTTCGGCCGAGGGGCCATTGTTAGTCACACCCAGGGTATAGCTACCGTTCAGACCCACGGTAAAGTTACCGCTGTGGGTTTTGCTGATCGCAAGATCGGCCACCGGGATATTGGTGACACTGATGACTTCCATATTAAGCAGCACCATATCCTGCCCTGCGCTGTAAATCGATGTGGCCGAGGTGTCACCAGGATTGAGCAGGGCGCTGATATCGTAAACGTCCAGGTCAACCCCGTAACTGGTGTTGCTGCCGAGAATATTAATGGTCGAGTTAAACTGATTATTTGCAGGGTTGAGCGCATCAGTCAGCGCAGTACCATTTAACGTCAGGGTTTCACCGGCGCCGCCAAGAGTAGCGTCTCCTTCCCAGGTCAAGACACCATGCTTGCCATCGATACTCGAATTAGGGATTATAAAATTGTTGGGTGTTAGGGTCAGCGAGCTATTTTGATAATAAAGCAGGCCATCGAATACATTGATGACACGTAGCGGCTCACTGGCATTTTCATATACTACCAGCAGGCTCCAGCCTGAAAGTACAGTCTGTCTGGAACAATAAGGGGCAGTAGTATCTGTGTTATCAACGGTGAGGTTCGCAAAGCTATAAGTGCCGTTGCCTTTTGCTGCAATCTGGGCGGTGACATTTTTAAAGCCGCTAAAGAAGGTGCGACCGAGAGTAAAGGTTTCGGTAAATGTACGATCTGCGCTGACAGCGACACCATCAAAGGTGACATTGTAATCAGGTGTTGAACCGGAGCCGGCCCAGTATAAATAGGCTGCGGTAATTGTGGAGCCAACAGGGATGCCGCTTAAGGCTGCGCTGTTACTGTTGGTTACCGTGCAGGCGTTCACGGTGTTGGATTGCGTGCGCAGTGTCCCACCTGTTGCCGTAAAATTCATGTTACCGGCGAAGCTTTGATAAATCGTTACAGGCACACCTGCCTCGGCTGAGTGCCACGGCATGAACAAGCCGGTGGCCAGCACACACAGTAATAGTGCGATGTGAGCAATCAAGCGTCGAATTGCAAGCCAGTTCATGGCAAGTACTCTCCCTCGGCGCTGTTGTATCGAGTTATTATTAATATTTCTTTACTGCTCATATTACCATTCCAGCTCTTATTGCCTGTTAAACCAGTCGGCGGTATCACGTACCGACTTTTGATCAAACTTAAAGCGCAGTTTCACGTATGGGCCTTGCGCGGTGTAACCGGCAAGATTGAAATCATCATCTTCATACCCGGCCCAGTTATAACCGGCGCTCAACCAGATGTTGGTGGCCGGGCTGAAACCGACGGATAAACCGAAGGAGTAATCATATAGATCGCTGTTCCAGCTATGCAGCGTGCTCGCGCGGGCACCGATATCCCAGCGCTTGCTGAGGTCCTTGCGGTATTCGATACCGAACGAATCGGTGTAGCCGGAGTACACCGCTGCATCGATCGTGTCGCGCGTATATTTGGCACCATAATACGTGCTGGCCTGTGTGGTCTTGCGGCGGTAGTTCACCAGCAGATTGTTCACCAGCTTCCAGTTGTCGAAGTTACTGACGCCACCGGTTTCGGTATCGATAGCGAAGTCGGTACGGTTGAGGAATGTCCAGCGGCGTGCGAACGGACGATGCACCAGGCCAAGTCGCAGATCAGCCTGCTGGCCTTCAACACCGCTGGTGCTCTGTGTGTCAAATAATTGTAAACGCGCCGACAATCCCAGGCCCTCGCGCGGTTCACCCACTGCACCGGAATAGATACCCCATCTGTCTTCGCTATCGGCATCACGACGTTCAATGCGCGAGGTCCACGACCATGATTCGTGCTGGTAAGTCGTGCCCAGTGAAACGGCAGTGAAGTCTTCCGTGTTACCTTGTGCAGGTGGCACGGTAGACCCAAATGGAACATTACCCGGCTGCTTGATGGTGGTGCTGCTGTCGACGCTGGCATCCACACTCCATTTGTCAGAGACTTGCCAGGTTTGCTGCAGGCCGGCATTGGCGAACAGGCGCGGGCCGTATTCACTGCTGCGTTGCTCCATCGAAGTATTCAGGGTCGCGCCTGTCCACGGCCGTGTGTTCATGCCGACGCGAGTGCCGCGGGTATCTTCAACATCGCCAAAGGTGAATTCCTGTTCCACGAACAACGAAGTGGATGCATTCAGCAGGTAATCTGCTCCCAGAATTGTGCGCGTCGGATAGTTGGATGCGGCATTGTTCGACAACGACTGGTCATGATCGATGCGCAGGTTCAGGCGATTGTCGAAGAAGGTCTTGTGCGCACCAAAGGTAAGCTGGTCAGACTTGTTGGCCGTGCCGTTGCTGAAACTGTCCCTCGCCATGAGCACACCGGCGTTGGCGCCGTAGTGAGTTGCATCATAAACAACACCTGCTTCGATTACATCACGGTCCGCTTTTGTCTGCAGATCAGTTTGACGGAAGAGCTGTGTGACAAAGTCAACCTTGTCAGTCATGTGATAAGTACCGTCAACTCCGTAGATACTGGTACCTGTGCCGACTACACTTTGTTGACCCAGGCCAAAGCCCGCTTCCTGTTCACGGTAATAAACGCTGCCGTCGACGTTGCCGGAGGTATGGCGCAGTTCTGCAAGGTAGGCATCCTTGCTGTCACTAGCGCTTGCCTTGCTGTTGGCATACTCGAGTTTTAACTGTGTGCGGTCAGTGAAATCGACGGTGGCATCGACACCTTTCAGTGTGTCATCACCGCTGTTCTGACCCTGGTTAATATAAGTCGCACCAAGTTCAAGCTTGTTATCCATCACCTTGACTGCGCCACGACCACCGTAGCTCCATTCTTCGGCACCATCTGCCCGTGTCTCATAATCGACAACGATGTACACCAGGTTCAGATTGGCATCTTTACTCGGCACCGGCTGCTTGAAGAACAAGGTACCGGCATAATAGTCAATGTTGTAATCGATGTTACGCATCATTGGACGGGACGACAGCACAATTTGCGGACGGAAACGGTCGCGGGTTTCAATTCTGACCTTGTCGGAATTGAATACCAGTTCAGGATAGCTCAACCTATACAGGCCCGAGGTGCCGTCGCCGCGAATATCATCCCTAACAAAATTCTGATCGCTTTCACTGGCGAACACATTCATCTCGAAATGCTTGCTGCGCATTTCTGATTTGAAGCCAGTCAGTGAGCGTTCGTAACGTGCCAGTTCTGTGACATTCAAGCCGGTGTTGAAGTCGCCGAACAGGGCATAGAACTGGCGACGTTCTAGTCGCAGATAAAGTTTTTCTCTGCTAGCAGCGTCATATCCCTGTACGGTATTGTCACCGTAGACCGGGAAGAAAGTATCCGGATCGATTTCCTGGAACAGCAGTTCACGTTCTTCCTCGTCCTTGTCGGAATCATAAGCCATGGTGAGCAACCATTCGCCCTTGATGCTGCCCTTGGCGAAGAAGGATACCTTGCCATCGCTATAGGTATCTTCTTCAAGGTCCGCAGCCGACAGCGATGTCATGTTACCGCTTACGGCGTTATGGGCAACGGTGCCTTCCGCCAGGCCGACCATGATCCAGTCACGTTGTGCTGCCTGCAACCAGGGGCGTAATTTTTCTTCGCGATGTTGCAGTGGAATAACCACGGTGGCTTCGCCGGTTCTCGTGGTCGGTTTAAGTTCGATCAACGCAATACCGTCCTTGCCGACACGGTAGCGTGGGTTGCCGCGATCCAGTCCGCCCAGCGGTTGGCGTTGTAGGTCATCGATGTTTTGTTGCGCGATATAAGGTGCTTCAACGATGAACTCGCCGATCAGGCCTTCGCGGATGGGTCGGTTGTCCTTGTCAAACAGGCGTACTGCAATCACCGGTGTTTGCCTGCCATCGGCAAGCAGGCGCGACTGCTCTTCAACCAGTTCGGCGCGTACCGGCAAGGAAGAAATGCGCACATCACGCTGGATTTGTTCAATCAAATTACCATTGGCATCGTGGACTTCCACGACCAGGATGTTATTGCCCTTATCGATATCGACACCGGCCCACTGGCTGACGGCTACTGTGCCGGCAGTGTTCTTGACACTGGTATTAAAGTTCAGTGAGCTGACGGGCTTTACCATTGAGCAGCATGGTGACTTTATGTGCCGGATCATGTTTGACCGCGATCTTGATGCTGGGGATCGGCGGGTTATAGTCTTCCTGCGGCCACAACAATTTCAATCCGGGTTTGGCAGCTTCAACCCAGGCCTTGTCATAAACGGGCATGCTCAGTAGCCTGATATCTTCGGTGGATGTTTTTCTGTCCGCAGGTGGCTGGTTCTGCCATTCACCTTCGACTTCAATCTCGATACTGCTCATCGATGTGATGTCGCTTAATTGCGAAGCATCCAGCATGGTTTCAGTCACTATGTGTAGTTCGACGCGACGGTTTTTCGCCCGGCCCACACTGGTATGATTGGGTGCGCGTGGCCTGGCCGCTCCCTCGCCGTTAACCTTGAGCGCAGAATCGGGTAGATCAAGCTGTGCGGTCAGGTACTCACCCACACTCCTGGCGCGTGCAACTGAAAGGAAATAGTTATCTGCAAACTGCCAGATTGAACGCTGGCTGATGCGAACATTGTCGGTATGACCGGTTGCTTCAATGCGTAACACTCTGTGGCCGCGTAATTGCTCGGTAACACGATCGAGTGCCGCCTTGTCTTTATCGGTCAGCTTCGCACTGAATGAATCAAAATGCGAGCTGACTTCACCCTTAAGGTGCTTTTCATGCCGTAAGCGCTTCATCACGGTATCAACCACCGGTGTGCGCTGGTTGTTCTTGCTCGGGCTGTTGAACATCAGGAATGCCTTGCTCGGTAGAAGAGTGGTCTGGCCATTCACTTCCACTTCGGCAAGGAAGTTAAGTTGCTTGGCCCAGCTGCCCGGTACCTTGCCAAGGTTGTAAATCAGTACAGGGCCGCGGACTTCAGGATCCTCGATCACCCTGTTGTCGAGCACACTGCTACCCGGCAAGTAGCGGGTAGTTTCCGGGATGTTGATCATCAGGCGCATGTTATCCAGCGGAATATCACCGCCACGCATATCGAGGTGATAGGTTGCAACATGGTCGTCCACACTGCTGTTGAGCTGAGAGTTCAACTTTTGCTTTTGGCGGCGGCAGCGCTTTCACATGGAAATCGGTGCGCCACAGGGTACCGGCCTGCAAGTCGACAAAGCGCGAGAAGCCGCGTCCGGCAAAGCGGGAATGTTCATCACAGATAACCGGTTCATATTGCGGTGCCAGGGTATCCAGATCCATCTGCACGACATGACTGCCGGGTTTGACGCCTTCGATGTGGAACATACCCTGTTCATCGGTCACCACATAGGTGCCGTTTTCCAGATAAATGCGCACACCGGCCAGGCCCTTGGCATTTTCACTGTCCGGTGCATTCACATTCATCCGCGATCACCCGTCCCATCAGAATGTTACGGTTGCGCACGAAGTCCTGCTTGATGCGTACACTGGCTGTGCTCTGGTTGGAGATCAGTGCGCCGCCGTTGGCGTTGGCGATGGCGCGGTTGATGGCATCACCGGTGCGGGTACCGATAGCGACTTCAACCACGTAGCGCACTTCGCTCACTGCGCCATCAGCGATGTCATTCAGGTTAAAGGTCAGGGTGCGTCCATCCGGACTGATGGCCGGATCCGCAACCGGGTTACCATCGACGCGTGGTGGAGCCTTTTTGATAACGCAAACCAACCGGCAGGGTATCGACGATCTGTGTTCCCGCTGCAATGACACCCGAATTGTTGGTCAGGTTCAGCCGGTATTGCAGGAAATCACCGACGGCAACCACGCTGCTTGTTGACTTCCTTCGACCAGGAAGAAGCCGGTAGAGCCAGGATCAAGCGGGATATCAATCTGCATCGCCGGTCCCAGCACGACATCAAATGGCTGGCCGCGTGATCCCTGTTCATCGATGACAAACGGTGCACCCGGCAAGGTCTGTAAAACCACTGTCGGTACAACACTGGGTGCGTTGTAGCTGGCAGGTGGTGTAACCTCGAGGCGATAGGTTCCCACTGCAACAAACGGGAAGCGGTATTCACCCGGTCCGAAGTTGTAGACCGTGCCGCTACTGTCCGTGGTACTGCCGCCACTGCTAATGGTGGATGGGAATGTACTGATACCATCTTCACCATAAACCGTTGCCGGCAGGTTGGTGGCATTATCGATCAGCGTGATCTGTGCGCCATTGACCGGTTGGCCGGTGGTGCTGTCGAACACCAGACCGAACGGGTCAACCAGAGCAGTGCTGGCCGAGCTGTCAGTGCCATCGACAGGATCGATATAGTTGGCTGTAATATTATCGCCTTCCTGCAAACCGAGCTGGCCATTTGCAGGCGTTGCAGCGGCAGGATTGCTCGCGCTGATATACGACTGAATGTAGCCGGTAAACACGCCGGTATTCGGCCCGGTCTCCGTCAAGCGCAGTACTTCGGTATCACCGGTTGCACTGACATTGAGCGTGACCACTGCTGTTTCAGCCGTGGTGGCATCCAGGTTCTGATCCAGATCGGTCAAACGTACAAAGACCGGATCACCCTGGTGATACACCGTGACCGGTTCCAGTGGAACTGGAGTGCTGAGATCGATCGGCGTTGCACTTCCCGCCGGTGTTGGCGGTGGCATCGGTACAAACGGTCCTGCCGTTGTACCGCTGGTGCTGTAGTCCGTGATCGCAACAGGCACCGATTGTGCCGTCCCGGAACTGGGCGCGTATTGCAGGAACTCGAGCGTGGAAGGTGTCCTCACGGTTACTGTGACCGTGGTGACGGTGTTGGAGGTGCTGGTAGTACCGCCATTGAAAGTTGCCAGTGGCCGTGTTATCGATAATCGTCCCCGCAGGAACTGCGTGGCGAGAACCGGCAACATCAACAGACTGAATCAACAACAGCCAGAAACCGATCTGCCCATAACTGCGCCTGTTGCGCACAGTCATGGGCAGACCGGCTTGCCGGTCGTGTTTGACGTTCAAGCTGTCTGCTTGCACGAGCAACTTACCAGTCAGTTGTTCCATAGCTGCAGACGCGACGATGCCGCCGGCCAGAAAAGGCCAGCGGCATGCCGCCATGCAGTACTTAAAACGCGGAACAACAACTAGATCACCAATGGATCCTACTCAATGACGACAAAGAAACGTACGTCAAAGAATCCGCCGGACCCGTTCATTGAGCCGGTTGGCGCCTGACGAACACAGGTCACTGTTGACATCAGCGCCTTCAGCATCCGCCGTTGGTACGTAGCCGACGAAGCTGGCTGTACACACTCGTTTGGCGCAGCAACGATTGAATACTCAATACCACCCACGGGTGCTGCCAGGCCACTCGTTGTTGCACCATCAACAAGACGTTGCGTACAGCCAGCCACAAGCCACTGGACACACACCTTGGTGTTTGCCGGTATCGGGTCAGTTACGACAACCGTGTTGTTATCAACCGTTCCTGCACCGCTATTGGTGACACGGATCTGGTAACGAACAACAGCACCTGGGATGGCATAGCCGTACCAAACTCATCGTCGGTCACTGCCTCCGTTTTGGCTGCGGCCAAAGCAGCACTGGCAACGGTATAGGTTGCCGCGACAGAATGCTGTCCATCGCGTTGGCACCTTCACTGGTGCTACCTGCTGCCATCCGCGTAGACAATGTCGACACCTGCCGTGGGTGCACCAGCCGGCTGTAGTGGCGCCACCGCCTGCTGGCCGGGTTTGAGCTACCAGGCGGACGTCATCCTGATTGCCGTTGACTGCAGCTGCCGGTGTGTCCGCAACGATAAACACGGTTTCTACATCGGCCGACCACCATTCGGGTCGAGGTCGAAGGCATTGGTGCCCGCCGTATACAGCGTATCGC
This sequence comes from uncultured Gammaproteobacteria bacterium, assembly GCA_963807785.1. Taxonomy (GTDB): domain Bacteria; phylum Pseudomonadota; class Gammaproteobacteria; order SZUA-229; family SZUA-229; genus JABDQW01. Next base: position 1,183 of record CAWEEC010000036.1, on the reverse strand, counting down.
CAGGTGCAGCACCGTCCCAGCTGCCGTTACCGTTGGTATCCAGCCAGATTTCAATGGATCCCATCGGAATGTTTGCTGTCGGGACATCCGTCGTCAGGTATATAACCCTGGGTGGTATTACCCGTGTTGGTAACGGTGTAGGTCAGTACCTGGTTTGCTGCGCCGGGTGTGACGTTTACGTTGTTGCCGGCATCGGTATTGGATACCGTCAAGTCGACCCGGTTATCCACGGTAATACCGGGTGCTGATCCCGTAGCAGATCGTGGATCAGTGCCGACCTGGTAATCCACCGTGGCGGTGTTGCTGATGATCGTTCCGGAAGCGGTGCCGACCGCGAGCGCGGTTTGCGACCCTCCGGTGAATAATGCCAGCGCCATTATCAGGCGGTGGACTTTGCGTTTTGTTAAGTACTGCATGGTACTTCTCCTAACGTTTTTTACTAAAAATATTTGCGGCATTGCCGCGGTTAACAACCCTTGCGGGTATTTGGGACCAGCACGTGCCGGTGGTCCCGGTCCGGCGCGTGATGGCGGGCCCGCACGAATGCGAGCCCGAAATTTGTGTTGTGTTTGGAGTTGAAATAATCATCTGGATCGGTTCTCTTACTTCACCCGTGTGCGATACCAGACCGGTGCTTCCTGGCCGGGTTTGAGGCTGACCTGTAAGATCCAGCGCACGTGGGTATAGTCTTCTGGTCTGGCGCGCCGAGGTTTGCCGTTTGCGTCCTTGACCGTCAGCTTTTCTGCTGCGTCATATGTTTTGCCGCCATCAACCGAGAAGGTGATGACTGTGTCAGCACCAAATGCACTGCCGTCGACATACACGGTTTGTGCGGGTATCGGATTGGTCACCACAATATTGTCGGCAGGTTCAGCGCCAGTGTTTTTGGCAGTGATGGTGTAAATCACTTCAGTACCGGGAACGACGCTGGTTGCCGCTGTACGTTTAACGGTCTTGTTGCCCTGCGCGTCGGTCTCGGTAACTTCAGATTTCCGCGACTGTCGTGACTTCAATCTGGGCCATGAGCTGGCCGCTGAAGATCGCGAGTAACAGGCTGGCGCTAACGTTGATAAGTAGTTTCATGATTTCTCCTGTGCATTTAATTGATGATGACTTCGAAAGTTATGGTTTGAGTGGGCGATCCCTGGGTCAGATTGCCAAGGTTCACGGTTACGGTATTCGG
>CAWEEC010000035.1:0-19560 GCA_963807785.1 uncultured Gammaproteobacteria bacterium | reverse complement strand
TGGTATACAGGTAAGCGTGTACAAATATCACGCACCTGTTCGCGCACTCTTGTGATAACAGCATTGTCTGCAGCAGAACCTTGCATGCTATCGACGATATCGCACATCCAGTTTGCCAATGCTTTTGAATCCTGCTCATTGAAACCACGGGTTGTCATCGCTGGCGTGCCGATACGAATACCACTGGTAACAAACGGCGACTGCGGATCATTCGGTACTGCATTCTTGTTGACCGTGATATTGGCCTCACCCAGTGCAGCTTCCACATCCTTACCCGTCAGACCCTTGTCAATAAGATCCCACAGAAACAGGTGATTGTCGGTGCCACCGGAGACCACTTTGTAGCCACGCTTTATAACGACATCAGCCATCGCGCGCGCATTGGTAATGACCTGTCGCTGGTAATCATTGAAACCATCTTCCTGCGCTTCCAGAAAGGCCACCGCCTTGGCTGCGATCACATGCATCAACGGGCCACCCTGGGTACCGGGAAAAATGGCCGAATTGAGCTTCTTCTCAAGATCAGGATTTGATTTGGCCAGGATGATGCCGCCACGCGGCCCACGCAGCGTTTTATGGGTGGTGGATGTTGTTACATCGGCTATCTGTACCGGGTTGGGATACAGCCCGGCTGCGATCAGGCCGGCAACGTGTGCCATGTCAACCATCAGGTAGGCACCCACTGAATCCGCAATATCGCGAAAACGTTGCCAGTCCATAACGCGTGAATAGGCCGAAAATCCACCAACAATCATTTTTGGTTTATGCTCTTCCGCCAGTTGTTGAATCTGGTCGTAATCAACGACACCGGTTTCATGGTTTATACCATATTGAACCGCGTGATAGATCTTGCCGGAGAAATTAACTTTTGAACCATGCGTAAGATGGCCGCCATCAGCCAGCGACATACCAAGCACTGTATCCCCGGGTTCACATAATGTCATGTACACAGCTGCGTTGGCCTGTGATCCGGAATGCGGCTGCACGTTGGCGAAATCGGCACCGAATAACTGCTTGATACGATCGATGGCCAGCTGTTCGGCAACATCAACATTTTCACAGCCACCATAATAGCGACGCGCCGGATAGCCTTCGGCATACTTGTTGGTCAGTACTGAACCCTGCGCTGCCATCACCCGCGGACTGGCATAATTCTCCGAGGCGATGAGTTCAATGTGCTCCTCCTGCCTGCGCACCTCGTGCTGCATGGCTGCCCACAGTGCTTCATCGTAGCCTTCGATAGTCATATCACTGGAAAACATTGCAACCTCTCGTTGTCTGCATGGCCCCGATCGCGAATTAGGGCCTGAAAAAAGTGGCCTATCTTAACAAAAATGCCCTGTTACCGCATGTTTCGTAAAGATTTACACGGGCGGATTTTGATGCTGGCAAAAACGCCGTATAATCGCGCCATTATTGCAACAGACATAATTTCAAATGGCACAATATATCTTCACCATGAATGGACTCGGCAAGGTTGTCCCGCCGAAAAAAGAGATCCTCAAGGACATCAACCTTAATTTTTTTCCGGGTGCAAAAATTGGTGTACTCGGCTATAACGGCGCAGGAAAATCGACCCTGCTGCGGATCATGGCCGGTGTAGATACCGATTTTATCGGTGAGGCCCGCGCTGCCAGTGGCATCCGCATCGGTTACCTGCCGCAGGAACCCCAGCTCGATGCAGACAAGGATGTTCGCGGTAATGTTGAAGAAGGTCTGAGCGATATCAAGCAGGCGCACCAGGAACTCGAAGCCGTATATGCCGCCTATGCCGAGCCGGATGCCGATTTCGACGCCCTCGCCAGCGAACAGGCGCGGCTGGAAAATATCATCCAGGCTGCTGATGCGCACAACCTTGAGCGCAAGCTCGAAGTGGCAGCGGATGCGCTTCGCCTGCCGCCATGGGAGGCTGATGTCAACAATCTGTCCGGAGGTGAACGCCGCCGGGTTGCACTGTGTCGACTGCTGCTGTCGTCGCCTGACATGCTGATTCTCGATGAACCGACCAACCATCTCGATGCCGAGTCGGTCGCCTGGCTGGAACGTTTCCTCAAGGATTACCCGGGAACCGTTGTCGCCGTTACCCATGACCGCTACTTCCTCGACAATGTTGCCGGCTGGATTCTGGAACTTGATCGCGGCCAGGGCATTCCATGGGAAGGCAATTATTCCTCCTGGCTGGAACAGAAAGAAAAACGCCTGGCTGTTGAAGACAGAAAAGAAGCCAGCCGGCAGAAAACCATCAAGGCCGAGCTCGAGTGGGTACGTTCCAATCCAAAAGCCCGCCAGGCCAAAAGCAAGGCACGCATGCAGCGTTTCGAAGAACTGTCATCAGCAGAGCACCAGAAACGCAGTGAAACCAATTCGCTTTATATTCCACCGGGCCCGCGGCTTGGCGACGTGGTGGTTGAAGCTGACCACGTGCGCAAACAGTACGGCGATAAACTACTTTACGAAGATATGAATTTCAAACTGCCGCGTGGCGGCATCGTAGGCATTATCGGTCCCAATGGCGCCGGCAAGACCACCCTGTTCCGCATGATTACCGCTAGCGAGCAGGCGGACAGCGGTACATTTACTGTTGGCGACACCGTACAAATCGCTTATGTCGACCAGTCCCGTGACAGCCTGGATGGCAGCAAAACGGTATGGGATGAGATCTCTGACGGCCTGGATAACATCACCATTGGCAGCTACACCGTACCCTCACGCGGTTATGTCAGCCGCTTTAATTTCAGGGGCGAAGATCAGCAGAAATATATCAAGGACCTTTCCGGTGGTGAACGCAACCGTGTTCACCTGGCCAAATTGCTGCGCACAGGCGGTAACCTGGTACTGCTCGACGAGCCCACCAATGACCTTGATGTAGAAACCCTGCGCGCACTGGAAGAAGCCATTCTTGAGTTCCCGGGCTGTGTTGTTGTGATCTCCCATGACCGCTGGTTCCTGGATCGCATTGCCACCCATATTCTTGCCTTTGAAGGTGACAGCAGCGTGGTCTGGCATGAGGGCAACTATTCGGACTATGAAGAAGAGCGCAAACGCAGACTGGGCGACGATGCCGACAACCCGCATCGTATCAAGTACAAGAAACTGGCCTGATACCCCCTGCGGACTGCTTTTACGGGTTCCGGCCCATGCGCTCGCGCAGGCCGAATTAGCAGCTATAATCAGTGAATAATCATGAATATAGGCCCGTATCCTCACAGTGGAAAACAACCCGTTTAATCCCGCCGAACTGATCGGAATCCAGAACAAATTATTACTGGCGACCGGTACCAGCCAGGATCTTGAAGAGATGCTGCATGCCTTCATGATTGCAGCCGTTGCACAGCTCAAGTCGAACAATGCCTATGTCTATTTACTGAATCCAGTCAACGATGCTGCGGAGAGCGAGCAAAATGCGGCCAGTTTTCATTACTATCTGAGCTACGCCGACAGCCAGAATCAGCTGCCTCACTTGCGCAAGACGGTTGCAACATCATTCAACAACATATACCCGTGCGAGGAGGAACCTCTGGATATTGTTGCAATCGATGACCTGCAATACTTTATTTACTGCCTGAAAGATTTTGGTGCCCTGGTACTTGAATTCACCCACGGGGCATTTCCGGTCAACCTGGCCAACGCACTGACCCCGGTGATGTATCGACTGGCATTAGCCTGTTCATCCTGCATGTCAATTCGCAAACTTGAAAACCAGATTGAGCTGAATAATGAACTGGAGAAAACCTACCAGGAGCAGGCCAACCAGGACCCGCTGACCAAGTTACCCAACCGTCGCGCGTTCAGATACAACCTCTACCAGGAAATAGCCAATACCCAGCGCTATAACCACTACGGCGCAGTTCTGTATATCGACCTCGACCACTTTAAAAACATCAACGATTCACTTGGGCATTCGGTTGGCGATATGTTGTTAACCACGGTTGCCGACAGGCTGACGCGTGATGCCCGCGCTGGTGATGACGTATACCGGCTTGGCGGCGACGAATTTGTTTACATCCTGAGAAACGTTGGCGATTCAGAAGCCCTGGCAATGGGTACTGCGCAATCAGTCGCGCGCAGGCTGCTCGACTCCATGGCAGAGCCGTTACAAGTTGGCGAATATACCCTGCATGTGACACCCAGTATCGGGATTACTATCTTTCCTGATAAAAATACGGAAGAAAACGACAGCGAAAACGTCCTCAAACATGCTGACACTGCAATGTACAAGGCAAAATCCGAAGGCAGAAATACCTTTGCCTTCTACAACCCGGAAATGCAGATATCAGCAAGCAAAAGACTGATACTCGAAGACTATCTCAGAAAAGCAATCAACAATGATGAATTACGCCTGGAATATCAGCCCATCGTAGACAAACATGAACGCATCATTGCTGCCGAATCATTGATACGCTGGCGGAGTCCAGCACTGGGAAATGTCTCACCTGAAGATTTCATCGGTATAGCAGAGGAAAGCAACCTGATGATCGATGTCAGTAGCTGGGTACTGAATGCCGCCTGCTCTTTCATCAAAAGATTAAAGTCCGAGGGTGTGTATTCTGAACCATTTCAATATGTCACTATCAATGTCAGCCCAAAGCAGTTCAAACAACAGGACTTCGTTTCCAACCTGCTGGCTGCAATACATAGCTACGAATTATCGCCACATGATATTCGACTTGAATTTACCGAGAATATCCTTATCGACAATATCGATATTGCGATTACAAAAATGGAAGAGCTGCTGCAATCGGATATTAAGTTTATTCTCGATGACTTCGGTACAGGATATTCCTCATTATCCTACTTACATAAACTTCCCATACGCGTTATCAAGATCGACAAGTCTTTTGTAACCGGCTTCAAGTATAAGAGCTATGCCAACAAGGCAATCGTGGACGCCATCATCGCGATGGCAGATCGCATGGACCTGAGTTGCGTTATCGAGGGTGTAGAAACTAAAGATGATGCTGATTACTTCATCAGTAAAAACGTTTACGCCATGCAGGGCTTTTATTACTACCGTCCTATTTCCGGTGATGGTCTAATTGACTTACTCAAGCACAATCATAAAAAAGCATCTAATGAATGAAGCCATTGATGATGCTAAAACCATAAGCATATTCACTGCTGTATTCATCTTCATTGCAATAGCAAATTCTGCCGATTGTTTCCTGGGACCTGCCGTCAGTGAAAAACACTTTTGCCTTGATACGGTCTTCAAGCTCAAACCGCATTGACGTTACAAAACGAAAGCCACCTTTGCTGATGTTTTCGATGCTGCCCTGGTATTGTTGAGATTGATCAGGTGCCTCGCCATTGACTAGTAGTATTTCACAACGGCAGGCCTTACATGGTTGTCTTATATGCTTACGCGATTTAGCGTCTACTCCCTTATTCAAACCAGCCTCTATTTTATTTATTATGTTGAGAAATTATTATCAGAATTGCCATTCAGAGTTGAAATAGTCATCAACTAGTAACCGAAAATACCATCCAGAAGATCAGCGTAACCCGCATACAGCTCCGCATCGGCATCCTCGAAATATTCAATATTCATCTGTTCCAGCATCTTTCTACCTTCGGGTGTTTTCGGCGCATCCAGCAAAGCCTGCTTTACAGCCATAGCCACCTCTTCAGGTACTTCAGAAGATGCCGACAGCGCCATATGAGGTACAGGTTCTGTCGATGCAATGGAATTCAGGTTATCGTAATTACCCACTAACGGACTCGGAATGATTGCTGCATCAACACTGCCATCAAGCACCCTGTTAACAGCCTCAACCGCGTTGCTTGCCTCGATGTAAAAAGGCAGCCTCACAGGATTAGGAAACATACTGTTCAACCTTACCGCCCCCATTCCCGGAGATGCCATGGTTGCAATACGCTTGGAGATAAGTTCTTCCATGTCAAATACGAAGTTATCCTCGCCAGTTACCACGGTGAAACTGACGCTATCCGGAAACTTGGCCAACACCCTGTAGTTTTTACGCTTGATTCGATAGTCGGTGAAATGAGCGGCATCGAGAATAAAATGCATGTCCGTAGCTTTTTGCATTCGCGCCCAGTAAGTCAGAAAATTACGGTACGACTTGACTGAAATAGTGTGGCCGGTTTTGTCAGACAGGTATTTAACCAGGGGCTGGTAATTTTTCTCGATTTGATCACGGGGTAAGACGGGCTGAACTGAAAGAAAATAGGTTGTAGCTGACACAGCGCCTGAGGTTACAGACAGCAGCAAAGTTAATATTGCATGTCGAAGATACAACGTCATGACAACTACCAATACACAGTTTATATATTGAAAGCATAGTCAAAAATCTGCGTTTTTCCGACAATATGTCATAAATTCACTGCTACCCCAGCCATTCCCTGAGCACATAAATAACAGCTGCCGCCACAATGGCACAGCCACTACAAAGCAGTAATATTTTTGCAACCAGTAGCATTTTTTGATTCATGCTATTGATCCGCTATGGTATTGGCCAGGCTGCGATTCATATCGATATATACTATATTTTACAATATCTTATATATTATTATTAAAGTAAATTATCACATAAGGGTACGACTCTATTTCTTGTGGGTCCTGTTTTTTCGGTTTAATTCCCGCAGCCCGCTTAACTTCTCACCGATTTTGATTTCGAGGCCTCTGTTCACAGGCCGGTAATAAACCTTTTCCTCCATCTCATCCGGAAAATAAGTTTCACCAGCCGCAAATGCATCTTCTTCATCGTGTGCGTAGCGATAGTCCTTGCCGTGGCCAAGCTCTTTCATCAACCGGGTTGGCGCGTTACGTATATGCATTGGCACCTCCAGAGTGCCAAGTTCACGGGCATCTTTCATGGCTAAACCGAATGCAGTGTAGAGTGCGTTACTTTTTGCCGTTGATGCCAGGTAGGCAATCGCCTGCGCGATTGCCAGCTCACCTTCGGGGCTACCCAGTCGTTCATAGGTGTTCCACGCATTGAGTGCAACCTCCAGTCCCCGAGGGTCGGCATTGCCTATATCTTCCGATGCCATGCGCACAACACGACGTGCGAGATATCGAGGATCACAGCCGCCATCGAGCATGCGTGCAAACCAGTAGAGTGCGGCATCCGGATTACTGCCCCTTACCGATTTATGCAAGGCTGAAATTTGATCATAGAAAAGATCACCACCCTTATCGAAGCGGCGAAAACTTTGTGAAGTTACGTCCTGTACTATTTGTGCGGTTATTTCGCTGTTGTCTGCAGCCAGGTCAGCAGCGATCTCCAGCATGTTGAGTGCACGACGCGCATCACCGTCTGCAATTGCAGCAATCTGGTTGAGCTGATCTTCATCTATATGGATATTACGATCTCCCAGGCCCGCATTGCTGTCAGTTATTGCATTTTTTAACAGCTGCGCAATATCATTTTCCTCAAGACGTTTTAATACGTATGTTTTTACTCTCGATAACAATGCATTATTCAGCTCGAACGACGGGTTCTCTGTTGTAGCACCGATGAAAAAGATAGTACCGTCCTCAACATATGGCAGAAATGCATCCTGTTGCGATTTGTTAAAGCGATGTACCTCATCAACAAACAGAATCGTTTTCTTGCCGTATGCCTGCTCCTGCTTTGCCGTTTCAACAGCAGCACGAATATCCTTTACACCGGAGAGTACCGCGGAAATACTCAAAAAGCGGGCATCAGCTGTATTGGCAATAATTCGTGCCAGCGTGGTTTTACCAGTACCGGGTGGCCCCCAGAATACCATTGAATGCAAGCTACCCGACTCGATGGCCTGGCGTAAGGCACTGCCCTTGCTGCTGCCATCCTGATGGCCAAGGATGTGGTGCTGACCGATAAAATCGCGCAGAACTTTTGGCCGCATTCGATCCGCTAACGGCGAATAGGCCGGATTAACAGCTATGGACGCATCAGTGGCCATTATGAGCCGCCGAAAACGTCAACACCCTCCGGTGGGATAAATTCAAACAGGGCGGCATCAAGCTCGGGATTGGACTTCAGCTCGGTGAAAAAGATATACGTGGTCTGTTCGAACTGATCATGCAATTGTAGAAAGCGCAGCCCGCTGCCATCCAGACCGACCATGACACGATCGAAATCCGAATCGTCTTTTTTATTTAACAACTCTATACGATGCAGGCCCGAGTCAGACCCACGCTCATGTATTTCGAAGGCATCTTCAAGACTTTGCCTGTTTTGCAACAGCGCCATCGGAGTATTGTTCTGCCCGGCACCCTGCTTCTGCACCGTTACCTGTTCAAGATCGATATCGAAGATCCAGACATTGTCACCGTCTGAAACAATCTCTTGCGGATAAGGTTGTAAATAGTTCCAGCGAAACTTGCCTGGACGTTGTAAATAGAATTCACCGGAAGATTCCTGCAGCAAGCTTCCATCACTGGATTTCAATGTCTGCTTGAATTTAGCTGACATGGTTTGCGTTTGCGTCAGAAACCTGTCCAGTAAAACCCTGCCTTCACCAGCATAGGCATTAAAGGAAACGGCAATAGCTGGAAGTAAGGTAATTAGTAATTTCATCTGAAACATGTAACCCGTGTGACTTGCATTTACTGTATGACGATTTATCAGGATTTTTGTTCAAGTTAAAGCCAGGTTACTTATATGGAAGTGACGTATATTTGTAACCTGATGTTACACGGCCGCAGATAGCAAACAGCAATCCAACGCAATGACTGCAGAAAACAAGTTTAATCATGCGTCAGGGGGTGGTGGCGCGAGAACCTCGCGACTGCCATTTGACTGCATCGCACTCACAACGCCGGCCGCTTCCATCTCTTCTATCATTCGCGCTGCCCGGTTGTAGCCGATCTTCAAACGCCTTTGCACGTAGGAAATAGAGGCCTTGCGGGTTTCAGTTACGATCATCACGGCTTCATCATAGAGCAAATCTGTATCATCACCCGAGCCCGTAGCTGGTTTCTCGCCTGGCAATACCGTTGCAGTATTTTCCTTGAGTACATCTTCAACATAATCCGGCTCACTTGAGCGCTTCAAGTGCTCAGCCACATTGTGCACTTCATGGTCAGCCACAAAAGCGCCATGCACACGCGTTGGCAGGTTACTGCCAACTTCCATAAACAGCATGTCACCATGGCCTAGCAGCTGTTCGGCACCCATCTGGTCGAGAATGGTGCGTGAGTCAACGCGCGATGACACCTGGAACGCAATACGGCTTGGGATATTGGATTTTATCAGCCCGGTGATGACATCGACCGAAGGTCTTTGCGTTGCCAGTATCAGATGTATTCCCGAGGCACGGGCTTTTTGTGCAAGCCTGGCGATCAGTTCTTCGATTTTCTTGCCAACCACCATGAACAGGTCGGCAAATTCGTCAACCACCACCACGATGTAAGGCAGCGGTTTTAATTCAGCCGGTTGTGCGCCGGGCGCTGCATGGTCAGGATCGAACAGCGGATCTTCCAGTGGCTTGCCGGCAGCAGCCGCTTCATTAACCTTGCGGTTATAACCCGATATATTACGTACCCCCAGCGCCGCCATTAATTCGTAGCGTGTTTCCATTTCGGCCACACACCAGCGCAAGGCATTGGCCGCTTCCCTCATGTCCGTGACCACGGGTGCCAGCAGATGCGGAATACCTTCGTAAACATTTAACTCCAGCATCTTCGGGTCGATGAGGATCATACGCACTTCGCTGGGCTTGCTCTTGTAGAGCATACTCATCAACAATGCATTAACACAAACCGATTTACCGGAACCAGTGGTACCAGCCACCAGCAGATGAGGCATACGTGCCAGGTCCGTAACCACAGGCTTGCCGGAAATATCCTTACCCAGCCCCAGTGTGAGTGGCGATGCGGACCTGTCGTATTCCTTTGACATCAGAATTTCGCTGAGCGAAACCAGTTCTCGTTGTTCATTAGGTATTTCAAGACCAACAACCGTTTTGCCGGGTATGACCTCAACCACCAGTACACTGACGACTGATAACGAACGCGCCAGGTCTCTTGATAGTGCAGTGATCTTGCTCGCTTTGACACCGGGGGCCGGTTGCATATCAAAGCGGGTAACAACGGGTCCCGGATGCACAGCGACGACCTCTACTTCGACGCCGAAATCAGCCAGCTTGATTTCAACCAGCCGCGACAATGCCTCCAGCGCATCCGTGGTGAAGCCCTTTTCTGATGGCTGTGGTTTATCCAGCAGGCGCAATGGCGGCAGCTCTGTATCAGCATGTGTGTCGAACAGTGCAATCTGTTTTTCCCGATCAAGCCGCTCTGAAATCTCGACTTTCTTCACCACCGGTTCGATGCGTACCTTGCTGCTGCCCTTGGCAACACGCTCTGCTGTTTTCTGCTTGTCTGCCTCGAACACTTCATGGCGGTGCTGCCTGGCCTCCTCGCCCGCCTTGCGTTCCTGCAGGTACTCGACAAAAGCCATCAGGTTATTGCTGCTCCATTGATATACAGACAGGCAAAAAGCGCCCACCAGGTCGATCACGCGGAACCATGACAGGCCACTGAAAAGCGTGATGCCGGCGAGCAACACGGCCAGTAGAATCAGCGTCGACCCCAGCAAGCCCAGAACAGCTGCGAGACTGTCACCCAGCCACTGCCCAAGTATGCCGCCGCCATCGAGCGGCAATGTTTCAGCAGGCAGGACAAAATGCAGACTGGTGAGTGCACAGCCGGATGCCAGGGTGACAAAGAATCCGGCCCAGCGTATACCGAGCACACGGTAGTTGATGTCGTTATCATTGGCGTCGCTGCGCACACCGCGCATCACCAGCCAGCCGCTGTAGGCAATCATCAGCGGCAGCAGGTAGGCCAGAAAACCAAACAGGCTGAAGAGCACATCCGAGAACCAGGCACCGACAACGCCAGCGGCATTATCGACACCATTCCTGGAACCGGTATAGGACCAGCCGGGATCGACAGGATTATAGGTAATCAGGGCAACAAGGAAGAACAGTGCCAGTGCAACCAGCACCAGCATGGCACCTTCACGCAAACCATGCTGGATATGCGTGGTCAGACCCGAACTACCTGTTGTTATTATTTTTTTAGGGCGTGCTTGAGCCAAACAAACTGTCCTGAATTTTCAGTAACGACCAATACGGCACTGGGTGCATTATAAACCCAGTTCCTCCCTCAATACAGGGTCAACGACAACCCCGTTTTGCACGGCGGTAGCCGCCTTCAGGCGACTGTCATCAACACCTTTTTCAATTAATTCAACAACATAAGGCAAGATTGCGGATGACAGCGCCTGTGACGCTGTTCTCGGTACCGCACCCGGCATGTTTGGTACAGCGTGATATAACACACCATTATGCCTGTAGACCGGTTGTTCGTAGCTGGTTGCACGTATATTTTCGACACTGCCTCCCTGGTCTATGGCGATATCCACGATCACACTGCCCTCGCGCATGGCACTGACCATTGACGCTTTTACCACCGTCGGCGCCCGCCGGCCAGCCACCATGACAGCACTGACCACCAGGTCGGCAGCACTGACTTCATCCGCTATCGCCTGCTCGGTTGATATCAGCGCCTTGCAATCGTGATAACGGGATGAAATCTGCTGCAGGCGCTGCTGGTTGAGATCGAACACAGTAATCTGTGCGCCCAGGGCGTGTGCTGTGTCGATAGCATGGTCTCCTGCCACACCTGCGCCGATAACTACCACCTTGCCCTGCTCTGCATGCTCAATACCGCCAAGCAGTACGCCGCGTCCGCCATTATTCTGAAACAGGTAATTGCTGCCGGCAAGAATAGCCAGTCGTCCTGCAATCGAACTCATCGGTGCGAGTAATGGTCTGGCGCCTGCTGCATCGACAACGGCTTCAAACGCAATCGCTGTGATGCCGATATTACACAACTGTTTGGTCAGCTCCGGCTGTGGTGCCAGGTGCAGAAAACTGAACACGCAATGCTTTGCCTGCAGATACCTTAATGCGGCTTCGAGCGGCTGCTTGACCTTGACGATCAGTTCGGCAGCAGCAAACAGTTCAGCCTTGTCCTCGACTATCGCGACACCTGCATTCTCATAATCGTGATCGGTGAAACCACTGCCAAGGCCTGCACCTGACTCAAGGTAAACTTTATGTCCTGACGAAGTCAGTTGCGCGCAGGCAGCCGGTACCAGTGCGACACGTCCTTCGCCATACATTGTTTCTCGCGGTATTCCGGTATTCATTGCGTTAACAGCCATCTTGTTTGTTATTTCCCCACTTTTGACACAGTTGCGTACACGAGTTTCATAAAGATTTGCTAATATATGCGACTTTTAAGATTCAGCCAGTTTACCGGAGAGATTACATGAGCGAAGCCAAACACTGTCAACTACTAATTCTTGGCTCCGGGCCAGCAGGCTATACCGCGGCAGTGTATGCGGCACGCGCAAATCTCAAACCGGTGCTGGTGACAGGCATGGAAATGGGTGGACAGCTGACGACCACGACGGATGTTGACAACTGGCCGGGCGATAATGAGGGTGTTCAGGGCCCTGAATTAATGGAACGCATGCAGAAACATGCTGAGCGTTTTGGTACAGAAATCATCTTCGATCATATCAACACGGTGAAACTGGATCAGCGCCCCTTCAAGGTGAGCGGCGACTCGAATGAGTTTACCTGTGATGCATTGATCATAGCCACAGGCGCCAGTGCCATGTATCTCGGACTGGAATCAGAAAAAGCTTTTATGGGTAAAGGCGTTTCAGCCTGCGCCACCTGCGACGGATTTTTCTACAAGCAACAGAAAGTTGCCGTTATCGGTGGTGGTAATACCGCGGTAGAGGAAGCGCTTTACTTATCGAATATTGCATCAGAAGTTACCGTTGTACATCGGCGCGATGCCCTGCGTGCCGAGAAGATCCTGCAGGATCATCTGCTGGATAAGGCAGCAAAAGGTAATGTCACCATGGCCTGGGACAGCATACTTGAAGAAGTGCTGGGTGATGACAGCGGTGTAACCGGGATTCGAATCAGGAACGTGAAAGATGACTCGACCACTGATATCGAGCTTTCCGGTGTGTTCATCGCGATTGGACACAAACCCAACACCGCCATTTTCGACGGCCAGCTTGAAATGAACAACGGCTACATCAAGGTGCAAAGTGGAACCGAGGGCAATGCCACCGCGACCAGCATACCCGGTGTATTTGCCGCTGGTGATGTCATGGACCATGTTTACCGCCAGGCGGTTACTTCTGCCGGTAGCGGCTGCATGGCTGCCCTGGATGCTGAAAAGTATCTTGATGATCTTGCCTGCAAAGGCGCGTGAAAAATCGATAGACTGTTTCCATGAAACTGACGACAGTTTCATCACTTGCTGACATCAATCAACATGACTGGAACGCACTCGCCGTTTCAGACAATCCTTTTATCCAGCATGATTTTCTGCTCGCCCTGGAAAAGTGTAACTGTCTCGAGCCATGGGGCTGGCAGTCACACCATATCGTTGCTTTAGAAGACAACAGGCTTGTCGGCGCCAGCCCGGCCTATATTAAAAACAATTCATACGGTGAATTTGTTTTTGACTGGGCATGGGCTGACGCCTATCAAAGAAACGGGCTTGAATACTATCCTAAACTCGTTATTGCCGCGCCATTTACGCCTGCATATGGCCCCCGGCTGCTGGCGGCTGAAAACGAGAGCAGTAGCGTGATAAAACAGCAACTGATACAGGCAGCGGTTGAAACAGTGGATGAAAACAGCATGTCCACTGCACACTGGCTTTTTTGCGATGCCAATGACCGCACACAACTACAACAGGCCGGCATGTTGATGCGCAGTGATTTCCAGTATCACTGGTCGAACAACGACTACACGAGTTTTGAGCATTTTCTTTCACTTCTCAGCAGCAAGAAGCGCAAGAACATTCGACGCGAGCGCAGGATAGTCGCACATGCCAACATAACAACAGAAATCATCAATGGGGATAACCTCAGTGAAGAACAATGGAACATCCTGTATGACTTTTACCGTATAACCTTTCTGAAGAAGTCAGGCACACCGACCCTGTCGCTGGATTTCTTTCAAGCCATGTCACACCGATTGCGTGCTATATTTGCACGCCATGAGTCCAGAATTGTCGCTGGTGCTATCTGCTTTGAAAGCGATGACAGTCTCTACGGCAGGCACTGGGGCTGTTATCAGGACTACGACAGCCTGCATTTTGAAGTATGCTATTACACCGGCATCGATTACTGCATTCAACAGGGACTCAAGTATTTCGAACCCGGTGCCCAGGGTGAGCACAAGATTGCCAGGGGTTTTATGCCAACGCGAACCTTCTCAGCACACTGGGTAGCACACGAAGGCTTCCGCGACGCCATACGCCAGCATCTGGAACATGAGTCAGCCGCCATGGATGATTATTATCAACAACTTATAGCCAGTCAGCCTTATAAAAAAATTGAACGTATATGAGCAGTTACTACCAAATGATTTATACAACACTTGAATAACTGATAGAGCTTACATAGGATTACTCACATTACTCACCGACACACGCAATCACTGGAAACTTACATGAAATTATTCTCTCGTTTATTTCTTTCGCTTTTCCTGTTGCTTGGAATAACCAGCACTTCGCTCTCGGCACAACAGGATGTTTTTGACCAGATCATAAAAAAAGGTGAAATGCGTGTCGGCATCTCAATCATGGCGCCCTGGGTCATGAAAGACAAAGATGGCAAATATGTTGGCTTTGAAATAGATATCGCCAAACTGCTGGCTACTGATATGGGTGTAAAACCCGTATTCAAACTGTATGACTGGAACAAGTTGATAACAGCATTGAAAAACAAGGAAATCGACATCATTGCATCAGGCCTGTCGATTACACCAAAACGCAGTCTTGATATCAGGTTCAGCAATCCCTATTCCAGTTCCGGTTATAACCTGGTCTCAAACCTTAAACTGACAAAAAATTTCTCCAGCATCAAGGATCTCAACGACAGTAAAGTCTACATCGGCGTGGTAAAAGGAACCGTCTCGGAGACCCTGGTCCCCAAGGTGTTCCCGAGAGCAAAAATGGATACCTTTAAAGACACAAATGATGCGGCTGATGCCGTAGTCAACGGCACCGTACACGCGTTTGTGGCTTCTGCACCCACACCGCGTTTTGTTTCATTGAAATATCCGGATGAAGTTGACCTGCCACTGGAGAAACCCCTGCTTCTTACAAAAGAAGCATTTGCAATCAACAGGCACAATCCGGAAATGCTGGCTTATCTGAATTCCTGGATAACAGTACACGAAGCAGACACCTGGATAAAGAGCACACATAAATACTGGTTTAAATCGCTGAAATGGCGACGCCAGGTCAGTGACTAGATATGACAGCGCAACCATATATCGCCCACTATAGTCAGTCGAATCATTACTGGTTGCCTGTACTGATGCTGCTCAGTGCCGCTGCGATTGCCGGTAGTGATGGCCTGATCGAGCTCCCCGCTTATTACCGCACACCGCTGTCGGACGTCATCTATGAGGAACACACCACGTGGCGTAGCACAACGGAAGATGACAACGGCTGGCGCAAGGGTGATGCCGATCTCATTCCAAAAGGTCGACTGCGCACTGAAGTGCTTCCACAATATGACTATGAACACACGCGACGACCCTACACTGAGGGACACTTATACAGGCATCGACAGGATGGCCATACCCAAGACCAATGTCCTCAGGCTTAACTTTTAAAGGCAATAATGTCTTCAATAGTCTGGCTTGAAGATAACGATTACGAATTCCCACCGATAACCCAGGCTTTTACCGAGCCAGACGGTTTGCTGGCTGCCGGTGGTTCTTTATCACCGGAAATACTGCTCAAAGCCTACCGGCAAGGAATATTCCCCTGGTATTCACAGGGACAGCCCATACTGTGGTGGTCACCCGATCCGCGCTGTGTGCTGTTTCCAGAAAAATTGCGGATTTCCCGCAGCCTCAGAAAAACACTGAATAAAAATCCGTTTGTAATAAAGCTGGACAGCGCTTTTCGTGAAGTCATGCAAAACTGTGCAAAGCCACGTAAAAACGAGTCCGGGACATGGATCACACGGGACATGCTGGAAGCCTACTGCCAGATGCACGAGCTGGGATATGCGCATTCTGTTGAATGCTGGCAGGATGACATCCTCGTGGGTGGGCTCTACGGCATGACTTGCGGCAAGATTTTTGCCGGTGAATCGATGTTCAGCGATAAACCCGATGCATCAAAAATTGCGCTGGAGTATCTGTGCAATACCATAAAACCAGAATTGATAGACGTACAGGTTTATTCAAAACACATGGAGCGCCTGGGCGCTGAAATGATTCCCCGTTCTAAATACCTTGAATACCTGCAGCGATATTGCGATTAACATTTGTGTTTAACCGCAGAGGCGCAGAGGCGCAGAAAACAAATGCTATCTTATTTTGTAGTGTATTTATGGTGCGTCCTGAACGTTTTACTAATAATTCAGCGTAAACCGAATACGTGTCTTCGTCTTCTTGAATGGTTTCGTCCCGGCTTTATGATGCCCAGGTTTTCGATTAAATAAAAAAGATGAGAGATCATCTACAGCAGCGTTCGCAGGTAATAGCTGTGTGACTGAACCCGGCCTAATGATTCGACTATGCCTGGTTTTACATTCACAATAGATTGTATTTCTCTGCGCCTCTGCGCCTCTGCGGTTAATATTTCAGTTAATTGCTGTCAGCTAGAAATCAAACTGCGTTTGCAGGAAGATATCATCCTGGTCATTACCTGAGACACCGTTGCGGTTCTCGCCGATTCTGTAAGTCAGCTGGACTTTTATATCATTACCCTGGATAAACCAGTTAGCGCCAACCGAGGTACGGGTCCAGTTGGTTGCATAATTGTCTGCATCCTGTGTCTGATAGCCGGCAACAAGTTCGATCTTGTTATTAAACATGTAACCGCCTTCAATCGCGGAATTATTCAGCGTTGTGCTTCCATTACGGTATATTCCGCTGGTAAGCGTGGTATCTACTGTTTCAGCATCAAAATTGTTGTGTTGCACATCAACAGAGAAACCATGCGATCTGAATGCGGCGCTGATTTCAAAAGCCGTGATCGAATCCACATCATTAATATCAACGGTTTTATCACTGTCATTATTCCAGCTATAAGCTGAAACGCCGACTGTAAAACGGGTTTTGCCGCTAAAGTCGCCCTGCTGGAATTTAACAAACCCGAGCGGATGATAATCAACACGCCCGCCAATCATATAACCATCCACATAGCCGATAGTTTCATTCACTGGCGTATCAAACCTGAGTCTGGTGCTGTCAGACAGCACTGAACCGATAGCTGCAGATGCACGGTAAGTGATTTTTTTGTCGCTGTTGTTGCCCCGCAAATGCAAGCCGGCATTCTTGTCGGGTGTGCCAAAATTGACATCACCGACAAATGTTCGCTCGACCAGTTGCTGTTTGGTGTATGGCGTCATGTATTCGCGAGAAAATGGAAAGCTGCTGTTTCCAATCCGTAATTGCATATTTTTCCAACCACGATACATCATCCAGGTTTCCTTTAGCGCAAGCTCGTTTTCACCCGATGCCTTGCCCATATCCCATTCAACCTGACCTAACCAGTCTTTGTGTGCAGTGCCTGCAACGCGCACGCGCAGACGTCTGAAGAAAATATCATCCGTTGTCGGCCCTGTCTCCGGCTTGTCGACCCTGTATTGCAACTGGATGCGTGCCCCGACTTCGAGGAACTTGTCGCCATCAGAGAACTTGTAGCCACCTGCATATACAGAAAATGGCAATAGAGATACAACCACTGTCGCTGCAGACAGTTTATGATAATCGAAATTAAACATTATTATGCTCGGACATCGTTATTGTTATGACGCTGATCTTAGATAAAATAATTAATAAAAACCACTTTAAGCCTGAATTAGATGCAGATTTGTTTGGGTATATGTATTCAGGCTAATATAGTCATTGAATTCGACCAGGCATAAAGCAGTATGCAACAGGAAAACACTTACGAACTGGTTTCGGCACTGTTTATCAAGCTCCTTGCTCTGGTTTACTTTGTGGCGTTTGCATCCCTCTCAGGCCAGATCATTGCCCTTGCCGGCCAGGACGGAATCCTGCCAGTCACTGCCCTGCTGGAAAATGCGACACAGTACTTCGGCTGGAAACGCTATCTCGCCTATCCGACATTATTCTGGATCAATGCCGGTGATACAGCTCTAACCGCAGCTACCTGGCTGGGCTGTGCATTTTCACTATTACTTTTCCTCAACTACAAAACGCGGTTCTCGCTGATAGCCCTGTACCTGCTCTACCTGTCGCTGTTCTATGCAGGCCAGACTTTCATGAATTTCCAGTGGGATTACCTGTTGATAGAAGCGGGCTTCCTGGCCATATTTTTAACGCCGGATTCACGCATTATCATTTTCCTGTATCGCTGGTTGCTGTTCCGGCTGAGGTTCATGTCCGGCTTATCCAAGATAGTCAGCAATGATCCTGGCTGGGCCGGACTGTCGGCACTGATTTACTACTTTGAAACCCAGCCGCTTCCACACACTGGCGCCTGGTATGCACATCAGCTGCCGGAATGGATACTTATACTGGCTACAGCAGCGACCTTACTGGTAGAACTGGTGGTACCGTTCATGATGTTTATGTCGCGAAAATACCGGTTCATTGCAGCCTGGCTCACCTTGCTGCTTCAGGTATTGATCATTGCCACCAGCAATCATAACTGGTTCAACATACTTACCATCATACTCTGCCTGTTCCTGTTCGATGACAAGGCCATCAGGAAAGTCCTGCCTGCCAGCCTGTGTGACTGGTTACTGCAGCAGAAACAATTATCAACTATCTCAGCCTGGTTAAGAATCCCGTCCTATGTATTCGCATCGATTATTCTGCTGACCAGCAGTATTCACATATGGGAAATGGCTTCAGGCAGCAAAATCAGCGGAAATGCCGGCAACATTCTTTCCTACATTCAACGCTGGTCTCTGGCAAACAGGTACCATGTGTTTCCAACCGTAAACCAGCAACGAGTGGAACTGATTATTGAAGGCACTGTAGACGGCCGTACCTGGCTGCCTTACAGATTCAAATACAAGCCTGGGGAGTTGAATAAACCGTTGTATTTTGTCATCCCACACCAGCCTCGCCTTGACTGGATGGTATGGTTTGTACCGCTTAATCCGATATTCGAGGACTGGTTTGGAAGCTTCCTCGACGCCCTGCTTGATAACTCGGCCAGCGTTACCGCTTTACTGGAACACAATCCATTCCCCGACGCAGCACCGATTGCGATACGGGTACAGGCCTTTGAGTACAGGTTTACAGACTTTACTGAGCGTGAATTATCCGGTAACTGGTGGAAGAGCCGCTACCTTGGACCGTTTGAACCAATGCCCGGCGTTTACCGTTAATATCTTACCGACAGCATTCTTTACTAGTCCCTGCGCTGACTTGCTTCACTGGAAATCGGGGTTGGGTATTTATTCATAACCCAGTAGGTTGAAATCACAAACGTCAGGATTACAACGGTCTGGATCAGATAGGTCGATCGCTGATCGATCAACCCGGACACCAGCGCACTGTATGAGA
>CAWEEC010000034.1:0-102241 GCA_963807785.1 uncultured Gammaproteobacteria bacterium | reverse complement strand
AGCCAAGGACCAATACTGCTGCAACCAAGCCAGAAAGTTCGATGGCGCGACATCGTCGGAGACTCTCGCAAAGCCTGGCAGATCGTACGCCAGATCGAGCAGGGCTCCTTCGCCCACCACCAGCCCGTAGCCCAGGACATGGTGCGCATCGACCCAAGCCACTGGGAAACCCACCTCTGACCCCGCCACCATCATTGCCATCATCGGAGAATATACCCACAAACTTTACAACCGCGACGACGCCCCGATCGACCCAACTGCACTCGACGACATTGAGCAACGCCAGATCCGCTGGTGGTAATGGTAAAACCATCATCGCCAGCATGGCTACCAGCAGGACGGGTATACCGAGCCCAGAAAATGCCACGGCACGGACATTTGATAAAGCAACACTATAACTCATCGAACATCTCCCATTGTTTTACTCCTCATCTTTTTTCTTAAGCACATCGATCAACTCATCAGGTATAGGCAGGTCAGTTGGTTGATCGGGCATCTCATCACCCGCGCCCAGGGCATTGAGCTGGTATACGTATGACAGGATATTGGCAACAGCCACGTAGAGACCTGCAGGAATCTCCTGATTCAACTCGGTGCTCGCATACAACGCCCGTGCGAGTGGTGGCGCAGACACAATAGCGACATCGTTGTGGTCAGCAACCATGCGTATGCGCGCAGCAACCAGCTCGGCGCCCTTGGCGACCACGACGGGGGCCTGCATGCTGTGCTGGTCATAACGTAATGCAATCGCATAATGTGTCGGGTTGGTTATCACCACATCAGCTTCAGGAACAGCTTCCATCATACGACGCTGTGACAGCTCCCTCTGCAAGCTGCGAATGCGCCCTTTAACTTCGGGGCGTCCATCCGTTTCCTTGTTCTCATCCTTGACTTCCTGTTTGGTCATCTTCAATTGACGGTTATGCTGCCAGAGCTGAAACGGTACATCGATTGCAGCGATAATAATGAGTGCACTGCTCGATGCCATAAATGACCAGCCACACAGTTGCGCAACATGGGCCAGTGCAGGTCGTATCGGCTCGGCGCCCAGACCGAGTAGTTCTTCTAGCAGTGACCAGATAATCAAACCGGCGATGACAGCAACCAGGGCAAACTTTGCCAGCACCTTGAGCAATTCCATCAATCCGCGCCAGGCGAATATACGTCCCATGCCTTTCACGGGATCGAGTTTTTCCAGTTTGAAACTGATCGCCTTTGTACTGAAGGACCAGCCCCCCAGGCCAATCGGCGTCATAATCACTACCACGGTTAACAACAAGAACATTGGCGCAACAATGAACAGGCTTTGTAACAGCATGTTGCCAAAGAACTCGATGACATTGTTCTTATCCATGACGTGTGCATGTTCGATTGCCAGACCACTGGTTAATATGTCCTGAAGACCGAGCAGAATACTTTCACCCATAATCAGAAAACCGCCAGCAGCCCCCATTAACAGGGCCATGCTGTTCAATTCCTTCGAGCGTGGAACCTGCCCTTTCTCACGTGCCTCGCGCAATCGTTTCGGGGTCGCCTGTTCGGTACGTTCTTGTCCGGTATCTGCCGCCATCGATCAAATCACCTGGTTAATCAGGGTAACGGCCTGTAGCAGCAAGCGGCTGAGATGACCGGTAATGCTGGGGAGCGTAAGAATAATGAATGCCAGGCCGCCCATAATCATCACCGGAAAACCTACCGCAAAAATATTCAATTGCGGTGCAGCGCGTGATGTCACACCAAATGCAAGATTGACCAGCAGCAATGCGGCTACTGCTGGCAGTGCCACCAGCATGCCACCAACAAACATATTGCTGCCCCATGACACGAGTTGCCACAGACCGTCTCGCGAAAGAACCAGCGGGCCGACCGGGAGCCGTTGAAAACTTTCGGCCACGACCTCGATTAACAACAGGTGCCCGTTGAGCGCAAGAAAAACCAGCGTAGCCATTATCAGAAACGCCTGGCTGACGACGGGCACCTGTACACCATTTTGTGGATCGATGATGGAAGCGAAACCCAGGCCCATAGCCATGGCAATACTCTGGCCGGCAATAATGAATGCCGCAAACACCATTTGCAGGATAAACCCCATGGCCAGACCAATTAACACCTGATAAATACTGATGATAAGCGCCTCGGCACTGATCAAATCCATAACGGGCGGTTTGGGAATGACGGGTACTAGTATCCAGGCAGTAAAAAACGCAAGCAGTACCCTGATACGCACCGGCACACTGCGGGCCGACAATATCGGCGCTGCGATAAACATGGCGCTGATACGCATGAAAGGCCAGAACAAACCGGCTAACCATGTTGTCAGCTCGGCGCCAGTAATGTTTATAAGCGGCGTAATCATCCTATCAATTCGGGAATACGTTCAAATAGCGTAATGGCAAAATCAGTGAGAAGGCCCAGCATCCATGAACCGGAAATGACAAGTGCAAGACCAAGAACAATTAATTTCGGTATAAACGTCAACGTCATTTCCTGGATCTGTGTCGCCGCCTGCACCATACCTACCAGCAAGCCTATTGCCAACGCAGATAACAGCAATGGCGCTGCCAACAAAGCCGTCACCCATATGGCTTCCTGGCCGATGTCGAGTACTACTTCAGGCGTCATGTCTTACTCCACAATTTTGGTATCCGTGTTGATTGCATCACATTCCTCAAACATAAAAACTCGACGCCATGGTACCCATGACCAGTGACCAGCCATCAATAAGCACGAACAACATCAATTTAAATGGCAGCGAAATGATCATCGGCGACAGCATCATCATACCCATCGACATCAGAACACTCGCCACGACAAGATCAATAACAAGAAATGGTATAAAGATCAGGAAACCAATCTGGAAAGCCGTTTTCAGTTCACTGGTGACAAAAGAAGGCAGCAGCAGAGAGAAAGGTACTTTCTTGGCGGGATCCAGCTTTCCATAACCGGCGATATCTGCAAACAGCGCAAGGTCAGTTTCACGCGTCTGCTGCAGCATAAAATGATAGAAAGGATCAGACGCTTTCTCTATAGCCACTTCTGAACTCATTTCTTCATCCAGGTAAGGCTTGACGCCTGATTCAAAGGCACTGGTAAAAACCGGCGCCATAATAAAAAAGCTAAGAAACAGCGATAATCCGAGAAGAATCTGGTTTGAAGGTGTTTGCGCTGTACCCAGCGCCTGCCTCAGGATTGATAACACAATAATTATTCGGGTAAATGATGTCGTCATAATCAGCGCTGCCGGCAGCAGGCTGAGCACTGTCATCAATGCAAGGATCTGCAGGGTAACCGTATAGGTCTCACCGCCGTTCGCCGCCGGAGTAACCGTAAATGCTGTAAGGCCCTGGGCTGACCAGGCACTGGCCATCGGCAACAGCAGCAGGCAAAACGCCAATACGAATCTTAGCTTGATCATGACCTGTTCCTGGTCAGGGCGAAATTGAGTTTTTCCGCAAAGCCTTTGCCTGAAAATATATTCGAAGTACTGGCCGCACCTGCTTCAGCCTGTTCCAGCGGTTGCTCCAGTTGGTGCAGCATATTAATTCGACCAGGCGCTACTCCCAGTAATAACTGTGTGGTACCAACCTGCACCAGTACCACGCGTTCACGTGCGCCCATGCTGATACCACCCAGCACCTGCAACGACCCGTCCGAGGATGACTGCAAACGATTGAAGCGTTTTGCCAGCCAGGCCAGAACGATGATGCACAACAGTACAAACATCAGACCCACAATCAACTGGACCAGATAGCCTGCGTTCATGTGATCAGAGGCTAACGTCGTTGTCTGGATACTTGCAGGTAGTGCAGTTTCGGCATCAGTCACCGCGATTGCATTCAGCGGATATAACGCCAGCAACAAGAGTGCATGCATTACTCGTTTATTAACATCTTTCAACATCGAACAGCTTCCCTTACTTGAGCTTCTTGACTCGTTCAGCAGGACTGATCACATCTGTCAGGCGGATACCGAACTTGTCATTGATAACCACAACTTCACCATGAGCGATCAAGGTCCCATTAATCAACACATCCATCGGTTCACCAGCTAGTCGATCGAGCTCTACCACTGAACCGCGATTGAGCGTCAACAGGTCCTGAATCGGCACTTCGGTGCGTCCTATTTCCATTGATAGTGTTACCGGTATGTCGAGGATGACATTAAGATTGGGCTCTACTGAACTTAAAGAACTGCCATCAGTGGCTAAATCCTGGAATTCTGCGCGTTCATATGCCGCATCTCCCTTACCGTTACCAGCCCCATCCTGACTGGAATCTGTACCGGCCTTATCTGACATTGAAGAGGCGACGGCATCATCCTGCCCGGTCGTGCTCTGTGTGTCTGTCGTTTGTTCACTCATTCATTAACTCCTCGTGTTTTAACCATGGGTATAATCTGGCCTGCTAACCGGCGAAACAAATTGAACCGCATTCTTGCCATTGGATACTCCGACTACGCCCTTGAAAATCGGCGTTCTCGCCGCACGCACCGTTACCAGCTCGGGTAAATCAACCGGTATTACATCTCCCGGACTGAGTCGCATTACATCATTCAGTGTTAACCTGGTGTGCGCCATTGCACACTCAACTTCAACTATCGCTTCTTTCATTTCA
Source organism: uncultured Gammaproteobacteria bacterium (assembly GCA_963807785.1). GTDB lineage: Bacteria > Pseudomonadota > Gammaproteobacteria > SZUA-229 > SZUA-229 > JABDQW01. The sequence goes on along the minus strand of CAWEEC010000034.1, from coordinate 97,628 downwards.
TTTTTAATCGCACGCACCCAGCTTTCATCAACAGCATCCTGTTCTGCATTTGTTCTTCCCGCAGGTAAATCCCGGATGGGCTCCATCATTGAATTTGGCATAACGACATGGAATTCGCCGGCACCATCTTCAAGCTCGATTCTGAATGTTGAAATGACTACTACCTCGTTTTGCCCAACAATATTTGCAAATTGCGGATCAACTTCCGAGTCAAGGTATTCAAAATGAAGTTTAAGGGTAGGTTCCCAGGCATTTGTCAGGTCATAAAACGACATATCCATTAACAACTGGATTACACGATTCTCTGTGGGCGTAAAATCGCGTTCTTCGGCATTTGTTTGATAGCGTCCGTTACCACCAAAGAAAATATCTACTGTAGAAAAAACCATTTCAGGTTCGATGACAAATAATCCGGTGCCATGCAATGGATTGATACTGATAAGATTAAGACTGGTCGGTGTCTGCAGATTCTTGAGGAATTCTGAAAATCGCATCACCTTTACGCCCACTGCAGAAACATCAGTCGGACGTCGCAACATATTTGATATGCTTTTTTCAAATGAGCGTATAAAACGTTCATTAACCATGTCCAGTGCGGGCAGATGATTACCAATACTGAGGTCCTGGCTGCCGAGATCATATGGTACGACCTCACCGTTTGTAGACAGCCTGTCCGAGCGAGTATTTACCTCACCACTGTCAACACCCTTCAATAAGGTATCTATCTCTTCTTGTGATAAATGTTCGTTCACTGCTGGTCCCTACTGGATGACGAAAGTTTTATAGTAAGCAGCCTCTACACCAGGCTCAGCACCCATTTCTTCCAATGTGTTGTTGATGTCATCGGTCATCTCGAGCAGCAGCTGTTCCTTGCCCTCCCGGGTAATCATCTGTGCTGAATCCTGACTATCGATTAACAACAGAAGACTGCTGCGTACCGCCGGGTTGTGCAGTTCTAACTGCTCGATGACGTCTTTATCCCGTGTCATAATTTCAAATGAGAACTGCATAAAGCGCGCCTTTTTCTGGTCGCGAAAGCTGACCACGAATTGAGGATCCATCGAGTGATACATGGGTGGCTCGAGTGATTCAGATGGCTCGTCTTCAGCAAGCTCTTCGACATCCTCGACATCCTCATCATTCGCCTGTGTCACCTGATTTTCATCACCCCCCGCAAGCAGGAACATCGTTACGCCGACAATGCCTCCACTAAGCACAATCGATAAAACAATGGCCACTATGATGATCTTCATTGTCGGTTTGCTTTTTTTATCTGCATCCTGTGCATCCTGGTTGTCTTCTTGTTCTGCCATAGCCTTCACTACCATCAAGTCAGTTGAAAATATCTCGAACGATGATGTTCGAACTTGTTATGTTCTTGTCTTATCACTGAGCAAAACCCGTGCCAATCATGAACTACATATAAAACGCATATCTTTCAGTAACTTGGCAGCGTTATTTTGTTAGTGATAGATTTTTGGCTCGTGTCGAAGACAGAACGCCGAAAACTTGACGGCGAGTGCAACACCGCACAAACCGGCGCGGGATACCAGCTGCTCGATGACTTTCGCCAGTAACTGGCGATACGCGAGCCAGGTCAGTTGATGTTGTGGCTGGATAAACGTGTGAATGAACGGATTCAGCACGCGATAACGCAACCGAAGGGACATGCAGTGTTGTGTCAGGCTATTGCTGAATCGCCGGCTGCAGTTAGATCACAGCTGTGGTTAACAATGAATAATAATCGTATTTGAAATTGACGATGCTAATTACATGTAGTGGTCTGTATTTGATCTTACAAACAGTGCCCGATTACTCCTGTCATAATTCTTTCATCTGAATAGCTGTATTCGGTCATACGAGGATATTCATAATGAAAATATTATTCGCTAATGCATGCTAATAAAAACTTTAATCCACAGAGTTTAAATCAGACAATTACTGTCAGATCAAGTCACGACCACTACAGATTACACCATGTCACTGGATGCGCTGTGTAACCAGGCGCCACTAACATTTGGTGCCTGATTTAATCGAGGTATGTGTTTTTATCAGTAGCAGTATTCAGCACAAAGCTGTTAAATAAAATAATCGACCAGGCCGACACTGGCGGTCATATGGTCATTATCTGCTGTAACTTCCACTGTATCGCCCGGAGTTGAAGGACCAGGCAGTATTTGCGCCTGTTGTTCCCCGGCCTGTTCAAATTCACTTGCATGTTGCTCGGCAAATGAATGCTGCGATATGTCGGCATCCCCGAGACTTAATCCATTCTGATTGAACATTTCACGAAGACGAGGAAGCGCCTGTTCTACTGCTTCCCTTACCACGGCATGTTTGCTGCTAAAGGAAACATTGACCAGTTCTTCATCCATATCGATTCGAATTTCTATCGGACCAAGATTTGCCGGGTTCAAGCGCAGTTCTGCACTGCGAATGTTCTGGTTAACCAGTAACATCACCCGTTTACTCATGCCCTGTCCCCAGTCAGCATGGGTCAATGTCTCGCTAATGGTGGCCTGGTATGATGTTGGTACAACCGGGTCCGCTGAAACCGCAGCCTGTGCTACAGCCGTTCTTGCCACTGCCGCGTGCAATGAATCAACGCCTGGCTGGTTTGCGGATAGCATTGATTCCAGCAGACGCTTGTTAGCGACCAGCTGTTCCGGTAGCTGTGTAGCCGTAATTTGTAACTGTGTTTTTACGAGTGGATCAGCATCTGCTGATAACTGCTCTGGCTGTAGCGCTGCCAGGCTATCATGTGCAGTCATGGTTAGCGGCCGGGACAGCGTTCGATTTCTGAATCTGACTTCATTTTCAATCAAACCAGCGTTCTTTATCTGTTCTGCACCAGGCATCGGCTGAGGATTTGAAATCAACTGATCTGATGTATTCGCGGCCTGCCCTGTTTGCATTGTTACCGGCATTATTACCGGCATTGTCACAGGCTGTAATGCAACAGCTACAGCCTGTGCTGCAGCTACAGCTGTACTATCCTGCGACAGCATCATTTGAGCTATGACTATCTGCTCCGCTGGTGGATTCAGATCCTGCGTATCCGGCACCTCAAGCGGCAGCAATGCAGCAGCAAGGGGGTCAGTAATTGCCGTTTCAGTTGCCAGCGGCAATTCATTGCCGCCTGCCAGCGACGTCAGTGACGCTGTAATCTGCCCGTGCCCAGGTGCAACCAGGCTCTGCAGGGAATGTAGAAATGATGCTGTTTTTACCTCTGAAGACGGCGAAATTGCAGCAGCAGGGTCGCTGTGACCGGCATTCAAACCGCCAGCAGCTGCGATTGAACCGCGGGCATCAGCAGCTGTAGCTGTGACTGTAACGGGTAATGGCATCATGTCTTTCATCAAATGACTCGAATAAAAATAATTGATACCGAGAATAAAGCAATCTGCATGCCAATAATCTGCAACAGGTAACTGATGGCGTCACGGCTGAGCGCTACCAGTGCGCTGATTTATTTCGTCGGATCTGGATTACGTAACACCTGCGGACGATCATCCTGCTCACGTTGTTCACGATTATCCTGTTGCCTGTTTTCGTGTTGACGCCTGTTGTTCACAAGCTTGTTAATCAGCTTGCTGTGGTTGTGCCTGTTCTGCCATTCAACCTGGCTCTGTTCACAATTATCAAGGCTGGCAGCCACCAGTTGTTGTTGCTGCATGATTGCGCTGTCGAGCCGGCTCAGGAACAGCTTGTAGTCCTGCATTTGCAAGGCGGAGAATCCGTCTTTTGCAGCGAGATTAAAGCCCTGTACATACTGTTGACGGTAAGCGATCAATTGATCCAGTTGCTTTTGCTGTGATTCCACCTGCTGCCTTGTATTTCCAAGCTGGCGCGCTGCATTTCGTTCCTGCTGTCGCGCAACCTTTGCTACCGGATCCAGGCGCCGTGAACGTTTCATGTAGTGTCTCCACTATCATCATGTCGATATTGATCTGTTCCTGCCAGTTGTAACAGCTGTTGCAGACTGCTTTGGAATGATACCGCCTCATTACTATCCTGCTGCAAGAACTGCAATAGGCTCGGATAATAATCGATGGCCTCATCAACTTCGGCGTTACTGCCTTTATGGTAAGCGCCAACGCTGATCAAATCATGGTTTTGCTGATAAGCCGAATACAGTCGCTTGAATCGAAGCGCCGCTGCCTGATGCTCCGGCGAGACAACATCATTCATTACCCTGCTAACAGAAGCCTCAACATCAATTGCCGGATAGAGCCCGGATTCAGCAATTTTTCTGGACAGCACAATATGACCATCCAGTACTGCGCGTGATGCATCGACGATGGGATCATTATGATCATCACCTTCGGCCAGCACGGTATAAAAGGCAGTAATCGACCCGCCCTTCTCACCGTTATTACCAACCCGCTCCACCAACTGTGGCAGCTTTGCAAATACCGATGGAGGATAACCCTTGGTTGCGGGTGGCTCTCCAATAGCCAGTGCAATCTCACGTTGTGACTGTGCAAATCGTGTTAGTGAATCCATCAACAACAGCACCTGTAAGCCCTGGTCACGAAAATACTCGGCAACGGTAGTAGCCAACCATGCACCATGCATGCGCATCAACGGAGAATTATCCGCGGGACTGGCGACAACAACCGCACGTGCCAGGCCCTGCTCGCCCAGGATGTTATCGACAAAGTCCTTGACTTCACGACCGCGCTCACCGATAAGGCCGACTACGATGACATCTGCGTTTGTATAACGTGACATCATACCCAGCAGCATACTCTTGCCGACACCACTGCCGGCAAACAGGCCCAGCCTTTGACCACGCCCCACGGTTAACAGCGCATTAATTGCTGCCACACCCACATCAAGCGGCTCTTTGACTGGCCAACGTGCCAGCGGATTACCTGTGCGACCGGCCAATGGCAGATTGTTGTTGCAACGTAGTGGCCCCTTGCCATCGAGCGGTTTTCCCGCGGCGTCAATGACACGACCCAGTAATTCATTTCCAACCACTGCCTCATACATGCGCTGTCCGGGAATGACACGCGCGTTGGGTACCAGTCCACGTATATCACCGGTGGGCATCAGATAGAGACGTTCCCCGGCAAAACCCACAACTTCGGCTTCGATTTGACCTTCAGGCGAAGACACCAGACAACGTGATCCAACTGCAGCCTGGCAGCCAACGGCTTCCAGGGTCAAACCGACCATGCGTGTAAGCTTTCCTTCCACGATCAGCGGTACCGGTTTATTTGCTCGTGACTTGTAGTCCTGCAATAACTCACACCATATAGGACTGCGATGGTACTCGGGCAGAGAAGATGAACTCACGATGAGTTATCCACCTGGCGCTCGCCGCCCATTACCGCAGCAATAGCGGCATTAATTCGGTTTTCAACCGTGGCATCAATTCGCGAAGTATTAGTTAACACGCGACAGCCGCCACGACTGAGTACAGGATCTTCTGTGATCTGCCAGGGCGGCTCGGAGTCAGCACTCAACAGTGCGTTACGTACCAGTGCCGCATCTTCCGGATGCAGCTCAAGCCGTACGTCACCTGCTGCCGCCGGTAACAGGCTTAAGGCTTCTTTTACCACGGCAACCACTTCGCCCGGCGATATTTTCAATTCACGCCGAACCATTTGCCGCACCACGGCCATACTCAGATCAACCAGTTCATCGACGATCTGTTTATCCAGATCGAGTAGCGGCATAGCCAGTGTAGCCATCAAGGATTGCAGATAGGCAAGCTGTTCATTGATTTCCTGCTGCCCCTGCTCCAGTCCTTCTCTGTGACCCTGGTCGAATCCCTGCTGATAGGCATCTTGCTCTATCTGGTGCTGTTGCTTGCGGGTGCGCATGCTGGCGCCTGCTGCGGGTGCCTGCTTGAAATCAGGCGCCTGCCAGGGCTTGCAGGCTGTTGATGACTTGTCGGAAATCACCTTAGACATATTCATCATCTCCCTTGCCGCCTAACGAGATGTCACCTGCCTCGGCCATACGTGTTGCCACTTCGAGTATCGACTTCTGCGCCTCTTCCACATCCTTGAGACGAACCGGTCCCTTGGCGTCAAGATCTTCGCGCATCATCTCTGCAGCACGCGATGACATGTTGCTGAATATTTTATCTTTCATTGCATCATCAGCACCCTTGAGTGCAACGATCAGGGAGTCCGACTGTACTTCGCGCAGAATCGCCTGAATACCTCGATCGTCAACAGCCAGCAGGTTTTCAAACACAAACATCTTGTCCGATATTTCCTGTGCCAGCTCGGCATCCTTCTCGGTAATGGCAGCAGTTATCGCAGCTTCGGCTTCAGCATCCATTAAATTCAGAATACTGGCCGCAGTCTTGATACCGCCTACACCGGCACTTTGTACATTGGTGTTGCCGGAAAACTGTTTTTCCAGCACGCCGTTCAACTCATCCAGAGCAGCAGGCGAAACATTGTCGAGTGTTGCAATTCGCATCAATACATCTGAACGGCTGCTCTCGGGAATGTGCGTCAGCACTTCAGCCGCATGGTCGCTATCAAGAGTGGCAAGCACGATAGCAATGATCTGTGGATGTTCATGTTGTACAACTTCGGCCACGGCACGGGGATCCATCCATTTCAACGAGTCCAGCCCTTTCGCGCTCTTACCCGCAAGAATACGATCAATCAGACCGCTCGCCTTGTGTTCTCCCAGCGCGCCTATCAGGACTTTTCGAACGTATTCGACAGAGTCGACCCCTACGGCTGACTGTTGTGTCAACATTTCGACAAATTTTCCCAGTACAGTTTGTACTTTTTCATTGGATACATTACTCAGCGAAGCCATCGCGGTACCAATTTGTTGCACTTCCCTGGGACCCATATGCTTGAGCACTTCAGCAGCGCCATGTTCACCCAGGCTCATCATGAAAATAGCTGCACGCTCCGCTCCGGAGATGTTCCCGCTACTATCACTCATCCTTGGCTACCCATGTGTTCATAACCTGCGCCACGCGTTTAGGATCTTCCTTTGCCATGTTGCTGGCCAGCTCCATGAGTTGTTGTCCATTGGCCAGCGACTGATTACTCAGGGTGAACTGGTCCTCGCCCAGCGCCAGCTGCCCGCCAGCCTGTCCAGCCGCCAGTGCCTGTGCATTTACCGCAGCATATTTACTGTGCGTTGACAGGTTGCGTAACATCGGCCTCAGGATTCCGAATGCGATTAAAACCACAGCCAGCCCACCAAGTAACTGCTTGGCAAGACTCAATACCCATGCCTGTTCCCAGATTGGCTCTTCAGGTAGCGGTTCAATCGCTTCAGGTAATTGAAATGGTGTATTCACCACATTAATCGTATCGCCACGCGCATCATTTAAACCCACCGCTTCTTTTACCAGGGCTGTGATACGCGCTATCTCGCTTTCATCGAGTGGCGTTCGCTCAACCTTGCCCTTCTTGGCCTTTACTGTCCGAAAGTCGACCACGACCGCAACAGAAAGCCTTTTTAAAGATGCCGGCGAATTGCGGGTATGGCTGATGGTTCGATCCACTTCATAGTTTCTGACAGCGCGTGAAGTGTTTCGGCTTGGCGCTGTCTGCGTTTCTTCTGTCTGCGACTTCTCAGTTGTGCCCGCCGCTGGTGGCTGATTGCTGAGTGCACCGGGTATACCCATCGCACCCGGCATGTCGCTGCTTTCTTCATATACCTGCTCACTGCGCAATGCCGTTTGCTCGGGCAGGTAACTTTCCTTGGTCTGTTCCTGCGCTGTGAAATCGATATCTGCCACGACCTGTGCCCTGACCCCATCGATGCCTGTAATTGGGCTGATAATATCGACGATACGCTTGACATAGCGCTCTTCCAGTTTGCGTGTGTAATCAAACTGGGTACTGGATAGTAATAAATCTGTATTGCTGTTGTTATTGCTGAGCAAGCGCCCTTTCTGATCGATGATCGTCACATTCTCGGCATCAAGCTCGGGCACACTGGAAGCAACCATGTTGATGATGCCTGCCACCTGCATTTCATCGAGCACCCTGCCTGGATACAGGTTGAGTATGACTGACACTGCTGGTCTGGCGCTTTTTCTGGCAAATGCCGATTGTTTGGGAATGGCGAGGTGGACACGTGCACTTTCGACCACATTCAATTTACTGATTGACTGTGCGAGTTCGCCTTCAAGTGCGCGATGATAGCGTGCTTTCTGCAAAAAACTGCTGCTGCCAAATCCCTGGTCCTTTTCCAGCAGTTCAAAACCGACGTCACTACCGCGGGGTAATCCCTGTGCAGCAAGACTCATTCGTGCTTCGTGCACATTGTCAGCGGACACCATGATTGCACCGGCACCGCGTTCTAGCTGGTACTTGATACCCGCATTATCCAGTGACTGGGTTACCTGTGACATATCCTTGGCTGTCAGATTGCCATATAACATGCTGTAGTTGGGTGATTGTGACCACATCGCCACGGTCACACCCAGAGCGACACTGATCGCCAGCCCCAACATTAAGACCGAATTGACGTAGCGCGGGTAAAGAACCAAAGCCCTGTGCCTGCGCCGCTATATTTTCTGCTGATACCAATGCCATTAAACCGCACCTATTCGATATGTATCTCTATGCATGGATTACACCTGCATGTTCATTATTTCCTTGTAGGCAGAAACAAGATTATTCCGTACCTGTGTCATGGCCTGAAAAGAGACACTTGCCTTCTGTATCGCCACCATGACTTCACTTAAATTTATATTTTTGTCACCAGATTCAAACGCAGCTGCAAGAGCCTGCGCTGCTTTTTGCGTCTGGTTGACTTCGTTTATGGAATTTTTTAATAACTGTCCAAATTCCGGCCTGGTGACATCAGCCCCCATATCCACTGGCAGTTTGTTTTCAGCCATGGCTGCCATGGTGCGCATTTGTTGCATCACCTGGCTAATATCGATATCGCTCATTGCTTGCTTCCTGTTGTCTTGTTCAGCCGTTACCGGCTCAGATTTCAAATTATTCTGTGTTTACTGTTTTCAATATCGGCACTATTGTTTAAATCTTGTTATTGAATGCAGATTTCACGCCAACCTTTTCGATCAGACCGGTATGGCGACACCTGCATCACGCAACTTGGCCAGTTTGTAGCGCAATGTGCGCGGACTGATACCCAGCTTCTCTGCTACTTCCCTGCGGCTGCTCTTTGCTCTCAATGCTGAAATTATCAGGTCCGCCTCCCGCGCCTTGAGGTCACTGCTGAGGCAGTCGTTTGCCGCTTTGCCACTCGAGGCCGTTGGCGGATTCGAGGCATTAATCGCATGCTCAAACCCGGCGACTTCTGCAAAACGAATATCACCTGCATTGATGGTATTTCCTGTCTTCAGAATCAATGCACGCTGAATCACGTTATCCAGTTCACGCACATTGCCTGGCCAGCTGTGTTCGCATAACACATCCATTGCTGACGTCGAAAAACTTACGGCCGCGCCGTCACTCGCGTATGAAGATAACAGGCGCTTGGCCAGGGGCGGAATGTCATCGACACGATCGCGTAATGGCAGTAGATTTAGCGGAAACACATTCAGCCGATAAAACAGGTCTTCTCTGAAACCGCCTTCGGCAACGACCTGGCGGATATCACGATTGGTGGTTGCCAGAATACGCACATCCAGTGCAATGACGTTGCGACCACCGAGACGCTCCACTTCACGTTCCTGTAATACACGTAACAATTTGGCCTGTAGCCCGAGGTCCATTTCAGTGATCTCATCCAGCAACAGGGTGCCACCCTGCGCCTGTTCAAATTTGCCAGGTTTTGACTGATAGGCACCGGTAAAGGCGCCCTTTTCGTAACCGAACAGTACCGACTCGAGCATGTTTTCCGGGATAGCCGCGCAATTGATCGCAACGAACGGACCTTGAGATCTGCCGGAGTGGTAATGGATGAAGCGTGAAACAACTTCTTTACCGACGCCTGATTCACCGCTGATCATGACAGTTGCATCTGTAGCCGCAACGCGTCGTGCCACATCTGCAATTTCCTGGCTGCGTGGATCAACGGCAACATAACCATCATCAGTAGCATTATCTTTCGGCACAATGAAACGAGCAGTCAAATCCAGCAGGGTATCTGCCTCAAAGGGTTTGACCAGATAATCATTTGCACCTTCGTGCATGGCCTGTACTGCTTTTTCGATGGTTCCGTATGCCGTCATCAATATCACCGGCAACTCGGGACTACGTAACTTGGTTAATTTGAGCAGCTCATGACCATCTATCGGTTGCATTTGTATGTCACTGATCAGCAATGCAATTTCATTGTTTTCTTCAAGTCGTTGCAATGCTTCCTTGCCATTCTGCGCGGTTTCAACATGATACTTTGCCAACTGCAGTGTTTCGCTTATTACTTCACGCAATGCCGGATCATCTTCAACCACAAGAACCGTACCCTGATTCATACGCTTACCTCTTTGTCGTCGTGTATGTCGTTAGATTTATTATTTGTGTATACGGTTTGATTGATAAGCAGGCTGACACCTGCGCTGGAATTCGTGATATTGCTTGGCATCATGCAATGTTTTGTCACCAATGGCAGCCTGATGGTAAAACAGCTGCCGACACCGACTTCAGACTGAATATCCAGGCTGCCGTTGTAACTGGAGACTGTTGCATTCACCACGGCCAGACCGAGACCAGTGCCGTTGCTTCTGGTGGTGAAAAAAGGTTCCTGTACACGCTCCCTGATTTCATCAGCTATGCCACAGCCATTATCTTTAAAGCTGAATTCGACCGTATCATTAGCTATGTTCAACACCTGTATTTCCAGGGTACAGCTACTGTCCGATGCTTCCATGGCATTATTAGCCAGGTTATGGAAGGCACTCAGCAGGGCATCACGATTACCACGTAGATTGGCACTAACTGTATGGTTGTCGATAATCAGAGTGGCGCGGGACTCGGTAAATTGCGGTTCCAGTGCACGCTGTAATTCCTCTACGAATTCAGCCACTCTGAAACATTCAGATTCAGACACATCACCACGGGCAAACATCAACATATCATTTACCATACGCTCGAGGTGGTACAGCCGTTCCCTGGCCTTTTCTGCATAACGAACCCTGTCATCACCACGTGCATGGGGATGACTTAAATTGGATAGATACAGTAAGGCTGTAGCCAGTGGTGTACGTATCTGGTGAGCCAGGCTGGCAATCATCTCCCCCAGTGATGTCAGACGTTGCTGGCGGCTGACCATGGCCTGCAAATCATGTGTCTCGGTAGTATCTGTAACCAGTATGATCTTGCCCGGCTCTGCACCCAGTGGACGTACACACACACTTACCCAGCGACCATCGCGTAAACGCAATTCATCACCATCGCTAAAAATACCTTTTTCGCTGTTAGTTCCCAAGAACAACCGAGTAGTTCTTCGCCGAGCATCTCGTGAGCGACCGGGTTTGCCTGGTTAATACAACCATCCGCATCGAGTACAACGATACCGGCAGGAAGTGTGTCAAGTAGACCTTCAAGCCGATTTGCGATTAGCTCCTTCTCTGCGAGTTGTTTCAAACGCTCGCTTCGTGCTTCGGCCAGCTCGCTGGAAAGATGTGCAATCTGTGTTTCCAGATCACCATACGACATGGCCAGCTTTTCTGAAAGTTGATTAAACAGCTGGAACGCATCTTCAAGTTGCACACCTGGCAAATTATCTTCACGCTTCATATATTGCTCACACCATCTGTGTTTGTGTGTTTTGCTTATATATGAGCAAGTACCGTGCCATTTTTTTATTTTCATATATTACAACGTGTTACGTTACTATCAAGCTCGCGCGACAAACTACCGTCGCGGTTAATTAAAACCGATGCCATGTTTACGACGTTGCCCGTTGCACAACAGGGAGAGGCCAGCATGATTCACGCCTGAGCTGCCGGTTAAAGTGATGTCATAATACAGACGATAATATTGTTATAGTTAAGCTCAGGCATGGCTCGCTAGAAGTCAGCCTGTTGCCAATAACCAAAAACTAATTCCATGGCCAACATGTCTTTATACGCTATCGACAAACTGATCGAGGAAACGCGCAGGCTGGCTGCAGAGTTTCGACGTACTACCGGTACTATGCTGCCGGTTTCAGGCGAAATAGCGCGCTATGATGTGTCACAACACCTTGACCTGGAACTCAATGAAGATCGTGCTTGCGGCTTTGATGCCATTGGCAGAAATAAACGCGAAGGACAGCGTATACAGATCAAAAGCCGGGTCATCGGTGACTCGTTAAAGTCAGGACATCGCATTGGCCAACTCAACCTGGACAGTAACTGGGACCTCATTATATTGTCATTAATGGACAATGATTTTGAGCCCACGGAAATGTATGAAGCCACGCGCGAAGAAATCATTGAGGCCATATCAGCTGCTGAAAGTAACCGTGCCAGGCGTGGCGCAATCTCGGTAGCTAAATTCAAAATAATAGGACGACTCGCCTGGACAAGAGAGCTTGGCGTTGAAGTGTAGTGGTCGTAACCTGATCTGACAGCCATTGTCTGATTTAGACTCTTTAGACATTAATATGAGTCCACGATGGACTGTAGCCGTTCAGACTTGATCTGGCATTTGTTGTCGATTTTCGTATAAGTGGAAAATCAGCCTAAATAGGCGTTTTAACATCCTGTTTTCTCGCAGAGGCGCAGAGCACGCAGAGGTAATACCTGTTTGTTCATTAAAAATACCGTTTTTCTCTGCGTGCTCTGCGCCTCTGCGAGAGTAAATTCATTTTACTTTGCGGGCTTTGCGCCTTTGCGAGAGTAAATATCTATAGCCTTTGTTTATATGGCCAATTCCGAGTGTACTGACAAATAATCATGGTCTGGGTTTGAGTTTATATGACACTGACTGTCAGATTAAATCCTGACTATTACAGTTGAAGACCAAGCTGTAATATAGCGACCAACATTCGCTTTAATACATTCGATCAGGATTGTGGGCTGTATTTACCTAGCGTTATCCACGTAGGCATTGACCGCACGACGTCCTTTACTGATTGTGCGGGCTTCTGTTTTAGCGCTATCTCTTTCATTGATTGTGAGTTTCTCCAGCTTGTTATTAAGCTGCAGCAACTCACGGATTGCGCGACTAGTTTCAGGTGCATCGCTGATGTTCGAAGGAACTGAAAAGAACGAATTGATCAATTGCCTGCGCGTCGCCTCGGCGGCAATGACCTGTTCCCACTCACCTGCTTCGGCGTGTTTCAGTATGGAGTGACTGTATTCAATTAACTCTAACATCGTCGTGGATTCAGTACTCTTCATGATAAAAGACCTTTAGTTCAAACAGGAATAATTATGCGTACTGCTTTAAGTCAGCCGCTTGATCAACCGGCTTCCAGGTTAACATCAGGCGCTGTTCTTAATTCCTGAGGAATCGATTCCCACGCAGTTTTGATCTCACGTAGCAAGTTCGCAACCTCGTCCATTATGCTTACATCATTATCCAGATTTGCTTTGACTAATCGACGCTCGATATATTCATAAATATCATCCAGGTTGGCCGCCAACTCACCACCTGCTGACAGGTCAAGGCTGGAACGCAGACCACCGATTATTGATATTGCCTGGCCAACCACCTCACCTTTAGTTGCTATCTCGCCACGTGCCATCATCCCCTTGGCAGTAGCGATTTTGCCGAGTGCACCATCCAACAACATCTGTACCAGTTGATGCGGCCCGGATTCAGTCACTCCTGTATAGCTATCAACCTGACTATAGTGATTCACGCTATTACTTGTTGTTGTCACGCCCATTTATTTCCTCCGGGATTATTATTATTACTGTTCAAAAGTGAATCTCATGTCTGTGCTGCTAATTATCTCTACTGCTGATTCTGGTTCGAACCAGGTAGCTGCGACAGTTGATTGGTTAAAAACTGCCCTGTCCCTTGCAGCTGCCCAACCAGGGAATCCAGTGCAGTAAATTTTGCCAGGTAGCGAGCTTCGACCAGTTCAAGATTACGCTCAATCGAAATTTGTCTATCGACAAGGCTATCTATGCGTGCTTCGAGACCATCCGTGCGCGAGTCAATCAGTCCACCCGTGGTTAACCAGCTATCGACCAGCGTTTCCATGCGATTGGCAAAACCTTCTCCATCAGCAGCGAACAATTGCGCAACCCCGTCAAAGTCGGTTTGCAGTGCCGTCTTCATCTTCGTGGTATCGAGTGACATGGTGCCATCTTTTTGCATGCTCAGTCCCACTTCGGAAAGCACACTGTAAACACCACCGTTAGCCGGCGTGTTCAATATGGAAAAAACCCGCCGTTCGATAGAGAGCAAGGAACTGTCCGCTTCAAGATCGCCGGCACGCAGGCTCTTGATTGAAGCGCGCAATTCATTAAAAGCATTGGCGAACGACTGCACCGCTTCCTCTACGGCCTCCAGGTCACGTTCAACGCCAATGGTGTGGGTATTTCCCGGATCAGCGCTGACCAGGTTAAGGGTGACGCCGCTGATGACATCGCTGATATTGTTGGTCGCGCGTGTGATGGTATAGCCGTCAACATTGATCTCTGCATCCAGCAGGTCGGTATTGTTACCGATATCATTCACTGTATCGAAACCGAAATCGCTCAACTTCACTTTTCCGGATTTAGACAGGGTCAGCGCACTATCCGCACCGCTGTCATTGGCAGTCAGGATCAGTTTCTGGTTACCGTCATCACCGTTGATGATAGTTGCGGTGACACCCGGATTGTTGACATCATCGTTGATGGCGGTACGGATTTCAGCCAGCGTGGCGGCCGTGCTCAGATCAACAGTGAGAGTATTGGCCGCATCGCTGCCAACCTGAATATGTAATGCATCATTGGGCTTTTCGCCGCCGAAGGTGTCTGTATCCAGGTGCTCATCTGAAGCCATTTTGTGGTTTTCAGCCAGGCGCACAACTTCAACCCCGAATGTACCTACTTCAGCATTACTGCCAGGTGTTAATGTAACAACATCGGCGTTGGTGCTCGTGCCCTTGAACAACTTGAGTGCAGACACTGAACCCAGGTTTGTCATTGCAGTCTGGAAGTTCGATAGTGTACTGCTTAACTGCCCGTAGGCACTGATCTGCGACTCGAGCTGGCCCTGCTTGAACTGCAAGCGCTCCAGCGGCTGCCGTTCAATCGCCATCAGCTGGCTGACAATCGACTGAATGTCCAGTCCTGATCCTACTCCTGCTGATGAAATTGTTGGCATTGTTTATCTCCAGTGAATCTCTTTGTTATCCAGTCATGCAGTGATTGCGTCGTTTGCAGGCACTCAATCCGGATAATGTTTATCAAATATTAATTAATGACACGTTTTTAATCACAAGCTTGTTAAACAACTTACTTGTTAAACAACTTAGCAAGTTCAATGCCAATTTAAATATAGGTATTGATCAACTCCAGATCCGCGCCTTCATTGAGCAAGCGTGCGAATTTGAGCACTTCTTCGTTGGGTATCTTGCGAATCACTTCTTTGGTATTCATATCAAGTACTTCGATGACAGTATATCCGCTGTCTTTATCAACACTGAATTGAAGCTCGAGATGTGAAGATTGAACATGCTTGTTTAGATCCTGCACAGCATCATCTATCTTTTCCGGTTCTGCTGTATCCTGCTGGCTTTCAGCCGGCAATCTGTTACCATCGCCCGGCAATTTTTGTAACGGCCTGGCCGGATGCACCGGATCAACTTTCTCAGGAGCGCGTGTCTGGCGAGTATTTGTAGAAAATACGTCTAGTGAATTAACCTCTGCCACCATAATCGTCACCTGTTATTCGTTAGTATGTCCGGGGCAATATTGCCCCGGACAATCCTTACTACTTTTATTAACGCAGGAGTGCTAATACGTTCTGTGGTGCCGCATTGGCCTGCGCCAGCATGGCAACACCTGCCTGCTGCATGATCTGCACCTTGGTCAGATTGGCCGTTTCAGCCGCAAAGTCGGCATCCTGAATACGGCTGCGTGCAGCCGATACATTCTCGACATAGCTCTGCACACTGCTGATCACGGATTCAAAACGGTTCTGGGTAGCACCAAAGGTAGCACGCAGACTGGATACCGCATCGATGTCAGCATCCAGGTTGACCAATTCACCCTGTGCCGCGTTGGCATCGGTACTGATGTCAAAACCTGTGGCATAAGCATTGATCGCTGAAATATTAAGAGATGCAAAAGCAATCGATATCTGGTCAGTTGAATCCTGGCCCACCTGGAATTCCAGATCCACCAGCGCTGATCCATCCAGCAGCTGCACACCGTTAAAGCTGGCGGAATCGACAACACGGACGATTTCAGCTGCCAGCAGATTTGCTTCAGCCTGCAGACCGGTACGGTCTTCGACAGTGCCATTGGATGCCTGAACAGCCAGTTCACGAATACGCTGCAGGCTTTCAGAAACCTGACCCAGAGCCGCTTCAGCCGTCTGTGACAGTGAAATACCATCAGCTGCATTACGCGCGGCCTGGTTCAGACCACGAACATCAGCTGTCATGCGTTCCACGGTGTACAGACCTGCGGCATCATCCTTGGCGCTGTTGATACGCAAACCCGATGACAAACGTTGCAGCGAAGTCGCCAGATCCATATTTGTTGCACTAACGTTACGTTGTGCATTGAGTGACATAATATTTGTATTAATCACAAGTGACATGTTTCTATCTCCAATCTATGTGCACGGCCGCTCAGGGCTGCGCGTTATATTTAGCAGATATATCTTCAATCGAGATATTCACCGCTTCCAGCTATAACATCGGCGCTCGTGGAAAAATCTTTAGGTAAACACAGATATATAAATAGTCTTTATAATCAAAGAGATAGATTGGAATGATGCGCGGCAGTGCTACCGGCAGACGGCAGCAGCATTACCTGTAACAGGAAGCTCGGCAGATGGGCTTGTTGTTACTGCCTTTATTAAACCAGTTGATGTGTGTTGCTGTTCACCTTGTCAGCGCACTGCAGTGTAATCAGTTACACCCTGGAAAGTGTGCTTCACTGACAGTGCTGACAGCAGTATGCTAACACTCAGCTTCAATTACTGGGTGACAAGGTCGTTTATACTTTACAGGTAATTAAATAGCGATAAGCCCTGGATTTTTACAAAACTCTGCTGTGAAGCCTGTAATGCAAGCATCTGTCGTTCGAACCGGCTGATCGCTTCGGCATAGTCCAGATCTTCCAGAGAAGATCTGTTTTCCTGCAACATGAGATCAAAAGTATCATTCATATTGCGTTGACTGTCGATCGCGTTCAGGCGCGCACCAATTGAGGCGCGCACATCCAGCACTGAATCGAGCGCCGAATCAAGCCGCGACAATGTCGTTGTCGATGGATTATTCGCCTCCAGATCGACCGCAAAATCATATAGCGCTGCAAACATACTGTCGATGCCACCGGCACCATCGTCGACTTTCATGAATACATTATCACCCGAGTCGCCAACAGTTACATTCCTGGTTGGGCCAATTTGCAGGCTGCGTTCGCCCTGGTCGCCATCATAAGAAAAATTGCCTGCACCATTATCACTGAACGCCCGGGTACCGGTCTTGAAGCCTGAAAACAAATATTCTCCGGTGGCATCCTTGCTGTTAGCAAGCTGCAACAGCCCATCCAGATTAGTGCGTACCTCGACTGCGATCGCTTGCCTGTCGCCTGCACTGAGGGTGCCGTTATTGGCTCGTACTGCCAGTTCTCTGACACGCTGCAACACATCACCGACATCAGCCAGTACTGTCTCCTCGAGTTTCAGCCGCGTCTCTGCGTAACCTGAATTACGTTGATACTGTTTCGAGGTATCGATCAGTTGACCCAGTTCCAGTACACGACTTGATGCTGATGGATCATCACCGGGTGTCAGGATCCTCTTCCCGGTTGCAAGTTGTTGTTGCGTTTTGGCCAGTGCCGTTTGCTGCTCGAGCATGGCATTTACGCCTTGCTGAAATATCCATGAAGTTGATATACGCATGACTTACCTCCGCACCGCATCTAGCAAGGTGTCGAATAATGAATTTGCTGTTGAAATAACCTGTGCTGCTGCCTGATAGGCCTGTTGAAATCGAATCAGATTGGCGGCCTCTTCATCCAGGTTGACGCCGGAAATCGATTCACGTGTGGCTTTTGCCTGTTCCAGCACCCGCCCCTGTGCAAGACTGTTGATTTCTGCCTGCCTGGTGCCGGTACCGACATCAACGACAAGGCCGTTATAACTGTCTGTAATACTTGCGCTGCCACCACTCAATAATTTGTTTGTTGCAAGACCTGCCAGTAACAGCGCATTACGGTTGTCGCCAATACCACCGGTGTTATATTCGGTACTGAATTCATCGCCGGTCACAGGCGCACCGGACATCGACATGCGATACCCATGATCAATACCGCCAGGCGTTGGAAACAGCTCGCCCCCGCTTGCCGGGTCATAGGCAATACCAGCTTCGAGCAAAACCGGGACGGCAGGATTAGTGTTATCGTAAATATCGTAACTGGTGCCAGTGGTAAAACGCACCAGCACAGGTGGTGTCAACTGACCCGTTGATGTCTGGAATACTGCATTGTTAATATCGCTAACAGAACCCGCCGTAATCATACCCGAACCGGTATTGGCTGCTACCGCTGTGCTCCTGACAGGTGCAGCAGCAGCGATCTGGCGAGTGTTAGCCAGAACCATCTGCATTTCCATTGCACCGCTACGTGTTGGACGCAGTATATAGCCATCGCCATTTGCCGGTGCTCCGGTAATTTCTATGCGCATGCCTTCTGCCAGGAAGGGATCGACCGCGGTTCCGCTACCGGTCATTACTATATTCTGCCCGCTAAACTTGTTTGTCAGCTCCCAGGTACCTGCATTGTACTGCAGCTTGTAATCGGCATTGGTTAACTGTGACACATCATCAAGCGCAAGCGCGACATTTGCCGGGGCACCGGCAACGCTGAGCACCTGTGGTTGAGCAACACTAAATATATCAAGGCCGAGTGCACCATCGAGATCCATGCCACGACGCTGTTGCTCATTAACATAATTACCCATACCGATTGCAACCAGGCCCAGGCTGTTGCTGGCCTGGTCCAGCATGCGATCACGAAAGTTCAGCACACCGCCGATTCGGCCACCGGACAGCTGCTCGGTAACGGGTATCTGCAGGCCGGCATTACCGAGTAACGCGATACCCAGCTGGTTAGGGTCACCGGCTTCAACGATAACACCGAGGGTTGAGGCATTATTGCCCCTGACCAGTACCTGTCCGGTACCTACCATTACATTGACCGAACCATCATCCTGCTCGAGTGTTGTCACTGATACCAGTTCTGATAAATCCATGATCAGGGCATTACGCTGGTCCAGCAAATCATTGGCAGGATGACCACCGGAACGTCCTTGCTCAAGCACGATAGCGCTATTCAGCTGTGCTATCGCCTGGCTGAATTGATTGATCTCGCTGACTCCATTGCGCAAATCACTGTTTACCTGCCCGCGGACACTCTCAATCCAGTCTGCCAGTTCATTGAAATGATTTGCCAGCTGCTGGCCTTCACTGAACATGACCTGTCGCGCCGCTGGCGAAGATGGTGTATCGGCAACATCCTGCACAGCATTGAAATAACGTTGTAACGAAGAACTCATGCCGGTGTTGGCATCAGCCAGCACGTTGTCCAGCTGTGATGCGAGCGCATGAAATTTTTCGAATTCGGCTGTCGATGATGTGCTGGAGCGAACACTGCTTTCCACAAACGCATCATAAGAGCGTCGCACAGTAACTGTTTCGACACCATTTCCGGAAAAGCCGTAGCCATAAATCTGTGGTGGCCGTGTTGCCAGATCGACCGACTGCTTACTGTAGCCTTCCGTATTTACATTAGCGATGTTATGACTGATCGTATTCATGGAACGCTGGAATGCAAGCAAACCTGACGTACCTATTCCTAATAAACCACCGCTACCCATAATTATTTACTCCGTTTGAGGTTCATCGTTGAAACCATGCTGAACACCAGAATGTTGATGTCTGCCCACTAAGCTGGCTGACCATCTGTAAAATTTTCCGCTGCTCGCAGGTCAGTGATAATTTGCGAAAAGCTTCCACGATTCATGATGTTACTGATTTTTTCCGCATACGCCGGATCAGTCGCAAATCCAGCATGCTGCAGTTCCTGTAAAAAATGTTCTGCACTATTCGCCTGTTCCAGTGCCTGCTGATAACGCGGATTCTGCTGCAGAAAGCTCACGTAATCATCCATACTCTCGGCCATCGATGAATAAGCGCGAAATGATGCACGTTCGTGCCTGGCGATTCCGTCGCTGTATTCGACTGTTGAAACGCTTACCTTATCGCCTTGCCAGCGCGCATCCGCCTTGATACCAAAAAAGTTAAACGCATTGCCGCCTCGCTGGTCATGAATCATCCTTTTACCCCAGCCGGTTTCAAGAGCGGCCTGTGCTATTAATACATCGGCAGATACGCCCAATGCTTTAGCGCCGCTTTGGGCATGAGGCCACAGGTCCGCTATAAATGCTTCTGCGCTGGCAGGATTCCAGTGAGAATTCGTGGTTTCTGCCGGCTTTGCTCTAGCTAGCTGCGCTGAGGCCACACTGCGGGAAACGGCATTGTCGACAGCGGGCCCACCGAGCTGGCGCTCCAGTATCGAGGCCAGTCCAATACTCTCCTTCCTGGCCAGGTCCAGTGCAATTTGCTTGTCATACATTTCCTGGTAAAAACGGGTTTGATCGCTATCGGTCGATTCACCTAACTGGCTTGCCTGGCGCATGGACTTGAGCATTATCTGTAAAAACAGGGCTTCAAACTGCTTCGCAACCTCCCTGCCAGCTTCGGGTGATTTTTGTGATGCCTGCGCACGCAAACTGGCAAGACCGCTGAAATCTGTATATACACCAGCGTTTGAAAGATCATTGTGCGTTATGTTGCCGATAGTCATAAGTCATCCAGTATTAATACTACTTAGATCACCATCAGCTCGGCACGCAGTGCGCCCGCTTGTTTCAGGGCTTCAAGTATGGCAACCAGATCACCGGGAGCAGCACCCACCTGGTTAACTGCACGCACGATATCATTCAGATTAACGCCGGGTTCAAACACAAACATGTGGTTCTGTTCCTGTTGAACATCAATTTGAGATTCCTTGACGACTTTCGTTGTCCCGCTATCCGAAAATGGTGCCAGCGGTTGACTGACCAGGATATCTTCAGAAATTGTCACTACCAGGCTGCCATGGGAAACAGCCGCCGGTGAAACGCGCACCATATTACTGATAACAACCGTGCCCGTTCTTGAATTTATGATCACACGGGCAGAGGCTTCTCCCGGCTCAAGCGTGAGGTTTTCCACCATGGACATAAATTCGACCCGCTGTGCCTTATCCTTCGGGGATACCACCTCGACTGATACAGGATCGAGAGCCTTGGCAGCGCCGATACCGAAATGGTTGTTGATTGCATCGGACATGTGGCTGGCGGTGGTGAAGTCTGCTGAATACAGGTTCAAGGTAAATGTACCATCATTGCCTATGGTATTCATTATTGTGCGCTCAACGATTGCACCTTTGGGTATTCTGCCAACGCTGGGTATATTTATTGTCACCTTGGAACCGTCCGCACCTGCAACGCCAAGTCCACCTACTACCAGGTCGCCCTGTGCGATTGCGTACACATTGCCATCGATACCTTTTAGTGGCGCCATAAGCAGAGCACCACCACGTAAACTCTTTGCATTACCGACGGATGACACGGTCACGTCTATTTTCTGCCCCTTTTTAATAAAAGGCGGCAGGGTCGCATGTACCATAACGGCAGCTACATTCTTCGGTTTCAGCTTTACACCCTGGCGTATCACAATACCGAGCTGCGACAGCATATTCTTCAAAGTCTGCTCGGTGTAAACCACCTGGTTGACCTTGTCTCCACTGCCATCCAGACCGACAACCAGACCATAACCAACCAACTGGTTATCGCGCATGCCGGCAACCGATGCCAGGTCCTTGATTCGCTCTGCCTGTGCAGTCGGCGTCAGCATGAACAGCACACATACCAGGTAGATGCTGCGGAATGTTATTGATTGCATGTTAGTTCCCTGTTTGAATTTCATCAGAAAGGCATCCATGGGCTGTTAAAGAATCTTGCCAACCAGCCCATACTACTGGTATCGTTTAATACACCATTTCCACTGTACTGGATTTGCGCATTGGCCACCCGGGTTGAATGAATCTTGTTTTCAAAATCGATATCCCTCTGGCGCACGATACCTCGCAGACGAATATATTCTTCACCCTGGTTGATATTGATCCATTTTTCACCCTGAACAACAAGGTTGCCATTACTTAATACCTCAACCACTGACACGGTAATGCTACCCGTCAGCGAGTTACTCTGAGTGCTCTCGCCGGCACCATCAAACTTATGATCTGACTGTAGTCTGTTTTCAAATACCGGCCTGCCATCCATGGTAACGCTGTCACCAAGTATGATTGCATCGCTTATCGATGAATCCGTTGACTTGTTTGTACCTGTATCAGCAGATTTCTCGGCATCAGTCTGCTCATGCAATATAACGGTTATCATGTCACCCACACGACGTGCCTTTATATCCTCGAGTAACAACATCGCTGTTGCAGGCTGATAGATCGAATCAGTATGCTGCGTTGTCACATCTGCATGTCTCGGCATGACGGGCGCATATTCGGGATCACCCCGTTTTGGAGAAGCGCAACCCGTGATCAACACAACAGTCAGCAGGCAGCAGAGTATTTCAGTTGTTTTCATTAGTGTTACTCAACCAGCTGTTATAAATTATTTGTTGCATATTGCAGCATTTGATCAACCGTTGAGATGGCTTTTGAATTCATTTCATAAGCACGCTGTGCTTCTATCATGTTTACCAGCTCTTCCACGGTGTTGACGTTGGAACTTTCCAATGAACTCTGTACCAGCGTACCCAGGCCATCCAGGCCTGGTGTGCCTGTTTGTGGTGAGCCACTTGCAGCTGATTCAACAAACAGGTTGTTGCCAATTGGCTGTAATCCGGTTGTATTGATAAAATCCGCCAGCAGTATATTGCCAACCTCGGTTGGTGCAGCCGAACCGGGTTCAAGCACTGATACCACGCCGTCAGAACTAATGGACACACTCAATGCGCCTTCCGGAATAGTGATACTCGGTTCAATGGGATACCCCATTGGCGTCACCAGCTGGCCTGTTTCATCCTTCTGCAAGGTACCATCACGTGTATACGCCTGTGAACCATCCGGCAAGGTAACCTGTACCAGGCCCCGGCCCTGAATGGCAATATCCAACGAATTACCTGTCTGGATGATGCCACCCTGTGTAAACAGCTTCTCGGTTGCCACCGTACGCACACCCGTACCCAGGTTCAAGCCGGAGGGATTGAGTGTATCCTCGGATGACTGGGCGCCAACCTGGATAACGTTCTGGTAAATTAGATCTGCAAACACCGCACGGTCTCTTTTAAATCCCGTGGTGCTGGCATTGGCCAGGTTATTCGAAATAGTACTCATACGAACTTGCTGGGCCTCAAGGCCTGTTTTTGCTATCCACAATGCAGTAGCCATTAGTTTCTCTCCCCTATCAGATCAATTACACTTGAGTTCATTAACTCATTTGAATTATTTGCGCTGCCGCCTTGTCGTTGTCTTCTGCAGCCCGCATTAACTTGATGTGCGCTTCATACTGCCGCGCCAGTTCAATCATTCTCACCATTGAAGTCACCGGATTAACATTGCTCTGCTCCAGTGACCCGGAAATAACACTTACCCTGGCATCGGCCTCTGCCAACTTGCCATCACCTAAACGCATCAGGCCATCCCTGCCTTTTTGTATTTGCTCATTGGCTGGATTCACCAGCTTGATGCGATCGAGTACAACCATTGTTTCCGGCGTCTCACCGAGTGGCAGAATGGAAATAGTGCCGTCAGAACCAATATTGATTGATGCGTGCTGGGGAATACTGATCGGACCGTTATTACCCAGTATCACATCACCGGCACCATTTTTTAGTCGCCCCAGTGTGTCTATACGCAAATTGCCCGCCCGGGTGTAGGCTTCGCTGCCATCTGTTGCCTGTACAGCAAACCAGCCATCACCATTGATAGCCATATCCAGATCGCGGCCCGTGCTGATGATGCTGCCCTTGTTTAGGTCTGCACCACCGTCTTGAGCAGTTGCATAGACGCGACTGGGATGGCCCGGGCCATATACCTGCTGGCTCAGGCTGGTCTGAAAATCAGCCCTGAACCCGGTGGTGCCTGCATTAGCCAGATTATTGGAGTTGAGTGCCTGTGCTGACATCGACTCCTTGGCACCGGACATTGCAACAAAAATCATGCGGTCCATTATGCTTCAACTCCTCTGTGTACGATTACTAGCGCAGGTTAATAATGGTCTGGGTAACAGCGTCTTCCGCCTGAATGGTTTGTGCATTCGCCTGGAAATTACGCTGCGCCTCGATCATGTTCACCAGCTCTGCAGTCAGATCAACATTTGATTCCTCCAGTGCGTTCGACTGAATCAGACCCAAGCCTGCGGTACCAGGTGCACTGACAACCGGCGCACCTGAAGAAAATGTTTCTGCCCAGGCGGTATCACCGAGTGGCTGCAGTCCCTGAGTATTGGCGAAGTTGGCAAGTACCACCTGCCCCTTGGCTTGTGACTGGCCATTGCTGTAACGAGCAAATATGATACCTTCCTTGTCGATATCAACACCCAGCAACTGACCCGATGTGTAGCCGTCCTGGCTCAGGCTATTGACGGCAAAGTTACTGCCATATTGAGTACTTGTAGACAGGTCAATATCAAAGCTCTGGGGAACGGCTGCACCACCAGTAGGATTGAATGTAATAGGTAAATTAGCCGGCGCATTATAGGAGCCATCGGTATTAAAGGTAACTGCGGTGGTATTTTCCAGATTGCCGTCAATCATGGTGCGCACATTCCACTCATTCGGATTGGTTACCGGATCGAGCTTGCTGAAATATAACGCTACCGCATGGTCATTGCCCAGGGTGTCATAGATCGTTGCTGTGGTTGAAGAGTTATAACCCGCGGTATCCGGTACACCACCGACCAGTAACCAGCTGCTGTCTGTTTCCGCTTCACGCGCATCAAAGTTGATGTTGGCTGAAAGTGCAGATGTCGGGTTTGGACTCACATAGGTCGTATCAAGCTGTAAAGGACCAACCGCACCGGTTATGGCACCATTGATGTCGGCACTTCTTGCCATCAGGCTGGCGCCTTCGTTATTGACCACGAATCCATTCTTATCAAGACTGAAATTACCGGCGCGCGTATACGTCAATGAGCCACCCGAATCCAGCTGAAAAAAGCCCGAACCACTGATGGCCAGATCCAGTGAGTTATTGGTAAATGAAATGTTACCCTGGGCAAATTGCTGTGCAGCATTCTGCAATCGAACACCGGATCCTATTGTGGTATCAGATGCGCCCAACAGTGATGCGTACACATCGGCAAACTCTGCACGAGAAGATTTAAATCCAGTCGTCGCCGAGTTAGCTATGTTGTTACCGATAATTCCCAGGTCGGAGGATGCCGCCTGGATTCCACTTAGTGCTATATTGAATGACATGGTTATCTCCTGTTATTCGACTTTATTTGATCTCTTCTACAAAACTGAGTGGTACCGAAGCACCACTTGCCAGGTTCAGGGTTGTACCTAAACCATCCTGATTTAATGTGATGCTGTCGACACGTGTCTCCATTTCGACCACCACGGCCTGTTGATTACCATCAATCAATGCTTCTGCAATGACGGTGTATTTTCCAGGCGGGACCGCACTACCATCATCGGCAAAACCATCCCACTGGAACTGAACAGCACCCTGATCATGACCACCCAGAGGCAGCGTACGTACTTCTACACCCTGCGGATTGATTATCCTCAGGCTCAGATCAGCCGACTGTTGTGGCAGTTCAACCTTGCCGTTAACTGTGCCACCGGCTGTCAGCAATGCCTGGCCGCCAGGGACTAAAACGTTGCGACCGACAAGACTAGCTGCCTGTAGTGACTGTTCTGAAGACAGCTTGCCTGCCAGCAGGTCAAACGAATCCTTCAACTCCTGGATACCATTAACGGTAGAAAACTGGGCCAGCTGGTTCATGAACTGACTGGGCTCCAGTGGCTTGGTCGGATCCTGGTTTTTTATCTGGGCGACCAGCAGCTCTATGAAATCTGCCTGGCCCATCTCCGAAGCTGATTCGCCGGAAACAACCGAGGATGTAGCCCCGTTAGGTCTCAGCGTGGAGAGCGTGTTATCTAAACTGACTTGATCCATTATTCACCTGTATTTTAAATTAATGATTAACGTCCTATACTCAGCGTTTTCAATAACAGCTGTTTCGATGTATTGAATACTTCAACACTGTTTTGATAGGAACGTGATGCCGCCATCATGTTGGTCATCTCTTCAATGGTATTTACATTTGATCTGTAAACGTAACCCTGCTTATCTGCCAGTGGATGATCAGGCTGGTATTCCTGACGTGCTGTCGCCTGGCTCTCGACAATACCAGCAGTTCTAACGGGAATGGATGCCTGCTCATTACCCAACGCCTGCATTACCGCAGCAAATACCGGCTGTCTTGAACGATAGATATCTTTTTCAGAACTACTGATAGTATCCGCATTGGCCAGATTACTGGCAACAGTATTGAGCCGCACTGACTGCGCACTCATGGATGATCCTGCTACATTAAAAACGTTATACAGCCCCATGTTTATTCTCCTTTCAACGCGGCAATAAGGCCTTTAAATTTCATATCAAGAAAAGTAAGACTTGCCTGGTATCGCAATGCATTTTCAGCAAACGCACTTTTTTCTAATTGTGAGTCAACAGTATTACCGTCGAGTGAAGACTGGTTAGGCACACGGTAAAGTGTTTCCATACCTGCAAGCTGGCCAGACTGTTGTATGTGGTTGCGATTGGTAAGCTTGAGAGCTGTGTTGCCCTGATCCTGGATATTTGCCAGTGCCGTTTTGAAATCGATGTCCCTGGCCTTGTATCCGGGTGTATCTTCATTCGCTATATTGGAAGCGAGTAACTCTGCGCGACGCGACCGCATAAGCAGTGCTTTGTCGTGATTTCCGAGAGCGGAATCAAATGATATCGGCATGTTTCTCTCCAACTTTAATTTTCCTGCAATTCATAATGCAATCGTTGTGCCAACTTTATGAAGGAGAAATATTGCGCTGTGTGATAACAGCAAAATGATTTGAATCGGGCCTGAAACCCGCTTCAAATGGAGATCATCCAGCAATTAACGCTTTGAATCCGCTTGCTACTATTGATAACACGTTGTGTCGTGCATGCGGCAAAGCGGCAATTATTTTCCTCCCGGGCGGCAATAATATGTCCGCCAGGCAAACTGAATTCACCGGCTTGATGTGGGTAGATAGATATTCAGGCTATGAGTTAAAAACAGGTAACACCACAAGCTGAATTTCTTAAGCGTATTGGTTATACCGTAACAGACCATCAGTTTAACTATCGGCGAGGACAGTAATGATTTGAACCAATTGCAAATGCAATGGTTTTTCCAGGTATCATGATGACAACCGGTTAGTATCACTTACCTCAGGGATAGTTTAAAGAATAATGAGAAATGACAGCACTATAGCTCAGGCTTTTGTAAGCGAGTGCGTTATAGCAGATTGAGTTTTATTACCTGACTGGTCGTAAAGTTCAGGTCTTGATGATAATTTCGGTGAAATGCCGTGTAAAATATCGAGCGCATGTCGTGACTGCCGTGAAGCAAGTTCAACAATGCTGCCGTTGATTCGATTTTTCTGCTGGCATTGTTCAGCCAGTGACACAAGCTCTTGCCATAATATTGAAAGCTGCCTGTTGGCCATGAATGGATTGCCAATATTGCTGGAATCTTCGATTGCACTGGCGTTAATTGAGCCTAGTAAGGCTTCACGCTGTTGTCCAATCTGTTCAAGCTCATGGATCGTTTCCTGCTTACTGTGGACAATTTCTTCAAGTGTCGTCGAGTGCGGTTCGGCAAGTGCGGTATATTCCGCTTCCAGTGAGAGCATCAGGCGCTTAACGTGATCAAGCTCAAGCTGCAATATCGACACAAGCTGCTGTTGTCTGGCATTCTCATGCTGATCCTGTGATGCATTTAGCCTCATAGCATTAGCCTTTTGGTTTTAATATGCTTTCAAACTGCATTAATTTATCAGCGACTTTGGCCGGGTCGACCTCGTAGCTACCTTCCCTGATCGCCTGTTTAACCTGCTCTACGCGTTGTGTATCCACCACCGGGGTAGATGCAACGGTATTTTCAAGCTTTCCAAGCTGGACCGCATTATCCGACAAGCTGACGGTATCCGCCGTTGTCGATTTACCCGATTCCTGCTGCGTGGACGGCTGTTCTGCCGTCTGCTTGACCTGTGAGTCATCACTTGAGCCAGGCACCTTTGATGGAGGTATCCCATTGATTTCTATGGACATGATATGCATTTCCTCGATTTAATAATTTTCTTCTGTTGTAGTTATCGGCGGTTAATAATAATACTTTAGTCTACTCAGATATCCACCCTGACCTCGCCGGAGGGCATTACCGTAGCTTCGATCTTTTTCTTTGATTTTAGATTAAGTACCCTGATACGCTCGCCGGCTGCACCATGGGCCAGGGCCTTGCCAGACATGCGCACTTCGATAGTGCCGCTAGTGGCAACGATTGAGACACGCTGTCCCCTCTCAATGATTACCGGTTTCTTGATCAACGTCGTCGTCAACGGATCACCGACAGAAACACGACGTTTCAGCTCCTTGCCAATGCCCATTGAAATTTCTTCAATATAACCGGCCGGTAATTTCGACATATCATACCTGGTCTGTTTGAGATCTTGTTGTGTGAGTATTTGTCCGCGCGGAAGCGATTTAGCAGTGACGATCACATTCTTATATATAGTGACAGTTACAGGTACATGTAACGACCAGGGCTTGGCGTCGGTGCATCGTACAGCAACGGTAATTCTGCCTAAATCACGTCCACCTTGCGGAAGCTTGACCTCAAGCGGCAAACTGCATCGATTCAATTTCAGTCGCGAATCGAGTTTGCCGGTTTCGATCTGTGCAGTTTGTTTATGTACAGACTTAACATGCTGCTGCATAAATTGCTGCGCAGCATTAAAAATGCTGTCATGATCCTGGTATTCTGCTGCTGACGAATTTGTCATGACCAGACCCAGGCAGAGTAAAAAGAATACTCTGATTTGAATGTGCATTGCATTTACCATCTATTTACTGACGTAAATCCGTCTTGTTGAAACCCTATCTAATATTTAATATTTAATAACAAGCAATTTACATGCCTTAAATAGCCAACACCGGATTTATCATTCATTATGTCTGTATATGTCGTATCCAGCCGCCTTCAAAACCGTATTTCTTTCTTGCTTCCGTGACAAATCTGGATGCAGTCTCGTATGATGAAAAACCATCAACACTGAGCCGGTACATTTTCTCCCCATTAACAATCACTTCCTGTAGCAACGGCACTACGCCTGATTGCTGTAACTTGTTAAAAGCGGCTAGCGCCCTGTCTCTGCTGGATAAGGAAGCCAGGCTTACAACCCAGCTATCAGCTGCCTGCGGTTGTAGTTCAGGTATGATCTCTCCCTTGATGTCATTAATTTCAGTTCCCATCTCCTGCACCTTGTTCTGGATACGACCTAGCTCGCTCTGCAGCGTGTTGAATTTTTCACTTGCAGCGACGATTTCCATGAGCTGGGGCTTGAGATTCTCGGGTATTGCTGAAGCCAGTTTATTGTCAGATGCCTGATAGTCGGACTTGATCGCCTGTAATTCCTCTCTCAACCCCGCCAGTGTTTCAGACAAGCTGCTCACTCGGGGTAGAATATCGTTCGATTGATGCTGTGTTTTGCTAGCTGATAGTAATTGCTCCTCATTCATACGTAATGCTGTCATCATCTCGTCTGTCTGAGTTTTAAGGTGGTTCAACATAGAAGCCATTACACCTATAACAGCAACCAGTAAAATCAGCACAAGCTGTTGCCCGGCAGAACGTTTTACCTGACCAGTATTATCGCCGAGGTCATTGTTCGCTGATAGCGCAGCGTCTGATGAAACTTTCTGTTCTCTATCAGCAGTATGCGCAACCCCGCCGCTGGTACCACCCGACATTTCTGCTGCCGCCGCAGAAACAGAAACGGCGACATCAGCGTTCTCTGCTAAATTTTCTCCTCCATACGGCCGCTGTATTGCCGGGCCTTCATCCCTTATACGCGAAAGAATGCTGCTAAGATTCCGATTATCGTAAGGGTCATACTCGTCGAAAGTGCTTGCAGCTTTATTTTTAGCCGCTTCACTGCTCGTTTTCTCCAATGCCGAGATGTCTTCAGGTGTAGTTGCATGCATTAGTGCAGAGGGAAAATCCTGGACATCCGGGTTTGAATAAGTACCTTGTCGTGAATACATCAGGGCCTCCCCGTTAGTACATATGCTGGATCAGTTTCAGTCTGGATGCGATTTTTTCCCAATATCTTTGCATGGAACAGCGCCTTGTCTGCCCTGTCAATCAATTTGAATGCAGTATCGTTTGCCAGCACCGTGACTACACCAATACTCACCGTAAGCTGGATATCGGTACGTTTATCAATACTAATCGTGGACATAATAGAATCTTTAAGCCGTTCGGCAACCTTTACTGCACCTGCCCTGGCAGTATTGGGTAAAAATACCAGAAACTCGTCACCACCAATTCGGAAAACGATATCGCTGTTGCGTGCTTCATGCTCCAGCCTGCCGGCCACTTCTACGACAATAGTATTGCCGCTGCTATGCCCGTATTGCTCATTGAGTTCTCTGAAATTATCAAGATTTAGCAATAACAATGAGAATGGGGTCTTGTAGCGTCTTGCACGTTCAATCTCCAGCCCGATGTTATCGAAGTAAAAATTCCCATTTCTCAAGCCAGTGAGGTTGTCCCTCAGTGCGTAACGAACAGCCTGTTGATAATGTAGTGAATTACGTAATGGCAAAACCAGCCCTGCCACCATAGTATCCAATGTTGCCATCTCTGAATTCAGAAATGCTTTTTCTCTTGAAAAGCATATTTTACCAAGCAGCTCTTCACCAAACTTTATTTCGTAGTTACATCGATTCTGGCTTATAACACCGTCAATAAAGTGCAGACCAGTATTATCTTCATTAAACTCTATGCCATCACAGGGTAATACTTTTCTGACCTCATTGATGAATACTGCTATCAGTTGATAGAAATCCTGTGTTGTCGTATATAAGTTCTTTAAATGCCTGTTGTCAGTGTCGGCAACAGATTCTGCATCAGATAGCCCGTCAGTCTCTGCAGCCTTGCTGTTCTCAATTAGTTCTGTTGTTTTTGCTGTTGTCGCATCAGCCATGTCAGTGGCCTCATTATTGTTAACACACAACAACTAAAGCAACTTCCATGCCACATATATTTTTTATTTTAATTCAATTACTTACATTGAATCATGTTAACGGTGACAAGAATTTGTCATTGCCAGGCGCTGATCATGCGCACCTCTGATGGGTGCAGCTCCTTTATCGCGGTCACCAGGGCAGGAGCAACAGCCAGGTTAAAGCCGGCCAGTCTTCAGCCGATACTAGGTATATCACACAGTCAGGTATGAGTAAGGAGCGAAACGAAATGTTTCAATCGTGTACAAGGCGCTTTCAACACCACACTTCACCGGCGAGTGCTTGTTTCTGGTAAACATGGTAATGATAATTCTACGACCCATTACGGCAAATCATGGCAACTATGATCGCCATCAGGCTGCTCAGAAAGTACCCGGCGTATTAAAACCCGGACAAATTATTGACGCTGTTACACTCAACAATAGTAGTCATGGACATGTCAGCCTGCGTATCGGCACAGCTGTTATCAAGGCATCGACAAATATCACCTTGCCGCAAAACGCCCACCTGCAACTAGAAATTGTACAGACACAACCTCAATTATTATTGAGATTAATACCTTCATCCATTGAAGCCGCGATATCCAGGCCACTGCAAGAAGCCATGATTAACCTGCTTCCGCGACAAAGTGGTCTGGCATCAGCACTCGCGGAAATAATTCACAGAATGATGACGAAAGCAGATACGCCGGGACAGCAAGCCATGCGTACGCTGGCAAATACGCTGATCAATACCCTGCCTACCCGTAATACGCTTATAAACGCCGAAGCTTTACGCCAGGCTATTTTTCAATCAGGGTTGTTTCTTGAAGCCAGCTTGCCAAGATTTTCCGGAGCAAACAGCGGTCGACTATCAAGGGACTTGAAAGCATGCCTGTTACGCGCTCGACACGGTCTTGCAGAGGAAATATCCGGGTTTTCTTCTAACCATGCGATTTCGGATAAAGTTGTTTCAGAACCGCCTGAAATTGCTTCTCCGCCTCGAAGTATGGATCTGCCATCAGTCATGCCCAGGGTAATGTTAGGCACTCAGACAAATGCCGAAGATACGGATCTCATTAGTGCCGATCTGTACCACAAAATACAGGGTGCCATAGCAAGACTGGGGTTGCTTCAGGTTGTCACTGCAGAAAACTTCAATAAAGGTGAATACATGTGGCAACTTGAGATACCGGTTAGACAGGCAGATGCCGTAGAAACAGTATCAATGACTATCGAGAAAGAGCAGAATGACACGCTGCACGAAGATAACACTTCATGGGTAGTTAACCTGGCCATGGACCTGCCACGACTGGGGGCTATTCAAATTCGTATATCCCTGTACAAGCAGGGAATATCGACACATTTCTGGTCAGATTCGCCAGACATAACCGAGTCTGATTGAAAGCCACTTGACTCAATTGAGAAAAAACCTGAAGCGGCACGGCATGGAAACACTCAATCTTGGCTGCCAGGCAGGCAAGGCCCCATCGACCGGGCATGCAAACACGCATACCACAAACATCGACATACAGGCATGAATCATAACAATATAGATAAGGAAAAAACGGTCGTAGCATTGCAGTTTGACGGTATTAGTACACCCCGCGTAACTGCAAAAGGCACCGGATCGACTGGAGAGTATATCATTCAGATTGCACAGCAGCATGGTATACCGCTACATGAAAATAGCGCACTTGCAAAGGCATTATCTCGTATTCCATTGGGTGAGGAAATTCCGCAGCAGCTATTCTGTGCTGTCGCTGAAGTGCTGGCGTTTATTTATTTTCTGGATGAGACACATACTTTAACCCGAAATCACCATCAATAAACGGACAACAACACCGTTCCATTAGTCAGGATGCTGATCTGAGATTAATGGTCCAGACCTGGGAATTGTTAGCGTGAAAGCAGAACCGCCCGTGTTATTGTTACGCGCTTGAATCTCACCACCATGCTGTTTTATTATTTGCTTGCAAATAGCCAGTCCCAGGCCACTGCCGTTGGTTATTTTGCCTTTCTTGCCGGGGTGTGCCGGTTTTTCAAAAACAGTCTCCAGTTCAGTTTGCGTCATACCGGCCCCCTGGTCCTTGACAGTAATTGAAATGGCAGGTGATCCAGCCGTTTCTGCCTGGTTTTCAGTTGAAGACAGGTACGCATCTTCGAGACATATAGTAATCGTACTGTTTGCCGGACTGAACCTGATTGCATTTTTTAGCAGATGCTGTAGTACCTGTATAAGTTTATCGTAATCAAACGACGCGATTGTGTTTTCAGTTGTTGATGTTACATCAACGGTTAATGAATGCTCTTCAAGTAAATGGCGTAATTTGTCTACCACAAAGTTCACTGTAGAGTTTATGTCCTGTTCTGAAAGATCCAGGCATACTCTATCTGTTTCCAGTTTTGACAATTCCAGCACATCATCGAGCAATCCCAGCATACGTTGGCCGCTTTCATGAATACGTGAAAAATAGCTTGCGAGTTTTTCGGGAGTTTGAGAGGCAACTTTACTGGTACCAAGGTCAGAAAATCCCAGTATGGCGTGCATAGGCGTGCGCAATTCATGGGACATGTTAGCCAGAAATACGGATTTTGACTGGCTAGCCTGAATCGCCTGCTCGCACTGTATTGACAATGCCAATTCGCGATCTGTTGAAAGTGCTTGCTGATAAAGCAGCCGATTGGTGTTGTCATAGAGCAGCAGAATATTTTTCAATAAGAACAACAGGTAAATACTCATTAGAATATTCAACAGTATTGCACTTACTCCGGCAATTTCTTCTGAGATGAAGATGCCAGTCATTAGTGGCAGCATTACCAGTAACACAAATGTAATCGCGTATATAAATCGATAGGCCAGTGTCATAGCTACGCCTGTTACAACACCTAACAATATAACGAATATAACCAGTTGGTCATGTGCTTCTGCCAGGGGAAGCAGAATCAATCCGGCCGCACCCCATGCCATGCCAAACAGGATCGTAAATACAAGTATGGATTGCCTTCCATGTTGACTATAAATCCGCTCTGTCATTCGTCGTTTTGATACTTTCCAAATCAGATACAGGCAGATCGAATCAATTAGCAGGATAAAAACCATCCAGATATTGAGAGCAGGTCCCTGAAATTGAGCATTGAGGAAAACATACACAAGCACTGCGGCTATTGTCATCGCAGATAATGAATACATACATGAGCCGATAATAAGGCCGAATTGTGATTCTGTTATGGTTGATGAATCGGCAATGTTATTTGCCAGGTTAGCAATATGATTATTGCCCGCCTTATTGGAACTCATACACCAGCCTCTTATAATATGCCTGAATTATCCCGTATATTAACAAGGTTGCGTAATATGATTATGCAATCATACCTGGCATATAGCTGATGTATTCAGCCGGTTTGAAAATACCACAGGCACCACAGCTTTTACACAATACTCAGTTACCATGAAAGATCCATAACGACCGATTTAAACGGCATCAGTCAATGAATTTCCACGACAACTACAGCAATAACTTACCCTTCTGATAAAGCGACATATTCTTGCACAGGCTGTATCTAACTATATGACATATATCAAATTCTAGATAATGACCTGCCAATTACCGATTACCGGTGTCAGGCAATAACACACCATGGATTGATCATAGAGAATGTGTAAACTAACTCTGGACGCCGGTGAGACTACAAGTGCCATAATCAGCGTTGTTTACATTTGTTTACATTCAGCCTTCAAGCGTGAATACAGTACATCGATTTCTGCCCGCCCCCTTGCTCTGGTATAAGGCCTCGTCCGCCTTTCTCATAGCGGTTTCAGGATTATCATGTGTCTCGATCCTGGTAATCCCCACCGACGCCGTTATCGGACAGGGTGTCCCTTTGTAATGGAAGCCGCTGTGTTCGAGACATCGACGCAAATGATTATTCAGGCCCAGAGCATTTTTCAGATCGGTATCTGGCATTAATAAGGCAAATTCCTCGCCACCGATTCTGGCGAACATGTCAACCTTGCGTAGTCGCATATGTATAATTTTCGATAGAAATTTCAACACACGATCACCCGCATCATGACCGTAGGTATCATTGATTTTTTTAAAATGGTCGATATCCCACATGGCAAGACATAACGGTTCACTATTTCGCTTGCATCTGTTAATTTCTACGGCGATACGTTCTTCATATGCCATTCGATTCGCCAAACCGGTTAATGGATCGCGCAACATTTTTTTCTGGCTTTCATGAAGCTGCTCCTTCAGCATAAGTGCTTCTTTCCTGGTTCTTGTTAACTCGTTGATAATATGTGAATAACCTTGCTTTGATACTTCTTCTCTAACTGATTCAGCATGCTGATATTCTTCGACGCTTTTTCGTATTTCTGTCAGTCGTAGCTTCGACGTCGTTTTTCAATTGTTTAATGTCATCAGCCTTACCTACCGTTTCATGTATTTTTTCTACATTAGAATCAACCGAATCTTTTAACATTGATGATTTGCTGATTGTTTCAACACTGTCTTCCCTGGATTTTTGAATATATTTTTCGATATCTGCCAGTTGACTTGTGATTTTCTTGATGAAAACCTGCAATTCATGCTTTTCTTCCTGCAATGTTTCAATATTATGATTTATCAATAAAGCAATATCTTCAGTTATGGCATTCCACTCTTCCGTAGTTTCAACTTGACTATTCAGTTTCCTGATCACAATGTCACGCTGATTGCTTATATTATTTGTTAATGCCAGTCTATTGAGTAATTTACCTATAATATCCCTGGTTATTTCTGCATCAGTCTGATCATATAGAACCTGTTTATGTGAAGCAGCCGACGATTTTCCAGTTAGTGTTTCGATATGCTGTAAAATATCACGAGTCAGTTCGTCCTGTATTACAGACACTTCCTCGCTGTTATCATTTAGTGGCGTTAAATCAAGTGATTCTCTCAACTGGTTGACGCAGGACATGTAACTCATTATTTCATCTCTACTTCCACTTTTTTCCTTTACAGAAATAATTTCATGAATAAGAGATATGAGCTGCATTGACAGCTCGTCATTTGAGAGCCTTTTGTCCACCAGCTCATATAACCTGCTTTTATAATCCTCTTCATACGAAGTGAATTCTGTTCTGTCAAGGCTCAGTTTCAGACTGGTGTAGAGCTCTTGATCTGATAATGACTTTTCATTGCTATCGATTTGATTCATCAGGGCAAGCAGATTATCGAGTTGCAACTTGAGTCGATCAGGATCAATGTCGTCCCTCACGGATGATTTGAGCTGATCCAGAATATTATTCAACTCTTTATTGTCACATCGCGCAACAATTGCAAGCCTTGTTACGGCTTTTCTCAGCAATTCTCGTATATCCACCAACTGCGCCTGGGTATCATCCAGCTGTCTTAGTGATTTTTCATGCGCGCTCATTGAATCATCAGATAATTTAGTTGTCATTATTTATTCCCGATTCATAACAATTACACGCACTTCGTTACCATTGCCCAGAAATTCTATTTCATCAAAACTGATTGCTTTTGCCATAGCGATACCACGTCCATGGCTGTCAAATACTCGATCGGGACTGAGCTCAAGATATTTTTTCCACTCAAAGCCGTTACCCTGGTCGATAATTTCAAAAACTATAGTGTTATCATTTCGTTCAAAGTTGACTATTGCTCGCTTTGATGAATTCTCAGGCAGGTTGATTCTTTTTCTTATCTCGCACTCCCACACACCCAGATTGTTAAGTCTCGATTTTTCCTGATAGCTAATACCCAGGTTACCGTGCTCGATAGCATTAATCATTAGCTCAGTAAGGCCAAGCACTACGTGGTCAGCATCTACACAGGCATTTGCCAGAGACGCAGCGAGGTTTCTCGCTTCATCAAGTGAGCGAAATGTAAAGCTTCCCTTATCCATCATTTTCAGTGTGTGTGTTGTTTGTTTTACATTTTCTCTTAACTCGGAATATTTTTTATAATCACTTACCGCAGTTCTGACAATCGCTAATAATGTCTGCCTGTCATACGGCTTGGTCAGATAGTAATATGCTCCCGCCTGTAAACCTTCGAGGACGCTTTTACTACTCTCCTCTGCACTTTGTACAATCACTGGTAACATTGTAAGTACAGGATCTGCCTTGATGCTGGACAGTACCTCGATGCCATCAATACCAGGCATCATACGATCCAGCAGTACTGTACTAAATCTTTCCGGTGAATCATGTAGCATATTTAATGCACGCTCTCCATTATCCACACTAACTGCCTCTATTTCAGTCTCACGCAAATATTCACCAATGAGCTCGAGATTAAACTCATCATCGTCTACAACCAGCACAGTTGGATGGCTGTTATTCATGGCCGGGTTCCTTCGTGTTGATAGTCACCAACAATAGCTTCAACCCTGCTACCGCTACCATGATAATTCAGTGACTGGCATAAATCCCTGACCATAGGAATACCGGTCTTGCATATGTGCGCGGCATATTTTGACTGTTCAGAGATATCAGTTAACAGACTAACATGATCAAATCCTCTACCACTGTCCTCTAGCCTGACAAGTAGTGATGCGTTTCCCTGGTACTTTATTTGCTGTAACTCTATACGCACAAAACCGTAATGTAATTTTTCAATTGTATTTCTATGTTTTACATTACTGGTCTCATTATCATCTAGCATGCCATTAACATGTGATAATTCAAGCACACCGTGATTTAAGGAATTTTCGTACAATGCTGTCAGTATGTTTTCCAACTTTGCACTATCTACCACCTGGTCACCCAGCTTTAGATACTGGTCTATAACAATCGGAATTGGATTGACTGTATACAGACTGGAGCCACTAAGCTCAATCATAAAACGCCAGCCTTTTGTATACGTATTAAGTAATTTATCGTTTGCTGCCGTGTTTCGTAAACATGACCGTTTGCCAGCATCAATACACGGTATAACAACCAATGTAACATCATCAGAGAGTTCCTGATTGGAACAAAACCGGTTAAATGCACTTGCTATTGTCGTAAATACAGATTCTTGAGTTCCCGAATCTTCAATAAGGTGCTCCAGCCGGCTAGTACCAAACATGACACCAGCAGTATCTATTGCGTCTGTCAAACCATCACTATGCATAATGAACTGATCACCGGATTGTCATATCAAACCGCTCAGGTTCGAATCTGTAGTCAATTTTTTCATTGATACCCAAAGGAATATGTGCAGATCTGATACGTCGCTTGATACCATTCGTTTGATTATCCAGCAAATATACATCCGGCATTCCGCTATTCCATACGCGAGCACCACCTGATTCGTTATCAATATCCAGCATACATGCCGCCATGAACATACCCGTCGGAAGCAGGGTATACAGCTTATTATTTATATTCTCTAATATCGCCTCAGGATCGAATCCCTTTTCAGTCATTACACTGAACATCTCAGCAACCGGCAACACGCCTATTGCCGCAGAGAGTCCATGTCCAGTAAAATCAGCCAGCAATATATGCAAGCCCCCCCGTGCGTTCCGAGCTGAGAGCACAAGATCACCGCTAAATATCGCGGCTGAATAACTCAATACCTGCATACCTGTTACTTCTATACTTCTTGTCGATAGTGCAGCTGACAGAATCTGCTTGCCAACTATCTGCTCGTGAATAGAATTCCTGTATAACTGTTTTAGCTCACGTAACTGCATCATTGCATTTATCCGCACATTCAAAACAGCAGGAGAAAATCCTTCAAGCAAAATATCATCACCACCGGCTTCCATACAATTAAGCAACAATTCTTCGTCAGAAGCTGATGCCAGTAACACAATCGGTATATAAATATCTGTTGAATATGCCTTAATATGCCTAATTAGCTCGCTACAACTAATGTCCGGAAGCTGCATATACAATAAAACCAGATCAATATTGTTCTCCTCGAGCAGAGCAATCGACTGTATACCGCTATTTGACACCAGCACATGGAAGCCCAGTTTCGACAACTGCGTTATAAGGCCGGAATTTGCTGGAAATTCATCACCAACAATCAGCACATTGCCCAGCACTGAATGATTTACTGCCGATTTATCCTCTGCATGAACCCTCATATTTCTCAGCCATGCTGACCAGGTAATGAGTAATTAATAGTGAATAACTGTGCAAAATTCGCGACTGTCAGGATCTTATCGATGGGATCACTTGGTCGTTCGATAATAACAACGCCTCCCCTGCACTTTGCATGTTCTCGTAACAGCAGCAACATTCCAAGTGCTGAGCTATCCATGTAATCAACGTCTTGTAGATCCACATGGAATGCTATACCTTCCCTTCCTGGCAGATTACGATATGCATCTCGAAATTCATTAGACACCTTGTAATCAAATCGCCCCGTAATGATGATGTTGACTCTTTTACCGTCAACCGATATTTGTTGACTTATTGACATGCCGATACTCCAGGAATATTGATGACATTATTTTGTATAAATTAGTTATTATTGCTATCAATATCGGCACAAACTGGACTACCCTTAGCCCTACAAGCATATTTCTCGGGAATTATATTTATTCTACGCACACACATGATGCATATCAGTTCCCGCAATTTTTGGCTAAAGTCGCCACAAGCTCAAGCGGCCTGTTTCTCAAGTTTCTGATACTTGACTGATCAAACAGCGTATCAAATTCACCTGCTGCCACTGGCTTGCTCAAATAATTTCCCTGTGCATACTGACAGTTCGTATCGAGTAAAAAATCGAGTTGCGCTCGGGACTCAATCCCCTCGGAGACTACAGACATACCCAGGCTATTACACATGGCCAGAATTGCCCGGACTAGTTTTGCATTCTGCTCATTTACTAAAATATTATTTATATAGCTACGATCAATTTTTACTGAGTCAAAATGATAATGCTGCAAGCAGGACAGTGATGCATAACCGGTACCAAAGTCATCAATAAGCATCTTGATGCCCATTTTTTTCAACTCTGCCATTGCTTTAGCCGTTGATGCTGATTCACGCATCAATACTCTTTCTGTAAACTCCAGCTGCAAAGCATCGACTGGCAGGCTGTATTTTTCC
The DNA here is from genome assembly GCA_963807785.1 of uncultured Gammaproteobacteria bacterium. GTDB lineage: Bacteria > Pseudomonadota > Gammaproteobacteria > SZUA-229 > SZUA-229 > JABDQW01. The sequence continues at coordinate 57,163 of CAWEEC010000034.1, read as the reverse complement.
AATGCATTTGTTACCACCTCGACCAGATCTGAATCCGGCTCAAACTGACGCGCCGATACATTTACTGTTACACATATATCAATCCGTCCGCTATCCCGCCAGGACCTGACTTGCTTACATGCCGTCTGTATAACCCACTCACCAATTGACAATATCAAGCCTGTGTCTTCAGCTATGGGAATAAAATAATCCGGTGTAATCATACCCAGTTCGCTGTTGTGCCAACGTAATAGCGCCTCCGCTTTTAATATCCTGCCGCTACGCACCTCGACAATTGGCTGGTAATAAACTGATAATTCTTCGCGCTCTAACGCATAGCGCAGCTGAGTTTCGACATGCATCCTCATTTTTGCCTTCATGGTCATTTCCGGGGAATAGAAACAATAGGTATTTTTACCTTCATGCTTTGACCGGTACATTGCTGCATCTGCATGACGCATAAGCTGATCGCCATCATCACCATCTTTTGGGAATATTGCGAAACCCAGGCTGGGCGTTACATTAACTTCATTACCTTCAATCACGAATGGCCTGGAAAAGCTTTCAATGATGCGCTCACCTACAAGACGAATACCAAACTCAGCTGGTTGGCCAGACTCCCTATCACCATCCTCCAGGATCAGCAAAAACTCATCACCACCCAGACGCGCAACCGTATCACTTTTGCGGGCGCAGGCTGATAACCTTCGTGCCACTTCACGCAACAGGTCATCACCTGCAGCATGACCCAGGCTATCATTGATATATTTAAAATTATCCAGATCAAGAAATGCCACACAAGGATTGAGACACTGTCGTTTTGCCTTGGCAATCGTCTGACTGAGACGGTCCTTTGCCAGGCTTCGATTTGGCAGTCCAGTCAGGTCATCATAGTTAGCCTGTCTCTGCAATCTGTCTTCTGCAAGCAGTCTTTCATGTATCACCCCCTTGAGTTTCTGGTTACTAGAATTTAACTCTGCTGTTCTTTGCCTGATTTGCTGTTCAAGGCTGTCCTGCGCATACCGAAGATAGACTACCGCCTGTTTTTGCATCAGCTGGTTACTGAGTCTTGCCCATAAAATGTCAAAGTCGATTGGCTTGGTAACGTAGTCGTTTGCACCATGGTCAAGCACCTGGACGATCTCTGACGATGAATCAGCAGAAATAACCGGAATGATCGGCAATTGTTGCTTGGAATAGGATTCACGTAGTATTTTCAATACTGAAATCCCGTCCATTCCGGGCATCATCACATCCAGTAACACGAGATCCGGTATCCGGTTATCGATATTCTCCAGTGCCTGTTTACCGCCACTTGCTTCAATGACCTCAAGATCCGCCAGCTCAAGCCTTTGCTCGAATAGCAGTACGTATATGCTTGCTGTCATCAACCACGAGAATGCGTAATGACTGTCCTGCAGTGATATATTCCTGTAGTTCTGTGTCGTAATCAAGATTAGCCATCTACACACCCCTGTCGCCAGTAACATACGGCAAATCTTTGCCGGCAATACGGCAACTTGCTCGATGCCTGCACAATGACATAAGCATATACATATACGACTAACAGACTGCATGTAAGCTGTGCATGGATCACAAGCTGGTTTGCAATATTCTCGTTAACAGTATTCACATACATCTCCGCAGGCTGGCTAAAGCTTGATCAAATATCTGCCACAAAGACCAGGCTTTAACACTGGCCGGCACGGTGATTGTTTCCGATGCCTGTCATGTGCTTAAGGCCAGTCAAACATAAGCAATATAACGGCAAATTTTCGACTCTAACTGTTACAAAGCAATATACATGCCAGATTCAGCGCAAGGCCGCTAGCGCCCGCTGAATAGCTGCAACGAGCAATCGTATATTATTGATATTTTGAGATATTTATTAATTTCGCCCGGTAAAACAAATTTCCCGGGCTTTCACCCTAAAGATTTATGTAATCATGCCGATGCCAATATCAGACAACAAATTTGTAGCTATTGGTATCAGTGTTTCAGTCGATAACTAACAACGGGAGTATTGAAGTGCCTGTAATTCAGGAAGTGATTGATGACGGCAAAATCGTACAAATCAACATCAAGGGACGATTTGATTACACATTGTCACAAGCGTTTCGCAACGCCTACCGTCAAATTCCTGATCAACAAGGCATCGCATTTCATGTCGATCTGAGTGATGCCGATTACATGGACAGCTCTGCACTGGGAATGATGTTACTTTTGCGTGAACACGCAAAATGCAAAGGCGGCTCGGTAATCATAGAAAATCCCAGCGAACCAGTTAACAAAATATTGATGGTGGCAAACTTCGAGCATCTATTTAACATCAGTTAGTGACAATAGATATAGATGTAAATGATCCAAATCCGTAATCACATTACTGTTTTGTTATTACAACGAATCAGTTTTGGCCAGAAACAGCAAATCATTAAATCTGAAATGATTATTGAAAACCCGAAGTCAGGCATGACAAATCATCACTTATGGGACAGAGATAATGACGAGCAGTATTTTAAAAATTCTACCACTGCTAATAATACTGAATTCGATAGTATTTATAGCTGAGGCCGGATCATCGGCTACTGCAATAACCACCATAACTGCCAAAATCGTGCCTGCAGCTTCATTTTCAGTATCTGAGTCTATATTGCTGTCACGACAGGCGGCGGCAAGTAATCGGACCACGATCAGCCATCATCCAGCACATGCAGCGGCACCGGTATCTGGAAATAGCGTCATACTCAACACCATCAACAGTGAAAATTCCGCTAAATTCAGGGTGGATAGTAGCCAGGACATGGCTTTCAATATTTCCATGTCATCATCTGTTCTTATTACAGACAATACAAAAAACATCACCGCAAACATTAGCCGCAGACATCCGGATAAGGGACAGTTGAATATCAATGAAGAACATGAATTGAAAATTGATGGAGTAGTTTCCAGCACTGAAAGCAGAAATACTGGTGCCTACCATGGCTTGATTGACATCACGGTAAATTATAACTAGATAGAATTTAAATTAACTGATTTAATCAGGTCTCGCTACAACGCATGCATCGACTGAGAGTACACACTATTAACAGGCCAGGCTGAGATATTTTGTCTTCATACTACAATGCGAGCCAGTGCATTATTCTGCAATATACCTTATATTTCTCTGGCTAAAATAGCCTGCAACTCTTTTTCGACATTCGTGTACTGCTGCTCAAGTTTATCAATAATGTCATGCTCAACCAGTCTCTGACCACATAGCGATTCTATGCGCTTGCATGAGTCGGCAAGTGCTACTGCACCAACTGTCATACTGGATGATTTCAGCGTGTGTGCATAATGCGACAACGCTTCTAAGTCAGCCTTGCGGCCTGCATCTACCAATTCCTTAAGCAGATGCGGGGACTGTTCCAGATACAGGCCAATTACTCTCTTTACGAGATTCCGTTTTCTGTATTTCTGCCTGTGGCGAAGCTGATCCAGTACCTGCGCTTCAACTACAGGCATTCCAGGCTGTGTCACTGGCTGATTGTACTGATTCACCTGATCAGCTTCATTTATACCAGCCGTGTTTACCTGCCGATTGGTATCAGGCTGTAATTCGCTAACATAACGGTCCGGACCTGTAGCGCTCCAGTGTGCGACCATTGCCCCGATTTCTGCAGAACTGAACGGTTTAGCCAGAAAATCATCCATTCCACAGGCAATGCATTTATCGCGCGCCCCCTCAATGGCGTGAGCCGTCAATGCAACCACCGGGGTTTGTGGCAATTGCAGTGATTTCTCTCTTTCACGTAACAGTTTTGTCGCAGTAAAGCCGTCCATTACTGGCATTTCACAGTCCATCAACACCAGGCTATATTTATTTTTACCCAGGGCATCCAGGGCCTCCTCGCCATTAGTGGCCACATCAACCTCATAACCAAGTTGTTCAAGCATGTCTACAGCCACTTCCTTGTTGACTAGATTATCTTCTGCCAGAAGCAATTTCGCAGAATGGTGTGGATTGTTTTGTTGCACCGGATAATTCACTGATCTCACCTGTTCCTGTTGTTTTACTTCGATAGCAGGTTCGGTGGTCTTTAGTAGCTCAAACCAGAAACAGCTACCCTGCCCCTGGCGACTTTCCACACCTATACGCCCTTTCATCAATTCAACAAGCTGCTTACTAAAACTAAGACCAATGCCAGTTCCTTCAATGCCCATTTTGTCTGCATTAAGCCGGGCAAACGGGGTAAATAGTTCGTTTTTTAACTGTGCAGGAATGCCATAGCCGGTATCAATAACTGAAACTCGCAAGCAATGATCGTCAGCATCCTCGATGCTTACAGTTATTGTGCCTTGTTGTCGGTTGTACTTCACGGCATTGTCCAGCAAATTAACAAGAACCTGTTTCAATCGCATGCTATCAGCCAATACCCAGACGCCGGATGCAGTCTGTTCAAGACAGACTTTTATATTTCGTTTTTTTACCTTGCCTTCGACCAGGCGAAGCGCATCTTTCAGCACTAGCTGAACATCAACCACTTCCGGGTTAATTTCTAAATCACCGGCTTCGATGCGTGAGAAATCCAGCACATCATTTACCAGCGACAATAAATGATTTCCGGCATCGCTGATTTTGCTGGCACGATTACGTTGTTTTTCGGTTAGCGGTTCCTGCGTGTCAATGAGCTGTAACTCATTCAGACCAAGCACAGTATTCAAGGGTGTTCGTAATTCATGGCTCATGTGTGACAGAAACTCTGATTTAGCCATGTTTGCCAGCTTGGCCTGTTCCCTCTGCAGCAGAAGCTTCTGCTCATGCTTTATCGATGTATTCTGTAACTGCAGCATTTTTTCGTTATTTTTGTAAAACTCTGTTGAGGCACGCAGGAGTAATATCATGTAGACCAGCATGACGAGAGATACTACAAATGCATTGGGGAAATTTGCAATATGGACACCTACAACCAGTGGCAGAATAAGTAAGGCGGTAAACGTGTATACAGGTACCTGGCGGTAGCCCATTGTTGTATTTGCAGCAGCGGCAACGCCCATGATTACGATAAACAATACCAGTTTTTCATTCAGGTCAACTTTTGGAAACAACCATAAGCTGACACTCGCCCATAACATACCAGTCAGGACAATACCAATAATGTATATCTTTTCAGCCTTAATATAATCCAGCTGCTGCCGCTTCTTTTGTGACGAATATAGCCAGTTGGAAATTGAGCGAAATACAAGAACCAGGCAAAATAATGAAAACCAGGATGACAGATATACCCAATGGATCGAATAACTTAACAGCAGGGTCACCAGCAGAACAACGATAGCCGTTGAAATGATAGCAAACGGCAGTCCAGCATATAATAATTCGATTTGTTTTCTATATACCCATGAAGGATCAGTTGATGTCACGCTCTCATCCTGCTGGCTGGCCTGATTCATTAATACACTCTTAGATATAGAAGTCATCAGATTGTTACATATCACATCAGTGCCGTGTCAATGGCAGCGGGAAACATATGTTCATTTATTATCGCGCGTCCAGTCAGAAAAAATATTCTACCGCGTCAGGCATAGCTTCATACGCCTCAATACCCATTCAAGAGAACATGATAATTCTCAATACAAACAAAGACATACGAGTTATATGCATGGTTACAAAACTGCTGACATAGCATATCCAGCATGACAGGCACAGCACCTGACCGGCTGTTTTCAGGTCGTCACCAGCCAGGCCCGTGATTTTCCACATTGGCATGCATCCTGGTGCTTGCACAGAGTATTCCCACTATTCAGCCTGGATCTAGCTAGGTACAATTTGGCATCGCCATGCAACGGGACAAAATGATGCCAGATCAACAGAACACTGCAGAAAAATCTCGAATACTGATCGTAGACGATGATTCGACCATGCGGCTACTGATGACTGAAACCCTGCTGGAAGATGGCTATCTGATTGATCAAGTTGATAATGGACTCGACGCAATTGAAGCCATCAAGACAAATGCCCCGGACATGGTCTTACTCGACGTCAAAATGCCAGGAATGAGCGGCTTCGAAGTTTGTGCAGAAATACGCAGGCTTACCGGTGCTACAGATATCTCGATTGTTATGGTGACCGGGCTTGATGATTCTAAATCTATTGAGAAGGCCTTTGATCTCGGTGCTACCGCATTTATAACAAAGCCAATAAACTGGGATACTTTCCCCTACAGGATTCAGTATCTTCTCAAGGCCAGGGACGCAATTGTAGGGCTGAAACAACGCGAATTACATCTGGAACACACCGAAAGAATCTCTCGCATACTTACGCAAAGCAGGGACAGGGACAAATTCTTGCAGGATGTTCTACAGGAAATGCTCGACATATTTTCTGCAGATCGTGCCTTCATAGTGACCTCACTAGATAAAAGTTACAACAGCCTGAATATTACCTGTGAAGCAATGCGAGACGGCATCTGCAGCTTGAAACTTAATAATGAATCAGAAAATGGCGTAATAACAACAGAAAACCTGCATCGGGCAGATAATTATGAATACCCTCTGGTATCTGATAATAACTATGAATTCTCTCAATCCAGCACCGATAGTAAACCCACGGTGTATCACCAGATGCTGAAGGCACTACATGTGGGTAATAAACGTGCCTGGTTTCTGGGGCTGCACAAACATTCTGGCGCTCGGGCCTGGTCCCCTGCTGATCAGGAAACTTTTTATATCATAGCTCTGCGCCTGGCAGGAGTACTGTCACGCTATCTACTCATGGAAAAGCTGCATCACAGCGAAAAGCTGCTTCGACAGGCTCAACGCATAGGTAATCTAGGAAACTGGCGCTGGGAAGTTAAAACAAATCAACTTACATGGTCAGACGAACTATATCGTATTTATGGTTGTGAGCCGGGAAGCTTTATACCAAGCTGTGATAGTTTTTTTCAGGTAATTCTTGAGGAAGATTACAGCAAATTGAGACTATTTAAAGACACCACCCTGGAATCAGCAGACACGCATAGTATTGAGCATCGTATTCTGTTGCCAAGCGGTGAAATACGCTGGGTTTTCGAACAGGAAGTCGCCAGCTTTGACGATGAAAACAATCTAATCGAGATAAACGGCATTGTTCAGGACATAACCGACCGAATCAAAAAGCAGGAGCAGGAAGTACATAATCACAAGATGGAGGCCATAGGCCAACTGACCAGCGGAGTCGCGCATGATTTCGGCAACCTCATGACAATTGCAAGAGGCAACCTTGAGTTACTTGACGAAAGCTTCGTGGAACAATACGGCATCGGTGGTGAGAATCTGGAGATACTCAATGATGCCCGCTCCGCCATTGAAGATGGTGTTGAACTGACCAGGCAACTGCTGGCGTTTTCACGCAAAAAATCACTCGCACGAGAATATTTAAATGTTAGCGATACAATTACAGGATTCAGGAAATTATTCAAAAATACCCTTGGGGACAAGATAAAATTATCTATAAATATCCAAAAACATCTGCCAGACATTCTGGTTGACTCTGCACAATTCGAAAGCTCCTTGCTAAATATAATCATCAACGCCAGAAACGCCATGCCTGACGGTGGGCGGCTAACGATTAATGCTGAAGTTACGCGAATACCGCAACATCAGACAAACAAAAATATTGATAACGAATTGTCATATCAATCCGTATCTATATCAATTTCAGATAATGGTAGCGGGATGACCGACTATGTACGTCAACATGCGATCGAGCCATTCTTTACAACCAGGAAGAACGAAGGTACTGGACTTGGACTGAGCATGGTTTATGGCTTTATGCAGCAGTCTGAAGGAGAATTAATCATTAATAGTAAGCCTGGCAAAGGAACAAACCTGACGATGCAGTTTCCGCTATATGGCGGCAAACAGACTGCTAATCCTGAAAAAAGCAGCAACCAGTTCATACCTGCACAAGGTACTACAATATTAATCGTAGAAGATCGGGCCGAAGTCCGGCAATTTGCTGTGCGCTGTCTGGATAGACTCGGGCTCAACATACTTGAAGCTGATAATGCGGCCTCGGCACAAAACCTGTTAACAAACAATAACGCTGTTGATCTGTTGTTTACTGACATCTTAATGCCCGGTGATATGAATGGACGAGAACTGGCTAACTGGGCTGCCAAAAAGTTTCCAGCATTAAAGGTATTACTTACTACAGCTGCAGAGAGAGAAGCACAACAAATCCAGGCGAATAATGACATACCCTTCCAGTTGTTACCCAAACCATATAGCAAGCGCGAACTGCTAGACACGATACGTACCGTGCTTTAACGGCAGTAAGACGCATTAACTCTGCTCTAACATATTCGTTGTTATTTGTTTATTCGTTTCAAGTACTGATTTACATTAATTTACATAATACATCAGCATGCCACGCCAATTTCTTGGCGAACGTACTAGATTCATAACAACACATTATTGACGCAGTAGAGGCGGAAAATTGTCATGGGTGCAGTAACAAATCGAAGACATCAACATTCCGACAGTGACTCAGCGAATAAATCGCTTGATAGAAATGATGCTGACAACAGCAGTAAAGATCATGCTGTTGTAAATCAGGCTGGTAAACAGGACAAAAAGTTGTTTCGTTGCCTTGTAGGCAAAAGCCCTGCAATGCAAAAGGTACGCCATGAAATTGAACAGGTAGCAAAGAGCGATGCAAACGTACTGATCCTTGGCCATTCAGGTACCGGAAAAGAGGTCGTAGCACGTAACGTACACTATCACTCGAAGCGCCGTAACAAGCCTTTTGTACCCGTTAATTGTGGCGCCATCCCGCATGACTTGCTGGAATCAGAATTATTTGGCCACGAAAAAGGCTCGTTTACCGGTGCAATAACTGCACGACAAGGTCGTTTTGCCATGGCTGAAGGCGGCACTCTGTTTCTCGACGAGATCGGCGAAATGACAATGGCGATGCAGGTAAAGCTATTAAGAGTGCTCGAAGAACGCGTCTTCGAACGTGTTGGAGGCACAACCAGCATAAATGCTGATGTCAGAATTATTGCCGCAACTAACCGCAATCTCGAAGAAATGGTAAAGAATGGGGATTTCAGGGAAGATCTTTATTTTCGACTGGAAGTTTTCCCTATTTGCCTGCCAACCCTGTCCGAACGGATAGAAGACTTGCCCTTGCTGGTAAGAGAATTGATATCACGCCTTGAACAAACCAAGCAGTGTTCAGTTCGCTTTACACCCGAAGCCATCGTCGCCTTATCTCAATACGGATGGCCAGGCAATGTACGTGAACTGGCAAATCAGATCGAAAGAATGGCTATCAAATATCCGAACGGCCTGGTGCAGGCGCATAATTTGCCGCAGAAAATAAGATCCCAGATAACACAGAATGCAGCGCCAGGACTTGAGCTCAATGAAATCGATAATATTATGAACGCTGATGATCAAAGAAGTCAGAGTGTAAGTTCACCGCGAGTACACTTCCCGGTAGAAGGTTTCGATCTCAAGTCTTATATATCAAACATTGAAGTAAATATTATTCAGGAGGCCCTGGATAATTCCGGCGGCGTGATTGCGCATGCAGCAAAATCACTGGGCCTGCAACGTACTACTCTCGCAGAGAAAATGCGTAAATATCAAATCGATCGTGGTCCAACTACTACAGGTGCATCGATTTAGCAATATTGCCAGCAGACAGCCCTGCAAGTACGAACGAAAAATTGTGTATCCGATTCTAGAGTTGCGTAGTATCTAAATAACTCATTTACGGATGGACGCCTGCTCCTTACCCAGTACATGTCGAGTTATTATGTCCCGAACATCGTCAGTCATATGCTCAAACTCGAGAGAAATCTTGTACGGGCCTTTCTCAGCAACTTCATCATTGTCACGTGTACAGTTGACCACCCTGGCATAGCTGAAGATTCCAACATGCTCGGGTAGCAATACAAGCCTGAGCTCGACTACCGATCCAGACATAGCCGGACTTGACGAATAAAAGGAAATGCCTCCTGCGCCCAGGTTTACCCTCTGTGGGCTCATATCCATATCACTCATTGCTATTTCTACATAATACTCACTGAGTAAATTAAGCTTTTTATCAATGGCTGAAAGGTATTGAGCAATTTCAGGATTGCCTGCTTCAATCACTCTATAAAGTGGCTGCATTTCTCTGCTGATGCAGTCAAACCTGGCCTTGAGTGTGAGCTTGTCTATTACAAGCTGATCGTCATGATCCTGCCTGTTATTATTCTCTTCATCCGATAGCACCCTGTAATGCAGGATCGCCACATCATCAATACGAAAATAATTGCGTTTCTCGATGTCATGTTTTACATGTGCATGTTTCATTTTGTTAGTCCTGGCTTTTACCGATCCAATCGTTTGTACGAGGTACAGCTTATCGCTCGATGCTTTGATCTCTTGATATAAATAAGTTATATATTCTTGTCATCAGCTTCATTCATGTCGTCAATCCTGTCCATATCCATAACCGGGGCAGGCTGTGCAATAGAAGCATTTGTGTAATCCATCATAATATCTACACGCCTGTTTTTGGCCCTGCCTATTACTGTCTTGTTGGTATCGACTGGCTGTGTGTCCGCCATTGCAGCAAGCTCGAATCTCTTATCCTTAAGCACGTTGTCTTTTTTTAATTCATGGATGACACTTACGGCCCTTGATGCCGAGAGCTCCCAGTTCGAACGAAAACGATCAGTATGTATTGGTAAATTATCGGTATGTCCGGATACGATAATTACACCATCAAAGTCACTAAACACCTTACTGATTTTTTTAGTAATTGCTCGGAAAGGCTTGATCAACTGTGCACTACCCGACGTAAATGATCCTTTCTCTCTTATTCGCAGTATGATCCTCTGTTCTTCAACATCGAGATCAATCATCCCGTCATTAATCTCTTCAATAAGCGCTTTGCTTATTAACTCGCTATCAGTTTGAATCCGGTTCAGCTTTTCCAGTGCAAGTTTATTGTCTTCAAGGTTCTCGAGAAGCGCATCATCAACACCATTAGTTTTGCCATCCCGGGCTTCCTGTCCTTGATCGGCAGGATCGGTAAACACAGGAAACTCATGAAATTCCTGTGAAGTCTTCTGGCGCACCTCGTTAAATGGAGTTGATGTTGGTCTGCCCGGGCTGAATTCCCGCGCAATAATATTTACACCCTTTGGTGGTTCCTTTACCTTAATGTCTCTTTGTACGCCGAATGCATCTTTCATTGAACCTGCAAGTTCTTTATAAACAGCTTTGTCCATTTCCGAGAATGAAAACAGGAGCACAAAAAACGCCAGCAACAGTGACATCAAATCGGCGAATGTCATTACCCAGGCCGGAAGACCAACGTCTGCATTTTTTGCAGCATGCTCGTGACTCACGCTAACAACCTCCGCCTGATCATCTCAGTATTGATCACGCTGCCTTATCTTCAACGTTTGCCTTTTTACTGGCTGGCAAATAGGCGTTCAACAGGCCTTCAATCATTCTCGGATTCAGCCCTTCCTGAATTGCACTGATGCTCTCGAGGATCATTGACTTATTCAACCTTTCCTCATTACTTCGATGCGCCAGTTTATCGGCGATCGGTAATGCAATGGTGTTTGCTATAACTGCCCCGTACAGGGTAGTTAACAGTGCAATCGCCATGGCCGGACCGATAGCTTTCGGATCGCTCATATTGGACATCATCTGTACAAGGCCGATAAGCGTTCCGATCATTCCCATCGCCGGCGCGACATCCCCGATTGCTTTGAATACATTCAGGCCTGTCTCATTTCTTTCGATCGCCAGGCTGATATCTTTGGTCAGAATCTTGTGCACGAGCTCTGGTGCATTGCCGTCAACAACAAGCTGAATGCCGTTTCTGAGAAATTCATTCTCAACTTCAACATTCTCCAGACCGAGTAAGCCTTCCTTGCGTGCGACATTGGCAAGCTCGATGCTTTGCTCGATAATTTTACTGGGGTGTTGCGGTTTATGGACGAATGCCTTGAGTGCTATACCGAATGCACCCAACGTTAGTCCTAACGGGAACTTCATCAATGTAACAGCCAGCGTACCACCCACGACAATCATCAAACCGGGACTGTTGATGAACATTGACATCTCACCACCCATCAGGATAGCTGTAGCAATTGCGCCCAATGCCCCAATAATCCCCACTAGCGTTGCGAGATCCATTTATATTCCTTCTGTCAGTAGCTGAATAAACCGATTGATTTCATGACCTGATCATTACCCGATCGAGCCCGAAATCACGTTTTGGCATACCTGATATAGCGGTCAAAAGCGGGAAATCTTTAGCATTTGCCCGGGCGGGCACCGAAATCGGGTGTCAGCTGAAAAGATTTATGTAATTTATTGATATATTTCAATGTTTACCGTGAATGCGCCACTTCAGCCCTTGCCCCAGAGGCTGAAATTTGGTATACAACTGCAAACATCTACACAATTAGAGGCTATCGTTTTGTTATCTGCTTTATCTGCCGTACCCAGCTATCGATTCAAGGCTCCTTCCCAGAAAAAAGATAAAATACATATTGTTGACGACGATCAACGCCTCTGCCGGCTGTTGGGCAGGTATCTGGAACATGGTGGTTATGATGTCAGTAGCGCCAATAGCGGTGAAGACATTATCCAGAAGGTTCAGGACAGCTCTGTCAGCCTGCTACTGCTGGATGTCATGCTCCCAGGTAAGGACGGCCTTACGCTGGCACAGGAAGTACGTGAACTCTCCAATGTCCCTATTATCTTTTTGACGGCAAAAACCGATATTTCATACAAGGTCAACGGGCTCGAGATCGGTGCTGACGACTATATAACCAAGCCATTTGAGGAAAAAGAACTGCTGGCGAGAATCCATTCTGTAATTCGACGCGCAAAACTGGATACCTACCAACAGGCAGCCAGATCGCAGGCGGTCTTTGCTGGCTGGAAACTCAACCTTATCGACCAGACACTGTCTTCTCCTGAAGGCGAGCAGGTGGACATAACCAGCAGTGAATACAAATTACTATCAGCCCTGGTAAAACGCCCTAATGTTGCCATCACTCGTGATGAAATCCTCAACATGATATCCGGGCGCGAATGGTCACCGCTGGATCGCTCCGCAGACATGGCAATTGCAAAATTACGTAAAAAAATTGAACAAAATCCAAAAAAACCAGCGCTTATAAGAACAATCAGAAACAAGGGATACCAGCTGACGGTAGCTGTGGAGTACAACAGCACTGCCGGTTAAGCACTCGACAAACACCGAATAATGACCATTGTTTCCCACATAACGGCCACGCTGGATCGCGTATAAATAACACAGCAAAGCACTGAGACACTTTCGAACAAATGGGTATCACACAGCTGATCCAGGGCTGTGAATTTCTTCACTTTTGTCCACCGATTGAGGAACAGTACGCCGAGTTTTATTATCATCACCTAATGCTTTCATGCCCGCTGCCGATATCTACTAATACGCATATGGCGTTGACATAAATTCATGATAATAGCTCAGGCGCTGGCTGCTGCAGGATTATAATGCCAAACGTAATAAACGCAGATGGAATTATTGGCTGGTATTTTTACCAGCTCTGGAACAAAGGGCATACTTGTTGATATATATAAGCATTCACTTATGAAGAAAGTATTCATGCATCGCGCAGCAATCGAGCCTGGCAACGACACGGCACCCTTTCACAAGGGTGTACTCATATATCTATCTGCACTGTTGCTTATTATTGCATCAGGCGCCCCACCAGTAGCAATGGCAGAAAAGTGCCTGTTTATCTCTTCCTATCACAAAGGCTACGCCTGGTCTGACGGTGTAGAGTACGGTTTACGCTCCACTCTGGAAGGCAAGTGCGAACTCAGGCAGTTCGACATGGACACCAAACGCAATAAACAAACCGAGTACATGAAAAACAAGGGGCTGGAGGTCAAAAATCTGATCGACAACTGGGGTCCGGATATTGTTATCACCGCTGATGACAATGCAGCCAAATATGTCATACAGGCACATTTTAAGGATCACGATATACCGTTTGTATTTTGTGGTGTTAACTGGACTGCTAAAGAGTATGGTTTTCCATACAGCAATGTCACTGGCATGGTTGAGGTTGCGCCCATATATCCATTACTGGACAAGGTAAAGGAGTTAGTACCTGGAGCAAAGACTGCTGTCTATATCGGTGCCAACACAGTGACTGAACAAAAGAACCAGGCCAGATTTGCGACCGCCCTGAGCAAGCAAGGAATTCAGCTGGAGTCAAGCCTGGTGAATACTGACAGTGACTGGCTATCGGCATATGACAAGGCGCAACAATATGGATTTATCGTCATTGGCAGTAACTCTGGCATAAGCGACTGGAACCATCAGCGTGTAATTGACCACATTGGGTCAATCGGCAAGGTGCTTAGCGTAACAAACCATGACTGGATGATGCCCTATACCATGCTGGGCTTTACCAAGGTTCCTGAAGAACAGGGCGAATGGGCTGGCCAGGCAGCACTGAGCATTTTAGATGGCATTGCTGTTTCACAGATAGCAATAGTACCGAATCGAAAATGGGACATATGGACGAATACAGCATTGTTAAAAGCGAGCGGCATCAAACTGCCTGAAGGACTTGTGCTTAAATCCAAACAGGTACAGTAAGGTGTGAGATTACTTTTTTGGTCAATCTAGAGCAAAACAAGCAAGATACAAGCGAGCCCAACACTAGCGCACAACACTATGTGTTGATATGGATAGTGGGCATTGTGCTGTGTATGTTGATTGGAATCCTGACGCTAACAGTGGTCATGACTCATAAGGAAGAAGAATTTCATGCCAAGGCTGACCTTGTATATGATGAGCTTACCCGCCGTTACAGCACACTTGAGGCCGTATTAACAGCACTGACCGGGTTTCACCAGGCCAGCGATGATGTCAGCGAGGTGCAGTTTTCTACATTTGCGCAGGAATTACTCAGTGCATATCCTTACATTCGGTCAGCCGTTTCCCTGCACAAGCTTGATCACACAGGCAGAACAGATTTTGAACAGGAGATGCGGGAACAAGGTTATTATCAGTTCAGCGTAACAGAATTTACTGAAAATGGCAGCTTTGTTGCAGCCACATCAAGACCGCTATATCTCATAATAAATATCATTGAGCCACTGCAGCCTCACATGGGTTCATTGCTCGGTTACGATGTATTATCAGATCCGGATCTCTCTGATGCAGTATTTCAGGCCATGCAAACAGGTAAGGGTATTGCATCATCAGCCACCCATCTACTGCACGATGATGGTGGCATCATGGTTTTCAAGGCGGTTTATCAGGGACGTTATGCCCCTAAAAATGAAAATGAACGCCTTGACATGTTTAATGGTGCAATAGCGATGGAAGTGGGTGCAGAGAGCCTGTTAAGCGACCTGATTCCATCCACATCTCAATTGAACGTCATCATTAATCAACATGGCTCACGATCTGGCCCACAATTCGAATACTCTGTAACAAACGGAAAAGATACAGATAACAAGGCTTTTATATTACCGCCCCTGAAATACAAGCGTGATCTTAACCTGTATGGCAAGTCGACCGAATTAATCATTAAACAGCAATTCAAGCTGTCTGATTTGCATTATGGCTGGCCATTGATGGCTGTTTTCAGCTTTCTGATCATTTACATTGCCATGCTCTCAACATTGCGAAACATGAAAATCGCCAGAATACACGAGCAGGAACTCGAAGGGTTTGCTGCGCGTGCTGCATTTTCCGAAGAAAACACTGATCCAATCATGAGAATAGACCATGATGGCAAACTACTCTACAGCAACGATCCCGGTCAAATCATCATGCAAGACTGGAACACCGATATTGGTGGCCATGTACCGGACAACATACATACGTTCATTCGTGAAGTTCTTCAGCAAAAACAGCACAAGGAAATCGAAGTTTCAATTAATACCACTCACTTTACCCTGCGTTTCGTGCCAGGCGGTACCCGTAACTACGTAAATGTTTATGGTCGCGACGATACGGAGCAGAAACAGGCGGAACTTAATTTGCTCGAAGCCAAACAGGCGGCAGAGGCAGCAAACATAGCAAAAAGCAGATTCCTTGCAACGATCAGTCATGAAGTTCGCACTCCGATGAATGGCGTGCTCGGAATGCTGGAATTACTACTTGGGACACAATTATCTGATAAACAACGTGAATTCGCCGAGAGCGCTATACGTTGTGGCAGGAGCTTGCTCACCCTGATTAATGATATTCTGGATTTTTCCAAAATTGAATCCAATAAAATGGTACTTCATCATGTTGCATTCAATCTTGAGGAGACAATTGACGATGTACTCAAGATTGTATTTGATGACGCACACAAGAAAAACCTGAATTTGATTTGTGAACTACCTGATATTGAATATCAATTGATCGGCGATGAACAAAGACTGCGTCAGGTTTTAATCAACCTCGTCGGCAATGCTGTTAAATTCACAGAAACAGGTAATGTTATTGTTCATGCCGAGATAACAGCTGAACATGGCAATACTATAGAGCTTAAAATTCAAGTACATGATAGCGGCATAGGCATTAAACCCGAGGCTTTATCATACATATTTGATGACTTTACGCAGCAGGACGATTCTACCACACGAAAGTTCGGCGGCACTGGTCTTGGACTCGCAATTACCAAACAGCTGATCAATATGATGGATGGCGAGATATACGTAGAAAGCACACAAGGTGAAGGTTCCTGCTTCTGGATAATACTATCTCTGGAAACACAAAAGCAGCAAATCAGTGAAATTGAATACTTGCAAGCTGATACAGAATTAGAGTCAATAGGAGTAGATGATAATCTAAGTTTGAATGCAAGGATCCTGCTCGCTGAAGACAACATGATAAACCAGGAGGTAGCAACCGCCATGCTGGAATCTGCTGGCTGCGATGTGACTGTCGTTGAGGATGGCAAACTGGCATTACAGGCTTTGCATGATGAAAGCTACGATCTCGTACTGATGGATTGCCAGATGCCCGGTATGGACGGATTTGAAACAACAAGAAAATTACGCCAGCAGCAATCACAAAATTCACAGATTCCGGTAATTGCCATAACAGCCGACGTACAACAGGGCATTATCGAGCAGTGCCAGGATGCCGGTATGAATGATTACCTGAGCAAACCATTTACTCATGATTCCTTACTTGAGATGATAACAAAATGGATCCCCACAAGGCCTGTTGCAATGCATAGCAAGCAGTAACTATTCTGATAGTATTTATATGAAACTGCAGGGCTGGTCAAAGATCCGGTTTATATCAACAAACAAGGTTCGAGACAATTCAATAAACTGGCAAACAGAGCTGGTGGGATATAATTATCTACAGTAGTACAGACTTGATATGATACTGACTGTCAGATTTGGCCCTGGCTATTACACATCATCATAACAGGGCAATTCATTAATATAATTGATCACCCTGTCAAACTCTTCTTCGAGTTGTGGTGCAAGCTTACTCACTTCATCATTGCGAGAATTCCTGCCTGCATCTTCTACTAACTGAATAAGCTCAGCAAGCTGCACAGCACCTATTGTGCGTGATGACGATTTGAGTTTATGTGCTTCAGCTACGACTTCGGACAACTCGCCTTGCGCCGATGCCCGTGACAGCGCAGTAAACACGTCAGGCGACGTGTCTCTGTATTTCAACAACATGCGGTGACACATTGCCGGGTCACCGCCGACCAGGTTGGTAAGAATCTCAGGATCTATCGGTGAAAATGTTAGCCTGCTTTCTATCCCCGCCCGCTGCTCTGCGACAGAGGCATCGATAAGTGCCGGACGATTATCTCGCGCCAGCCATTTTTCCAGCACAGACCTCAAGACATTCATATCCACAGGCTTGAAAATGCAGTCATCCATACCGGATTCGGCGCATTGAGTCTTGTTATCAGCTACTGCATTTGCTGTTATAGCAACTATAGGTGTGTGTGTACCGGTATTTTTCTCAGCCATTCGAATCGACGCTGCCAGCTCAAATCCATCGACAGCAGGCATACTGCAGTCTGTCAAGATCATTGCGAATGAATGACGTTTCCATAATTCAAATGCTTCGCCACCATCAGCAGCAAGTATGGTTGTGTAACCCAGATTAGACAGTTGCGCTGTCATTACGACCTGGTTGGTCTCATTATCTTCGGCAAGCAATATCAAGCGCCCTGTAGTCTCTGCCTGGTGTAATCCCCTCATTCTTTCTGCGGATTCTGATTCAAGCTGCCCGCTAGCCATACTGTTCTCCTTAATCAGGTGCTGATTTGCTATGCTGTATAAAATACTGCTTAAGCTGAATCTAAGATATATTGAGTATTGGATGCATCGTGACAGAGCTAACAGGCAAGTTTTGTAGATGGATTAAGCATCACTGCTTTTTTAACCAGGCATTAAATGTTTTTACATCCATTGGCGGGGCGATATAGTAACCTTGAATCACATCACATCCCAGCGCCGTCACCAGATCCCAGTCATCCTTGTTTTCAACACCCTCTACCACGGTTGCCATTTCGAGTTGTTTTGCCAGGAACACGCTGCTTTCCAGAATGGCGCGTGCGGTATCATCCTTACAGGCACCACTGACAAATGCGCGATCTATCTTCAATTCTTCAAAAGGCATTTCCCTGAGATGTTCCATGGAAGCATATCCGGTACCAAAATCATCAATAGAAAGCGTAGGCCCCTTCAGCCTCAAGCGCGTCAGTATATCCAGGCATGTGCCAAGATCTTTCACCAGTCGGCTCTCTGTGATTTCAAATACCAGCTTTTTAATATCCATACCTGTCTGATCAACAATTTCCGCCAATCGATCCGGAAAATCAAGATGGTGCAGGTTGTCCATTGAAATGTTAATGGCTATATTGAGATCGAGGCCCTGCGTGATCCATGTTGCGCCCTGAGATGCCGCCTGTCTGACTATGGAATCGGTTAGTGGGTCAATTAACTGGAAACGCTCGGCCATATCGATGAAGATATCTGGAGGAATCATGCCTGCTTCCGGGTGGAACCAGCGCGCGAGTGTTTCTACACTCTTCACTCGCCCTGTTCTGGCATCGACTTGTGGCTGGTAGTAAGCAACAATGTCACCGGACTTGATAGCGGCATCAAGATCGTCGACTGTTATATCGGGCATAGCCCAGGATGATTTCCGATCAGATACAGCGTACTGACTCAACAATGATACTATTTTATTCACCGGCACCGGTTTGGTCAGACTTCCCAGAACATTAAGTCCGCGCAGCTCTGCCATTTTCTCCGCTGTTTTAAGCACACGCCTGTTTTCACCACTGACCAGCACTATGCCTCCACTGTAACCTTCATTGGCCAGGTGCCGGATTACCTCGATGCCATCCATATCAGGCATCTGCAAATCGCAGACAAAGATGTCTATTGCACGCTGATTGCCCTCAACCTGACCCAGCGCATCCAGACCGCTATGGGCTGACAAAACGTTGGTAATACCCGATTTCCTCACTGCCATGCAGAGGAAATCCCGCATAAACTCTTCATCATCAACCACAATAGCAGACATGCCTGTCAGCGCACTGACTGGCATTGATTCACTACTATGTGAATTCAATTTCAACTGTGATTTACATCTACTCAAGATTATTGCTTCTTCTTATCCATAATTATTGTATGGTTATTTCCAAATATACCGACTGCTGACGAAAGCCAGCTGCCAGAACAGAAACAGAGCAAGCGATCACTTTACATAGCGGCATGGCGCAGTAAATTCTTTAATCGGAATCAGCATCTTGCGTGAAAACACCGCGTATTAACGCGTGTTCCAAATTGATCTCGCAAGTAGATCTTGAAAGCAGATCTCGAAAGCACATGCCGCAATCGATATGAAAGCCTGTGAAAACGCGCCCTGTGGCGGTATCAGGCTTGCTTCTCGCGTTGCCTTTGATTCGCAACGGCAGGCATGAAAGCGATTCGATTGTTACTCGATAAATCCTCAGGCCTAAATATTTCAGTATTTTGTTATAGAAATGACGCATATCCGGGCAGGCTGGATTAGACCCGTAGCTGAAAATCAGCGCCATTTATCTGGCGTTCACCACATTTCGCTCTTTAATCTATTGATTTTCATTTACTTCTTGGCAGATTTTGCTTTAATCCTTCTAGCTGGATGAGATCTCAAATCCACGCTCAACAATAATAAAAATCACCAAATGTAATTCACCAAATATCGCCTCTGGCAGTCCCTTACCGGGCTGTGTTGTGACGTACAGGTCAAACCATTAATGGCGGCATTGAACCAACAATTTGCAGCTTCCAGCACGCACAAGACCTCCACACTCAATGGACGTGTTGATTCTGATGGCGCCATCGTTGCAGCCAATCATGATGCCGTTGGAAATGCATCAAAACGGTTTCGTTGCTATAACAGTACGCCGGGTAAATCCGTCAACAAGATAATAAACACAAGGAATGCAATTACTGCACTTTTTATCATGCTTATCCTATTACTGACCCTGCAAGCTCAAGTATGTTGTGATGGCGTAATCACATCCCAATTGACACTGCCACCCGCAGAGCAACAGCCATCACGGCCGGCACAGATTCCGCCCCAGTCGGTAAAGATTACCGCCGCCAGGCCAGTTACTGCACAAGCGAAAGCCGTGAAGGTAATACCTGCAAAAGCCGTTGCAGCAGCCAAAACAGAACTTCGGCTGGCAGCAATAGCTCCTGCATCAGGCCCAAAACAGGCGATCAATGTAGCTGAAGACGGTATCAAAACCGATGCCGCAGCAACGCTGATTAGCGTTGCTGGTAGTGGCTTGGTGAAAATTGCTGATACCGGTGATGCGCTTGATGACATTGCCAGCCAGTGGGAATGTGTCGAAGATAGAAGTAATAACCTTACCTGGGAAGTTAAAAAAAATGATGGTGGTATACGCGACAGGGATCATTCCTACTCCTGGTTCAACCGTATTGGCACAAATATGCCTGATGGCGCAAGCAATGGCGGTCGCTGCAATGGTGGTGTCAGCTGCGACACCTCCAGCTATATACAAGCGATGAATCAGAATAAATTATGTGGTTATTCCGACTGGCGCTTGCCAACCAGGGAAGAGCTGGAAACACTGGTTGAATTCAACAACGATCCCGCGCAAGCCACGATTAACCGCAAATACTTTCCACAGGCAATACCAAGCTGGTACTGGACTGCATCGGAAAATCCTGATCGTGAAGGTTATGCATGGTATGTGCTATTCCGAAACGGGATTGCGTTAAACGACTTGAAGGAACGCCCAAAACATATACGACTGGTTAGAGGTAATATCAAGCAATGATATTAGCAAAGCATTTGTCACCCTGGCTGTCATTGACGATACTGGCAACCTTGGCTATTGATGCAATTGCTGCACCTCCGCCCTCCAAGGCCGCCTGTAACGCTGCGCTGGTTGCAACCAAGGTCACCGATCTGGATTTTGGTGATTTTGAGGCCTCAACCGCGGGTACGGTTACAGTCGACACGGCCGGCACAAGGACAGCTACGGGGCCGACACTGCTGGGGGGAAGCGTTTCTGCAGCTGCATATGACGTCTTCAACAACCTCTCAGGTTGTGAAAAGCGGAATATTACGCTTACTGTCCCTGCTACTGTTACATTGACTGGCCCGGCTTCGATGACGGCCAATAATTTCACCAAAAATCCCGCCAACAAGTTCAAGCTGACCGCACCCGGCGTACCGACCCGGGTAAGCGTCGGCGCTACCCTAAATGTTACGGCCGGACAGGTTTCCGGACCATATACCGTGCCATTTGCTGTCCAGTTTGACCATTGATCACGCCTTTTATCCTGATAAAACAGCACTTTATCAGAAATCGCTAAAGTTTTATAAAGTATGTAAATATTTGTAAAGATTTATACTACTTTAATAGTATGGCAGTACATACAAACGTCAATTTGCAGATTTTGAGATTGCAGCTGAATTCAGCGATGTTGATCATGGTTTTCGCAGCCCTGGCTTCGATCAGCGCCAGAAGCGCCCATGCTGCAACTACAGCAACCTCCGTCGATGCGATTGTTGTGTCATCGATTAACCTGGTCGCCCAAAGCGGGATCGTGTTCGGAGAGATCTCGGGCAGCTCGATTGCCGGAACCGTCACCATTGATGTCGATGGTTCAAGAACAACAACCGGCGGCGCCACAGTCAATTCGAACGTATCAGCAACGCCGGCAAGGTATGAAGTGACTGGTGTTCCCAACGCGCTCTATATCATCACCCTGCCGGCATCCGTGATCATAACAAGTCCCGCTGGTAACAATATGGTTGTTGATGGTTTTAGAAGTTCACCACCATCGACTGGTCAACTTGATTCAGGCGGACGCCAGAACCTGACTGTGGGAGCTACCTTGCGAACGGGTAACTTCCAGCCATTCGGT
This sequence comes from uncultured Gammaproteobacteria bacterium, assembly GCA_963807785.1. Taxonomy (GTDB): domain Bacteria; phylum Pseudomonadota; class Gammaproteobacteria; order SZUA-229; family SZUA-229; genus JABDQW01. Next base: position 34,765 of record CAWEEC010000034.1, on the reverse strand, counting down.
GTATACAGTGGTGTGATGGCAACAACGGTTGAATATAACTGAATTATTCTTTCAAAGATGATGCAGGTTTATTGAATGTTAAAAAGTAAACCTGGAATTGAGACCAATATGACTAAAACTAAAGATTGGCTATCTATATTTTCGGAGAAGATGATGAGAAACAACAAGCTTTTACTGGCCGCAACTGTCGCTGCCCTCTCAACCGGTCTCTATTCAGCTGCCATTTCAGCAGCGAGTACGACCGCAAACGCATCAGCAAATGTGATCACACCGATTGGTATCGTTGAAGACACTGCTCTAAATTTTGGCGATGTAGCAGTTGGTGCCGCCGGTGGTGATGTCATACTGGCGTCTGGTGGCGGGCGTACAGTGACCGGTGATGCCGAGGCTATTCTTGGTGGCTCAGACACAGCTGGTCAGTTCACGATAACGGGTGAAGGTAATAAAGCATATACCCTATTATTCCCCGCCACAGTTGATATTTCTGGTGGTACAGGAACAATGAATGTGACTGGTTTTATTGACACCTCACTCGGTACTATACCTGTGACCGGTACAGAAACCTTCAACATAGGTGCAACATTGACCATTGGAGCCAGTCAACCAGGTGGTTTGTACAGTAACACATACGTGGTCACTGTCGATTATCAATAATTACGTATATGTCTACTATACTTTATGGGGGCTGACACTGTGTTAGCCCCCATAAAGCATCAGAACCAGCAACTTGATTTGCCACTGTTTCAATAAAAACAATGATAATGAAACATATCAATAGTAATAAAACAATTTGCAGCCCAGCCTGGAACACAACAGCTGCAGTCTTCAGTCAGATGCAGCGAGTGTATACAGCATTGCTACTGTGCTTGGTACTTGTATCGGCTGTTTTGCAGACAAATGATGTGCATGCCGCAGGGCAATTGATGGTCTCGCCTACACGGATTGTGTTTGAGGGCAGTGAAAGAACAAAGCAGGTCAACCTGATTAATAACGGCTCCGAAGCGGGACGCTTCAGGATCTCTTTTGTTCGAAGAAAGATGACTGCTGATGGCAAGATCGAAGAAGTCGCCGAAAACGGGCCCGGTTTGTACTCGGATGAATTTATCCGCTTCTCGCCTCGGCAGGTTACCCTGCAGCCCGGCCAGTCACAGACAGTCAGGCTGATGCTGCGCAAAAAACGCGATATGGCTGAAGGTGAATATCGCTCACATCTTTTATTCCAGTCATTACCCGATGCAACCAGCTCTGATATCAGCGAGTTGGCGGGTAACAAAAGCGACGGTCTTTCAGTACAGCTGATCCCGGTTATTGGAATTACGATACCCGTCATTGTCAGGCAGGGTGAGCTCAACTCAACTGTCACTCTCAGTGATTTTGAAATTATGCAGGCCAATACAGTCAGGGCCAGTTCAGTACTGTCATTAAAAATCAACAGACAAGGTAATAGTTCCGCCTACGGTGATTTTCGTGTCAATTTCACGCCCAAAGGCGGTCAACCGGTCACAGTAGGACAGATAAACGGTGTTGCTGTATATACTCCCCTGGCAAGTCGGACATTAGAAATCAAGCTGCAAACACCTTCGGGCTTCAGCCTGTCTAATGGTGAGCTTCATATAACCTACCTGAAACCAGGTGCAAGACGAACAATCCGGCTTACTCGCCGAGTCGCAACTCGCCATCCCCTAAGATACCTTTAGGAGCGAAAGTCTGTGCACTTCGTTCGCTATTTCACTCTATCGTTACTTCTGTTTTCACTGGCAACAGTATCCGGAGCTGCAGAAGAGTCATCCGGGGACTGGACACCACGCGATAGTGACCTGCGTATTCTTGAAATACGCGTTGAACAGTACAAACTGGAAGACGTTCTCGCCACATATCAATACAAGAACACCCTGCTCATCCCGCTGGGCACATTATCCGAAATCCTGGACCTTGCATTGCAGGTGGATCCAGGCGATGGCACAGCACAAGGTTTTGTATTCAATGAAAGTAATACCATCTATCTCGATACAAGCCGAAATGAAATCACTATAAAAGGTGTTACTCAGTCATATAAAAAGGATCGGGTTATAGTACTGGATGATGATATATATTTGGTTACCGACCTGTTTCCAAAATGGTTTGATATTTCGCTTGATGTCGATCTTTTTTCTTCGATTGTAAAAGTACGATCTGAAGAACCTTTTCCTTTTATTGTTAAAATGCAGCGAGAGGAAAGAATCGCCAAGACCAGGGCACGACTTGCCACAGAACTCCCCTATTACCCATATCACTATGAACCCTATGATATGTGGAACGTACCATTTATCGATCAGACTGTTGAAGTGATAACAAGGCATGGCGATGAAAACTCAACAAATACATTTAGATCGACCACGTACGCCACAAGTGACCTGCTGGGTATGGAGGCATCATTGTTCTTGTTGGTTACAGACGATGATCTGCTGGATGACTCTCGTTTTACTCTCGGAAAGAAAGACCCGGAAGGTGAACTACTTGGATTTGCCAGGGCGACTGAATATGAGCTTGGCTACATCAAGGAACCAACGCTTAAGAACCTGACCCTACCCGGTAGACAGCAGCCTGGTGCGCTTGTCAGTAACTTCCCGCTTAACAGGCAGGCTGAGTATGATCGTCGCAGGTTCAGGGGCAACCTGTTACCGGGATGGGAAGTCGAGCTTTATCAGAACGACAGGCTCATCGGCTATCAATCCATCCCGATTGAAGGGCAGTATGACTTCATCGATATACCGCTAATATTCGGCAGGAACTATTTCAGGCTTGTATTTTATGGCCCCCAGGGACAGGTGCGTGTAAAGGAAGAGTACTTCGAGCTCGATCAGTCGCTGACTAAAAAAGGCCAGCACTATTATCGAGCCCTGGCTTCAGATAATGAATTCGGAAGAAGCCGTGCAACTGCACAATACGATTTTGGACTGACAAACCAGATATCCGCAAGTTTTCTAGGCGCCAGCATTCCATTAAACCCGAATGTTGACACCGTTGAACAGCATAACTATGTTCAGGCTGGCTTACGTGGGTTCTGGAAATCGTTTTTTGTTACTTTCGACCTGATAGATGATACCGACGGAGGTGAGGCTGTCGATTTAAATTTACAGACAGGAATTGGTAATACCGTGATCAGACTCAATCACACCAAAATGAACAACTTTTTCAGTGAACGCTACAAATTAACGCAACAGGAATTCAAGAACAAAACCGAATTCAGAATCGATACCTCGATTCCGCCAACTTTTCTGCCGCGATTACCATTCAGTCTTGAAATCATCGCATCTGATTTTGTAACCGGTAATGATCGCAATGAAATCCATAACCTGATTTCAATGCAAACCTTCGGATTGTCTCTCAGTAATGAACTGACCTATGTGCAAAATTCGGACACGCTCAATATATTCACCGGCTCGCTGAAGTTAAGTCGATACATTAATCGATACGGACTTCGAGGTATCATAAATTATGCATTCCAGCCTGTTTCAGAATTCACCACGGTCAACCTCGCATTAAGACCACCACTGTATAAAGACTACCAGTTTACATACACACTAAACCACTCACTAATTGCTGACCTGACAGAAATCAGCGCCTCTGCGTCCAAGTCGGTTGGCAGTTTCAATCTTTCACTGGGCGCAAGGTATAACACTGACAGCATTGTAAGCCTTGATGCCAGGTTCTCGATCGGCCTGGGTAGAGAGCCTCGAGAAAACAAATGGGTGCCTCATGCACTGGCTATCGCGGGTCGAGGCAGCGTATCTGCGCGGGTATTCCTCGATAACAACCAGGATGGCCTGTTTAACCAGGGTGATGAGCCGCTAGAAAATATCGGCTTTACAATCAATGGTGGTTACCAGCAAGTCAGAACAAACGAGGCTGGTATTGCGTTCATAACCGGCATCGCAGAACATACACCTGCTAATCTCGCCATTGCCACGGCGACTCTGGAAGATCCTTTATGGTCACCTGCACTCGAAGGTATGCGAATCATAGCCAGGCCCGGGCAGGCCATGCAGCTTGATTTCCCGATCTTCAGCAGCGGAGAAATCGATGGCACTATATATCTCTCCAGAAACGGTAAAACAGTACCCGCCGGTCGCGTTACTGTTGAAGTTGTCGATCAACGTGGCCGCGTTGTCAAAACTGCAACAACAGAATATGACGGCTTCTACGTGATCAGCAGGGTACCTGTCGGCAAGTACCGTATCCGTGTATCCCAGCAACAGATGACTGATCTGAACTTGAGTGCAGAGACAGAGCCTGCATTTGAAATTACAGCAGATGATCAGTTCGAGAGTGGTGTCGATTTCATCCTGACCCAGATTATCCAGCAATAATCCAGATGCGGTAAAACTGACAAAAAAATGGCCCTTGTTACAGGGCCATCAAGCAGGGAATATGTGAGTATTTTATTATTAGTTACCAGTTAATCTGGCTTATTAACTCACCGGGATTTTCAACACCTGACCTGCATTCAGGCTACTTGAGTACATCGCATTGCGTGCACGCAAATTCTCTAAATCAGTTTGATATTTTTTGGCGATACTACCTAGCGTATCGCCAGATTTCACTTTGTATTCTGCAGCACTGGCAGACAGCCACGTACCCGGTGGCGCCTTACGTGCGAAATATTTGGTTACACCCCTGCTGATTGCATTGGCGACTTTCTTCTGGTGCGCAGAACTGTTTAAATTCTTCTCTTCACGCGGATTGGATATAAACGCTGTTTCGAGCAGTACTGATGGAATATTCGGTGCCTTGAGCACGGCAAACCCGGCCTGCTGTACCTGTTTTTTGTGTACGCGGTTGACATGTTGTATCTGTCGCAGAATTTCGTCGCCGATATCCAGGCTCGACTGGATCGTACCGGTCAGTGACAGGTCAAACAGTACTTCTTTTACCATTTCGTCTTCGATCGCCAGAATGACATCACCAAACAGTAGATCGGCAGCATTTTCTTTTTCAGCCAGCATTTTGGCCGTTTCAGATGTCGCACCGTCGATCGACAGGGCATAGATTGAAGAACCTCTGGCGCGTGGATCCGGGAAAGAATCCGCATGCAGCGAAATCATCATATCAGCATGGTTGTCGCGCGCCCTGTGAATGCGGTCACGCAAGCGCATGAAGCGATCATTTTTTCTGGTCAGAATCGCTTTCATGCCTTTTTGCTGGTTAATTTTTTTCTGTAGCACTCTGGCCATCTGTAGTGTGACTGTTTTTTCCTTGGTGCCCTTTTTACCGATAGCACCGGGGTCCCTGCCACCGTGCCCTGCATCGATAGCAATGATGACATCGCGTAATTTTACTTGTTTCGGGGTGGCTTTCTTCGATACAGTCGATCCTGCTTTTTCATTATGCAGGTCGATGACCAGTCGATGGCCTGAATTACCCGACGGACCCAGTAAAAAACTTCTGGGTTTTACCTGTTTTTGCAAATCGAACACAACACGAAGGTCATTGCTGTTTTGTACACCACTACGAATACGCCTGATCAGCGAATTGGCACCAACACGATCAACCATACCGTGATTCATCTTGGTGTTTTTCAGGTCGAGTACGATTCGTTCAGGTTTATTGAGTGTGAATATGGAATGATTGACTGACCTGTCAAGATCGAATACCAGGCGCACATAACCACTGTGGTTGGATAAGCGGATATCCTTCACCTTTACTTCGGCAGCCGCTTTTGCGACAAACGGTATAGACGACATGGTAGCTACGCCACCAAATCCGGCAAGTTTTCTTAAAAATTGTCGACGATTATTTTCCATCGTTTGAGAAAGTGATCATCGTTTCCAGTGAGTCGTAATCATATTTTGGTCATTTTTAACAAATTTGCAAGTTATTTTAAAATAATTTTTATATATTTTTTATACACATAGCACACTTAGCTAGAGTAATTAATCAGGTTTTAACTGCAACATCAGCTGTTCTCCCTTTATAGAACAGGCGCTTAGTGTGATTTTCCTGCCCTGCTGGTGGTACTCCAGCTTACACTCAATATCCGCTTCTGCAATATAACCCGGCGCTTTCTCTGGCCACTCGATCAGGCATATTGACGATGTATTGAAGTAGTCACGCGCGCCGGTAAACTCCAGCTCTTCCGCATCAGCAAGCCGGTATAAATCGAAGTGATAGCACATCAACCCTGATTCGAAACCGTAGGGTTCTACCAGCGTGTAAGTCGGGCTTTTGACCACTCCCCGGTAACCCAGACCGCGCAGAAACCCACGTGCGAATGTTGTTTTACCGGCCCCCAGGGGACCTCTAAGATAGATCATCAGCCCGGGTGAGACGTGCCCGGCTAGTTGCGCTGCAATTGCTTCAAGTTCGCTCTCCGAGCGCAGGATCTTTTCAACGCCGCTATTCACACTCCCGTGCCCTGGCAGCCGCCCGAATACTCTCGATTACATCGCTCGCCATCAGACCACGATCATCTCCACGGGCAGCAATATCACCTGCCCGGGCATGCAGGCAAACAGCAGCGGCAACGGCCTTGCTCAAATCTCTCCCCATTACGATTTGCTGTGCCGCCAGGGAAGCGATCATCCCGGTTAGAACATCCCCCATACCGGCTGTTGCCATGGCAGCATTGCCGAATGCGCAAACCAGGGTGCGCCCTTCCTGTTGAATAATCGTACCAGAGCCCTTGAGTACGACATGTGCATTGCATTTCTGTTTGAGAATTTGTGCTGCCTGAAAACGATCATGCTGTATTTCGCGTTTTGTTACGTTCAAACAGCGCGAGGCTTCACCGGGATGCGGGGTGATGACACAATCCTCGGTGAGACTCAAATAATCCTGTGCTGCGAGTAAGTTTAACGCGTCCGCATCAACCACCATCGGTATGGTCGAGTCCAGTGCCAGGTATAACAGGCGTTGCGCCCATGCGTCCTGGCCCAGTCCACAGCCAATTGCAATGTAATCAGCTTTTTCGAACAATTCTGCTTTGATCTCGCCACTGGCACTGCCATGCACCATGCATTCCGGACAGGCCGCAACCACGGCATTGATATGATCCGCTCGCGTTATAACCGATACCAGGCCCGCACCAGCTCTTAGTGCGGCGCGCGCAGCCAGTACCACGGCACCAGGCATACCATAATTCCCACCTATGATAACAACATGGCCATTTCTACCCTTGTGAATGTCCTGTCGACGCCGAGGTAACGACCATTGCGTGGAATGACACAGCAGCTCTGCATCTGGCTCAACTGCCTGGTAGGACTCAATCGGCAATCCCAGATCATCGAAACTGATTTCACCACAGCAGGCTTTGCCACTGCCTGTGAACAGGCCTTTTTTTAGACCAATAAAGGTGATGGTCTGCTCAGCATTAATCGCAACACCGGAAATCGCGCCGGTATCAGCATTGAGCCCGGATGGAATATCAACCGCTATAACGGGTATACCCGATCGGTTAACCGCTTTAATCACGCTTTTCCAGTCGCCCTCGACTTCTCGAGTCATTCCTGTACCTAGCAAGGCATCAACGATGACATCTGCATCAGCAATGAATGTATCTTGATAGACAACCGTCTCACCGCATTCCTGCCATTGCTGCCATGCCTGCCTGGCATCAGCCTGAAGCTTGCCGGGATCGATCATACTGACAACACGAACATCAAGACCATGTGCCTGTGCAAGGCGCGCAACCACATAACCATCACCTGCATTATTGCCCGCACCACATAGTACCAGGATGGTTTTTGCATCAGCATGGGTATGCTGTATTGCAGCATATACAGCCTGCCCTGCCCTGCGCATGAGCGTATAACCGGGAATGCGGTATTCGTTGATCGCGATTTGATCAAGACGTGCTACAGCTGCAGCACTGTATAGCTTTGTTGGAAGTGTTTTCACCGCAAAGGCGCTAAGTACGCAAAGAAATTAATGATTATTAAATACATATGCTACCAATCCAAAATACGCATTAACATAAATTAACCCAGGCGTAAGAGTTAAACCGAAACGATACTAATTTTTAATTATGGCTACAGAGAATTGGACAAAGTTCGCTTCCACACTTTGCGCTGTTTGCGTGTTTGCGGTTATTTTTTCACTTGCACTTTCTCGATAGCGCCCATATAGGGTTTCAACACCTCTGGTACTAAAACACTGCCATCGGCCTGTTGATAGTTTTCCAGTATGGCCACCAGGGTTCGCCCCACTGCAAGGCCGGAGCCATTGATGGTATAAACCAGCTCCGGCTTACCGGTTTCGGGGTTACGCCAGCGTGCCTGCATGCGCCGCGCCTGGAAATCGGTAAAACAGCTGCATGATGAAATTTCACGATAGGCCTGTTGCCCCGGTAACCAGACTTCGAGGTCATAGGTTTTGGCTGCAGAAAAACCGATGTCAGCGCTACAAAGAACGACTACACGATATGGCAGCTCAAGCCTCTGTAATACAGTTTCAGCATGCCCGGTAAGTTCCTCCAGAGCATCCCAGGCTTCAGCCGGCTTCACCAGCTGCACCATTTCAACTTTCTCGAACTGGTGCTGGCGTATCATGCCACGCGTGTCCTTGCCGTAAGAACCTGCCTCTGATCTGAAGCAGGGTGTATGACTGGTCAGCTTCAGCGGTATTTCATCAGCATCAAGTATTTCACCACGCGCAAGATTGGTAACCGGAACTTCTGCGGTAGGTATCAGGTAATAACCTGCATCCTTATCGACACAGTACAGGTCTTCTTCAAACTTGGGTAACTGGCCGGTACCGCGAAGACTGTCGCTGTTGACGATGTAGGGTACATATACTTCCGTATAGCCGTGCTCGGTGGTATGGAGATCGAGCATGAACTGTATCAGTGCGCGGTGCAGTTTCGCAATTTGTCCGCGCATGACAACGTAACGCGAACCGGTGAGCTTAGTGGCTGCTTCGAAATCAAGCGCACCAAGGTCAGCACCTACATCAACATGATCCTTGATTTCAAAATCAAACTTGCGAGGCTCGCCCCAGCGGCGAATCTCTACGTTATCGGATTCGTCTTTTCCCTGCGGTACTGACTCATGAGGCAGATTCGGAATACCCAGCAATATGGTATCCATCTGGTGCTGGATTTCACTGAGCTCGGTTTTTGCCTTATCCAGCGATGCACCCAGGCCGGCAACTTCATCCAGCAGGGGCTGGATATCTTCGCCTGCGGCCTTTGCCTTGCCAATGGATTTTGACTTGGCATTACGCTCACTTTGCAGCTGTTCTGCGCGAACCTGGTATTGTTTACGCTGTATCTCGAGGTTCTCGATAGCTGAAACATCAAGGACATAACCGCGGCTGTTCAGCTGTGCGGCGACTGATGATATATCGGAACGAATCAGTTTTGGATCAAGCATGTTGGCGAATAGCTAGTCAGGAAAAATCAGCGGCAAATGTTAACACATGACCGGTTGAAATCAGGTCCTTGATGGAATCAAGAGCCGTATTAACATTCGCCTCGGTATCAAAGAACTCCACCACAACTGGCATATCAAACGACAGATCGAGCAAGGTTGATGAGTGGGTTTCACCTGACTTGCCGAAACCGGTGATCCCCCGGTAAACGGTTACACCCTTGACCTTGTGTTCATCATGCAAGCGTTGAAAGATTTTTTCGTGAATATGTTTGCCCTCAGTAATATATATACGTGCAACGGTAACTTTCATATTTGACGACCTATTAGTACACCAAACCATACTGCAGCCAGACATACCAATACACTCAATACAATGTTCGTTATTGCGCGCATCATGTCCCCCTGCTCCAGTAGATTAAGGGTTTCTATTGAAAACGTTGAAAAGGTTGTAAATGAACCCAGTACACCGACCAGCACTGCAGCTCGCCATTCAGGTCCTATATTGAAACGTTCCAGCATTAGCACACTGAGCAAACCCATCAATAATGAGCCTGAAACATTGACGAACAAGGTGCCATAGGGAAAACCCTTACCCAGCAGGAGATAAACGCCTACGGAAGAGTAATATCGAAGCACTGCCCCGATAGCACCACCAGTTGCGATAAAAATCAGGGACTTCAATATTTATCCTACGCGAGCTCTACTGTGACTGTGTCAGCGATTTCGATGTAATCCGGTATCTGGTCAAAGTTGAGGTAACGGTATATGTCCGCGGAAGCTGCCTCGAATGAGTTCATATGTTTCATGTATTCATCCATGGCAGGGATATAACCTAGCGTCGCCGTGACAGCACACAGCTCAGCAGAGGCCAGGTATACATTGGCACCATTTCCCAGGCGGTTGGGGAAATTGCGGGTCGAGGTGGACAACACTGTTGCATTATCAGCTACACGCGCCTGGTTACCCATGCACAATGAACAGCCCGGCACCTCCGTGCGTGCTCCTGCTTTGCCAAAGATACTGTAGTGACCTTCTTCCATCAACTGGTGTGCATCCATTTTTGTCGGCGGCACAATCCACATACGTGTAGGTATACTGGTAATACCCTCCAGTACTTTGCTGGCTGCGCGATAGTGTCCAATATTGGTCATGCAAGATCCGATGAATACCTCGTCGACCTTGTCTCCGGCCACCTCGGACAAGGGCTTGATATCATCCGGGTCATTGGGGCATGCCAGCAGTGGTTCCTTGATTTCATTGAGGTCGATCTCAATAACTTCTGCGTATTCGGCATCTGCATCCGGTTCAAGCAACTGCGGAGATTTCAACCAGTCCTGCATTGCATTGATTCGGCGCTGTAGTGTACGCCTGTCTTCATAACCATTGGCAATCATCCATTTCAGCAGGGTGATATTCGAATTCAGGTATTCGATGATCGGTTCCCTGTTAAGACGAATAGTGCAGCCATTGGCCGAACGTTCCGCAGATGCATCCGATAATTCAAACGCCTGTTCAACTTTGAGCTCGGGCAAGCCCTCGATTTCAAGCACACGCCCATTGAATACATTCTTCTTGCCTTTCTTCTCAATGGTGAGCAATCCTTTCTGTATAGCCACATAGGGAATTGCATTGACAAGATCTCGCAAGGTGATGCCAGGTTGCATCTCGCCCTTGAAACGAACCAGTACCGATTCCGGCATATCCAGAGGCATTACACCCAGGGCCGCTGCGAATGCCACCAGCCCGGATCCCGCGGGAAAACTGATACCTATTGGGAAACGTGTATGCGAATCACCACCGGTACCAACGGTATCCGGCAGAATCATCCGGTTAAGCCATGAATGGATGATACCGTCACCCGGTCGTAACGCCACACCACCGCGTGTTTGCATAAAATCTGGCAGTTCGTGTTGCAGCTTTACATCCACCGGTTTTGGATAAGCCGCCGTATGACAGAAGCTCTGCATCACCAGGTCAGTAGAAAAGCCGAGACAGGCAAGTTCTTTCAGTTCGTCTCGTGTCATCGCACCGGTTGTATCCTGAGAACCCACAGTTGTCATTTTTGGTTCACAGTAGGCACCTGGCCTGACACCTTCAACACCACAGGCAAGGCCCACCATTTTCTGCGCCAGTGTATATCCCTTGCCGGTGTCTGCCACTTCTGCGGGCCGGAGGAAAACATCGCTTGTGCCTTCACCAAGGAAATCACGTGCCCTGTCTGTGAGCCCACGGCCGATGATCAACGGTATACGCCCATTTGCCCGTACTTCATCAGGCAGTGTGGTTGGGCGTAAATCAAACTTGCATATTTCGTCACCTGCTTGATTGAGGATAACACCATCAAAAGGGCGAATTCGGATAACATCACCCATTTCCATGCCATCAACATTACACTCTATGGGCAAGGCACCTGAATCCTCAGCGGTATTAAAAAATATCGGTGCAATTTTAGCGCCCAGAATGACACCGCCTTCGCGTTTATTGGGGACGTAGGGTATATCAGTGCCCATGTGCCATAGTACCGAGTTGATTGCAGACTTGCGCGAAGAGCCGGTTCCAACCACATCACCAACATAAGCAATGGGATGGCCTTTGCTTTTCAGCGCTTCCAGTGTTTCCAGCGGCTTATCCATCTTACTCACCAGCATGGACTTGGCGTGCAGTGGAATATCCGGCCTGCTCCAGGCTTCAGTCGCAGGAGACAGGTCATCGGTATTGGTCTCGCCTGCAACCTTGAATACAGTTACGGTAATTTCTTCAGCTAATTTCGGCAGCGAGGTAAACCACTCGGCTTCAGCCCATGAGTGCAATACACGGGCAGCATGTTGGTTTTTGTCCGCTTTATCAGCAACATCATGAAAGGCATCGTAGATAAGGCGGGTGTGCGACAGCGCTTTAACCGCTGCGTCAGCAGTGGCCTCATCATCGAGTAATTCGATCAGCGGTTGAATATTATAACCACCGAGCATGGTACCGAGCAGCTCCGTTGCACGGTTACGATCGATAACAGCGCATTCAGCATTACCCCTGGCGGTATCAGTCAGAAATGCCGCTTTAACATAAGCAGCCTGATCAACCCCGGGCGGTACACTATTAACCAGCAGATCCAGCAGGAATTCTTCTTCTCCTGCAGGCGGGCTTTTTATCAATTCGACAAGATCGGCGACTTGCTGGGCGTCTAGTGGCAGTGGCGGCAGGCCTTCTGCTGCCCGTTCAGCTACATGGTTGCGATAAGCCTCAAGCACGTGTAATCCTCGGTTGGTATGAATAAGGGGTGCATATTATAGCTTTTGATGTCAAAGCACACAAAAATACCGGCACACACAAAAAAGCCCGCTTTGCGGGCTTTTCTGCTTTATCACTCAGTGTGCGAATTAACTGTGCTTACCTTTGTAATCTTCAATGGCAGCATGGATTGCATCCTCAGCAAGCACCGAACAATGGATTTTGACTGGCGGCAATGCCAGCTCCTGCGCAATGTCGGTGTTTTTTATGGTCTTCGCTTCTTCCAGTGACTTGCCCTTGACCCACTCAGTCAGCAGGGAACTGGATGCAATGGCGCTGCCGCAACCATATGTTTTAAACACGGCATCTTCAATAATGCCTTCATTATTGACCTTGATCTGCAGCTTCATCACGTCACCACACGCGGGCGCACCGACCATGCCGGTACCAACATTGTCTTCGTCTTTACTGAATGAACCGACATTTCGTGGATTCTCATAATGATCAAGTACTTTTTCACTGTAAGCCATCGCGTAAACCTCTATAAGATACCCTGGGAAATTGCTTCAGCCTGACGTCTTGCCAGGATGAAACGTCCGTTCATCTTGTCACGTTGCAATGACAGCTCAGGAATACCCGGCCTGTCAACAAACTGTGACAATGTAATATTGTTGAGGAAATCATATAACCTTTCACTGAGATCGGTCCATAGTTCATGTGTCAAGCAGGCCTCTCCATTATCACAATCAGCCTTGCCACCACAACGAGTAACGTCGACACTTTCGTCAACAGCGCTGATAATCTGGCCGATGCTGATTTCACTGGCGGGACGTGCAAGCCGATAACCACCGCCCGGACCGCGTACACCTTTAACCAGGCCGCCTTTGCGCAACTTGGCAAACAGCTGTTCCAGGTATGATAGGGATATGCCCTGGCATTGCGAAATATCCGCCAGAGTTACCGGACCAGCCTTGTCATGAATCGCCAGATCCATCATGGCAGTGACACTATAGCGCCCTTTTGTTGACAGTCTCATGAAACACCTCATAATTCCTGACTAAAATAGTATGGATTAGTCTACAAATACCTAGTAAATTAGTCAAGTATTAACCGGGACAACAGATATAGCTATTTAGGGATACGCTACGCGCAAAATAACCGGTGGTTTTATTGGCGGATTTCAGGCTTAAACGCCCATGCGCCAAGGTTTATATCACAATTAACCACAATTAATAAAGGCCATTCAGGCCGTGTGTCACGCGCAGTTTCAGTGATAGATGGACGCTCGCGCCAGCTCTTTTGTGTATGCTTGCTGTGGATTGTCGAAAACCTGTTCCACAGAGCCGGATTCCACTATTTTTCCTTCGCGCATGACAATCACCCGGTGTGACATAGCACGCACGACACGCAGGTCGTGGCTGATAAACAGGTAGCTGAGCTTATGTTTTACCTGCAAATCGGACAGCAGACTTAAAACCTGTTTTTGCACCGAGACGTCCAGCGCACTGGTTGGTTCATCCAGCAGAATTACATCAGGCTCCAGCACCATAGTACGTGCCACTGCGATGCGCTGGCGCTGGCCACCCGAGAACTCGTGTGGATAGCGCCACAAAACGCCCTCATCCAGCCCGACTTCATACAGAATTGTGACGATTCGCTGATAACGCTGCGACTTGTTCAACTCGGGATAATGCAGTTTCAGACCTTCGCCGACAATTTGCTCGACTGTCATCCTTGGCGACAACGAGGAAAATGGGTCCTGAAATACTATCTGGAAGAAGCGTCGCAGCGGACGCATCTGCTGTTCGCGATAATCCGAAATAATGTGTTCCCTGAAACGGATCTGGCCGGTTGAATCGACCAGTCTCAACAGCGCCATACCAAGTGTGGTTTTACCGGAACCGGACTCACCGACGATTCCCAGAGTTTCACCTTGTTTAAGTACAACATCAATATCATCGACTGCCCTGACTTCATCAACCTTGCGTTTGAAAAAGCCTTTTCGTATCGGAAAATACACTCGAACATTCTCAGCTTTAATCACGGCATTATCAGCCGGGATGATTTCTGCAATTCGTGTGTCCGGCTCACTATCCAGCAGGTACTTGGTATACTCATGCTGAGGATGTTTGAACAGTTCAGATGTTATCGCCTGTTCAACAATGACACCTTCATGCATCACACAGACACGATCGGCAAAACGGCGTACAAGATTGAGATCATGCGTGATCAGCAGCACCGACATGCCTGTGTCTTTTTGTAAATCCTTCAACAGATCAAGAATCTGCTGTTGAACGGTAACATCAAGCGCCGTGGTGGGCTCATCAGCAATCAACAACACGGGATCACAAGCCAGTGCCATTGCTATCATCGCGCGCTGGCGCTGCCCGCCAGACAACATGTGTGGAAATGAATCGACTTTTTGCTGCGGCTCCTTGATGCCTACCCTGTCGAGCAGCTCAATTGCGATTTTTCTCGAAGCCAGATTATCCATCCCCCTGTGCAATTTCAGTGTCTCCTGAATTTGCACACCGACAGGATATACTGGATTCAATGATGACATCGGTTCCTGGAAGATCATTGATATATCCTTGCCACGTACTCGCCTCATGTCCGCTTCGCTGGCAAGCATCAGGTCCTGGTTGTCGTAGATGATCCTGCCATCCGGATAGTCAACCTGTCTTTCATCATGCAGCTTCAGCAGCGATAGTGCAGTTACAGATTTGCCCGAGCCTGATTCACCTACAATGGCAACATTTTCTGATTTGCTGATATCAAAACTGACACCGCGTACAGCTTCAATATCACCACCCTGTGTCTTGAAAGTAACCTTGAGATTCTCTACCTGGATCAGCTTATCGGCCATATCAATGCTTCCTTGTATCCATGGCTTCACGCAAGGCTTCGCCAATAAATATGAGCAACATCAGTGTGCCTACCAGCACGATAAAGGTGCTCAACGACAGCCACCAGGCTTCAATATTTTCCTTTCCCTGTGCCAGCAGTTCACCCAGGCTTGGTGTCGTTGGGGGCACACCGAGGCCAAGAAAGTCGAGGCTGGTCAGGGCCAGGATCGAACCACTGATACGAAAAGGCAGGAAGGTGATGACTGGCGTCAAGCTATTAGGCAATAAATGATGGCGCATAATTGCAGCGTCTGTTTGTCCCATTGCACGCGCCGCGAGCACGTAGTCCATATTGCGGCCACGTAGAAATTCAGCACGCACGTAATCCGACAAGCCCATCCAGCCGAACAGTGACAACAGTATGATCAACAACCAGATACTTGGCTGAAAGATCGATGCAAAGATGATCAGCAGGTACAATTCAGGCATCGAAGCCCAGACTTCTATAAGCCGCTGCATTATCAGGTCAAGCCTGCCCGAAAAATATCCTTGCACCGCGCCTGCGAGGATGCCAACAACAACACCGATTGCTGTCAAAGCAAAGGCAAACAGTACCGACAGGCGAAAACCATACACCAGCCTGGTAAAGACATCCCTGCCACGATCATCAGTACCCAGCATGTTTTGTGACGTCGGCGGCGCAGGATTGGGCAGCTCGGATCTGAAGTTAATGGTGTTATAGCTGTAGTGAACCAGCGGGTCTATTACCCAGTTGTCACCTGCCGTGATCAGACTACGTACATAAACATCCGAGTAATCCGCCTCGGTTTCAAAGTCACCGCCAAATGCAGTTTCGGGATAAGTAATCAGAAATGGAAAAAACAGTTCATCCTGGTAGTTAACGACAAGAGGCTTGTCATTGAACAGAACTTCCGCAAACAGGCTTAGCACAAATAAGATGCCAAACAGCCACAAACTTATATAACCGCGCCTGTTTGCCTTGAAGCGCAACCAGGAACGTCTCCCCGGTGAAAGATGTACATTATTCGAAATGCCGATATTATTATTCATGCAGGCCCGTCGCTATCTAGTCAACCGACTCAAAGTGGATGCGTGGATCAATCAGCACGTAACTGATATCCGCCATCAATTTTGCAAACAGTCCAAGCAAGGTAAACAGGTAAAGCGTGCCAAGCACGACCGGATAGTCGCGTTTCAACACCGACTCATACGAAAGCAAACCAAGCCCATCAAGCGAGAAGATTGTCTCGATCAGCAGGCTGCCGGTAAAAAACGCACCAATAAATGCAGCAGGAAAACCTGTCACCAGTGGAATGATCGCGTTTCTGAAAACATGGCGATAAAGCACATTATTTTCACTCACTCCCTTGGCCCTGGCAGTAAGAACATATTGTTTGCGGATTTCCTCTATAAAGCTGTTCTTGGTCAGCATAGTCATTACAGCAAAGCTGCCGATAACCATTGCGATTATCGGCAATACCATATGCCATAGATAATCCAGGATCTTGTCATACCATGGCATCGCATCCCAGTTATCTGAAACCAATCCGCGTAGTGGAAATATATCGAGGAAGCTACCTCCACCAAAAAACACCAGTAAGGTGATGCCAAGCACGAAACCAGGTATGGCATACCCAATCAGGATCAAGGTACTGGTAGTCACATCAAACATGCTGCCATCCCTGACTGCCTTGGCAATTCCGAGCGGAATACATGTCAGATATGTAATAAAGAAAGTCCACATGCCGAGACTGATTGATACCGGCAGCTTGTCAATGATCAACTCCATGACCGAACGGTTATGGAAATAGCTTTCACCAAAATCAAAAGTTAAATAGTTTTTCATCATGGAGAAGAAGCGCTCGTGAACGGGCTTGTCAAATCCGTATAGAGCCCTGATCTCTTCCACATGCTCCGGATCCAGGCCATGTGCACCACGATAAAGCCCCCGCGCACCTGTACTGGCCTCACCCTGGGCAGACTTTCCTTCGATCTGACTGACCAGTTGTTCAACCGGGCCTCCTGGAACAAACTGTGTCACCAGGAAGGTAATCAACATGACGCCAATCAGTGTCGGGATCATCAATAACAGACGTTTTGAAATATAGGCAAACATAAAAATCAGTGAATAGTGAACAGTGAACAGTGAACAGTGGACTGCTCATATCGAATCCAAAAAACCTTCAGCCCAAATCCGCTCATTAATAAATTATCATTATTCATTATTCATTATTCATTATTCATTATTCATTATTCATTATTCACTATTCACTATTCCTGCTCTTTCACCGACCAGGTCTTGAGCAGCCATGATAATGGTTCAAAATACAGCGGCAGCGTCTCAGGCATATTGAATTTATCGCGATAAGCTATTCGATGCGTATCTATGTACCAGTTCGGCACCAGGTATTCACCGTGCAATAATACCCGGTCGAGAGCATGTGCAGCGATGATAAGTTCCTCGCGATTTTCTGCATTGATTATTTTTTCGATCAGGGCATCGACCACAGGGTCGGATATACCCGGAAGATTACGCGAGCCTTCCATTGCGGCCGCCTGTGAATGAAACATGTTCATCAGCTCATTTCCAGGTGATACGGACTGCGGAAAACTGGTTACAACCATATCAAATTCAAATTTATCGAGCCTGCGTTTATAGAGTGAATCATCGACAGTTCGGTAATTCATGTCGATACCAAGTTTTTTCAAGTTATGCGCGAAAGGTGCAAAAATCCGGTCAAAGCCTTTCTGTACAAGCAGTACATCTATAACAAATGCTTCTCCCTGCGCATTCTTCAACACACCATCCTGCACGGTCCAGCCGGCTTCGGCCAGCAGGTCACGGGCTTTTTTCAGATTATCCCTTAGTGTAATTTCGGTATTTGTTGTCGGTGGAAGCCACTCCACTTCAAATACAGATGCAGGTAATTGCTCACGGTATTTATTTAGCAGCTCAAGTTCTTTTCCTTGTGGCAGTCCGGTTGAAGCCAGTTCGCTGTTACTGAAATATGAGTCGCAACGTTCGTACTGGTTATAGAAAAGCTGGTTATTAGACCATTCAAAATCAAAAGCCAGGTCCAGCGCCTTGCGCACGCGTGCATCCTTGAATTTATCGCGACGTAGATTAATTGCAAATCCCTGCATACCTGCATTATTGCTGTGTACCAGTTCGGTTTTCAGTATTTCACCGGAGTCATACTTGGGGCCAACATGTGAACGTGCCCAGCGTTTTGAATAGTTTTCGAAGAAGAAATCAAACTCACCTGCTTTGAAAGCTTCCAGTGCAATCGTTGAATCCTTGTAATATTTATAGGTTACTGTATCAAAGTTGTACATTCCCCTGCGCACCGGCAGGTCCTTTCCCCAGTAGTCAGGATTTCTGCGATAACGAATAAAACGACCGCGATCATAGTCATCAACCAGGTATGGACCCGTACTGACGGGAGGTACATCATCAACCTCATCAAATGGCTGCGAAGCCAGCCACTCCCTGGAGAAAATCGGTATTTCGCCGACAATCATGTGCAGCTCACGGTTCCTGTTTTTAAAATGGAAACGTATGGTCAAGTCATCGATTACTTCAGCTGATTCAACATCACCGTAATACACCCTGAACTGGGGGTGCGCTGCCTTGCTCATCAGGGTATCAAAGGAGAATTTTACATCTTCAGCAGCAACAGGCTTGCCATTGGAAAAGCGTGCTGCCGGATTGATATGAAATGTTACGGAGAGGTCATCATCTGCCAGGTAAAAATCTTCCGCAAGCAGACCATACATACTGAAAGGTTCATCAAGGCTTTTCTCCAGCAGGCTCTCGAATACCAGTGTACCCAGTCCTTCTGCTGCCAGGCCCTTGAGCAGGTACGGATTGAGGCTGTCGAATGTACCCAGGCCATAAAGCGTGATTTCACCACCCTTTTCAGCATCCGGCGAAACATAATCGAAATGCGTGAAGCCTGGTGGATACCTGGGCTCATAGCCCATTCCCATTGCAGGAACAGCCTGAACTTCAGATATCTGAAGCAGAATCAGAAAAAAAATCGATAAATTCTGAAATAAAACGCGTAACCAGCGCTGCATGATTTATATTATTGCTTTTCGCTGTATAATCCGCCTAACATTAGGCCGTCCAAGTTTACAGCACTTTTTAATTGGGGAGTAACCGATATGGGTTTTATGAGTGGCAAACGTGCACTTATATTCGGAGTTGCAAGTAATCGATCAATCGCATGGGGTATAGCAAAAGCCATGCATCGCCAGGGAGCCGAACTGGCATTTACATATATGGGCGAGCGCTTGCGCGAACGTGTTGAGAAACTAGCCGGTGAATGCGACTCGGATATCGTCATACCCTGTGATGTTGAGAATGACGAAAATATCGAAGCAGTATTTGAACACCTGGATGATTACTGGGAATCACTGGACATCATCATTCATTCGGTCGCATTTGCTCCCAAGGAAATGCTCGAGGGTGATTATCTTGATAACCTGACTCGCGACGGTTTTAACCAGGCCCACGATATCAGCTCATATTCACTTGCTGCGATTGCCAAAGCCGGCCGTCATATGATGCAAAACCGCGAAGATGCATCGATCCTGACGCTGAGCTACCTCGGCGCCGTACGAGCATTCCCCGGCTACAATGTCATGGGACTGGCAAAAGCCAGCCTGGAAGCCAATGTGCGCTATCTGGCACACTCATTGGGGCCTGAAGGTATTCGCGTAAATGCCATCTCGGCAGGTCCAATTAAAACCCTTGCCGCAAAAGGCATTTCAGGTTTCAACAAAATCCTCGAGCACGTCGAGCAAAGCGCCCCCCTGCACCGCAATGTCACTATCGATGAAGTTGGCAATACCGCCGCTTTCCTCTGTTCGAATCTCGCCAGCGGTATCACAGGTGAAGTTATCTATGTCGATGCCGGCTATCATACTGCAGGTCTCATGGGGAACACCAAGGAGTAATGAATAGTTAATAATGAATAATGAAAAATGACTACTCTAGATAAACGGCATGTTATTTCAACTGAAAGCAGTAACCATCCAGGTACCTGTGCTTTATACTCCCAGTCGAAATAACTGCCGTTTAATTATTAATTTTTCATTTTTAATTATTAATTAGCTTTGTCTCTTCGCCTTCCAGACGGGCGATAGTCACTGCAGCAACCGAATCACTGAATACATTCACCGCTGTTCTGCACATATCCAGAATCCTGTCCACCACCAGAATCATACCTATCGCTTCAACCGGGAGCCCGATGGCAGCGAGAATAATTGTAATCGCGACCAGGCTGGCTGAGGGTATTCCTGCCACGCCGATCGAAGTCAGCAGTGCAATCAACACAATTGTGAACTGCGTGGTCACGTCTAATGACAGGCCATAGGCCTGTGCAATAAACATGGCGGCGACACATTCGTAAAGCGCCGTTCCATCCATATTCACGGTAGCACCAAGCGGCAAAGTGAAGCCACTCACCCTGTTGGAAACCCCAGCGCGGTTTTCAACACAGTCTATCGTTATTGGCAGAGTCGCAGATGATGAACTGGTGGAAAATGCAGTCAAAAGTGCCGGCATCATCGCCTTGAAATGGGCACCCGGACTGACCCTGGCGATAAACTTGAGAACTGAAGGCATCACCAGCAGGAGATGTATTGCCAGCGCAAGCAGCACAGTAAAAAAGAATACAGCCAGGGGTTTGAATGCATCCAGTCCTGAAGCCATCAATACCTTGGCCACCAGTGCAAATACACCGATTGGTGCAAACAGCATGACCCATTCAGTCATTTGCATCATTACATCGAGCAGGCCATTCCAGAAATTCTTCAGCGTCTCTCCCGGCTGTCCCTTGACTCGCGATATAAAGAAACCGAACAACAAGCTGAAAAATATGAGGCCCAGCATTTTTCCCTGTGCTGCGGCAGAGACGATATTTGGCGGGATCATGCGGATAAATACTTCCGCTAAATCACCTGTGCCCCTGCCTTCAACACGTTCGATAACATCATCAGTATCTGCAGAAAGACCAATCATCTCCCTGACAGGTTCACCATCAGCTATACCAGGTTGGAATATATTAACCACCAGCAGCCCGATAAGAATAGCGACCAGGCTGCTCGCAGCGTAATAAATGAGTGTCTTATAGCCAAGCCGCCCAAGTGTATCCGGCTGTATCTCCATCATGCCTACAATTATTGAT
Source organism: uncultured Gammaproteobacteria bacterium (assembly GCA_963807785.1). Classification (GTDB taxonomy): domain Bacteria; phylum Pseudomonadota; class Gammaproteobacteria; order SZUA-229; family SZUA-229; genus JABDQW01. The sequence goes on along the minus strand of CAWEEC010000034.1, from coordinate 13,132 downwards.
GACATGATCAGTGGCACTATCAACATCTTCAACGCATTAAGAAATAGCGTGCCGATAAAATTTAAAACAGAAGTTAAGGAAATACCGAAAAGCGTTGTTGCGGGATCAGAAAAAATACCAACCAGGACAGCCAGTATCAATGCTATAAAGATCTGCCAATGCAGGGCCAAACGAAATATATTCACCATGCTTGAGCCAACAAATATAACAATTTATTGAAGCAGGCTGGTATTACGCTGTATTTCAGCAGCATCTTTGATTGTAGTGAGAACAAAGTCGAAATCCGAATTCGCTACATCACTTTTACGTTGCTGCCTGACGGCATCAATTTGATCTTTTGCAATCTCAGTTGGTACCGTGACCTTGTCAATCAGTACAACAGCAATGTCACCAGAAATCATGTTAACCACCTGTACTGATGGTTTTCCGTCTTGCGGATATGGCATCTGGAACGCCGCATCTACAACCATTGGGTCGACTTTATTGACATCGGTACGTTTGATAGCACCATAACCTTCTACACGCTGGTTAGCCGTAATCACACTCTCTGCCGAGGTGCCCGAGACAATTTGATTCTTTGCCTCTTCAGCAGCAGCCATGGTTGTACCATGCGCGACTTTCAGGCGCAGAATTTTCTCAATATCTGAGCTGACTTCCTCTAACGGTTTCTTACTGGCCGGCTCATGCTTTAGCAAACGTAATACTGCAACATGGTTCGGTGTTATCTCGACAATATCACTGTTCATACCGTCTTCAATTACTGCAGGTGAAAACGCAGCTGTACGGAATTTCTGATTTTCAGTAATACCGGTTCCGGAATCCCGTGTGAATAATCCAGTCGTTTTTGGCTGTTTATTGACTGCATCAACAACAGCATCAAGACTGTCTGGATTTTCATATGCATTAACAGCCATATTTTCAGTCATGTCATAGAACATGCTACTGACAACATCCTGTTTAAGCTCCTGTTCGAACTCAGCGCGCTTTTCTGCAAGGGTTTGCACTTCAGGTGTGCGGATATCGTCAAGCTTGATCAGGTGCAAGCCGAACTGTGTTTCCACAATCTCACTGACTTCGCCCTGGTTCATTTTGAACAGTGCATCCTCGAATGGCTTGACCATCTCGCCTGTTGCTACCCAGCCAAGATCACCGCCCTGTTTGGCTGAACCGGGATCTTCTGAATATTCACGCGCAAGCTCCTCGAATGACTCTCCATTATTCAACTTTTGCTGCAGCTCTTCGATGCGCGGCATTAATGCTTCCTTGCTTTTATCTTCTGAAGCGCCAAGCTGAATCAATATGTGCCGCGCCTTGCGCTCCTCTTTATTAAGCAGGCCCTGTTTGTAGTCATCATACATCTCTGCCAGTTTTTCTTCATCGACATTGATACTTTCCGCAAGCTCATCGCTGGTTATTTCAACATACTCAACACTGACGCTTTCAGGTGTCATGTATCTGTCAGCATTGCTGTTATAAAAATCTTCGATATCAAGATCAGTAACGACTATATCAGCTGAATTCGTATCAATACTAAACTTGATCAAACGCAATTCACGCTCCTGTTGCTCAAGCGCTGTAAGCTGACGCGCTTCCTCATCGGTCAATATTGCTGACGCAACCAATGCATTCCGTTTCTGCAATACACGTAGTTCATTTCTCAGCATGGATTCATACTGACTAATTGTCATGCCATTTGAAGCCACGATGTTTTCAAAATAATCTCTGTCGAACTTTCCTTCGCGGGTAAATAAAGTTGTAATGTTTCGTTTCAAATTTGTATCAGAAATCCTGTATCCGGATGAATAACTGTTTTCCTCCAGAACTACAGCATTAATAAGTTGATCAAGGACCTGAGATTTAATTTGTTCATTGGAGAATGGCAGACTGCTGCCAAACTGTTGATTCAATCTGGCGAGCTGATTTGAGTAGGCATTCTCAAACTGATATACAGGTATTTCCTCTCCATTCACGACTGCGGCAAATTGTTTACCGCCACCACCCAGGTACGATTCAATTCCCCAAAATGCAAAAGGGATAGTGATCAAAATGATGACCAATGCGCCTAACCAGCCCTTGATGCGATCGTTGATAGCCTGCAGCATGATTCAGATTGCTCTTGTTATTGTGTGGATTGTGTACGGATTATACAGATTGTATCAAACAGCAGAAACCACGCGAGTTATCCATACAAAGAAAACTCGTATATGCGTGGTTTGCTGAGTGAAATATTTGGCGGAGCGGACGGGACTCGAACCCGCGACCCCCGGCGTGACAGGCCGGTATTCTAACCAGCTGAACTACCGCTCCAATTGGTGGGTGCTGAGGGGATCGAACCCCCGACATTCGCCTTGTAAGGGCGACGCTCTACCAGCTGAGCTAAGCACCCCTACTGAAAGAGCGCGCTAGTTTACGGTATCTTTCAGAGCTTTGCCAGGCTTAAATGCAGGCACATTTGCTGCTGCAATCTGGATTTCTGCGCCTGTTTGTGGATTACGCCCAGTACGAGCTGCACGCTTGCGAACTAAAAAAGTACCAAAGCCAACAACACTGACTTGATCACCAGATTTCAGTGCATTTGAGATTGCACCAATTACAGCATCAAGTGCGCGTGCGGAGTCAGCTTTTGACAAATCTGCTGCGTCTGCAACAGCATCAACCAGTTCGGATTTATTCATTGATTTTATTTCCCATGAGGTGTTGTAAATAGTTATTAATACCCATCCACGGTTATTGTTTTATCTTCATTTATTTTCAGCCAGTGCAAAATAATGTGGATGTAAAAAGGCTGTGTTTTTATACCAGTCAGTGACGCGTTATGTCAATGATTATGATAAAAAAACTGCTGATTTAGCGGGAAAAATTGCCATTTTAACAAAAAAAACACATGCAATAGTTTGTGCTATTGCATGTGTTTATTATGTAATACTAATGGTTAATGATGGCGAACACTATCCCTGTTCTTTTTGCCTTTTCCCTGATTGCTTGCTTTTCTGTTACTTGCCGACTTTTCTTCAAGTGGAGTCGGCAGTTCTACTAATGCCACTTCCAGCACTTCATCAATCCAGCGAACCGGTTTGATGTCAAGTTTGGCCAGAATATTCTTCGGCATTTCAACCAGGTCTTTTCTGTTTTCCTCAGGGATCATAACCGTCTCGATTCCAGCCCTGTGGGCAGCCAGCAATTTCTCTTTCAAGCCGCCGATCGGAAGCACCTCACCGCGTAAAGTAATTTCCCCCGTCATCGCGACATTGGCATGTACGGGTATACCAGTCAGTACAGATGCAATTGCCGTACACATGCCGATACCAGCACTTGGGCCGTCTTTTGGTGTTGCACCTTCGGGTACATGGATATGAATGTCTATGTCATCCTGAAAATCCGGTTCAAGACCCAGTGTTGCTGAACGGCTACGCATTACAGTCATTGCAGCCTGGATAGACTCCTGCATGACATCACCCAGCTGACCGGTAAAAGACAGTTTGCCTTTACCTGGCACAACAGCTGATTCAATGGTAAGCAATTCACCGCCGACTTCTGTCCAGGCAAGACCATTTACCAGGCCAACCTGATCATTTTCCTCGGCCTCACCATAGCGGAAGCGATGAACGCCAAGATATTTCTCCAGATTACGTGCAGTAACCGAAGTCGCCTTGTCTGTTGGCTTAAGTACCGCGCTCTTTACTACCTTGCGGCAAATCTTGGCGATTTCACGCTCAAGGCTACGCACACCGGCTTCACGCGTGTACAGGCGAACGATATCATGCAGTGCAGTATCGCTGACCTGCAACTCATTATCTTTCAGGCCATTGTTCTCCATCTGCTTGGGCAGAAGAAAGTTACGCGCTATTGCTACTTTTTCATCCTCGGTATAACCCGGCAAGCGGATGACTTCCATACGATCAAGCAGTGGAGCAGGAATATTCATGCTGTTGGCAGTGGCAACAAACATGACATCCGACAAATCGAAATCAACTTCAAGATAATGATCTGCAAATGTGTGGTTCTGCTCCGGGTCGAGCACTTCAAGCAGTGCCGATGCCGGATCACCTCTGAAATCTGCCGCCATCTTGTCTATTTCGTCGAGCAGGAACAATGGATTACGCGTACCCACCTTGCTCAGGTTCTGGATTACCTTGCCAGGCAAGGAACCGATATAGGTCCTGCGGTGACCGCGAATTTCTGATTCATCGCGTACACCACCCAGGGCCATGCGCGTATATTTACGGTTAGTCGCGCGCGCGATAGATTGTCCCAATGAGGTTTTACCTACACCCGGAGGCCCAACAAGACAGAGAATCGGGCCTTTCAGTTTTTTAACACGTTGCTGTACGGCAAGATACTCAAGGATTCGTTCCTTGACCTTCTCCAGACCATAGTGGTCGTCGTTCAGTATCTGCTCAGCCTTGCTCAAATCGTTACTGATTTTGGATTTTTTCTTCCAAGGACAGTCTGCAAGCCAGTCGATGTAGTTGCGCACGACAGTTGCCTCTGCCGACATCGGCGACATCATTTTCAGCTTGTTGAGTTCATTGATTGCCTTCTTCTTGGCGTCCTTGGGCATACCAGCATTCTCGATGCGCTGTTCCAGTTCCTCGACTTCATTGGGCGCGTCTTCCATATCACCCAGTTCTTTCTGGATGGCCTTCATTTGTTCGTTCAGATAGTACTCACGCTGGCTCTTCTCCATCTGCTGCTTGACACGTCCACGGATGCGTTTTTCGATTTGCAGCAAATCAATTTCACCATCGATCAGCTTCATCAAGTACTCAAGTCTTTCATGCACATTGATAATCTCGAGAATCTTCTGTTTTTCATCGAGTTTTAACGACATGTGCGCTGCAATGGTATCTGACATGCGTGATGGTTCATCTATACCTGACAGCGAGGTAAGAATTTCAGCCGGCACCTTTTTGTTCAGTTTCACGTATTGATCAAATACGCCCAGGATTGACCTGGAAAGAATCTCCAGTTCCTTGTCATCAACTGATGCTTCGTTTTCGAGTAGCGTATATCCGGCCACGAAAAAGTGATCACCCTCCCTGAGGTTATTGACACGTGCTCGCTGCACGCCTTCAACCAGAACCTTGATGGTACCGTCAGGCAGCTTCAGCAGCTGCAGTATGGTTGCCATGGTGCCTATTTCATGCACATCATCGATTGCTGGTTCATCGATATCCGCACTTTTTTGTGCAACCAGAAGAATCTGCTTGCTGTCCTGCATGGCAGCATCGAGCGCCTGAATGGATTTTTCACGGCCGACAAACAAAGGGATAACCATGTGTGGATAAACCACAACATCTCTAAGTGGTAATACGGGTACTTCAGTCACAGGGGAATTCAAATCGTTCTGATCAGTAGCAGTGGCCATAGGTGCCTCAGTAAGGTTGTTTCCTTGATTATGTGGACAGATCCGAAGACTTCAAGTCTGCGCCTGCCGTTTATTATTTTTCTTGTGACGCCTGAAGGCTGTCACCACCTTCATAAACGAGGAAGGGCTTGTTGACCCCCTCAATGACAGACTCATCGATAACCACTTTGGCGACATCTTCCTGTGATGGCAGGTCATACATGGTATCGAGTAATACATTTTCCAGAATAGTACGCAGACCACGAGCGCCTGTTTTGCGCGCCATTGCCTTGCGTGCGATCGCCCTCAAGGCATCATCGCGCAATTCAAGTTCACAACCCTCCATTTCGATCATTTTTGAATACTGTTTGGCGAGCGCGTTTTTAGGCTCTTTCAGGATGGTAACCAGGGCATCCTCATCCAGTTCCTCGAGCGTAGCAACAACTGGCAGACGGCCAACAAATTCCGGGATCAATCCGTACTGGATCAGATCATCGGCTTCCAGGTTGGCGAGCACTTCGGAGGGGCTCAATTGATTATCCTTGCTGCGCACCTGGGCACCGAAACCGATGCCGCTTTTATCCGAGCGGTCTCTGACAACCTTGTCGAGACCTGAGAATGCGCCACCGCATATGAATAGTATCTTTGCAGTATCGACCTGCAGGAACTCCTGCTGCGGATGCTTGCGCCCACCTTGAGGCGGAACAGAAGCAATGGTGCCTTCAATCAGTTTGAGTAATGCCTGCTGCACACCCTCACCCGATACATCACGGGTAATAGAAGGGTTATCTGACTTGCGCGAAATCTTGTCTATCTCATCGATATAAACAATACCGGTCTGTGCTTTTTCAACGTCATAATCACATTTCTGCAGAAGTTTCTGAATGATGTTTTCAACGTCCTCACCAACATAACCGGCCTCGGTTAATGTTGTCGCATCAGCGATAGTGAAAGGCACATTGAGTAAACGCGCCATGGTTTCAGCCAGCAAGGTCTTACCCGAGCCGGTGGGACCGATCAACAGGATATTACTTTTTGAAAGTTCGATGTCGTCTTTCTTGTGCTTGACTTCAAGGCGCTTGTAGTGATTATAGACCGCGACTGACAACACCTTCTTGGCAGTTTCCTGACCAATCACGTAATCATTCAGAATGCCATTGATTTCCTGCGGGGTGGGTAATTTTCGAATCGCAGTGGTGGATTCCTCTTCCATCTCTTCACGAATGATGTCATTGCACAGCTCGACACATTCATCACAGACATAAACTGAAGGTCCGGCAATCAGCTTCTTGACTTCATGCTGACTTTTGCCACAAAAAGAGCAATACAGAAGCTTTTCGGTATCGTTACCTGAATGGTTATTGTCGTCGCTCATGAATACCCCTTAGTTATGGCTACAACTCTACATTGCCAATTTCGCATGGCGCTTGCAAGTTTTTACGAAGGTTACGATATTATATAGACAATAGCGCACTTCGATAATTTCATCAGGCATTTCCTGACAAATTAGCCATTTTTTTGTATCAAACTGCCAAAATACAGCAACTCGGGCGTATTTTTAACCCCTTAATGTGCGGGTATTTAGCACTTCGTCGATAATTCCATACTCTGCTGCATCTGAGCTGCTCATAAAATTATCTCTTTCGGTATCATCTCCTATCTTTTCAATAGGTTGGCCAGTATGATCAGACAAAATCTTGTTCAATTGGTCGCGAATTTTGAGGATTTCACGCGCATGAATATCGATATCCGAGGCCTGCCCCTGGAAACCGCCCAGCGGCTGATGAATCATCACGCGTGAGTGCGGCAGGCAATAGCGCTTGCCCTTGCAGCCGCCAGCCAGCAATACTGCGCCCATGCTGGCTGCCTGGCCGACACATAAGGTGCTGATGTCCGCTTTTACGAACTGCATGGTGTCATAAATAGCCAGTCCTGCAGTAACGACACCGCCAGGTGAGTTGATGTAGAGCGATATATCCTTGTCCGGGTTTTCTGATTCCAGGTACAGCAACTGTGCAACCACCAGGTTGGCCATGTGATCATCAACAGGCCCGACGACAAAAATCACTCGCTCCTTGAGCAAACGTGAATAAATATCGTATGAACGTTCACCACGTGCAGTCTGCTCGACGACCATAGGGACAAGATTCAGCGCCTTGGTGTTCAGCGCTCCTTCAGAGTGATCTTTATGTTGCATTTCAGTTACCTGTGAATTGTTTTGGGTACAGCTTATATATAGCTGATTTATACTGCCGCATTCATTAGATCATCAAATGTACGTTCAGTTTCATTAACCTCGGCCTGGTCTATAATCCAGTCAACTACCATATCTTCCATCACCAGCGTTTCGATGCCCCTTAATAACTGCGGGTTACTCTGATAATAGCGGACAAATTCGCCCGGGTCTTCATAATCTTTCGACATGACCTCAACGCGTTCACGAACTTTGTCTGCATCAGGTTGAATAGCAGCTGTTTTCACGACTTCTGCCAGTAACAGACCAAGTTTGACGCGGCGCGTTGCATCGTCCAGATAAGCCTCAACAGGCTGTTCTGATCCAGGTAACTGGGCCGCCGTCTGCTTCTGTAATGTTTCTGCCTCCTGGCTAACGATCGCAGCGGGAACATCGATCGGATTCTTTTCCAGCAGCTGTTCCATAACCTCATCTTTTATAAAGACACCAATAGCTTTCTTAAGCTCGCGTTCCATGTTGCCGCGGATATCTTCACGTAATTTCTCAGTACTACCATCTTCAACACCGAACGCCCTGGCAAACTCCTCATCGATTTCCGGCAATGAAGCTTCCTCGACCGCTTTTACAGTGACCTCAAATTCAGCTTCCTTACCCGCAAGGTGCTCAGCCTGGTAATCATCAGGGAAATTAACCTTGAAAGTCGTTTCATCGTTAGCTTTAAGACCGGCAAGGTTCTGCTCAAAACCAGGAATCATCGAGCCGGAACCAATGACTACCGGCACACTGTCAGCAGTTCCGCCTTCAAACGCCTCGCCATCGATCATGCCCTTGAAGTTGACAACAACCTTGTCGCCATCACCGGCAGCTCGCTCTACTTCAGTCCAGCTGGAGCGCTGTTTGCGCAGGGTATCAATCATTTTATCGACATCGGCATCGGTCACTGCTGACTTGATCTTTTCCAGCTTCATGCCGGCAACCGGCACCAGCTCCACCTCAGGATAAATTTCAAATGTAGCGGTAAATTCGAGGGGCTCACCCGGCTTGATGCCATCGGTTGAAATGGACGGGTCACCTGCCGGGTTCAGATTCTCCTGGGTGAGGGCATCGCGGAACGAGTTCTGGATCAATTCGCCGGCCACTTCCTGAAAAACCTGGTCACCGTAATGCTGCTTGACGACCTTGAATGGCACTTTGCCCGGACGGAAACCGTCTATTTTTACACGCGGCAGCATTGACTTGAGCCGGCTCTCGACCTGCATATCCACTGTTTCGGTAGGAATCTGTATTTTCAGCTTGCGCTCGAGACCTTCACCCGCTTCCACTGACACCTGCATAATAACCTCGGAAATCTTTGATTTAATTGTGTATTTGGTGCGAGAGGAGAGACTCGAACTCTCACGTCAAAGACACTGGTACCTAAAACCAGCGCGTCTACCAATTCCGCCACTCTCGCAAACTTGGGGCCGAATCTTATCAAAAAAGCCCGCATTATGCGGGCTTATTAATAATCTTGTATCTGTATATTAATGAACAGCTTACTCGGATCTCAATGCCTCAACCGGGTCAAGCAAAGCAGCTCGTCTTGCTGGCAGCACACCGGCTGCCATACCAATCACCACTGCTATTACTTCTGCAAGCACCACATAAAGTATCGGTGTGTGTACCGGGAGCGCCGGTAATACAAGATGCAGCAACTGAGCAATGCCGATACCCAGCGCGAGGCCGCTCAATCCGCCGATAGCAGCGAGCACTATCGCCTCGCCCAGAAAAAGACTGAGCACCTGCGACTGTTTTGCGCCCAGCGCGCGCAATAAGCCTATTTCATTGGTCCGTTCGTTGATGGCGATTGTCATGATAGTAACAATACCTATTGCACCGACCAGTAATGAAATGCCACCGATGGCGCCGACGGCAAAAGTTAAAACATCCAGTACCGAACCGAGCACATCCAGCATTTGTTCCTGGGTTGTAATGGTGACATCGTCCTTGCCATGCCGGGCCTCGAGTACGCTTTTTATACCATCAACAACTTTATCAACCGGCATCTCCTCGTCATACAGCACGTCAATTTCAAACAGGGTATCGTTATTGAAAAGACTCAGTGCACGTGCCGCCGGTATATAAACGGTATCATCAAGATCAAATCCCAGCACTGTACCCTTGGACTCCATCACGCCTATTACGCGATAGCGGCTGCCACCGATAGTGATTCGCTGCCCCAGCGGACTGCGATCACCGAACAGCTCCTGGCGTAATTTACTCCCGAGCACGGCGAAGGCTCGCGGCGCAACGGGATCATCATCGGGTAAAAAGCGTCCTGACTTGACCCGCATACTGAATGCTTCTGGCCACTGCGAACCTGCGCCATAAACCGTCGTCCGGCGGCGTCGATTGTCAGCTTCCACCTCGGCATTACCCTGCACAAATGGCACCACCGCACGTGCAAATGGCAAGCGTTTCAATGCCTCGGAATCTTCAATTGTCAGCGGGCGCTCGGTGCCGAACATGCCCACACTGCCACCGGATGTGGTGGCTTTGCCGGGATTTATACCGACCAGGGTGGTGCCAAACTGGGTGAACTCAGAAAGTACGAACTGATGCACACCTTCACCAATCGATGTCAGCAGCACGACTGCTGCAATACCAACCGCAATACCAAGCGCCGTGAGGAAACTGCGCATGCGGTGTGCAATCAGTGAGGTACCGGTCAAATTAAGGAAATCATTCGTACGCATTGTCTTTGCCCGCATATTGCATGAAGGATTTGGAATTTATGGGCAAGCTGGTAAAGCAGGTTGAACGATCGCCCGCGGATTCATAGCCATAGCTATGGATCAAGGGGGATCGTTCAAGATGCGAAGCCAGCTTGTTCATAAAACCAAATAGGACAATCTGTAACAGCTTAATACCCATATCATTGACTGTAACTTCTTGTAATAGAGTCCGCTATCGATCATTGTGCGCCCGCCTTTGTGTAATATGCGGGCTAACGCCCGGACAATGCCAGCACCGGGTCCAGCCGTGCAGCATGGCGTGCAGGCATCAAGCTGAATAAAAGCCCGGTGATTACTGCTACCACCAGTGCAACTACAACAGCCCATGCAGGTGCATATGCAGGAAGTTCAGGAAAGGCATAGCGTATAGACCAGCTACCCAGCTGGCCCAGTAAATACCCGGCAATGGCACCCATAGAGGACAATAAAAACGCTTCGGCAAGAATAAGGGTAATAATCTGTCTCGGTGATGCGCCGAGCGCTTTCAGTAAACCAATCTCAGCGGTACGCTGCGACACCGCCACCAGCATCACGTTCATTATCAAAATACCAGCCACTGCCAGACTGATTGCGGCGATACCACCGACAGCAAATGTCAACGCACCGAGTATACGATCGAATGTCGCAAGCACGGCATCCTGCGTGATCACAGTGACATCTTTTTTCCCCTGGTGTCTTTCCTGCAATGTATCAATAATGAACTGTTTAACCGGTTCTATTGCATCGCGGGTCTTTGCTTCCACCAGAATTCGGAATACAGAAGAGGTATTAAAGATTTGCTGAGCCGATGCAATCGGTATCAGGATAGTTTCCTGGATATCAACTCCGATTGAACGCCCTTCCGAGCCCATAACGCCGATGACGCGAAAACGCCGGTCACCAATACGCACCCATTTTCCCAATGCGTGCTCCGCGCCGAACAGTTCATCGCGTATTTTGCTGCCAATAACGGTAACCGGTGAAGCCCGGTCGAGATCCATTGCCGGTAAAAACTTCCCTTGTGCCAGCTCCCAGTGACGTATAGCAAGCATTTCATGGTTGGTGCCGATGACCACGACTTCACGTGAACGACTTAGATAGCTGACTTCTGCCGAGCCGACATTGATCGGCGCAATTCTTCTAACGTTGTAACTGCGCGTTAAAGCATGCGCATCGTTCAGCGTCAGGTCACGTGGTGTTTCCCCCATCATCGTGGTTGGATTAATGCCGGCAGTTTCAGAACGCCCCGGGAAAACAATCACCAGGTTGGTGCCAAGTGATGCGAATCTGTCCATGACATAAAGACGCGCACCCTCACCCAGTGATGTAAGCACCACAACTGCTGACACACCAATCGCCATGGCAATCAGCATCAGGAATGTCCGTGTTGGATAACCGCGCAAAGCACCCCATGAAAACCAGGCAATGTCAGGACTATGAAGCGCCATGATCCGGGTTGGTTTGAGCACTATTCGAAACATCACTATGCATGCGTCCGTCCATCATGCGCAGTTGACGCCTTGCGCGCTGACCCATTTCCTGATCATGCGTGACCATAATGAGCGTGATACCGCGCTCATTCAGTTGCTCGAGAATACGGATCACATCCGTGCCTGATTTATGATCGAGATTACCGGTAGGCTCATCGGCGAGTAGAACTTTGGGTTCAGTTACAGTTGCACGCGCAATTGCCACACGCTGGCGTTGTCCGCCGGAAAGCTGGTCCGGTTTATGATGACTGCGATCACTCAGGCCAAGATCGTCAAGCGCGCCAGTAACCTTCGGCCTGCGTTCTTCTGGCGGCATGCCTGCAAGTATCAGCGGCAGCTCAACATTCTCAGCAGCCGTGAGCCGGGGCACGAGATGAAACATCTGAAACACGAAACCGATTTCACGGTTGCGCACCTGTGCCTGCTCTATATCGCTAAGCGATGTGACATCCTGCCCATTAAGGCTATACGTACCCGAACTGGGACGGTCCAGCAAGCCAAGCAGATTGAGCAGCGTCGATTTACCAGAGCCGGAAGGCCCCATGATTGAAACATACTCGCCGGATTCAATAGTCAGGGTCACATCATCAAGCGCATGCACTTCCTGGTCGCCCACCAGAAAATCACGGTGGATTTCGGCCAGTTCAATCATTGTGAATAATCATTCTTTAGTATCACGCCTGGCAAGAACACCGTCCTCAACGCCTTCACGTTCAACTGAAACAACAACCTCATCGCCTTCTGACAATCCTTCCGTTAACTGTGTCCATTCCCAGTTACTCAAGCCGGTTTTGATTTCACGTTGCTCGAGCAGGTTGTCCGCAGTAAACACCAGCACCTTGTTGCCTTCCAGGATTGCTTCCGTTGGAATTCTTAATACATTGTCTTTTTCATCAAGCACAACCTCGACATCAGCACTGTAACCCGGCAGCATATTTTCGCAATCCTGCTGGCAGATAAAATCCACTTCTACATCAACCGTCCGTGCCTGCTTCTCAATCTCCAGCACATAAGGCGCTATGCGTTTCACTTTACCGCTGAATATTTCACCGGATAACGCATCAAGTGATATGTTCGCTTTCATGTTGATTCGTATGCGTGGTGCATCCACTTCATCGATGGGCGCTGAGACATAAAGACAGCTTATATCCATCAGGTCAACGGCAGGCGGTGTAGGAATGCCCACTGGTGATGGTGTAACGAACTCTCCAATCTCGCCATTAACTTCAGCAACAATACCCGCAAACGGAGCACTTAAACGAGATCGCTCAAGCTCAGCCTGTATTACTTTCAGTTTGGCTTTACTTACTTCCGATGTTGCCCTGGCTGCATTACATGCAGCTTTTTG
>CAWEEC010000033.1:0-115817 GCA_963807785.1 uncultured Gammaproteobacteria bacterium | reverse complement strand
TGATCTTGCGCATCTTGGCCAGACTGAAGACCTGGAAGCCGCCCGAGTCAGTCAGAATCGGTCCCTGCCAGTGCATGAAATCATGCAGGTCGCCGTGCTTGCTGATGATTTCAGTGCCTGGCCTGAGCATTAAATGGAAGGTATTGCCGAGGATGATCTGCGCCCCCAGTTCAACCAGCTCCTCCGGGGTCATCGCCTTGACGGTGCCATAGGTGCCAACCGGCATGAATGCCGGCGTCTCGACGGTTCCGCGCTCGAACCTCAACCTACCCCGCCTTGCCGCGCCATCAGTACTGATTAAGTCATATTTCATCAATAACTTATGAATTATATTTAATGTAGATTATCATGTTCGTGTATGCATTGCATGCAATAATCCTTGTCGTTTTTAAACGGATTAATACTCTCGCAGAGTCGCAGGGCACGCAGAGGATTTTATGTTTTATTAAACCATCAACCTTGAAAAACTCTTTGCGAGCTTTGCGCCTCTGCGAGAGTAAAACTTGATTATCTCTCGCAAAGGCGCCAAGAACGTAAAGGATCATTTTGTGTTTTTTATCAAAAATTACAAATTCTATATTCTCCCTGCGTTCCCTGCGCCTCTGCGAGAAACATAATCAGTTCACTGTCACTCGATAAACATCGCGTCGCCATAGCTGAAAAAGCGGTACGCCTGTTCAACCGCATGCCTGTAGGCGCGCATTGTAGTTTCATATCCGGCGAATGCACATACCAGCATTAACAGCGTCGATTCAGGCAGATGGAAATTGGTCAACAGAGCATCCACGCTTTTAAACGGGTAACCCGGGTAAATAAAAATCGCAGTTTCACCGCTATAGGGTTTCAGTTCACCGTCTGCAGCAGCCGTTTCAAGACTGCGTACCGCGGTGGTACCTACGGCTATTATTCTGCCGCCCCGTGCCCGCGCCTGATTACACAAGGTGACTGTTTCTTCGGGTACCACCAGGTATTCCGCATGCATGGCATGGTCACTGATATGCTCACAACGTACCGGTTGAAAGGTGCCTGCGCCGACATGAAGCGTGACATAAGCGCTGATAACGCCTTTGTTTGTAATACGATCAAGCATGTCATTGTCGAAGTGTAATCCGGCCGTTGGTGCTGCGACTGCGCCGGGCTGCTGTGCATAAACGGTCTGGTAGCGTTCGAGATCCTGTGCTTCATCGCTGCGTTCGATGTAGGGTGGTAATGGCATATGGCCCTGTTGTTGAACAATGTCCGTGATCCGGGTGCTGGCATCGGTCGATAGAACAAAAAGATTGTCTCGACGCTGCTCGACTGTAAAGCTGGCATGTCGGGAGTCGGTGCTATCCAGTATGATTTCAGAACCGGCTTTTGGCGTTTTACTGGCACGCACATGGGCGAGCGCGCTGTGTTCAGAAATAATACGCTCGATCAGGATTTCAACTCTGCCGCCTGTTGCTTTATGGCCAAACAACCTGGCAGGAATCACCCTGGTGTTATTGAACACGAGAACATCATCGGCATGAAGCAGACCGGGTAAATCGATGAACTGCCGGTCCTCAAAACGGGCCTGTGTTCTGTTGATATAGAGTAAGCGGCTGTCTGTGCGATTTTTTGCCGGGTACTGGGCAATCAGCTGTGCTGGTAGATCATAATAAAAATCGCGCGTTTTCATCGCGCGGATAATACAGGCACTGGGGACCAGGTTCTAGTAGGGTTGGGAGGGCAGCGCACCCTGTTTTTAACAATGTGTTTATTCTCGCAGAGGTGCAGAGCTCGCCGAGAAAATCTTAAGTTTTTTATCTGTACGGGATTGGCCATATATACAAAGGCTATAGATATTTACTCTCGCAAAGGCGCAAAGCCCGCAAAGTAAACAGAATTTACTCTCGCAGAGGCGCAGAGCACGCAGAGGTAATACCTGTTTTTTTCATTAAAAATATCGTTTTTCTCTGCGCTCTCTGCGCCTCTGCGAGAAAACAGGATGTTAAAAAGCCTACTTAGGTTGATTTTCCGCTTATACGAAAATCGATAACAAATGTCAGATCAAGTCTGAACTACTACATTTTATCTATCCTTAACACCCGCTGCCCTGGCCCACTGTCCTGGCGAGATTTAAATCATATTTTTCCTCTCGCCAAGGCGCCAAGGTCGCCAGGAACTACTAAAGCTTGTGTTGTTTTGAACCCAGAACACCTTTGCGTGCTTTGCGCCCTGGCGAGAATAATGTGTTTTACTCTCGCAGGGGCGCAGAGCTCGCCGAGAAAATCTTTAGTTTTGTATCTGTACGGGATTGGCCATATATAGAAAGGCTATAGATATTTACTCTCGCAAAGGCGCAAAGCCCGCAAAGTAAACAGAATTTACTCTCGCAGAGGCGCAGAGCACGCAGAGGTAATACCTGTTTTTTTCATTAAAAATATCGTTTTTCTCTGCGCTCTCTGCGCCTCTGCGAGAAAACAGGATGTTAAAAAGCCTACTTAGGTTGATTTTCCGCTTATACGAAAATCGATAACAAATGTCAGATCAAGTCTGAACTACTACATTTTATCTATCCTTAACACCCTCTGCCCTGGCCCACTGTCCTGGCGAGATTTAAATCATATTTTTCCTCTCGCAAAGACGCCAAGTCGCCAGGAACTTCTAAAGCTTGTGTTGTTTTGAAGCCAAAACACCTTTGCGTGCTTTGCGCCTTGGCGAGAGAACATCTGTTACATGATTATCTGGTGGGCAGTATCCGCCCTGCGTTTAGTCTTCGCCGCTGATGCGGCCGACGGCGCAGCTGACGAAGGACCTGGCCCTGGCTTTGGCGGCAGCAATACCTGCAGCGCTACCGCTTTCCGGATAGCCAAGTTTGAGCAGCCTGGCGGCGACGGCTTCACGGGTGTTGGCCTCGCCTTCAACACTGACGATGCCTGCCTCTATATCGACATCAACCTGATCGACGCCGTCCATAGCAGCCAGCTTGCTGCGGATGGTTGAAGCGCAACCACCGCATTTGATATTTTCAACGTTGAGCTGGTAAGCCATGCTTTGTCTCCTGTGTCAGCCCTGCTTCAGGCCGCACTCTAGGTTTCCAGGCACAGCTTCAGCTATTTTCCCGGGTGGATCAAGCTCCAGGGCGTTCATTAAATCAACAAATTCCTGTTTTGGCCGGTTGTTGCCAAGGCGTGGATTATGCGCTTTTTCCTCAGCAATGGTCGATGATCGAAAGCCACGGTAATCATGACCCGGATAGACCACGGTATTGTCCGGCAGGCTGAAAAGCTTGTCATGAATCGAGTCATACAACACGCCTGCATCGCCCGCCTGGAAATCGGTACGGCCGCAGCCCCGGATCAACAGGGTATCGCCGGTAAATACGATGCCATCGATATGGTAGCTGATGCAGGTATCGGTGTGGCCCGGTGTCTCCACAATATCAATCACCTGGTCACCCAGTGTTATCGAATCGCCACCCGTTACCAGTATGTCGGCACAGTCAGACCGGCTGTTCTTGTGCACCACGGCTTTGGTTCCGAGCCGCTCGCGGATTTTACCCGAGCCGGTGATATGGTCAGCATGAATATGGGTTTCCAGCGTGTATCTCAGATCAAGACCAAGCTCTTTAACGAGCTGCAGGTCACGTTCAATCTGGGTATCGACGGAATCGATCAGCGCAGCTTCGCCGCTGTTCTCGTCCCACAGCAAATAGCTGTAGGTGCTGGTTTCTGTATCAAATAATTGGCGTACTTTCATGCTCAGCAATGTGCGAGCTGGCTGATACCACCGAGGTTGTAAACCTGGCTGAAACCCAGGGATTCGAGGAATTGCTTGACCACGTTGGCACGCATTCCGGAGACGCAGTACAACATGACTGGTTTGCCCCTGTCGATGTTATCAGCGTGATGAGGAACGGTTTCTAATGGGATGTTGACGGCATTTTTTAATGCGCCCTGATTGAATTCATTATTGGAGCGGACATCGATTAACTGGCCGCCATTGTCTACCAGTGCGCGAATTTCATTGCATTTGATTTCGTATGTCATATTCCTACCTCGCTGGTACGCCAAAAGAATATAAGGATTCTATAATATACCTTGATTCAAGTCAATTATTCGATCGGTATTAGAACCATAAATAAGTTTAACTTTATGATGTAACTTTCTGTTATTAATAATAAACAAGTGTAATGTAATGGCGCGTTAAAATCTCAGACAGTTGTATTAATAACAGGCTTGCAGTGTTCAATTAATCACTCAAATTGTATTTCACGCTGTATGGCCTGATCAGAATGCGATTGTAAGTCCGGCAAGTGCTTCAAATTGCAGGAACAAACTGCCTTTGAATCTGGCGACACAGCCGCCATTTGCACACAGGAGGCTGCCGCCACTGTCAACGGCAGTACCGTATCCACGTGCCTCGAGGCGCAGTCCCATGTTCTGCGTTAGCGGGAATTTTAGCCCGGCACCGATCGATAGCGAAAACTTTGTCTCCGAGGAAAAGCTGTTGTTCGCAGGTGTAATATGTGTTGCCCCCAGGCCACCCGAGACAAAAGGATGCAGGGTTTCGTGATCATAAAAAACAGTACCGCCCAGATGATAATAATCGAGACGCAGCGCAGTTGTATTGCCCGGGCTTGTCGATGATTGCAGCTGGGTGTTCTGCCTTGAGAACAGAAAATCATAATTTGTATCACGGTCCTGTTTCAAAGACAAAAGAAAGCCGTAGCTTTTTGTTTCTTTCAGATCGATTGTCGCGCCACTGTTCTCTTCTTCAAGTGAACTGCTGGTGCGCCAGCCAATGAATGGAGTGATTGCGTAATTTTGTGCATAAGCAGATGCTGACTGTATAACAACAAGCGTGGCAGTTAATAAAATGTGGCGAGCCATGTTATTTGAGGTGTCTGGGTATTTAAGTCGTGAAGCATACTATATCACCGCTGCAATAAACCAGCGAATACGCACTGGATTCGGCATGATTGAAATGGACAAGCTTTGTGCGCCTGCGCCAAGCTTCACAAGCTTTTAACATCACCCGGCTCTGAAGTGTGCTGATGCTTTAATCAGCCCGCGCTGGCATTGTGCATAATCAATCCTGAGCAGACAGATATTGGTATACAGCGCATGATACACTCTGTCCGGGTGCGTGGCTGTTTAGTGTCCTGTATTCTCCACCAGGCGCAATGAAATCATGAATTGTTTGTCGATGAAAGTTGGGTGTTGAACTATTCTTAGTGTTGCAAAGGAAAATGAATTTACTCTCGCAGAGGCGCAGAGCACGCAAAGTAAAAAGAATTTGCTCTCGCAGAGAACGCAGAGGTAATACCTGTTTTTCATTAAAAAATATTGATTTTCTCAGCGTTCTCTGCGCCTCAGCGAGAAAACAAGATGTTAAATCTCCTACATAGGCTGTTTCCGCTTATACGAAAATCGACAACAAATGTCAGATCAAGTCTGAACTCCTACACTTTAACCTTTTCACCCGGCTCTGTAGTGTGCTGATGCTGTAATCAGCCAGCGCTGGCATTGTGCATAATCAATCCTGAGCAGACAGCTATTGGTATACAGCGCATGATACACCCTGTCCCGGTGTGTGGCTGTTTAGTGTCCTGTATTCTCCACCAGGCGCAATGAAATCATGAATTGTTTGTCGATGAAAGTTGGGTGTTGAACTATTCTTAGTGTTGCAAAGGAAAATGAATTTACTCTCGCAGAGGCGCAGAGCACGCAAAGTAAAAAGAATTTGCTCTCGCAGAGAACGCAGAGGTAATACCTGTTTTTCATTAAAAAATATTGATTTTCTCTGCGTTCTCTGCGCCTCAGCGAGAAAACAAGATGTTAAATCTCCTACATAGGCTGTTTCCGCTTATACGAAAACCGACAACAAATTTCAGATTAAGTCTGAACTACTACAGATAATGCTGCGCGTCAGGCATCAACGCTTTCGTTTGCTTCCCCTTCTGCTTCAGTCTCAGTCTCTGATTCCGCGGCTTTGAGCATTTCCTCGATTATGGAAGCTTCCTCTGGAAACTCTTCAGCCAGTTCATGCAGATCTTCGTTTTCACCGATCAGTATTCTTACGGCCATGTTTCTCACCCCAATTAAGTCATAATCCTTTTAAATAAGATAATAGTAATATACTGATATTCTGTAAAATATCAACTGATAGAGTGCAGAGTATGTGAGCAATTACAGCCTGGATCAGCTATCAGGCCGTATTTTGTGACGCAATCGACATATCGTCATGCTTTACCGCGAGTCAGCAGCTGTCTGATTATTGCGCATGACACGTTCAGTCGTTGCAAATATCGTTGCTCAAATTACCCTAAGCCAAAAACCCGAGCATAGCGAATTCATCGCTAAACTCACCATCCTGACAGCATCCTGGTGTGGTTAATAGAGCGAAGACGAACCGCACAGGTGCAGAGATGCTGACAAAGTAGTTTTGTTGTTTGCCCGGCTCAGTTATATTTAATAAGCCTCAGCGTCTCAGCGGTGAATCATGTTTATTTTTACCTGCTCTGCTGCTTTGTGCTGATAGCAGATGTGCCCTGTTACTCAGGCGTGAAAATAAAAAAAGAGGATCAAGGAAAATTTATTGTTATCTGATTTTTCCTTGACCCTCGCTCCTCGCCCCTCTTTCCCGTTTTATGCGGCTAGTTTATGTATCACGGTGCCCAGTGCGTGTTCAAATGTGGAGTGGTCTGCAATGAATTTTGACTTCTCATTTTCAAGCTCGTTAGCGAAATCGCCAGCGTCTTTTTCAATTACCTTAACGCCGTGACAGTCAACGAAGATTAGTTTTGCTACTTCTGTCAGCACCACAGAGAGTTTCAGGCGGCGGACAGGCTTGTCTTCGCCATTGAATATTTCAAACCAGACGCCCGGGTGCAGGTCGCCTGGCAGTTTCGATATCTTTTCCCTGGCAATTCTTGCCTGTTCTTCGATTTTTGCAACTTCTTCATTATGTTCTTTGTCATCAAAATCTTCATTTGCCGCAACGATATTTTCTTGTTCAACATAAGGCGTTGCATTGGCATGCATTATCAGGTTCCGTTGTTACCGGTTCTTCAACCAGTTTATATCCACAGTCATCCAGTAATTTCAGAAATGTCTGTTTCAGTGCTGAAATCTGCTTATCAATATCTTTCTTATCTTGCTGTGTTTCATAAAGTTCATCATTCACCGCCTCAACCAGAGACTCGTGATTGTTATTGAGCATCTGCCATTGTGATTTGCTATTGATTGGTTGCAGGCACTTCATCAACAATTTGAGTAACATTAATGACAGCAACCATTCGCTACTTTCTTTTCCATGGTTAATGTATCGATTGCACATCATGGTCGGCCAGTGTTTCAATACCAGAGGTTGAACATTTTTCGGTAATTTTTTGTTAGAGGTCAAATGACGCATTTCAGTCAGGACAACGTCTCTTGCATGCTGCCTGATGATCTCACGTTGTTCGGTCCTTTCATTTTCAGCAGCAGTTTCTTCTTCAGTTGTTATCAGTGTATGTAGTGCGTTGACTGCTCGTTCAAAACTGTCAATATCAATATCATATTCATGCAAGATGCCATCAACGATATTTTCCAGTTGTTTGTATATACGATCATTTTCTTCTGTAATACCCTTACCGGCTTTAGATACCAGATCAAGCGTATCACGTGCCGGATGGTCTTCCTGTGAGAACAGGCTTTCATCGAGCATTGCGACTTTTATTACAGGTATTTGCAGACGCATAAGCAGATTAGTGATGATTTTCGGAATACTTTCATCATTGGTAATCGCATTGAACATCATGCCTACAAAATCAATACTTCTTTGGTCAAGAACATGGACTTTCTTGGTAACGGCGCCACCATTGCTCTTTCCCATATCAGCCATAATGGCGCGCTTGATCTGGTCGGCATCAATTTTTTCAACGTCCTGTTTCTTCTTGATAATTTTATGTTGCAGCTTTGATAGCGCACCCATCAGGTCCTTGCGCGAATAACAATTGTAATTGTCCTTGTCAGTCGGTGTAGTTGAAAACGATTCGGGAATGCCTTCGCCTTTTGCAGTACTGAAGCCATTCATGAACTGACTGATAAAGTAACTTATCTCTTGAGGAGAGCGCGGTACGAAGTTAGTGGCTTTGTTATCCTGTGGATCATAGTACCTGGCTTCACGAACAGTCATTCCATTGTCATTTTTTGAAATATGACCCGTGCTATCGACGGTTCCAGTGTCTGGGTCGAGGTTTTTTGCTTCATAGACAATTTCGGGCATTATGCCTGCGTCAATGAATAACTGGTTGAGTGATTTATACATGTCACCCAACCTGGAGCTCACTTCCATATCAAACAGCTTGAACAACAGTAACCTGTATTCCAGTGTCATATCGATTTGCTTGATCGCTGTTTGAAAGGCTTCGCAGATATGTCTGGGATCAATCGATTGTTTATCCAGCTTTTTATTTGAACACATTTCAATGTATTCAAAGCGCATTTCCAGGTTAGTGACTTCCTGTCCGTAGTTGTTCATCGCGTTGGAGAACATGGTAGTGATCACAACCATTTCTTCCATTTCATCCTGGTCGACCAGGGTTAGTTCATCGTCTTGCTTACCATTGTTATTATTGATCTTCGCGTTGATAGCAATAAAGAATGATTTATCAATGTTGCCTCGCTCGGCGCGAAGTATACGCATCAGGTCCAGGTATTTTGATTTCATTTCACTGGACTTGGCGCTTTCTGACAGCATGTTCAAACTGTCATCAGCGTTTTTGAGCATCTCGGATACTCTTTCAAGCAGTTGTAGGTTAAGGCGATTGAATACATTGTGAATCAATGCATCATAGATTTCAGAATGCTTAGTATTGAAGGCATGTTTAGCAGACTTGTTTTTAGCAAGATTAGCAGACTTGTTGTTAGCAAGATTGCCTGTTTTCAGTCTATGAATCTCAGCACTCATTCAGCGTCTCCAGGTGCAGGAAGCCGGTTAATTATCGATTGCGCTGGTTAAAAATTAATCAGGGCGTGGCAATCTATCTTCAGATTGCCACCCCTGCGAGCGCATTATTTCAGTAAATCCTGGTGATTTACGGGTGCTTTAGTACATTTATGGAGTCGAAATCCCGGGCTATTGGATTTCTGGGCTGTTTGGAAACATTTTGAGAAACAGATATAAGCTATTGAATTACTTAATATTACTAAGTGCTTCTTAGCGCTTGTTATGCCATTTACATTTGTGGCATGACCAAATATAGAGCCAAGTGTTAAGAAAATCAACAGTAAATGACAACTTTTCCGACAGGCGGTGTAAGAAATATCGAATGGGTGTCGAATTACAAGAATCGGTGTCGATTTCGCAGAATCCGTGCCGAAATCCAGAATTACCTGTTTTGAGTGTCAGACACCGATTTCGCAGAACTGATAAGCAAATCAACCATCTGCGATGATGCACCGAGATGGGGTGCAACGACAATGGTGATGTCAGGATGCCGGGCTTTCGCCTGCTCGACAATTTCAGGTACATCCTCTACCACATGCCTGCCTGAATTCAGAAAATACGGCAGAATCGTGATCCGGATTGCACCATCTTTAATACAGTTCTCGATGCCCTCGGGTATCGACGGTGTTGCCAGCTCAAGAAAACCAGAATGCACGATTTTGTAATCGCCATGACAGGAATGGCGTAATTTATCTGCCAGTAGTGTTACTTCATCATTGGATAGTTGACGACGGCTACCATGTGCAACCAGAAGTAATGCGTTCACGGGTTTCTCCGCTTAAATCAGGAAAGACAATATTACACTAGCTCGTATTTGTTTTTTCCCAATAAAGTATGCGGTTGTTTGCCGGCATTTCGTAATCGTTTCTCAGCACCATGCCGGCATGGTGTGCAAGCGTATCCAGGTCCTCAAAATTACGTATCCCGCTATATGGGTCCCTGCTCTTAAGCAGATTATCGAATCTGGCATTGCTTTCGCTGGTGTAGCGGTTGCCATAATTGAATGGGCCATACAATAAAAAACGACCGCCTGTAGACAGCATGGTCCCGATACCCGTAAACATTGCCTCTACATCCGGCCAGTGCATAATGTGCGCTGTATTCGCCGAAAACACGGCTTCAAATCCTGGTTGTGGCCATGTAGAAGATGAGACGTCAAGTTCTACAGGTTCACGAGTATTTGCAAGCTCGGCTTGCTGCAGCCACATGTTAATGCCGGCATGATTAATGGTGCAATCACTGGTGTGCCATACAAGGTGAGGCATCTTTTCTGCAAAGTACACCGCATGCTGGCCTGTGCCGCTACCTATTTCCAGTACGGAACAACAATTCGTTAACAGCGGTTGAATCACAGCAAGAATCGGTTCTCGATTTTCGTCACATGATGTTGAATATGGCTTCATAAGCGCAGGTACTAGGTACTAGACGAAGCTAGTTACTAGTTCCTTATTTAACGATCCTGTAGCAGGGTTTGTATTCTTTACCCGGTAATTTCATGCGCTGTTGTTCAACAAAAGAAGTGAGAAGTTCATCCATCAACGTCAAGATTTTCTCGTCGCCTTTTATCTCAAACAGGCCATGCTGCTCGATCGCACGGATACCCTCGTCCTTCACATTACCGGCAACAATGCCTGAAAAAACACGTCGCAGGTTGGCTGCTAACTGGTGATGATCCAGCGAGGTGTCAAGCTGCAGGTCACGCATGTTTTTATGGTTTGGAATGAACGGTTCCTGGAAGGGGGCATCAATTGTTAACATCCAGTTAAAGTAATAGGCGTCATCATTAATCTGACGGAAATCTCTAACGGAATCGACCCCCTGGCGCATTTTTCGAGCGACGGTCACCGGGTCATTGATGATAATTGTATACAGTTTTTGTGCGTTTTTGCCAAGCGTGCTGGCGATAAAACGATCAATTTCATTGAAGTAATCTGCGGCAGTCTCAGGCCCGGTAAAGATCAGTGGGAAAGGCATATCGCGGTTAGCCGGATGCAACAGAATACCCAGTATATAAAGTATTTCCTCTGCAGTGCCAACACCACCCGGGAATACAATAATGCCGTGTCCCGTGCGTACAAAAGCCTCGAGGCGTTTTTCTATATCCGGCAAGATCACGAGATCATTTACGATAGCGTTGGGTGATTCTGCCGCGATGATGCCCGGTTCGGTTATGCCCAGATATTGTCCCTGCTTGATCCGCTGTTTCGAATGACCAATGGTCGCTCCCTTCATGGGTCCTTTCATCGCGCCGGGACCGCAGCCGGTGCATATATCCAGACCGCGTAAACCCATCTGGTAGCCGACTTCCTTGGTGTAATCATATTCATGCCTGGATATCGAGTGGCCTCCCCAGCACACGACAAGGTTAGGCTCGAGTCTTGGACGCAGAATTTCAGCATTACGTAAAATATGGAACACAGCATTGGTATTGCCGTCTTGTGTGCTCAGATCAATGTTAGGATTATCAGTTATCTCGTCACTGACATAAATGACATCGCGTAGAACAGCGAACAAATGTTCATTGATTCCCTTGATCATCTTGCCATCAACGAAAGCAATTGCTGGTGCGTTGTTTAATTCGAGCTTGATACCTCGTTCTTCCTGAAGCACGCGTATATCAAACGATTTGTAGCGCTCGAGTAGCTCTTTACCATCATCGAGGTCGCTACCGCTGTTAAGTACAGCCAGTGAGCAATTACGGAAAAGGCTGTATACGCCACCCTGACTGGTATCGAGCAGTTTATTCACCTCTGTTCTGGATAATACGTTGAGATGCGATTTGGGCGATATGATGGCGTCAATGACGTCGTATTTCATGATGATTTCAATTCTTGTTCTATGTTATTTTGATCAGCGCTATTGTCGCATAAAGTAAATCCGGCAGGATTCTTTTTGAGACGGATAAATCCTGAATCAGCTCGGTACAGTTTCATTGCGAGATCAAGGCTTCCAGCTTGCCGGTTATTTCCGGTTTGTCCCATTCAATGGCGCCGTTTACACCGTATACAATGTTTCCATCTGTAGCGATAACAAACGTAGCCGGGTATACCAGCACTTTCCATTTTGCCGAATAACTGCCGTCTTCATCGAGTAGAACCGGGAAATCAACTTTTACCATATCAAGGAACTCACGGATCTGCTCGGGCTTTTCGGCATAATTAATTGAAATAAGTTCAAAAGGTTTATCTTTCATGTGTTCGCGTAGACGGTTCAACGCGGGTATTTCCTCGACACAAGGCCCGCACCATGATGCCCAGAAATTCACCACTGTGACCTTGCCGGTAAAATCTGTTCGGTTGAAGCGCTCTCCGTTGGCGCTGTTAAGGTCAATTTCGAGTGGCTTCATCGCGCTGATAAATGGCCTCAGTGTCATATCGAGGCTGTTTTTCGCGCGTGCCTTCGACACTTGAAGCTGATTGATTGTTTCAGGTGTCGGTATGCGTTTCAGCATGTGTACAACGCGTTCGATTTCCTCTGGCAGGTCTTTCAGTAGCGTCCGGGTTTCCTCCGCTGTGTCCTTTATGTAAAAAACGCCGGTAATGTCTGGCAGGATTTTCAGATAAACAGCAGCGCCACCACTTTGCAGTCGTTCCAGGGTTGTATCCAGTTGCCAGCGATTGCCACGCCTGCCGGACTGATACAGCATGATTGGAATATTCGTCGAGCTTGCAATCGGGTCGTATACAGGTTCCAGACCCAGCGAAGGAATTTCACTGTAGAGTTCCGGAGAAAACAGGATCGCGCCGGTTAGATAGCTGGCTTGTGTGTGATTATTCTCTGCAGCCTGCTTCTGCCAGAGTCGTGCGCCACGCAGAACCGGCAACGAAGCATAAGAACGGGTCATTAATGTGATGTGTTTTCCAGTCAGCTTGTGAGCTTTGGAAATAAGGCCGGCAACATAGCGGCCGTCAAGTGCACGCAGGGTGCTGGTGCCTTGTGTCAAAAACAGGCTTTCAGCCAGATCGATATGCCATACTTCGATGCCGCGCATGCTGATTGCGTGCGCTACTTCGTATGAACGCTGATGATCGCCAAAACCGGGAGATACCCAGATAATTAAATGCTCGCCTTCAGCGTCAAACCGAAGCAGTGACAGTTCGGTATCGAGTATTTCGAGCGTGATCTCCTCAGCGGAAGTTGCACTCCATCCGCTACTCGCATAGAACAACAGCCACAGTGTGAGCAGAGGTGAAATTACGATAATTTTTGTCAGTTGAAGATATAACGAACCAGAATGCATGACGGCTGCTTGAGAATACGACGCTTCATAATACCACGTGCTACGAGTATAGCGACATTTCCTGGGCAGTCGTTCGATTAACTGTTCAAAATGTATAACCGCAGAGGCGCGGAGGCGCAGAGATTATATGGGCTAAAATGTAATATTCAGGATTTAATCTGACAGTCAGTGTCATATTCACTCAAACACAGACCATTATTATTTGTCAGTACAATCAGGATTGGCCATATAAACAAAGGCTATAGCTATTTACTCTCGCAGAGGCGCAAAGCACGCAGATAAAAACGATATTTTTAATGAAAAAAAACAGGTATTACCTCTGCGTTCTCTGCGTCTCTGCGAGAAAAAGGATATTACACCTCCTACATAGGCTGTTTCCGCTTATACGAAAATCGACAACAAATGTCAGATCAAGTCTGAACTACTACAGCTAAAATTTTATTATTTGGCTGCTATCGAGCCAGCTCATGCTCTATGTAATGTGTCAGCAATCCCCGAAATTAATATTCTGAACGTTTATCGCCGTTCCATCTTGGCTCAGCACGGCGTTAAACAGGTTTACTCTGCGTCTCTGCGCCTCCGCGGTTGATCTCTTCTTGAATAAATCGCGAAAGACAATATGTGGATTTGCTATGCGCCGATAAGATGATACCGCGTGCTTCCGTGTATAGTGTGGCTATGCTTGTTGGCTACGCGTTGGCTGTTGAGTGCGTTTTCATGCTGCCATACCGCATATCCAACAGCCCTTAATCGTTCAGCAAGCTGGTGCTCTTCAGCCTTGGCCTGGTCACAGTTAACCGGGTTGATG
Source organism: uncultured Gammaproteobacteria bacterium (assembly GCA_963807785.1). Lineage (GTDB taxonomy): Bacteria > Pseudomonadota > Gammaproteobacteria > SZUA-229 > SZUA-229 > JABDQW01. The sequence continues at coordinate 101,811 of CAWEEC010000033.1, read as the reverse complement.
TTTGCATAATACTCCGGGGCCAGGCGACGTGCGTATCGCCTTACGAATTCATGACTTTTGTAGCCTACCAGGTGATAGTTAAAGCGCTTTCTGGGTGAATGTCGTGTTTCACCCACATACAGGCACGGCATGCCCTGCTTGTATTGTGGGTTGGCCTTGAGAAACTCATCGAATTGTAGAACATCCTTATCAAGCTCAATAACATAAACATTATGCTGCGTAGTCTCTGTTGAGTGTGTCATGATGATCTCCTGTGTATGTGACTTTTCTAGCTATGGTTTTTTCCGGTAAATGTTGCTGATTTTGCCAATATCCCCTGTTGATGTGTTGGTGCTGTAAATCGATGCTTCGGTGCAACATCTGTTCGATGATGCGTCTGAGTTCAATCAGGCCACCGACTTCATTTTCTATTGCTGCGCGTAGCATCTGATCGTGCCCGGGTAGCCATTGTTGTTTGCTAATAGCGCCGCAACCGCATGCGCAATACCTTGGTTGTAACTTTCGTGACATAACGCACCTCTTTTATTCATTACGATTCGAGATACTTTTTAAGATGACTCAAGAATAGCGTCGTCGCACAGACGAAACTTGACTGAATGCGCCAATCATTTGGCAGCGGATGCGGCTTAATTAACTGAATTAAAACAGACTATTACGACAGCCTAAAAAATGAGATGTGTGCCTGGAAGTGAAGCGGGAGGTGTGTTCGCAACATGCTTGAGTGATTATTCTTTGAGCTGGATCAACAGGTGTCCCTGTTTCACCTCGATGGCCTCGACACCGTCGGCAAAGGCCTTCCAGAAACCCGGTTCCTGGCCAAACTCCTGGATCAGGTCAACATTCTTGATGCCACCCAGCCAGGCATTTGGTATGGGTACGCCCCAGACACTGACGCCCCTGAGTTTTACGATCGGCTTTCCGGTGGCATAGGCCAGCTCGGCGCCAGCAGTCAGCTTCACGGTATTGCCGCCCAGTAACGGAAAATCCTCATCCAGGTGTACCAGCAGCTTGGCGCTGGCCAGGTTGTCAGAAAGATCGATGGCTAGTCGTGTGGCCAGGTCGGTATTTTTCGCCAGCAGTGAATTGAGTTCTTTCTCGCTCAGACGTATTTCCCGACTGGCACCTACTTCAGAGTATGCTTCTGGTGCCAGGGCATCCTCAGCTGTGCTGCTGAAGGGTCTGGAACGGGATGCCCTGCGATCCGCCTGGCTTTGAAACAGTTCAAACCGTTGTAGTTTTTCATCCAGTACCTGCTGCTCGCTGGCGTTGAGAACGACGGGTTCAAAACTGGATGGAAACACGCTATGCATTATCCATACGGTGATACCGACGCTGAGCGCTATCACGATGAGGATGAATATCAATACCTGCCAGCTGGTGAAATGTCTCGCTTTTGCCTTCGAATCGGCTGTTGGCAGCGGTGCTGGAGGATCAGGAGGCATTTGTTCAGTGTTCATTGTGTCTATGTTAACAGTTAGTTAGTAAGCGGGCTGTCAGGTTGCGTTGAAATAGGCATCCCATTGCTGGTCCAGTTTGCTGATGGCTTCATCTAAAGGTACAGCACTGTACCTGTGATCATCGTGGGTTGCCAGGCCGAGACGCTGCAGTTTTTGCAGCGCATCTTCAACTTCGAAATTCAGCTCGGTCTGCCACTGGCCGGCAAACCATAATTCGATCAGGTTATCCAGTTCATCCACGGACAACGCCGTGCTTGCTGTCAGTAGAAAATAATACGCAAGTATCGCTTCCTTGCACTCCTCTTCTTCGGCATCATTCAGCAGCCGGTAAAAAACACCCGCATTGTTGTCCAGGTTCTTGAAATACAGGTTTTGGGTCAATGTTTGCATAAAGCGCAGTTTTCTGTTGTTGAAATTACTGAACTGCTTCCAAAAATATGCCGCTAAAGCACCCAGACCTGCCAGCAAGGCCAGTAATGTGGCCTTGTTTAACTCAACAGGTTGCTGGTGTAAGCCGAACCAGAAACCAATCAATGAGCCCATTAACACCAGGGTGGTGCCCAGTTTGGTGGTAAGCACGATGCCACCGCTGACAGCGGCCGGAACACCAATCATTAATTTGTCCATGGTACGCATGCGTACGCGTGTATTCGGGAACAGCATTTCAAGGTCGGCTTTAGGGACATTCTGAAACAGTTTCAATAACGTTGCCCCCGGTTTGCACGCAGGCAGGCGTTTATCAGCAGGCTCATAATCATCCCTGAAGCGTATATACACCACGACACGGTCATAATTGGTGAAGGATATCTCGCGCTTATGTAACCCAAACCAGCTAACGATGATTTCGCTACGAACTGACTGTCCGCGACAAAACAGCAATACTTCCTCAAAGTCACTGAAATCGACCTGCAGGCGGATTTTGAACAGGGATTCCTCCTTCAACGCCTGCTGTAAGTCGGCATTGGAGACCTGTTCGTAGTTAGCTTTGTCCAGCAGCGTATTGAGCAGTTCAATAAAACGGCCCGGCTTGTTGCCGGCAACAAGCTTTAGCCTGCGAGTATCGGCATCGGGATTGATATTTTCATAGGCTTGTTTCAGCTGTTCCTGCGTCTGGTGGAATTCGAAATGAAAAGTACTCTGGAGCAGGTGATAGAGCTTGCGCAAGCGGGTATGCTCGGTGTGATCGAGGTCGCCTTTTTCAACACACATTTCAACAATATCGGTTTTTCGAAAAGGAATAAAGCGTAGCGGTTTGAGGATAATACTCATTGTCTATGTTTGCGAAATGCTTGCATGTATCCTGTTTAGTGTGCCCATGCAGGATTGATAGTTGTGTTGATATCAAATATGGCTGTGCCAATAAACCAGGTTTGCATTGTAATTAAAATAATAGCAATCAGGTTTATGATAAATCCGGTCTTTATCATGTCGCGAATGAGTAATCGTCCGGAGGCAAACACAATGGCATTAGGCGGTGTTGCTACAGGCATCATGAAAGCCATCGATGCGGACAATGTGACCGGTAGCATTAATAACAGGGGGTTTATGTCGATTTGTTTTGCTACAGAAGCAACCACTGGCAGCAGTATTTGTGATGTTGCAGTGTTTGAGGTTACTTCGGTGAGAAACACAACAATCGAGGAAATGCCTGCAACCAGCGTCATCGGGCTCAGGTTTTGCATATCAATAAATTGCTGGCCAATATATTCCGAAAGGCCGCTTGCTGTAAAACCTTCGGCAAGTGCAAATCCGCCACCAAAAAGCAGCACAATATTCCAGGGTAAATTACTGATGATTTCACTGTCCGCTATACGTGCGTAGTTCTGTTTGTTTTTTGATGGGATCATGAACAATATCAGCGCCGCAGCAATAGCGATTGTGCCGTCATTGATCAGGCTGGCATTCTCCAGCAGGTTTGACCAGCCTGGTATGGTTATACTGCCAATGACAATATCCTGGCGAAACATCCAGCTGAGTGCTGTAATTGTAAACACGATGCCGACAGTCTTTTCTTCATAACTCATGGGTTTGCTGGACACGTCGTGTAATTCACTTGTAGAGAACTGTAGTGCACTGAAACCTGCGCCTACATAGCGGTATGAAATGACCAGCCAGGCCATGATTAACATGGAGACAGCTAAAGGTAAGGCGAACAGCAGCCATTTTGCGAAGGTGATTTCAGGAGCCGAAGGAAACGTGATAAGGAAGATGCGCTGCATTGCTAGATTTGGCGGTGTACCTATCAGTGTGCTGGTACCTCCGATAGAACAGGAATATGCAATACCCAGCATTAAAGCTGTCAAAAGTGCCTGTTTGTCACGTTCAGTTAATTGCTCTGCTGCACGAGAATATACCGCAAGGCCGATAGGTAATAGCATGGTTGCTGTAGCGGTATTTGATATCCACATCGATAAAAAAGCACAGGTAGCCATAAAGCCAAGTACCATGTACATGGCACTGCCATGGAACCAGCTGATGACTCGCAGCGCAATACGTGTATGTAAATTCCAGCGTTGCATGGATAATGCCAGGACAAAACCGCCAACGAATAGAAAAATCGTTGAGTTCATGTATACATCCGCAACTTCCTTGCCGGATGTGATGCCCAGTAGCGGGAACAGCACCAATGGTACCAGTGAGGTAGCGGCCAGCGGCAAAGCTTCGGTTATCCACCAGACCACCATCAGGCCAGCTACAGAGGCCATATTGGCTACGCTGTCGCTCGGAAAAATCGGCAGTACCTGCAACAGGCCAAATACAACAGGGCCAAGAAAGAAGCCGAGCCTGGAGGTGTTAATATTAATCAGCCTGCCTCATTAATGAAGTAATTAAAAGCGTGAGGCTGATTAACAACAATGCAGCTGACAGCACTATCAGCGCTTCAGCCATGGTAATACCAAAGATGAGTTCCGGCGTGTAACCACAGGATGCTTCAACACGAAACAGGGCCGGAAACCATTGGTCCAGCGCAAGCCAGGAAGGCAGGCCCAGGTCAAAACCGCAATCGCCAAAGATAAAACCGCGTTCTGTACCAAGCAGTTGATAAGAACGCTCCAGCAATCCGGCAAAAATGATAACAGTCAGTGCATGTGCGCACAGTACTATCCAGCGTTTATGCCATGTTAGTGCGATTATAGCGACCAGAGTAAAGCACGTGACCCAGATACGTGTTTGTATACAAAGTACACAGGGTAATTCATCCAGTGCGTACTGGTAATATAATGCAATAGCAATACTCATAGCGCCCAGTAATGCCAGGCTCAGCCAGTACCACCGACTGCGTGCGATTTTCTGTATATTATGAAGTGTCATGATGTTGACTTGTTGTAGTTGTAATTCGTCGAATATGTCAAATAGCAGAGTATGCAAGCTTACGACTCGACCAGCAAGGACACCAGTGATTCCCACTCCTGCCTGAGCGTCAACTGCTCCGGGTAGCGGGTTCCTGCCTGTCTGTGCCAGTACCTGGAATTCCAGTCATCACCTTGTTTTCGATGCAGATAGGCATGAATACGGGCTGATATGACATCATCCCGTTGCTGAACTATATCGTGGGCTGTGCGCCAGTCACCATTCGCTTCATGCCATAAAGCCTGTAGACAGGGATCGAGCTGGTCGGGGCATTTATTTAATTCCAGGCTGTCGATAAATTCCCGGTAGTTCATTTTCAATTCGCTGGTTTTTACCCTATCTTAATACTAGAAACATGTTTTTTTAGAAAAAATCTTATGCTCAGATTTATTGCAAAATGGTCATGGTTATTGTGGTGCTGGCTGGAAGTGGTCGTTTTCACGGTCGTGCTATATGCAATGTCATGGTTACCACGAGCGCTGACCGGCCGCTATTATCATGAGCTGTCACGTGTCTGGTGCCGGTTCTTTGTACGTGCCCTGGGTGTTGATCTGCGACTGCACCAGAAAAATACCATACCGCTTCCTGAGCAGTATATCCTGATTTCCAATCACCCTTCAGCGCTGGAGGATTTTGCCATACCGGCATTGTTTGATGTCTATCCGCTGGCGAAAAAAGGTGTCAGGCACTGGTATTTCATCGGGCGAATCAGCTACCGGGCTGATACCATTTTCGTCAAGCGCGACGATCGTGATTCACGTCGCGCGGCACTAGAGGCATTAACGCAGGCTGTAGATGAGGGGCGCAATATTGCAATCTTTCCGGAAGGTGGTTGTAAAGGCCGGCGAATCTTCTCCAGTTTTCAAACCGGTGCCTTCGATATCTCAATCAGGACCGGTGTACCTGTGCTGCCGGTATTTCTGCATTATGAGGAACAGGACAGCTTCGAATGGCACGATCCACATACCCTGCTACACAAGTTCTGGCATTTCATGACGCTGCAGAACAACAGGGCCAATTATTACGTATATGACGCCATTAGCCCGGAAGGTTTTGCTGATAAACAGGCTTTCGCCGATCATGTTCATCAACACTATCTGCAATGGCAGCAGCGCTATCTTGATTAGGTGGTAGTTTAATCAGGTTTACCGCAGAGGCGCAGAGTCGCAGAGGAAATAAAGATTAATTGATTGATTCACTTAACAAGGTTATGACAGGGATAAGCCATTAACCAATATCTATTGAACACTGGATTATTCAAAGTTAGGCGACTGTAAACAAACCTATTGACACCTATAGAAGAGTTTTTCTCTGCGTCTCTGCGCCTCTGCGGTGAAAATTGTCATTCAAGTTCCGCCTTGGCGCGTTTGCCTTTTCCCTTGTTTTTGGGTGTTGAGGGGTTTTTCATTTCAAATCGGTGGCCTTCGACCAGTTTCAGCAGGTCAAATGAGCTGATGATGCCGATCAGTTCTTTATCTTTTGTTACCATGAGGTGATGGATTTTGTGGTTGCGCATGATACGTGCTGCTACTGAAACATCGTCATAGTCCGGGATGGTATATACTTTTTCAGTCATTATGTTGGAAATTGGCAGGCCCGCCTTCTCGATAACAACAATGTCTGCGGCCGACACCACGCCTACCGGCTCCTTGTCAGTAGATACCACTGGTATGCTGGTTAGTTTATGTTTGGTCATTTTTTCCTTGATCGCTGCCACTGTCTGGTGTGGTTGGGCAGTGACAACGTTTTTGCTCATCAGGTCCTGAATCTTGACTTTCATGGAGTTGCTCCGTTAATGAAATATCGGCTGTAAATCTCTGAGAATATATGATTGTATATTATTAGTGTCTAGTTACCGACAGCTTCTTCACGTTGTCTTCTGTACTCTTCATAGCTGGTAGTTGTATCACCAACACAGTCTTCGAATTCTGCTTCAGGATATTCCAGACATTGGGCCTTGCGCCCGGCCTTTAGTCCTTCGTAATATTGCTGGCTGCTGCAGGCAGATACAACAATCAACAAAAGCCCGGTAACAGCTAATCGTGTTGACATTACTGGCTTACGTAAGCGGTCGTTTAGCATAGATTTCATCGAATAGTGTCTCCAGTCCCTGGTGCGCACCACGCACCTCGTCTATAACCTTGCGTGCCCAGTCAAAATATTCCTGCCTGCGCTGCAGTGACCAGTCTGCAGGTGCATTGTCGAGCACGTCCCTGAGATTGCTGATTTTGTCTGCCAGTTTTACCAGCTTGGCCTTGTCTGAAATATGTGCTGCATGATCAATTTGTGCCTGCTTGCGCTCGGCTTTTGACAATGTTGTGTCGTCTGTGACATCCATTACGATGTCACGAATTGCCCTGCCAAATTCGTTTTCCAGTTCTTCTGCCGTGGTTTCTGTATCTTCGACAGTATCATGCAGTAAGGCGCCACAAATGGTTTCTATATCCGTGATATGACCCTCGTTACACAGGATATCTGCAAGCGATATCGGGTGATTGATGTAGGGTGATGTATCTACATCCCTGCGACGCTGGTCCTTGTGTTTGTGGGCAGCGAATGCGAGTGCCTTTAATAGTATTTTGAGATCGGCCTCATTTATTGACATGGTGTCATTACCTTTTTATTGATAACAGGTTTTTAACACTCATGATTACAATTGTCATGCGTTGAGGTGAGAACTACGAGCAATTCAGGACATTAAAAAGGCCGGCGTAATACACCGGCCTTGACAGGTATGGATTGTGTATTACGCAATCAGCTTTCGAGTATCAAGATAGATCCTGTTGTTAACAGCGCTGACAGTGCCGTCAAAAACCATTTTATTGCTGCAAAAGCCCTTTTACTCAGGTTGTCTACCCAATTGTTTAACATTATCAGTACCCCCTGGATTTATGCATGAAGCGGATTCTGTTTATTAGCACGCGATTCAATCTGATTTCTGCTCAGACTGGCGCCAAGGTACCTGGCCGATTGCTGTAAAAAGTCGGACCTGATGCGGTCATAAAAGCTTTGAGTCACGCTGATCTGGTCAGCATGATGATTCGATGTTGCCGTTCTGGCAGCGAACAATGTTGATTCATTGTTTATCATATACATCTCCTGGCTGATCAAATTCAATGTTAGAGCCCGCTAACTTACTGAATATTCACTATAAAAGAACATGCTAATGTTCTTATTAATTCCTGAGTAAATTAGTCAGGTATGTGCAGTATAGGCATTACATCGGTATATAAAAATTGAAAAATTTGATAAATACCATAGACTCCTATCTATGAATACGACGTTATCAGGTAAACTCGCTCGCCGCATCAGCCTGCGCCAGCTGCAGGTATTTGAAGCTGTTGCGCGCCTGTTGAGCTTTACGCGTGCAGCCGAAGAGCTGTTCCTGAGCCAGCCGACTGTATCCATGCAGATCAAGAAACTGGAAAGCGATATCGGGCTCGCGCTGACAGAACAGATTGGTAAACAAATTTCTCTGACCGACGTCGGCAAAGCGCTGTACCAGGCAGCGCGCGATATTCTCGATACCCTGGGTCGATTCGAAATGCAGGTTGATGATCACAAAGGATTGAAAACCGGTCAGTTGCGTATTGCTGTTGTGACCACGGCGAAGTATTTTGCGCCGCATTTACTCGGCAGGTTCTGCCAGGAGTATCCCGGAATTAATATCTCACTCGAAGTCACCAACCGGGAGCACATTCTCGACCGAATGAGCCGCAATCTTGATGATCTTTATCTGATTGGTAAGCCGCCGGAATCGAGTGAGCTGGAATTTCGCCCCTACTTGCCTAATCCAATGGTTGTGGTGGCGCCTGCCAATCACAAACTGGCAAAACGCAAAGCTATTCCCCTGTCTGATATTGCGGCCGAAGCTTTCATCATCCGTGAGCAAGGCTCGGGTACCCGCATTGCCGTTGACAAGGTTTTTATCGATGCCGGCTATAAAATCAACATGCGTATGGAACTCGGCAGTAATGAGGCCATCAAACAGGGGATTTCTGCCGGGCTGGGCATTTCAGTCCTCTCCCAACACACCCTGACCAGCGGTGACCTGAACGACTTTGACGATTCTTGATGTTGAAGGCTTCCCTATTTCCTGGCAATGGTACGTTGGACATCCACAAAGCAAAGCGACTTTCGGTTGTGGCGAAGGCCTTCATTGATTTTATGTACCAGCAAGGTCCATCGCTGTTGCCTGAAAATGTAGACCATGCATTAGCGGATACAAATCTTGATTAAAGTAATTGAAGACGTAATGTCTTTGTAATGAATATTGAATAAAATTACCCGAATACTTCAACTAAGTTACAGAAATGAAAGACACCTGGAAGGAAGCCGTACACAAGCAGAGAATTGCACTGGCCCAACTGTTATCAGCACCACTGGCCCATATTGCACAACAGTTGCGAGCCGGTATGGGGACAGCGCGATCAGCTCGACATTATTCTCAGTGAGAGTCTTGACACTGTGCCGCATTGCGTGTTTCTGTACGCGCTCGATACCAATGGCATCCAGATCAGTGACAATGTCAGCAAGACGGGGCTGATGCCCGAGCATTTCGGGCGTGACCGCTCAGAACGCCCTTACATGCGAGAAGGTGTGCCCTCGTGGGGCTTTCTGTTATCCGATGCCTATCTGAGCGTGCGTGCCAACCGCCCGTCGTTAACGGCCTTGCAGATAGTGAACTCGCGGTGACGAAACCCTGGGATTTATCGGTGCTGATTTTGACTTGCGCGATTTACCGGTTACATCCGAAGTCTACGAAGAATCGCATGACTGGCGCCAGATCAAGGGTGATCCCGCAATTCGCGGCTCAGTGTTTCAGCAATGCCGTGTCGACAGCCTGATGGACAGCAATATTGAAACAGCGCGCGCCATCATCGACGAACTGATCACGGATCGCGGCATGTTCCAGGGTGTGATCCATTATTCCAGCAGTCGTGCCACGATCTGGTTTGTCGATGATCCTTTTCGTTATCGCATTCTGGATGCAGAAGCGCTGAGCGACCCTGATATCTGCATGCTCTACCCTGCGCGCCCTTACCCGGAAGATGCGCTGATACCCGCAAGACGTATTGGCTCTATCCTGCGGGGTATGAGTACATTGCGTCTGGCTGATGAGACGCTCTATCTGCGCTCGGCCTCGATCAATATCTTCAACGGCATGATCAGCCTGACCTTTTCATGTGACGGTACGCACTACATGTCGTGGGAAGAGTTTCTGCAAAAGGATATGTCTTTCTGGACCGGCAGCGCTGCCTGAAGTAAAGGCCAGAGTGGCGCCCTCGACCGAGTTACATCTCGGCCGAGCAATCGCTTACTCAGCAAAGATTTCCTGTAAGAACGTCTGCGTTTGCTCCCAGGAATCCTTGTCGGCCTCGGCATTATAGGCCAGTGGCAGTTTGAATTTCTTGCCCAGGGTATCAGCTTCCGGATTGGTGAAGCTGTGTAGCGCGCCCGGATAATTCACCAATTTGTAATCTGCACCGGCAGCGTCCATCTCCTTTTTGAATGCCTCGATCTGCTCCGGTTTTACGAATGGATCATCGGCACCATTGAACACACGGATTCGAGTTTTAATCTCGCCTTTTTTGGCGGGTGACTTGGTTGCAACACTGCCGTGAAAGCTGACAACGCCATCGATATCTGTACCCATGCGCGCCATGTTGAGTAGAATACCGCCGCCAAAACAGTAACCGAGGGCAGCTATATTCTCAGTTTCAACCGTGGGCTCCTGTTTAAGCCTGGCCACTGCAGCATCGAAACGTGCCCTGGCAAGTGGCAGATTGCCACCCACAGCACTGGAGAACTTGCCGGCATCTTCAGGGTGGTCTGCGGTTTTACCGTCACCATACATATCGACCGCCATCGCTGTGTATCCCAGTTCTGCCAGCATGCGTGCGCGTTTGCGGGCGTAGGCATTATGTCCCCACCATTCATGTATCACCAGAACACCGGGGCGTTTATCTTCAATCGAATCATCAATAGCAATATAGCCTTTCATTACTGTATCGCCATCCTTGTAGCTGATTTCCCTGGTAACGACATCGGCGGATGCCTCGAACATGAGTAAAACTGAAATAATCGTTAAAGCTATTCTGGGTGTCATAGTGGTTTCTCCCTGGTGAGCCGTTTTACATTTGTAATGAGGTGATAATAAGTGATATCAGCTGCATAATAAACACATACCTGATGTGATCTATCAAATGCAGCCGTAGTCAGAGTGCCCCGGCAAAAGCGGGAAATTTTTCACCACAGAGGCACAGAGGGCACAGAGAAAACCGGGGGCTGGTTGCTGAAGTATTACCGCGGCTGATCGCGGTAGGTAATAATTGTAATAGTCAGGATTTAATTTGACAGTCAGTGTCATATTAACTCAAACCCAGAGCATGATTATTTGTCAGTAAACTCGGGATTGACCCTATAAACAAAGGCTATAGATATCTAATCTCGCAAAGGCGCAAAGCCCGCAAAGTAAAATGAATTTACTCTCGCAGAGGCGCAGAGCACGCAGAGAAAAACGATATTTTTAATGAAAAACAGGTATTACCTCTGCGCTCTCTGCGCCTCTGCGAGAAAACAGGATGTTAAAACGCCTGCTTAGGTCGACTTTCCGCTTATAGGAAAATCGGCAACAAATGTCAGATCACGTCTGAACTACTACATATTATCTTTACGTCCTCTGCGTCCTCTGCGTCTTTGCGGTAACTGATCCCTGTGTCAGAACTGTTAAAGCTAATGTGTGTAGCGTTTCAGGTTTGGCCTGAATTCCCTTACCAGGGCGTGCTCTGAGCCCAGTATATTGAAAACCTTCAGCATCGCACTGCGGGCATAGTTGTCCTTGTATCCAGCATCGATTTCCATCATATTTGCAAGCTGCTGTAATGCTTTTTCATGCTGTTGCTTGACGACATATTGCGATGTCAATTGCTGTATTGCCTCCAGATCATCAGGTGCCAGCTCAACCTGTGTCACCAGGCTGTCAATATTACGAGATGTGTCTACATCTTTATGGAAGGTCAACAGATCATGCAGTTGTGCTACTTCTGTATGTTGACGTATATGGGGCGGCAGGGCATCAATCAAGGCAAGTGCTTCTTCGTAGCGTTGTTCATGCTTCAGTAACTTGCAGAATGTCAAAGGCAGACGGGGATTCACCGGATCTTCAACAATGGCGTTGGCAATTGTTTCATAGGCCTCGGTTTTCCTGCCATCAGTGTAAAGCCTGATAGCGCCAGCCAGTGTCAGGTCGGAATCACGAGCGACATATTGCTCCAGAACTTTTAATAAATCCTCTTCAGACTGGTAGCCATGCATGGTTTCAACAATCTGCTGGTTACGAAACAATTTCAGGGTGGGTACGCTGGTTACACCATACTCTTTAGTAACAGCCACTTCCGTGTCTGCATCAACATTGATTAACAACAGGCGACCATCATAGTGATGGACGATCTGATCCAGAACCGGATACTGGCGCATACTGGGCCCGGCATTCTTTGACCAGAAATTTACCAGTACTGGTCCCTGCTTGGAGTTTTCAATCACCAGCGGCTTAAAACTATTTGACGTGGCGGCAATGATATAAGGTGAGTCAATGCTATCAATCATAAGTTGTTTCCATAGCGTTGCATGGCGCTTTCCATTAACACGGTGACGACCAGGTACGTTACCAGGAATGATACAAGTTCAAATGTCAGCCCGGTCCACGAGATGAGCTTCAACAAAACATACCCGCAGAGTGCGCCGGTTAAACCCGGCAGGAATTTCACAATCTTGTTCATCAAGCACGGCTCCTTTGATTAGCGCCCTTGTTTACCAAATACAAACATTTTTTCGAGCCAGCGTTCACGATGAGCCGGATTCTCTTCAACCATGCCGATCAGGCTTTCTTTAATCGGCCCGATTCCGGAAAATTTAAGAATATTACGTTCGAGACTTTTTAGTCCATGGGCACGGTAAACCCAGCGGTAGATAAATGCTGGCATGCCCATTGTTACCACAACATGGGCAGATTTTCCCTTCAGCAGCCGCACCCATTTCTTGCCGCCGTCGACAGGCTCCATGGCAAAACCGGGACGGAAAGACCTGTTCAAAAAACGCTTTTAATAACGCCGGCATACTGCCCATCCACAGCGGATAAAAAATAACCATATGATTAGCCCAGCGTATATCCTGCTGGCATTCCTTTATCACAGGCAGTGGCTTGCTGCTGTAGAAGTCCTCGTATGTGCGCAACAGAGGAAATTCGATATTAGCAACACAGATCGTTTTGACCTCAAAATCTGATTCACGCGCGCCTTTTTCATACGCAGCGGCTAACGCGTGTCCCAGATGATCATGCGAGACATCCGGATGCCCTTGAATTATAAGGATGTGTTTACGCATAAATCCATCTCCATGGCCTTATCTTACGAATTAGTCAGTGTGTAGTACAATCATAGTTGCACGATAAAGAAATTAAATGGCCATAAAAAAGTGTATTAAGTTCAAAAATATATAATAATAATCATAAATAAGGCTATTATATTATTTGCTTATTAGCTACAATCACATGAAATTATAACAGCTTATTAATTGTCTATAATATGGAAATATTCATTTAATAACCTGATTAAAAGCTATTATGGATTTTTATACACTCTCAGATAAAGGCATTGAAGATGAGCTTGGCAGGCGCATCAAGGCACTTCGCCTGCGCAATAATATCACGCAGAAAGAGCTGGCCGAGGCAACAACGCTGTCGCTGAATACGATCAAATCACTTGAATCAGGCAGTGGCAAGCTATCTACCCTGATCGCCGTGCTCAGGGAACTGGGTGCCCTTGATCACCTGGTCAACTTCATACCCGAGGTAACGATCAGCCCGCTGCAATTGGCAAAAATGCAGGGCAAGCAACGTGAAAGGGCCTCGGGGAGACGACGTAAACGCAATGCCAGGGATGATGCAGAATGGTAACGAAGGTCGATACTGCCATGGTTTATCTATGGGGGGATATCGTTGGTGCCGTCTCCTGGCTGGATGAAAATGCGTATGGCCTGTTTGAATATGCCCCTGAATTCCTGAATCAAGGTCTCGATATCTCCCCGCTTCAAATGAGTATCGATGATGCTATTAATGGCGATGGCAGATTCTCTTTTCCATTTATCAACAAGGAGACCTTCCTCGGTTTGCCCGGTCTGCTTGCAGATTCATTGCCGGATAAATTTGGTAATAGCATTATTGATGCCTGGCTGGTTCGTAATGGCAGAGATTCATCCAGTTTCAGCCCGGTCGAAAGGCTGTGTTATGCCGGCAAACGCAGCATGGGTGCTCTGGAATTCTCACCTTCGATTATTGGTAGATATGATGAATCGGTGCCTGTCGAAATATCGGAGCTTGTCGAGCTGGCACAGGAAATAATGAATGAGCGAAATGCCTGGGAAGTAAACATTGCCCAGTCAGAGAAAGGCAGTGCCGACGCATTGATGGATATTTTACGTGTAGGTACTTCTGCTGGCGGAGCGCGCCCTAAAGCCGTAATTGCAATGGATCAAAATGACAATGTTATTTCTGGCCAGGCTACTGTACCCGAAAGTTATCAGTACTGGATCCTGAAATTTGACGGCGTTACCGACATGGAACTTGGTGAACCACGCGGTTATGGCCGTATTGAGTTTGCCTACTACTTGATGGCTCTGGCGGCAGGTATAGAAATGGAGGAATCGCGCCTGCTGGAAGAAAACGGTCGTGCCCATTTTATGACCAGGCGCTTTGATCGGGTTAATGGTAAAAAGCTGCATATGCAGACTTTATGTGGCATTGCGCATTTTGATTTCAACATGGCGGGTGCCTACAGCTATGAGCAGGCGTTTGCAGTAATGCGCAAACTTCGCCTGAGCAAGGCCGAGGCGACTGAACAATTCCGTCGTATGGTATTTAATGTTATTGCGCGGGACCAGGATGATCACACCAAGAACATCGCCTATATAATGGGTCCGGATGGCAGGTGGAAATTATCACCGGCCTATGATGTTATTTATTCGCATAATCCTTCAGGTAAATGGACCAATCAGCATCAAATGAGTTTGAATGGTAAGCGCGATAACTTCCAGCTGGAAGATTTAATAGCTGTTGGCGATTCAATCAGCTTGATCAAAACGGATAAAGTTATTAACGAGGTGTTTGCTGCGGTCGAACGTTGGCCGGAATTTGCCAGGCAGGCGGGTGTGAACGAAAACACGATAAAGCAAATTTCAGCTAATCATCGACTGCAGATGCTGATGTGAGCCAGTGTTCCGAGACAGGATGAGGTTTGCTCACCGCAAAGACGCAGAGCGCGCAGAGGTTTTTACGCTATAAGTCGTATACCCGATGATATGAAGAAATCCTTACGGTATTGAGTTGTAATAGTCAGGATTTAATCTGACAGTCAGTGTCATATTCACTCAAACTCATACCATGATTATTTGTCAGTACACTCGGGATTGGCCATATAAACAAAGGCTATAGATATTTACTCTCGCAGAGGCGCAGAGCACGCAAAGTAAAATGAATTTACTCTCGCAGAGGCGCAGAGCCCGCAAAGAAAAACGATATTTTTAATAAAAAAAACAGGTATTACCTCTGCGTTCTCTGCGCCTCTGCGAGAAAACAGGATGTTAAAACTCCTACATAGGCTGTTTCCGCTTATACAAAAATCGACAAAAATGTCAGATCAAGTCTGAACTACTACAATCGAGTGCATTGCGGTTAACATCGCCAGCAAATTTCCTGTGTCCTCTGCGCTGGAGCATGATCACAACAGCTCGAGCAGGCGAACCAGGTTCTGTAATTTCGGATCTTCCTCGAGAGCGCCTTCCCAGAACGGATAGGTAACGGCATCGCCACCCTCACCAATAATCAATTGTGCTTTAAACGCATCAGCGGAACCTTCGGGCATGGGATGTTCATCAGGTATCCCCAGCGCATGGATGGCGGCCAGAAGCGCGTTTTCCTGCTCGCTGGTCAGTTTGCCGCCACGCGGCGGCTCGCTGGTGTAGGTGCCACTGCTGACTGTATACTCACCATCAGAGTGTATTGTGATTACAAACGCGTAGTCTTCCTCGCCTACGACCTGATACTTGATGGGTTGCATGAGTTAAATTCCCGCAATAATGTGTCATGAAATAGCTGCGCTTCATTTAACCGCCTGACGTTAAAAACTGCAACATCGGTAGCGGTGTATCTGCGAGTTAAATATCCAAATAGTGTAATAATGCTTGAAGTTACAGTGATCAGGCTCTCTAATACGCGTCTAATTACCCTGATGCTCATGGAGGTGAGTACCGAGATGGTCAGAAAAGCGAAAAACAAATGGTCGCGGCGCGTCACCTCTAAAAGTAATGCGCTTGATCTTGAAGCGGGTGTTTTTACTCTGGAGGATCCGAAAGAAATTGCGCTTTCTTTAAAACGCTCTGCGCTACGCAGTAAACGTCGCCGGGTCGATCCGTTCCGCTCGGCCATGTCGATGCTGAACTTTTACATTAACCGTGCGGGCAGGAAGTTACCCCTGGAACGCCGCAGAGTGCTCGAGCTGGCAAAGAATGAGTTGCGGGATGCGTTTGCCAGGCCTAGAAAGACCCGACAGATAAGCCGTTAGCCAGGCAAAGTGACGTGTTCACAGCTGAGTTCGGCTAACTCGCTGTCACTATGAATGCCAATGCCCAGGTCGCAGTTTCGTGTATACAGCGTGACATGAGGTGGCGGCAGCGGATGATCGGGCCTGATTAACCCCAGTGTTTTCAGCTTCGAGTAAAACGCCGCCATACCTGGCATTTCTATCAGCATGATGATGCTTTCTTCAATAATCTCTCTGTCGGCGAGGTCCGTGTTCACTCTGGCGAGGCGTCGCAGCTCGCCTGTTTGCACATAAGACCAGTCGGTAGATTCAAATGCCTGGCAAAGCTGATGCTCAGTTTCCGGGCTGGCTACGAACTGCCCAAGCAGATGGGTCCCGAGCTCAGAACCAAAAACGGTAATGTGTGCCTCCTGCTTGGGTATGAAAACCTTGCCCGAGAAATTCACCGGCCCTGGTTTAATGTCGAAATTATGCCTGTCAACGCGGATTATTAACGTGTTACTGGATGTCAGACCTGGCCACTTCAAATGTCCATGTGACATGGGTGTTATATTCAGGATGATCAGGCCTGGTTCTTGCCAGTAATACCTGCAGTGAGCACAAAACGCATCGCTTCTTCCATGCTCATTTTCAGCGGACGTAACTCGCTGCGAGGTATCAGGAATGTGTAACCGCCGACCATATAGCTCATCGGCAGGTATACAAGCACGCTGTCGCGATCGCGAAATGACTCTGGCAGACGCTGAGGATTCTCCTGGGTGACAAAACCAACCAGTTCCATGCCGTTAAATGTTACTGCAACCACCTGGCCAAACTGTTTTCCTTTGGGTGAGAAAAAATCGAAGAAATCTCGAAATGCGCGGTACACGGTCTTTATCAAGGGCAGGCGGTAAAGCACCTGTTCCCCGAGTGCAAACAACTGTCTTATCATGTACGCATTCATCATCAGTCCGACGATAAAAACCACAATCAGTCCGGCGATCATGCCGAGACCGGGGAAATAGGTTGCATCGGGCAAGACTAATCGCAAAGCACTGCCCATTACCTGTTCTGATGTAACGGCCAGCCAGTACAGCAGGTAAATCGTGAGTATCACTGGCAGCAGCGTAATAAAGCCTGTAAGCAGTATTTTGCTAATAGATTTGAACATGGAAACTCCGGCAAATATGCGGCAGCAAATAAAAAGTAGCTTATTCTACCAAGTCGGGCACATCACGATACGGTTAAGCGATCGTGATAGATGAAAAAATCAGCGGAATTGCCCCGGGATTCCTTGTTAGAATTCAGCATTTCTTAACTGGAGAAGAAACTATGAAAAGCGTGATTCTAGCATTTATTCTTGCTGGTATTTCTACAACGGCGAATGCTTTTTCCGGTTCTGACCTGTTGAGCCAGTGCAAAAATTTCATACAAATACTCGATGGCGGCCAGCCTGGACTACAACCTGCCCTGCAAGCGGGATTATGCGGTGGTTATGTGCTGGGTGTACAGGAAGGCTTTATTGCTTCCTCCGATTTGGCAGATATGGTGAGCAAGGAAAAAGGCATAACTTCGGTGACGAAACTATACTGGGATGTACCCGCTGATATAGCATCTGAACAGATTGTGCAAATCGTTGTCCGCTATCTTGAATTGAATCCTGATATGCAAACCAGGCCAGCAGTATTGAGTGTTATCAATGCCCTCAGGCAGGCTTTTCCTGTAGCCAAAAAGTAAACTGAATTGCTAGTCACTCAGTCGAAATCTGCACGATAACGATCATGCTTCTTTATGATGGTGCGCGCTGAATCGCCATAGCGCCTGATCCATTGAGCCAGTACCCGGGCGCTGATATTTATCCCGGAGTCGAGCTGTTTTTCCAGCCTGGCAAGGCCTTGGTCGGATATACGCTCTGTTCTCGAGACGCCGGGCACGGGATTATCGTCTTTCACTGGTCATCACTCTTGTTCCAGGGGAGTTACACCGCCATGATCGATACGTTCATATTCAGCAATAACCTGGGCGCCGAGCAACAGAATGATTGCGGCAAATTCAAAACTGAGCAATATCACAATAGTAGTTGCGAGTGAACCATAGATAAGGCTGACAAATGAAAGCGTTGAAAAGTACCATATCAGGATATGACGGGTAAGTTCCCATAGCGCTGTGGCCGCAATGCCCCCGATAAGTGCATGTGACCACGCCAGTTGACCAACAGGCATGACCAGGTAGACCGAGGTCAGAAGCAGTACCTCGCCAAACACGCCCAGGGTATAGAGTACAGTCGCGGTGGTTTGGGACATGTTGAAATCGATACCGAACAGAGAATGCGTATCAGTGCTGTGTTGATGTAACCAGCCAGCCATTAAACTTACTACGAGGAAACCCGCTGCCAGCAGTAATATATAAATGTATGGCATTGTTGCAGAAACAAGAAAATGACGCCGGTGTTTCATTTGACGATGAAAAAAAATGGCTGACATGGCATTTTCCAGTACGGTAAATGCGAGCGAGCTGAAAAAGAGTAATAACAGTATTCCCAGGGTCCCGATCACTTTCCAGTTTGCGATAAACGTTTCCAAATGTGTAGTAAGCGCTTCGCTGCGTGTTGGCGTGGCCATCATCAGAAAAGTTGATAAGGTTTCAAGTAAAATCTGTGTATCAATGAAGTACGACAGTACAATCAGCACCAGTGCGAATACAGGTATGATTGACAGTAGTGTGTAGTATGCAACAGCTCCGGCGAGCAGCAATCCCTGGTTTTTCCGAAACCCTCTCAGTACATCGATTGAGAACTGGCCTGGATGGTTAATCACATAGCTAAGCGGTGTTGGTGTGTTTTTCATATATTAATCAATTGTCGAACTATATAACTGCGCAATACTCATAATGATCTGACAATATAAAAAATATATGACCATGTTGAGTCAATTTCGCATCGATGTGCCCCTGCTAATCATAAGTTTAATGCTGGTAGCAACGTTGCTGTTATTTATTGCCGGGCTGTTTCCCTATCCTTTTGGCTTTTTTATTCTCGGTTTTGCCTTGCTCGGGCGCATACTTCAGCTCCGAAGCAGCAGTAAGCAGTAACAGTAATTACGGCTATGACCCGGCATAAACTCGAAGTTACGCCTCTACCGCCCTGGCAACAGGCATCTTTAGCCATTACCAAAATGCGCTTCAATCCGGTCAAACGCAAGGTTAATAACATCTTCTGAAACACAGTATGCCATACGAACGTGGTTTTCACCGGATGGCCCGAATGCGCTACCAGGTGCCAGGGTAACTTTAATTTTATTGAGTAAATCAAGGCAAAAATCATGTGAACTCCGATGTGATGCCAGTATTCTCGGAAAAATATAATAAGCACCTTCAGGCTTGTTATAGTCAAATACATGAGAAACTACATCCAGTCGTTGACAGATGAGTTCCCTTCTGCGTGCAAATGCCGCTTCATATTCAACCAGGTGATGCGCATCGCCTGATAATGCTGCAATGCCTGCGGCTTGTGACACGCGGGCAGTGCAAATCATATTCAGGTCATGTACTTTAATAAGCTGCTTTTTCACATGGGCTGGAACAATCATATAGCCCAGGCGCCAACCGCTCATTGCATAGGCTTTTGAGAAGCTGAATAGATAAGCAATGTTATCAAGTAAATCCATCACCGAAGCGAGATTGAAATACCTGGCTTTATTTTCGTAAGTAAAGTTGCTGTATGGATCATCGATGACGATGATGAAACCATGTGTTTTTGCCAGTTCACCGATGCGTAACAAATTTTCCTTACTGAAGATCTTGCCAGTCGGGTTGGATGGTGAATTGATGATGATTGCTTTGGTTTTATCGCTGATCAATTCAGCCAGGGCATCGACATCGAGACTCCAGGCGTTGGCTTCGTCCAGTGCCCAGTAGACCGGTCTCCCTCCGCATATAGTCACCTGTTGTATATGGGAAGCAAAACATGGATCAGTAAGGATGATTTCATCACCCGGGTTGGTTATAACGTGTAACAGGCTGTAGATGCCCTGCATGTTGCCGGCAGTTATCATGACATTTTCTTGTGCATCAACGCATATGCCGGTTTCACTCTGGTGCTTGCGTACAACCAGCTGTTTCAGCTCGTTGAGGCCATCGGGCAGCGTATATTTGCCGATGTCAGCGTCTGTTTTCAGCTGCTCGATCACGCCTGTCGTGATGTATGCAGGCGTAGAGAATGATGGTATACCCCATGCCAATGATGCTGCGCCATCGATCCGGGCACTCAGCATGGCCATTTCCTTGATACCGGAAAGCCACAGCCCGGCGGCTTTGTCGGATACAAAGCTGCTGGCAAGCGGCTTGTCTGGGATGGCTGCAGTCATGGTCGAACTTTTGCTTACTGACCTTACAGGCTTTCCACATAGTTGACCATTTGTTTACGCATCGCCGGCCCAGGCAAGCGCCCGTAGCCCGCTGCCATGTTTTGCTGCAAATGATCGACACGTGAAGTCGCGGGTATAGCACAGGTAACCGCGGGATGCGATACAACAAACTTGAGAAAAAACTGCGCCCAATTATCGCAATCGATGTCCGCGGCCCATGCGGGCAGTTTGTGCCGGCCAAATTTTTCAAACAGGCCACCACGTTGAAATGGCCTGTTAACAATGACCGCTATCCCCTTGTCAGCTGCCAGAGGTAACAGCTGCTGTTCTGCTTCACGATCAAGCAGGTTATAGGTAAATTGCACGAAATCCACTGGCTGGAAATGCAAAACATCGATCATTTCCTCGTGCCTGCGTCCATGCGACGTGGTAACACCGACATAACGTATTTCCTCCTCATCTTTCATCTCGAACAGGTTGGGTAAATGGGTTTCCCAGTCTTTCAGATTATGCACCTGCATCAGGTCAAAACCCGGTAAACCCCAGAGCAAACGGGAATCTTCCATTTGCAGCAATCCCTGACGATTGCCATGCGTCCAGACCTTGGTTGCAGAGAACAGGTTTGCGTGGTCATCAATCCGCTTCAGGCTGCGGCCGATAACATCCTGGGCTACGCCGTACATCGGTGAGGAGTCGATCATGCCGCCGCCAGCTTGCAGAAATTCGCGGATAATCGCTTCTCGTGTTGTCAGCTCCTGCTCATTATCCGGGTCAATTGCAAAAACCAGCCAGGAACCCATACCGATGGCAGGAATTTGTTCACCACTGGATGGAATTATTCGAGTAAGTCGAGCAGATGAAGTAGTATGACCACGCTTGGCAACGAGCGCTGCACTCGCAGCAGCCAGACCCTTGAGAAAACGACGGCGACTGAGTTTCATAAGCGATACTCCTTGAACCTGGATTGAAAAGTATAATCGGTCTGGTGGTGGAATGTCGAAGCGGTTGTGCCTGTTTGCCGGTATGATTTAATCAGGTGATAGCCGATTGTTGAGGAGTAAAAGCATGGTTACTTATCTTTACTGGGCGCTGGTACTGGGACTCGTTATTGCAGTACTGGTACTGATTGGTGGAAAAATGAATGAATGGAGGACAGCCACGATCAGTGCTGTGGTGATTCTGCTGATCGGTTTCGGTGCTTACTATTTTCACTTTCAACAAATATTTGTAAAACGCTATGGTGGTGTGATGACAGTATCTGTTCCTCAAGGCCAGCTGCATCTGGCTGCAACCTGGAAAGATGATAATCTATGGATAGAAAACTACGACCCGGTTACGAACACCTGTCATTTTCGCGAATATTCTCGTGGTAACCTGCTACAGGGACAGGTAACGATAAAAAACTGTAACCCGCTTTTGCGCAAGTAAATACACGCTTGCCTGTACATATGAATGTCGCGGCCTGGATGCAGTGTTTGTTACCTGGTTGGCGTTGAAATATCCGGTATTGACTATGACTGCAGAACTGAATGTACTGGGCACGGAGCTGGAGCTGTGCTGCCTCGATCCCCTCACCGGCTTCCTTCGTGACGGCAATTGCTCAACGGGGCCGCAGGATACCGGCTCACACACCGTGTGCACCCAGGTCGATAAAACATTTCTCGAATTCAGCCTTACTGCCGGCAATGATCTGATTACGCCCGTGCCGGAATATGGCTTTCCCGGCCTTAAACCGGGCGACAAGTGGTGCCTGTGTGCTTCCCGCTGGTTGCAGGCCTATGATGCAGGCTGCGCGCCATCCGTCTTTTTGCGGGCGACACATGAACGCGCGCTGGAAATTATTGAACTGGGCCTACTCAAGCAGTATGCGCGCGACCTGAGTTGAGGCCTGATGAGTTGCCAGCATACATAAGGCCCGAATATCAGGCCTTATGTAGTTATTGATAGTGCATTCTGCTAGTTCTTGATGAACTCGTTGTAGGTTG
This sequence comes from uncultured Gammaproteobacteria bacterium, assembly GCA_963807785.1. Classification (GTDB taxonomy): domain Bacteria; phylum Pseudomonadota; class Gammaproteobacteria; order SZUA-229; family SZUA-229; genus JABDQW01. The sequence continues at coordinate 79,078 of CAWEEC010000033.1, read as the reverse complement.
CCATCGACGGCGTCTTTGACAGTGTGCTTGACAGTATAACCACCAGGATGTCGTTGCCCGAGTCATCTTCGACAACGACGCCCATGCCATCGTAATCACCATTTACATCTTCAAGCGTCTGCAGCGGTGTTCCTGCATTAAAAACCCTGGTGCCGCAAGTACTGAGCGCAATACCAGCGTTGCTCGCAGCGCCGTCAAACAGATAAATATTGTAATTCGCAATGTCCACTACCAGGCCTGAACCTGTGCAGCTACTTGCGCCTGTTGCCAGTGCGGATACTGTGCCGTCAGCATTAACGGTTAATGATGTGCCCGCTGCGGCATCATCCCAGCCATACACGGAATCGCTCCATGAGCCAATCAAATCAGCCAGTGTGGTATCTCTTGCGTTCTGTAGTGAGTATTCCAGCACGGTATCGAATTTTCCAAGGATATCCAGTGTGGTCGTGCCAGTCAGTGTATTCCCGGATAAGTCAAGGCTGATCGAACCTCTGTCGACACCAACCAGGTTATTATCGAACTCGAATACTTTCATAAAAGTACCGTGAGATCCGTCTTTACCCACGAGATAGTCGTATCCCAAGTTGTCATTTGTAACATCCTGATAGCCAGCGTCGATCAGAACAAAGGGTTGTTCTGTACCCTGCCTCAAGGCGATACCCATAACACGCCCTTCAATTGCTCGAGGCGGATAGTAAAAAACCAGCGCAATATCATAGCTATTTGTGTCCTGGCTGATCGTGCCCTCCCAGATACCGCTAAGATCGGCAGGTGCGGTTACAACCGGGATGATCGGTGCAGGGTTTAAATTATTAACCACATTATCATCGCTTGAGCAGCCAGCGATAAGTACAATACTTACGATAATCATTATTCTAAGTTCGAAAATGGGTGAACGAGAAAAATTCATTGCATATATACTCCATAACACGAGCTCGTTAACTGGATTTTTTGAGTATGTAACAACTTATTGAAATCAATATGAATTGGCATTGATAATTATCAGATTTTCGAAAAAAATAATTAAAATATGATTCAGGTCAGGTTGGCATCGATGATGCTTACATAATCTGTGTACACTATTATTGATCCATGGAATTAACTTTGTTACGTTTCTACAGGCTATTAGTTCTCGCCGCAGCTATCACAATGCTGCCGGCCTGTTCCTCGACCAATGTTGTCAATCTCGAAGGCTCAGATTCCACCAGTTTTACCGAGTTGAGAACCTCTTTTCCGCTATCAAGAAAAGATGAGACAGAGCGTATAAAGATTCGGGTAACCAAGACGAATGGTGACTTCAACCAGGATGTAGCCGACGGTAAAATTGTTGATCTTGAAAATTTTCAGTTAACCGGACCTGACCAGGTGACGTCAGTATCGGAGCTGACCATGGCCTCAATCAGCTACGGACGCGTTGACAAGGTTTTGAGGGAAAAATTTTTTATGTCTGCGTTTGTCGGGGTTTCACGTACAAATTTTAAAATCGATATGGCTTCCGCCAGCGGACTGAGTACGGATGTCAGGAACAAGACTTTTGAAGTCTATGTTGACCTGGGTATATATCGGGAAATCCTGCCCTATCTGAATGCAGGTCTTTTTGCGGCATTCAGCAGAAATCCTTCACTCACGGGAATAACAGAATGGGATGTGAGTCTGAGTTTCCGACCGATGAAATATATGGAAATAATAGGCGGTTACCGCTGGTTCAAATATGATTATTTCACCACCGAGTATGATTCAGGAATAATCGTGGAACTCAAAGGGCCGTTTATCGGTCTTGATTTTCCATTCTGATTTCAGTTGCATACATATTGATCCACATTTTCCTGCTGCCGTCAGCATATGAGCCGGGTTGTCATTATCCAAACGAATCCATCGTTATACTGTCATACCAACCCCTGGCATAGCGAGCTTCCTGATTGCGGTACATGCTATCGGCATCCAGCGGGCTGACGCCACCGCCACTCTTGTAGATACCTTCAGTTTCGCTAAAACGGTAAACGGCGGCAACAGATATACCGTAATCAGGTGCGACCAGGCTGTAGCAGGTATTGACATAGGAAGGATCGGGCATGCTTGTTCCCCTTAGAGAAGACACAATCGCTGCTGCGCATACCTTGCCCTGGCTGTTTGCTGCGAAACCGGACTTGGGCATCTTGCCCGCGATACACGCATCTCCGATGACATAGACGTTTGCATGCGCTTTCGATTCAAAGGTTTTCTGGTTAACAAAACACCAGCCATCAGCATTCGTCAGGCCGGCTCGGGCTGCCAGTGCGCCCGCTTTTTGCGGAGGTATGAAATTCACCACGTCACCCTTGTGTGCTTCACCGGATTCCGTGTGAAGTGTACGTGTGGTAACGTCGATTTCATCAACCCGGCCACCATCAGCGGCGCCAATCCACTCGATCATTCCCGGGTAAAGCTGTTGCCAGGCCTGCTTGAATAATGCCTGTTTGGAAAACTTGTCCTTGGCATCCAGCACCAGGATTTTAGACCTGGGTTTGTGTGTCTTGAGATAATGTGCGATCAAACTGATGCGTTCATAAGGCCCCGGCGGACAACGAAAAGGATTTTCAGGTGGTGCGATGATGACTACTCCACCGTCAGGCATGGCGGACAGCTGTTTTCTTAACAGTATCGTTTGTGCCCCGCCCTTCCAGGCGTGTGGAATTATTTCTGCATCCTTTGCATTCATGCCTTCGACGGCTTCCCACTTGAAATCGATACCGGGAGCAATAACAAGACGATCGTAAGCCAGTACATTTCCATTATCGAGTGTTACTTTTTTTCCCACTGCATCTACATCCCGAGCCACGGCATGTAATACGTTAATGCCACGGTTTGTGTGTGCTGCGTAATCATGGGTAATGGAATCCATTTGCTGCATACCACCGATGACCATGTTACTGAATGGGCAGGTTATATAGTTTGTGGCAGGTTCAACCAGCGAGATATCAAGATTGCTGTCAAACCTGTGAAGGTACTTGGCACAGGTAGAGCCAGCGAAACCGCCGCCGATAATAACCACTTTTGCCGTGTGCGGTGCCTTGCTACAGGCCGATAACACACCCGATGCAGCAAGCATCGCGCTACTGTTGGCGATGAATTTGATAAATTTTCTGCGTTGTGGATTGTGCATTATTCGCTCCTATGGCAGTGTGGAAAAATGCTCTGCGATCAGCTTGATTTCTTCGTCGCTATAGCCGCTGGCATGACGTCCCATCACCGTGGCTGAACGCCTGCCTTGACGAAAATCAAGCAATGCCTGCGAGATAAATTCTGCTGATTTACCATTTATGCTGGGCATTGCACCCGGACTCCTGCCATCGGTGCCATGGCAGGCTGCACAGGAGTTACTGAGCATGACGCCCCGTGTTATTTCTGTTGCCTGTAGAGACAGGCTGCAGGAAAAATACACGGCGATCAACATGGCCAGGTTTTTGAGTAGCCGAATACGCATATGCATCACCTTTTGTGTAAATTACTGTATCAATACCATAGTTTGCAGTTTAACAACGCGTAATCACTGACCTGAATCAAGCAAACAGTCAAATCTGTATCAGCCGAAAATATAAGTAGTTGTTGAAAAGCTAATACACCTGTTTTATTGCACTTCTCAAGGGCCTGAAATTATGTATACTTCCTGCTGATAACCACTGTTCTGAGGTAACGTGCTATGAAGCAGCGCAGTATGATTCAGAAGGTATTGATGGGAATCGCCATAGTCAGCTATTTCACCGCTGTTGCATGCGGTGTAGTTGCAGGCTATCTAAGTGATGGAACAGCTAATCCTGCAGTAGCAAGCATGATGGCAAGCGTGGTGTTTTTTGCCGGTACAGGTATCGTGCTTCATATAATAAGCAGCACTAATTTGCCAAGTCTGAAGGTTGGGCGGCAAAGAACTTAAGTTTCTTTTGCTCTACCTGGACACCTGTTGAGATGCCGGATGGATATCAGGCATAGAACGGTCACTCGTCCCCGCATTTCATTCGTTGTAATTCATCTGAGTTCAACTGTAACTGACTTTCTGTCTTTACTGCCTTCTTCAGCATTATCGAGATAGTGAAGTTCGATGCTATCACCTGGTTTCTTGTCGATTATCGCCAGCTTGAAGTCAGCAAAACTTTCTACCGCATCATCATTAACACCAATGATGACCGCCCCCTTTGGCAGGCCCGCATCTTTAATGGCGCTGTTGTGTGAAAAATCCTTGATGATAACCAGCCGTCCTTCAGCTTCCAGCAAGGCGCCAATAAGGCCGACAGGCTGCAGTGACTGCTCAGCTGACAAAACCAGGAAGTCAGCGATATCTTCAGTTACCGGGAGGAAGTCTTCCGAAACCAGTATTGACACCAGTTCTACAGGCACACGGCGCTGGATACGTCGAGGAATGCCCGAACCAAACATGATGTGACCGCTCCCGGCAAGCACCAGCATGCGCGTATCCGTGTGCTGCTCCAGGTAGTTTGCCGTGCGCTCGGCCATACTTTCGTCCCAGGTCAGCTGGCTACGCAAGAAGTCCTCAAATTCACCCGCATAGTCAGGATGCAGGTTGAACATGTCACGCAGGCGATTCTCATAGTCTTTGTCTGACCAGTCATAGCTTGTTGGTAACTGTGACTTCAATTCTGCTGATAATTCATCGGGCTCCGACTCAGCCAGAGCTGCTAACAACTCTCGTGAAGCATTGAGTGCAATAACCGGAATGTTATTCTCACGCGCATACTGCATAATTGGCCGGTAAAGCCGGTAATCGTATTTCCAGCGATTGAAATATTCGGTTCGATAGAGCATCTGCTTCTCTGATATTTCGCCGGCAATATAATCATCCAGGTGTTGTTGAAATGGCTGTTGAAACCACTCGACACCCAAAGCAAGCTTTGCGGATTTTTGAAATAAATGCTTCAATATTTCCAGTTGTACCAGGTGATGATCGTAGCGCGTGTGGGTTTCGCCAACCAGCACAACCCGCGTATCGTCAAGCTGTTCCAGGGTTTGTGCCAGCGAACTGGCCTGGTCGGGTTTCACCACGGGCAGATCGATTACAGATACAGGTACTGTATGTTGCATACGCGTACTTGCAGACAGCAGCTTACTGTTTGAAATTGCAATTGCTGCAACTATCAGCAACAGCAGGCCTCCAATGCCTAGCGCTATAAATCCAGGTTTAAGATAACGATGAAGTTTCACGCAAGCAAATATGGACTGGTTCATTTCGGGTATCCCTGGTTATGCCTGATTTTAGTTCTGACAGCTTCCGCCGCGATCGAAGCAGAAACTATCCATCATGAATTGCATGTAAAGCTACTACCGGAACAGGCACGCATTAGCGTAGTAGATTACCTGCAATTGCCAGCGAATACTGAAACTGCTGTATTTACACTGCGTAGCAGTTTGACGCTAAAGGCAGATGGCGCTGAACTTAATTTACTGGGTGAATCTGCAGATGGCCGCTTGCGTCAGTATCAACTTAACAGACTGCCTCCAGATGGAAAGGTTCAGCTCGGTTATGAAGGCATAATAACATCTGCTGGAACCAGGGGCCCATTCGCCATGCCCGAATCAGTACTGGGCAGTGAGGGCGTCTATCTTGATGGTGCCAGTAACTGGGTGCCCCGCTTCGACAATTATCCCTGGTACACGTTCAGGTTGCAGGTAGAGGGCGAAGAAAACTGGGAAATTGTCAGCCAGGGTAAGCGCCGGAGTGTGGATGGCAGCTTCATCTTTGATATGCCTCATCCACAGGATGATATCTATCTGCTGGCCAGTAGCTACAAACGTTACTCGCAAATGCAGGATGGTATTGAGATCGTTGCCTATCTTATCGATGATGATGCGGAGCTGGCACAACGCTATCTGCAGGCGAGTGCTGAATATCTCAACATGTACAGTGAGTGGATTGGTCCTTATCCCTATGCCAAGTTTGCCATCGTGGAAAACCGCTGGCAGACTGGGTACGGTATGCCCTCGTTTACCCTGCTCGGCTCGCGCGTGATTCGACTGCCGTTCATACTATATACTTCACTACCGCACGAAATCCTTCATAACTGGTGGGGTAATGGCGTTTATATCGATTTCTCCGCAGGTAACTGGAGCGAAGGCCTCACCGCCTACATGTCTGATCACCTGAGTAATGAGCAACAAGGCAAGGACAGGGAATATCGACGTAAAGCGCTTGAACGCTATGCCAATTTTGCAGCCGAACAACGTGATTTTGCGCTTGCTGACTTTAACTCGCGGCATGATGAAGCCAGCCAGGCGGTAGGATACAGCAAGTCAATGATGCTGTTCCATATGTTGCGAATGCAGTCCGGTGATGAAAAATTCGATGCTAATATCAGGCGATTATGGCAGCGTTACCGTTTCAAGTCAGCGAATTTTCTCGATGTTATTCAACAGTTGTATTCGGGTAACGCTGATCAATACAGGGATTTTGTTGAACAATGGCTCTATCTAACCGGTGCGCCGGAAATAGTATTGAGTGACGTATCTGTCAGCAAGATTATCGATGGCTATCTATTGACAGTGACAATCGATCAAACTCAGACTGGACCCAGCTATGAGCTGCAACTGCCGATCGAGGTAAAGCTGGAAAGCAATGAACAGGCTGTGCGCGAGTTGATAAAGCTTTCAGAAAAACATAACCAGATTGAGCTGAAGTACAAGCAGCGCCCGCAAGCAATCGTACTCGACCCTGACTTTGATGTATTTCGTTTGCTGCATCCGGATGAGCGCCCTGCTTCATTAGGCCGCTTGTTTGGTGCAAAGAAACAGTTGCTGGTATTGCCCACGGATGTAACTAAAGAGCAAGCCAGTGCATGGAAGCAGCTGGCTGACGCGTGGTCAAAGCGTTATAAAAACGTTGCAGTTGTTGAAGATATCGCGTTGCAGGCGATACCTGATGAAACCGCTGTCTGGTTGCTTGGCTGGCAAAACAAACTTTTTGAACAGAATCTGCAACGTTTTTCTACAGCTACCCAGCAAGTTACAGAAAATACAGCCAGCATAGGCAATAAGAAGTTTACTGCGGGTGACCACGCTGTAGTATTGCTTGATACCGGCAATAGTCGCATGTCCCTCGGCTTTATTGGTGCGGATAAAGCTGAAGTTATCGATTCGCTTGCAGCAAAACTTCCTCATTACAGTAGCTACGGTGCGCTTGCCTTTAAATTACCGGAGATTAAAAACATCCTCAAGCAACACCTGCCAGTGCGAGTTTCACCCATGGCAAGGCAATTAGGCCAATAGGCAAGCATGGGACAGTTAAAACATTTCAGCCTTGTGCTGATTCTCGCCTTGAGCGCATCAACGCTCAAGGCAGAAATCACCATACATTGCCAGGGCAGCGGACAAGCTGTGTATTTAATCGGTGGTGGCCCGGCATTTACTACATGGAACCTTGAGCCGATACAGCAACTATTACGCAATCAATTTAAAGTATGTCGTTGGGATATGCGTGGTGTGGGTGACAATGCGCAGCTGGAAATAAGACCGGATACCCCTGTTTTGCAGCAATGGCTTGAAGATATGACCGAGGTATTACCACAACAGCCTGTTGTGCTTTGGGGGCATTCATGGGGTGCGTTGCAGTCACTGCTTTTTACCAGACAATATCCCGAACGTGTTAAAGCACTGGTGTTGAACAATCCTGTCGATCCGCAATTAAACAGTCTGGAAAACATCGAACTCAAGCGTTATGTGCACCCATACGTCGAATCACAGCTTAAGATCGAAGACATTGATACACCGAATGAGCTGCGGCATCGTTTTCGCAGCAAGATCGCCAGCTATTTTATTAATGCAAAACAAGGCTGGGACTATTCCGCCGGGTTTGATGCCAGTGACACTAACAACACGCTGAATGTACAGATCTGGCAAGAATATCGCCAGAGCCCGCTTGCAAAAGCAGACATTAAATTGCTTTCAGCTAAAATTATCCGGCTTATTTACTGCAAGCAAGATGTGCTCATGCCGGAAAACCTGGAACAATATAAAAAGGATATTCCTCAGGCTAAACATTATGTAATCAATAATTGTGCACACTTTCCATGGGTAGAAACGCCGGTAGAATACAGCGATATATTAGTGAGGACTTTGACCGAATAAGCTACGCATCGTCATAACGAAACATGTAAGTGCCTTGAAGCCATGAAATTACGAGCCGCGTTTACAGAATTGAAATTCGCACAATGTGATCATCAACAACGAATAAAAAACGGCGACCCCACTTATGAGCGAGACCGCCGCCATCATTGCGCTACGGCTACTATTGCCTTGTAGCAATTTGCATCAGTACCACAGCAATATTCGTACCACCTTGTAAAATTGACGGTTAATCAATAATTTATAATTTCGTTAGCTATAGAAAGTGTAAAATTATCAAGACAGGTTTCAGAATTTTTTACACATACTTATGTTTTGGGTGTGGTTGCGAGAAAGCTAACCGCTATCCTTGCTGATGTGATCCTTGCTGTCCTGATTCAGCGCCTCATCATTCTGCATCGCCTCGATCCAGTATGGTTCAGCTTCGCAGGAGCAGCAATCACACCACACCTCAACACCATCGTGCATGCTCATGCTCATGTTTGATTTTAGTTGTTCGGGTTTAGATTTTTTCTCGGTGACAGCTTGCCTGTGCCGGCTGTTGCCCGGGACTGGTTTATTTGAGTTACTGTCACTCATCATTCCCCACCTCTCGTTCAGCGATATTTACCAAGATACCACCATTCAAATCCACGTTTTATCCAGTGAAATATGATATTACCAGGCAACATGAAATTATTCTTTTCAGTGCGTGAAACAAGCATACCCTTATCATTGGAATCGACAATGCAGATCAGCTCAACTTTAAATGTGGCACTGGACGATGTTCCGTTGAATTCACCAACCAGGTTTTTCGCGGCTGCTTCTGCCTGCAGGTCCGCCATGTGTGCCTGCTTTGGCATCCAGTCCGGACCGGGAAAGCTGCCGGAATCGCCAGCAACGTACACCTGTTGCAGGCCTTCCACCTTGCAGTTGCGGTTGGCCTTGATTAGTCCCCCTGGAGATCGTGGCAAGCTACTGTTATCAAACCAGGTGTTTCCGGTCATGCCGGGCATGAACATGATCAGGTCGGCTGCGAACTCACCGCCTTCAGTCATCACTTTATTTGATCCAAAGCCTTTCATCTTGTGACCAAGATGTGTTTCGATATCACGCTTGTTCATTTCGGCAAGCAGGCTGTTTACGGCTTTAGGCCCGAGTCGATTGCCTGGCTGCGGTGCTGGACTGAAGAAAACCAGCTTGAATTTAGCGCGTCTTTTCTGTTTGCGTAACAACGTGTCTGTACCGAACAGAAATTCAAACATTGGTCCGCCACGCATCGCACTGGGCTCGTTTGGATTGCCGGCAAAGCCGATCGCAATTGTCCCGCCATCCAGTTCGTTGAGGCGGTCACGAATTTTCTCGGCTGCCTCAATGCCCTCGCAGGGGGTGATTGCATGTTCTATACCGGGTAGTTTTTTGATGAAACGGCCACCCGAAGCGATGATAAGTCCGTCGTTGGATACTTCACCGTGTTCGGTCTGGACTGTGCGGCCATCGTCACTCAAGCCGGTGACTTTGCCCCGATGGAAATGAACATGCATTCGCTTGAAGAAGTTACCCAGGGGCACCACCAGGTCTTCGCGCTTGCGAAGTCCGCCTGGTATCCAGATGATTCCAGGGTAATAATGCAATTCATCGCGTGGTGAAATCAGGGTGATTTCGACGTCTTTACTGAGTTTGCGCAATTGCCTCACTGCGGTTAAACCGGCAAATCCTGCGCCGATGACGGTCACTCTGGGCATCATGTAGTTCCTGATTGGTTAATCCGGTAATTATGACAAATATAGAAATGCGCCGACACTACCATTTATTGATAGCCATGCACGCTTTTATCCACTTGAATAATAAAGCGGTTGGAGCGACGATATACACATTAACGATGAAATGAGATAAAAAACAGCTTACAGGTGCGCGTATGGCATTTCGTGTTTCACCAGTAGTATCCATGTCGGGTTTGCTGTTGCTTTGTTTAGCACAGCCGCTATATGCGACAGGATATTTGACCAGCTATGGCACAGGAAACTATATGTCCAGTGCTGTCTACAAGACGGTGGATAGCGACGGCAAGGTCACCTATTCGACAAGCTTGCCGCGTGACAGTGTTTCAATTCAGCAAATCACGATCATCCCGGGGCCTGCTGACGAATATGTTGAAGACACGCGTCAACGCCTCGATAGAATAAGGCAAACTGCACAGGCGCTGACTGAAGCACGCGAGAAACGTGAAGCACAGCGGGATAAAGCCGCGAAGGAACGGCTGGAGCGGCTGGCTTTGCAAAGGTCGGCAAGGCCGCAAGTCTATGAAACAAAGGTATACGTGGGCTGGAATCCGCTGTGGTGGCCGCGCAAGCCTCGGGCTCATTTCGGTAGCTACCCACAAAAGCCTGCTTCGACACCGCATCACAGGCCAGGGCTGTATTCCGACAGGCCTGTGCGCAGGGGTATCAACCTGAGATAATTCATCGGCTTGTATGCCCTGCTGTCCTGTTCGTGCGCAAATCCTGAACGCGTCACGGTAACGTCCACAGGCAGTCGTCCTGCACCCGTTTTCTGCGATTTGTACTTTGCTCCCTGCCCGCTGCAAACGTGTTGCCCAGTGTCCGCCCTGTAGTTTTCATGTTTTGCTCCACACCAGCATCCGCAGGTGCCTGTAATTACAACAAATATGTCAATGCCTTAAAACCACACTAAATGTCTGAAAAATAGACAAAAAATCCTATACTTTATGGATGGTGTTGATAAAGGAAAAGGGCTTGCAAAAATTACTAACAGCGGTGGTGATATTTTCCGCCCTGTTGATCTACAAGCCGCTGTCAGCAGAAGTCAGACTGAATGGATTTGGTTCGGTCGCGGTAGGCAAAGTCACCGAAGGCGAGCAATTTCTTGCTGATTATCCAAAAACAGGGATATACGATACGGATCTCTCGCTGGGACCAGATAGCACACTGGGTTTGCAACTATCCTCCTATTTTAGCGATGACTTATCGCTGATTGCCCAGCTCGTCATTCATGGCGCCAGGGATTACGATCCGGAAATCGACTGGCTGTATCTCAATTATTACCTCACACCGGAACTGTCAGTTCAGGCCGGTCGCAAACGCCTGCCGCTTTATTATTACTCGGATTACTACGATATCGGCTATGCCTACTACTGGATCAGGCCGCCTCCTGACGTCTATACCTGGCAAATAACCAACTATAACGGTGTCAGCCTGCTGTACGAAACCGCATTCGGTCAGTGGGACACCGGGATAAATATATATTATGGATCCGAAGAGTCAGAGGACAATGACTTATTGAGCCTGTTATTTGCTGCCAGTGTCGACGAAACCTGGAAGAACATGATTGGTGTCGTAGGCGCAATATCCAATCAATGGCTTGAAGTCAGGTTGAGTCATATGCAGGGCCTGATTGACAGGGAGATCAGCGGTGTTTCAGTCATTAACGATATCGAGCAACAATTTCTTGGTTTGTCGGTCAACCTGACTATTGATCACCTGTTAATCCTGTCCGAATTCAACAATTACAAACAACCTGATAATGATGTTGAATACAATGCTTTCCTGTTGTCAGCTGGTTACCAGATAGGCGAACTAACGCCACACATAACAAGGTCAGGTTTCAAGCAGGATATCAACTCACTCGGTAATGACGAGGAGCATTATACGACGAGTGTCGGTTTACGCTGGGATGTTGCTAACAATATCGCAGTAAAAATACAGTACGACAAAGTAGATGATAAAGGGATAGTTGTGCCTGTTGGTGGTAATACCAGGTCGATTGCGCTTGGTCTGGATTTTGTGTTCTAGGTATCGATATGAATATATACATACCAGAATGCCTGATTCGAGCCTGTAAACACTCTGTGTTTATATTGGCTGTGGTAGCACTGTCTATGGCGATTATCATCAATCCGTTGTATGCAGAGGAAAAAGTTGTGTTGATTGCTGCTAAAGGTTCGGGGATCGAGTCGATCAGTGATCGCGATATCAGACGTATATTCCTCGGGTTGAAATCGGCTGACAGCGAATTGATCAAAAAACCTGTTATAAATCTTTATAACAAAGAGATTTACGAGCAGTTCCTTAAAAATGTAATGCATATGACTGAAGGTGCATACAAGCGAAAGATCATCAAGCGTATATTCAGAAAAGGCACGGAAGAAATCAGGGAGTTTGACATGCTCAACGAGTTGAATTTGCATTTAACCAGTAATGTGGGCGATATAAGTTTTATAGAGTATGCGGCTGTGGAGAAAATGCAGGATATCGAGGTTGTTAAGGTTCTATGGTAGTGATTACCAGAAACAAACGATTCGGTTTAACCAGCCATGTTATGGCTGGCGTGCTTTTAATCCATCTTATTTTATTGCCGGTATTGTACATAAACATCAATAAGGCATTCAAGAGCACGGCTGAGGAGCAGTTTATCGGTCATGCGAGGGAAATTGCGGGCCTGCTTGCCGATCTGTTTTCCGTGGTCAACCTGGCAAAAAATAAAAATAGCCTGTCAACATTTATGGACTACGCGTTACTCAGCGGGGAAATTCTTTTTATAGAGATAGAGGACCCGCAGGGTAATATAATCAGTCCGCAAGATAGTACTTCTGTTACGGCAGATACATACATCGAGGACGACTATATTGGTCAACACGACGATGGCGTGTATTTCATGTCGATACCATTGAAAATTTCTCTAAGTGGATCCCATGACAGTATTTTAAAGCTCGGCTTTGATGAAGCTGTCGTACTGGATAAACTGGATACTGTTAATCAGCGAAGCCTTTTTATATTAGGACTCTACTTTTTGGCCGTGCTTTTCTTGCTAGGGTCAATTACCAGAATCATAACGCGTCCATTGAGAGCGTTGAGTAGCTGGTCAAGAAACGTGGCAAAAGGCGAAACTGAAAATGTAGTCAATATTTCCACGCAAATAAAAGAAGTGGATTATTTATCACATGATCTGGAGAAAATGCGGCGGTCATTGGTAGAGCTGGCAGAGCGTATGCATTACAAGGCAATGCATGACGAGCTTACGGGGCTTCCTAACAGGACGCTGAATGACGATCGGATGAACCATGCTGTGACACGTGGTACCAGGGATAAAACTTCATTTGCGGTTTTGTTACTGGATCTTGATCGCTTTAAAGATATCAACGATACACTCGGTCATGGCGTAGGAGATGAAGTGCTGAGAATTGTTGCAGCAAGACTTAACGCAGGGATACGTGAATCGGATACGGTATCCAGAATAGGTGGTGATGAATTTTGTGCGATTATAGAAGGAACAGAGCGCGTGGTGGCAGAGAATATCGCGATGAAGCTGGCAAATTCAATAGAGCCGCCATTTCAGGTAAACGGTCATACATTGCAGGTTGGAACCAGTATTGGTATTGCTGTGTTTCCTGAAGACGGTAAAACACCGGAGCTGTTGATTCAACACGCCGACATTGCCATGTACGAAGCCAAATACAAAGGCCTGGTTGTAGCTTCATATCATGAAGATATGGACAAGCATCGATACGAGGACATGCAGCTATCTGTTGAAATGAGAGACGGATTCAGTTCGGGGCAGTTTGACGCCGTGTTTCAACCAAAAATAGACCTGTACACAAACAAGCCTTGTGGTTGTGAGTTATTATCGCAATGGAGGCATCCACGTTTCGGTATTATCTCGCCGATGAAATTCATTCCACTGGCTGAGAGAGAAAATCTGATCGGTAAACTAACTTTACTGGTGTTTGAAAAACATGCGGTCGAGTTAAAGAATATAGTGGAGAATTACAGCGATTTTCAGCTTTCTATTAACGTCTCACCAATAAACCTTCTGGATACATCACTTCTGTATGAACTGAAAGAAATAATGATAAAAACAGGTTATCCTGCATCGAGACTGACGATTGAAGTTACAGAAAACGCTATTATGACAAATCCATTGAGGTCTGCGCGGGTTCTCGAAGAATTTGCCGAGTCAGGTATCCAGATATCTGTTGATGATTTTGGTACCGGATATTCATCACTGTCCTACCTGCAAAAATTTCCAATCAATGAGTTAAAGATTGACAAGTCATTTGTCATTGGATTACATGAAACCTCTAATAACTACCCGATAGTAAATGCCACCATAACCATGGCGCATGACCTGGGCATGACGGTTGTAGCCGAGGGTGTTGAGGATATCCGGGTACTACGCTTACTGGAAAAACTGGGATGTAACCGTGTACAGGGATATCATTTTTCCACGGCACTATCCTATAGTGATCTGGCCAAGTGGCTGGATAAATTTGATATAGCAGATTACAGGTAAAAAAATTCAGTATTGAAAGTTAAATTAAGGCTCTTGCTGAAAGTCTCTTTGTTCCAGTCTTGAATATTCTAACTTTCTTGGTAGTGCCGAATTTAATAACATCGTCAGCTGCTGGGTCATCCAGGTCGGCTTCACAGGTAAAGGCCGCAGTGTATTTGCCAAAAGGCACAAAACCGAAGCTGTATTCATATTTGCCGGTTGCGGGATTGAGCTTGACCAGGGCGCTGGCAAAGGGTTCTGGATCGATGCCGTCAATATCATCAGGTATAATATTCTTCCCCTCGTAGAGATATACAGCATTACCGGTTTCAGGATCACTATCCGAACAGTTGCTGGATGTCAGCATTGCTGATCTTATCTTGCCTTTAATACTGCCGGATTTATCATTACTTACCAGGTTAAGTACGGGTTTTACCTCGAAGTCGCCGGGGATAATCTCAAAAATAGATTTTCTCAGATCAAAATCGATGGTCTTGGCAGAAGACGTATTCGCAATAATCTCCAGACCACCAACGATTGTGAGTCCTATTTCACTACCACTCGGCATATCGAGTTCATACACTGTGCCGTCATTTAGCTTGATATATGAGTCCATAATGCCGTCTTTAACAGCGGTGATTTTAAGATCGACCCAGCTATAAAAGCCAGTGGGTAATATTTCATTGGTAAGCAGCACCTTGCTATTGTCGCCCTGTAACTCGAGCAGGTTTATGCTCATTGGCTTGTCAAACATGATGACAATGGATTGTTGATCTGTAGCACCAGATTCGTGCATGAGCTCGATGCCATCAAACTGCACCCAGACTTCGGCAGCATTATCAATCGGTGCATCGGTAATGCTCAGGGTCAAAAATCCATATTCGGCACCGCCGCGACCGCCACCCGCGACCGTTGTGCCAGAATTGCCACCACTGCTGCATGAACTAAGACAGAAAAGTCCTGTTAGACATAATAATGCGGGGAGTAAATTTTTCTTTAACATATAACACACCTGAACTGTTGTAAGAAGGTGCAGCAATAAATGTATACAACGAAAAATTTTGGCTCATTTATGAAGCAGGTCGAGAGGATAATATAGTGACTTGCTTGATGTAAATTATAGCATCCAGGGGTGCTTCAAAATAGGCCACTCATCGAATAGGGTCTTGTGCATTCATGTAATAAAATACATTAATAAAGTAATTTAACTAACTGTAAATAAAAGCAATAAAGATATAATGTCGGCATTGTTTACAATACTGATTGTCTGCATGATGCTGGTATCGGCGATGTATGGAGAAATGTCGACGCCTGGATATTGACGATCAAACAACAGATAACAACTGTTGTTATTGTTTAAAATCGATCTGACAGTATGCAGATTGACAGTAAACAACATCATATAGCTTGATGTGCGTCACTGTGTATCAACCTTCCTGCGCAGCACCTTGTCCCTGCTGTGTTTGGTTTTTTCATCCATTCGCCGTTGCTGCGACCGACGTGTTGGCCTGGTTGCAACACGTTTTTTACGGGATGTTGCAACACTGCTTATCAACGCCTGCAAGCGGCTTAACGCTTCTTCCCTGTTCATGTCCTGGCTTCTGCTGCGCTGCGCCTTGATAACGATAATGCCGTCCTTGCTGATGCGCTTGTCTTTGAGTTTCAAAAGTTTGTTTTTATAAAATTCAGGCAATGAAGATGCCTTGATGTCAAATCGTAGATGTATGGCAGTAGAGACCTTGTTGACATTCTGTCCGCCTGCGCCTTGAGAGCGAATCGCCACGAGCTCGATTTCATTATCTGGAATGGAAACATTAGTGGAAATTTGCAACATTATTTATACTTCAGATAACGTTTTAGGAAAATAGCGGCAAGTATTAACAACGACAGTGCCAGTAAAGGCCAGACAGTTGAAATATCAATAGCCCTGGTCAAGGCGCCCGCTGTTGTTGCATTGTAAATAATGACTGAATATACATAGGTTTTAATAGCGGTACCCAGAATAGCGGCAGGGATAAAATTGATCAGCCTTATGTGTAAAAACCCGCAGCTGTAGTTGATAACCGAATGTGGAAATCCCGGCATAACACGCAAGGCAAACAGGGTAATAAAACCGCCCTCCTTGCTCAGCAATCTGTATATACGCGAGTGTTTGACTTTATGCGTCCATTCACCGCTGAGATGTTGTGAAAATAAATAAGCTGATACACCACCCAGTGTTGTACCTGCAACTATGATGGCAGTTGATATAACAGGTGGGAACAGAGCTGCTGATATCCACACCATCGAAGAGCCGGCGATAGCGAATGTAAACATCACCGCCTGTATTACTACCAACGCCACTCCCAGCCACCAATGGTCGGCGTATTGCCTTGCAATTGATATTAACTGTTCAGAATCAATGGTGCCTGTTAGCTGAAGAACAACACCTGTAACTACAAGAACAAGCAGTATGATGATTTTGTAGTGAGTCAAAGATGTCCCAATATTCAACGTGAAACGTACTTGATCATCAGTTAAACAGTAAATCGCCTGCAGGTCACCTGAAATTTACTGTATGAATTTTTGAGTAAATCAGCTAACTTATCGCCATTGATTAATCAAAAAACGTTCTAATTTGGAGGATATCGATGAGTGATGCATTGAATTACCTGGTAAAGGCACGACCAGAGGCGATGACAGCCTACTTCACCTTCCTGAAGAAATCGGATACGCACCTCGATACACGCACACGGGACCTGATTTCAGTTATCACCAAGGTAGCGGTGCAGACCGAAGGCGGTTTTCGTCAGTATCTGACACGAGCACTGCGTAATGGCGCCAGTCCCAATGAAATTATCGATGCGCTAATGATGGCTTTCCCGGTACTTGGCCTTGCCAAGATCGTCTGGGCCACGGAAATCCTGCTTGATATGGACATTCCTGAATTTCGTCCGGAGAACCTCGATGCTGAACCTGGCTGGCACGATATCGCAGCACAAGCCGATATTCCTCAGCAGGAGGCTGCCTACTTTGAGATCGATGGCCGTCATCTGTTTACCTATCGTAAGGGCGATGACATCAATGTTTACGATAGTCGTTGCCCTCACCAGGTGACCGATATTCCGCACCTTTCACTGGAGGGTAAAACACTGACCTGCCCCAAGCACGAGTGGGCCTTTGATATCGAAACCGGCCAGTGCATAGCCAAGGGCAAACGCCCGCTGCGAAAATTCAAACACAAGGTCGATAGTGGTCGTCTGCTGGCTTACTGGTAACAATAAAATAACCGTACGTAGATTGTGACGAAATGCCCTTCAGAGGCAACTGTTTTTATTTCATCGTGCCCAGTATGCCGCGTATAAGACGGCGCCCGATCTGGCTGCCGATACTTCTGGCCACGCTTTTCAAAAAGGCTTCACCGGTACTCTGGCGGTTGGAGCGACGGGCTGGTTTGCTGTGACTGATTTTCGCATCATTTTCTGCCTGTTCGGCTTCGGCCTGTTGCATTTTCTGCACACGTCTGTTGAGTTCTTCATAAGCCGATTCACGATCAATCTCGGTGTCATATTTGCCCTTGAGTGGTGACCGATCCAGTACATCCTTGCGTTCATCTTTAGTCAATGGGCCGATACGCGATGATGGCGGACGTATAAGAATTCGCTCGACGGGTGTCGGACTACCGTCTTCGTTTAATACCGATACCAGCGCTTCACCTGTTCCCAGCTCGGTCAGTACAGATTCTGTATCCAGTTGCGGATTCTCCCTGAATGTCTGTGCGGCGGCCTTCACTGCCTTGATGTCACGAGGTGTAAAAGCTCGTAGTGCATGTTGTACGCGCATACCCAGCTGTCCCAGTACGTTATCGGGTATATCGAGCGGATTCTGACTGATGAAATAGACACCTACACCCTTGGAGCGAATTAAACGCACGACCTGTTCGATCTTGTCGAGCAGTGCATCGGGTGCATCGTTAAACAACAAATGCGCTTCATCGAAGAACAGCACCAGCTTGGGTTTTTCAGCATCGCCGACTTCCGGCAGTTGTTCAAACATTTCTGCCAGTAGCCACAGTAAAAACGTTGCATACAAACGCGGAGATTTCGCCATCAGTTCTGTTACATCCAGAATACTGATAACGCCATTACCGGAGAAATCTCTGATCATCAAATCATTCAATTGCAAGGCGGGTTCACCGAACAGGTGTTCTGCACCCTGCTGTTCCAGTACCAGCAAGCGACGCTGGATCGCGCCGATACTGGCCGACGTTATGTTGCCATAATCGTTACGCAGCTCCCTGGCATTATTACCCATCCAGCTCAGCAGCGAACGTAAATCTTTCAGATCGAGCAATAGCAGTCCATTGTCATCGGCAAAATCAAACGCGCTGTATAACAGGCCAGTCTGGGTTTCGTTCAGTTCAAGCAGATTGGACAGCATCAGTGGACCGACATCCGACATCGTGGTGCGTACCGAATGCCCCGCGTTAGTAAATATATCCCAGAACAGCACGGGGCTGGGTTGCGTTGAATAGTTATCCATGCCGATCTTCTGCAAGCGTTGTTTAATTTTATCGTTAGATGAACCGGCTTGAGCCAGGCCGGATAAATCGCCCTTTACATCCGCCAGGAAAACGGGAACTCCCAGTCGCGAGAAGCCCTCCGCCAGCACTTGCAAGGTCACGGTTTTACCGGTACCGGTGGCCCCGGCAATCAAGCCGTGACGGTTGGCCATTCGCGCATTGAGATCAACCTGGGTTATACCGTTGCCGCCCATGAAAATTGAGTTGTTCATAGCCTCAGCTCGTGGATATTTCTAGTAAGTGTGTTTCTATCATGAAAACGAGATGAGTCCTATCTTTTATACTATTGTGAGCTGTCGTGCTGGACACTATCTGCTATGGACAAGACGGGTAACACCGCACAATCCTGTCTATGATTGCTGATGTAAGGGATTTGTATGTAACGTCAAACAACCTTCTTTGTTGCGTTTGGTACGCCCCAGCTGGTATTGGTGCGCTTGAAATTACCACGGTACAGACGCTGCATCCAGGGCTTGTGAAACAAACGCCATAAAGGCCCAGAGATTCCGAGGCCGCGAAGGATACGCTGACTGCCGGGCAGTATTGGTTCAACAAGGCCGGGTAGTACCCAGTTGCCAGCTTCATAGGCCTGTTGTTGCAGAAAACCCGGAAGAAAATCAGAGATCTCGGGATCAATGTAAAAAGTTGGTAACAGGCCGATATCATCAGCTTTTACTTTTCCCTCCTTGATCAATGATTGTGATAAAGGTGTTCCGGGATAAAGTCGGACACCGGTCATTGCAACGACGGCTGTTGGTTTCATGTTTCTCAAGGCACGACAGGTTGTACGTACACTCGATTCGGTTTCTCCTGGCGCACCGAAGATGATGGTCTGGCAAACACGCAAGCCTGCTTCAAGGCAATATCGATTGGCGCGTTCAGCAACCTCAGCATTGAATGATTTTCCCAGGCGTGACAATTGTTCGTCATCAACCGCATCTGTACCCAGCTCGATGCCTTCACATCCGGCTCGTGCCATTAACTGTGCCTGATGGCGGTCGAGCTTGATCGGTGTTGCGTAGCAGCTCCAGCGAAGGTTAAGGCCGCGCAGTAGAATCTGTTCACAAATCGCCTCGACGTGGCCATGTGGGAAATTCAGGATGGAATCGACAAAAAAGATTGGATGTGGACCGTATTCCTGTTGCAGGTTTTCGATTTCATCGACAACATCGATTGCATCACGTGCACGGAAGCGGTTACCTTCCAGTAGCGGGTATGTGCAGTAGCTGCACTTGAAAACACATCCTCGCTTGGTTTGTATGTTGCCGCAACCTCCGCGACGGATGTAGCGAGCATAATCGAATGGACTGCGTAGCGGTAGCAGATCTTCAGCCCAGTTCCAGGGTCGTTGTGGTTGTAATGGCATGCTTGATGAAAGGCCAGGTTTCGATTCGGCTGAAATGACACCGGGTATTGAAGATGGGTCCAGTCCCTGTTGCAGTGCTTGCAGCAGGGCGACAAAGGCGCGCTCACCTTCTCCGGCGATACCCCAGTCACCATTAAGCTCACGCATATAGGCCTGAGGCAGTATAGAAAAACCGGAGCCGCCGAGCACGACCGGTGCATCGCTGACTGCATGCAGGGTGTCAACAACTTCACGGTGCAAAGCCAGGTAATCGACCGTCAGCGGGTATGCTGCATTGTCAACATTGCGCAATGAAACACCGATCACTTCTGGCTGGAAGCTGGCAACCTGGCGACGCAGATCTGTTAACGGATTGCGGCCGAAACATAGATCAGCCACGTCGATCTCATGCCCGGCATTTTTCACGGCCGCTGCAATATATGCCAGTCCCAGCGGAAATATAGGGTCAGGCAGGTGCTCGCGATTGGCTGATACCAGTAATATACGCATTATGTTGCCATACTATTTCGGCACCACGATCAATGTGCCTTGCATGCCTTTTTCGCGGTGACTTTTCATAAATATAAGTTTGTTACTACAATAAAATGCATACTGCCCAGCGATTGTTGGCATCAGTTTTACGTCGAGTGTTTCACCAGCCAGGACATCGACGTCAATGTCGAATCCGCCATCCGGGTCTTTAAGCGTAAAGTTATGCGGGGTTATTTTATCGGTGTTAACCAGGCGTAAAATTGCTGGCTGATCAGCGATGAGTTGTATTTTCTGTGGCAGAAAGCGATAGCCACCCAGCTTTATCTCGAATACATTTAAATCGGTTTGATCAGCGTAGAGTAGGTTCCCTGATACGAGCAATACAAGTACTAGCGATACATGCAGCAGTTTGAGCGCGATCGCTGTTGGCAAGTCATGGTTGGTTAAGTGTGCCATATATTGTTCCTCCATAATTGAAGAAGCATTTGTCATTTATATATCGGCTTTAACTTCACAACCTGGTAGACAGTCAGGTTAGATGTCAGTTCTGTTTATCAGGGTATTCCCTTGAAGCTGATTTGTATAGTTTTAAATAATAATTGATGGCCTGGATCATCATTATTATGCATGATATTCATCGATCGGATCAGGGCAATAATCGCGTCGTCTGCAGGTGCGACAATGTTCGCCCAGGTACAGCTGGTCGATCCATGTTACCAGCTTCTGTATTTCCTCTGCATCATCGAACAAAAAGCCGGCTTCAAAGTTGCGTTTATCTTTGTGCTTGCTGCCCATGCCGGCACCAGTCAGGTTGGGTGAACCCACGAAAGCAATCTCGTTATCGATGACAACCGCCTTTGTATGTACACGCGGGCAAAGAACGCGTTCGAATAACTCGTTCTCGACCAGTTCTTTATACTGGTCGAAATCCTCTCTGAACCGAGGGCCCGGCTCTTTGGCATGTATCAGGCGTACCGCTACCCCTTTTGAAACGAGGTCGGCAAGTAATTCCAGAAAGGGAGCGAACCCGCCATACATTTCCACGTACATATCTTTGATGTCTGCGGTCACGATCCAGATAAAGCTTTTCGCAAGCGGAATGCGTTGCTGTATGAGTTCGTCATAGATTTCACGGTTTAGCAGTAACTGGTGCATATACGGTTTATAACATTACCGCCATTTCGAGTCATTGCCGCATTCAAACCAGCTCATCCATGACTAACAAATGCTGCTATGGCGTTGTCATAGAGACATACATCAACCTAATGAGTTGATGTGCAGTAATATCAGGCGTAAAGATTAAGCACAGAAGCTTGTATGCAATTAAAAACATAATAAATACAATGGGATAAGAGATAGAGTAAATGTAGGTTCTGATATAAAAATAACACCTGCAAATCTGGAAAAATTCTAACAGTTAAAGAATACTGGTCTATTCTTATATATCAGGGATTTAGGAATGTTTCTTCAAAATGCGTGGCAAGACGCATGAGTCACATCCAGTCATTTGTCAGCTGAGTGTACTGGAAGCTGGTTGGTAAATTGTAAAAAGTTGCTTTACATTTAATATGCCTACTTCATATACAAAAAAAATATTGTTGGAAAAGCAGGTTGAGCCGCTGTTTAAATCAACCATGTCGGGCGGTCTCGGAAATATACTAGCCACTTTGCTGGTGTATATATTATTGAAAGATGGTCCACAGCACGATTACGCCCTGTATATCGGTGCTGCGATTATAGTTTCATCGATAGCACGAATCATCATATCTCATCTGTACCTACAACATAGAAAGAACATACATTTCTTTTTAAACAGTCATGTGTTGCTTACATTCATTATTGGATGTTCCTGGGGTGTATTTGCATATATTCAAATATATTCAGATGACGAAACATTACGTAATCTGGTTTTTCTGATTAACTTCGGATTAATCGCTGCCAGTATTGCAACACTGTCTGCCTGGACAATTGCATATCTTGCATTCATGTTGCCACAGTCATTTGCAATATTTTATGTATTTCTATTGATCGAGTCGGGCCATAATGTATATATGGTGATCTCTTATACAATATTTACCATTGTTATGATTTCCACGAGTATTGGAATTAACAGAAGTCATAATAAAGAAGTCCGGTTAACATTAAACAATAAAAAACTTATAGGTGACTTAAATAGTGAAATAAGTGCCCGACAAAAAATTCAGCTTGAGCTTGAAGATAACAAACGTGAGCTGGAGAAAAAAGTTGCTGAGAGAACCAGCGAGTTGGTAGATATAAACACCAATCTTGAGCGAGTAATTGACAAAAAAGAGGAAGCCGAACAAAGTTTACAGTATCTTGCTTATCATGATGAACTCACGGGACTGCCGAATAGAAATACATTAGTCGACCGTATTGGACAATCTATTAAAATATCGTCAAGAGATGATCAGCAAATGGCCATTCTGTTTATCGATCTTGACAGATTCAAGAATGTTAATGACAGTCTGGGCCATACTATTGGTGATAAATTACTACAGCAGGTAGCATCAAGACTTTATACAACGTTGCGTAATCACGACACTATTTCACGTAATGGTGGTGATGAGTTTGTAGTCGTGCTGGAAAAGCTAAAAGACAGTAATGAAGCAATCCATGTGGCAAAAAAGATTATTAAATGCCTTACAGATACCTTTGAAATCCAGTCTCATAAAATACATCTTGGTGCTAGCGTCGGAATAAGTATTTATCCTACAGATGGCGACACTCCCCTGATTTTATTGCGCAACGCTGATACTGCTATGTATCGTGCCAAGCAGGCTGGCGGTAACCAATTACAGTTTTACGACCAAAGCATGTCTAACCAGTTGCGTAATAGACTGGAACTTGAGCATGAATTACACGATGCGCTGCAGGATAACGAGTTTTATCTGGTATACCAGCCACAACTTAGCTGTTTGACAGGTGTGACAACTGGTTTCGAAGCACTGCTTCGTTGGAATAATAAAAAATATGGCGAAATTCCCCCGGTACTATTTGTGCCCTTGCTGGAGGAAACCGGCTTGATATACTCAATTGGAGAGTGGGTCGTAGCCCAGGTTACTGACTTCATACACATGCATCATATTAATGATATCAGCATTTCAATCAACCTGTCTGCGCTACAATGTAATAGTCTTGGATTTGTAAACATCGTTAAAAGTCAGATCAACAAGGCTGGGATTAATCCATCACAGATAGAGTTCGAAATCACCGAGTCCCTGCTTATTAATGATTTTGATAAAACTAAAGTATTCCTTGATGAGCTGCATTCTATCGGCTGTGCAATTGCTCTTGATGATTTTGGAACAGGCTATACGTCGATGAATTACCTGGCGCGTTTACCAATAGATTTGATTAAAATAGATAAAGCGCTGGTGCATGAAATAGACAAGAATAATAACCTTAAGAGTATAGTAAAGGCGATTGTTACTATGAGTAAAGGCCTGGGTATGAAAAATGTATTTGAAGGTGTTGAAACAATAGCCGAGCTTGCTGTTATAAAAGAAATGGAAGGTGAGATAATACAGGGGTATTTATACAGTAAGCCACTAACGGCTGATGATGTCTTGAAGTGGCTCGATGTTGGGCATACGATACAGCAGGCCTAGGGTTTATCATATAAATATTGACCATTACCATAGCTTCTGCCGTGATTCGGTTTAAACATTGATTTACACAAAACGAAGTATTTATTCCAGTTTTCCACCTCATCAATCGTCAAGTACTGTGGGTATAGAAGTCCAATCGAGTCCCAGAATCGTTTATGCCATTCATCCAGCGTTTTCCAGTAGTTCATTCCATTAACAAACCAGCTTTCTGTAAAATTCAAATGTGTTGTATGACGTTTTGGCTCCGCATATGGCCATATGTGACCGCCAGGAAAGTAGTCCGCCATCAGTGAGCTCTCAGCGTTCAAAAATCTGGGTATTGTATCTACAGAAACAATAAAATGATGAAATGATTTTCCGCCTGGTTTCAATACACGCGATATTAATTGAAACAGCTTATCCAGATTGGTGACTGCTTCCAGTACGCCAATTGATATTACTCTGTCAAATTTGCTGTTTTCGAGATCTTCTTGAGTTATCTCATCAAAACACTTTTGTACAAGTGTGAAGCGATTATTATCAAAAGCGGGCACATTTAATAATACTTCTCGAATATACGTTACTTGTACCCGGCTGGGATTAACTGCGGTTATTTGTATATTCGGGAATCTTTGTAATAAATACCTTGAAAATCCACCAAAACCACAGCCTAGCTCGAGTACAGATTGACCGTCTTCTATTTTCGCTCTCTCAATGACCAGGTTAAACTTGTTAATTTGAGCCTGGTTTAATGTGATATTGTTATTAATTTCAGGCGATGTATCTGTTGCCTCGTAATATGCCATGGTGTAAGCCAGAAATTCCTTATCGAGAAAAGCCTGGTAAATCCTGAAGTCCTTATTGTAATGATCGATAGATTCAGCATATGTTTCAATGTTGGCAATATCGCCCTTGAATGAACTAACGCCATAACTTTCAGGTGGATTGCTGTTGCCTCGCCATTGTTCATATTCGCGCTCAAAATAGCGATACATATGGGATTCCAGCTTCAACAAATCAGTTGATCCATAGCTATGTATATTCTTTCCGGCGAGCTCGTTAATTACGTTGGCTGTACTAACTTCAGGGCTTAATAGCATTTTTAACAATATCTCCTGAGCGCAACAACTGCATTCAGGCCGCCGAATGCAAATGAGTTAGACAGTGCTACATTAATTTCATGCTCACGCGCGTTATTAGGCACATAATCCAGATCGCAGTGTTCATCAGCTACAGTGAAGTTAGCAGTTGGAGGTATGATTCCGTGATGCATCGCCAGTATGGTGGCCACAAGCTCTAATGCACTGGAAGCCCCTAAAGCATGCCCATGCATGGATTTTGTTGAAGATACTGCAAGCTTACTAGCATGTTCTCCAAACATCTGTTTTATGGCATCTGTTTCGGCTATATCATTGACCTGCGTTGCAGTGCCGTGGGCATTAATGTAATCAACTTCGGTCGGATTAATGTCGGCATGATGTAATGCACTGTTGATCGTATTTGTAATACCTGTTACATCCGGCCGAGTGATATGGCCAGCATCGGAGCTCATGCCGCAACCCGCAAGTTCAGCATAAATTCTGGCGCCACGTTGTTTTGCATGTTCTTCTGACTCGAGTAATAACATTCCGGCGCCTTCACCCAGTACCACGCCGCTGCGATCGGCGCAAAATGGCCGACAGGTGTCATTTGAGGCGACCCTCAAGGCATCCCATGATTTCAGCAGACCATAAGTAAAAGGCGCATCAGTAGCACCTGCAAGTGCGACATCTATCATGCCTGACTGGATCATTGCACTACTCTGAATAATCGCGTGTGCGCCTGAAGCACACGCGCTGGCAAGAGCGAAAGCCGGACCCTTGATACCTAACAGCATACTTACCATGCTAGCTGCAGCACTTGGCATGCCTTTTGGGATAGTTAAAGGATGAACTCGTGAGCGTTGTTGTTTATAAAGCTGGTCATAGGTAGCTTCATCCGTGTGTTTTCCGCCACAACCACTACCTATAATCGCGGCCGCCCTGGAAACAATTTCTTTATCGTTGCCAAGGCCGGCATCGTCAATTGCTTCCCGGGCAGCGATAACTGCCAGTTGAGAAAATCGATCGAGTAAGGTGAGGTCTTCTGGAGAAAAGTAGTTATCAGCCTCGAAATGAGGCACCATCGCACCAATAGATATTTTTATGTCGTCCATGGGTGGATGGATTGCTTTAATTGCAGACTGCCCTGCTTGCAAGGCTTCCCAGAATGCTGATGCGTTTAACCCCAGCCCTGAGACAGCACCTACACCGGTGATTACGACACGGCGGCTCATCTTGACAGGCTCTCTATGAGTTGGCTAATGACGCATTACGAATATCTTCCAGTTTTACCAGAATATCATTTACTGTATTGATGGAAGAGATAAGCTCGTTGGGTATTTCAATGTCAAATGCTTCTTCAAGCTCAAATAACACCGTAATCGCTTTTAATGAATCTATACCCAGTTCTTCGAGTTGTGTTTCCGGTTTTACATCTTCAACATTGCAAGGTGCTGTCTTTGCAATAATTTCTGCTACTTTATCGAATGTCATAATTATTATTCAGTCAATGGTTTTAAGTACAACAACTAACCCATCAGCTGATCAGAACACAGGACCGATCAATCCTGTCTATTCCATTAGCATCCGTAGTAATTATTCCCTGGTGTCCAGCAAATAAATTATTTATTATTTTTACTAATAAGAACGTCTCAATAGTACTGATTCGGACCCCGCGCGTCTACATTATTTTTCATAAAATTCAGCCAGATTCGGCGTTTATTTAAGGCAAAATTTAATTTGCTGTTTTTGCAGAAAATTGCCATTATAGGGGCTCAAATCATGTCAGTTTTATAAGAACAAGGTAAAACATAATGAAAATTGTGCATGAATTCCCCATAGCTGAGCAGCCAGGCAGCAACAGGTCAGCTGCAGAATATACTCAGTTCTCCACCAGGTATGACTCTGAGACCAGTACGATCTGGTGCTGGATGCAACCTGAGCCTCGTCCTTGCCTGAATGCCGTACTGATTGACGAGCTTGTACAGCTACAACAGCAATTAACCACGACCTACAAACAACGTGAGCCTGATACCATCTGGCCATTTCGTCATCTCATACTGGCCTCGAAAATATCGGGGATCTACAGCCTCGGCGGTGATTTAGGCCTTTTTAAACAGTATATTGTTAATAACGAGGAACAGAAGCTCAGGGATTACGCCTATAAATGCATCAATCTCCTGCATCGAAATATCAATAACCTGGATTTACCAATTACCATGGTCTCGCTGGTGCAGGGCGAGGCGCTGGGTGGTGGCTTTGAAACCGCCCTTTCCTGCGATGTCATAATCGCCGAGCGCAGTACACAAATGGGTTTTCCCGAAATACTGTTTAACCTGTTTCCCGGGATGGGTGCGTATAACCTGTTGGCGCGACGAATTGGCTCGGCACTGGCAGAACGTGTAATCCTCAGTGGAAAGACCTACTCGGCAACAGAACTCTACGATATGGGCGTGATCGATGTACTGGCTGAAGATGGTGAAGGTGAACAGGCAACAGAAGAATACCTGAAAAGCCATAATCAGTCTCACAACACAATCCGCGCCATGAAGAAAATCCGGCAGATTGTTCACCCGATTTCGCAGCGAACCTTGTACGACATCGTTGAAATCTGGATAGAGGCGGCGATGGATTTAAGTGAGAAAGACCTGGCAAAAATGGAGCGCCTGCTGCACCTGCAAAAAGATTTGAAAGACAGTGCGCGTTTAAAGGATAGAAAAAACGATTTGACCCCACGGCGGGGTGACTGGCGCAAGGTCAAGGATGTTGAATTTCCGTTAACCACCCATCTTGGTGAAAACGTAACTCGTAACAGAAGGAAAAATGAAGGCCGAAGAAGGCGGGAAATTCTAGAATCTGAAGAGGATTAGGTGCCGTAATTCAGCCCTGATCTAACAGGTCGTGCCAGCTTACGCATGGCCGACCCGGTCCTTGGATATTTAACATTTTGAGCTCTCGCAAAGACGCCAGGAGCGCAAAGAAAGATATATTAAATGCTGTTTATTTAATAAATGCAACCTTTGCGTTCTTTGCGCCTTTGCGAGAGCAAATATTCTTATAATGTTTTATCTATGACCGTGCCCGCTTGTTTAACAAACAAGAAGTCTGCCTTGGCTATCGCCATTTTTATTCAGGCGGAGCTGATCCCGCTCCCGCCCCTGTTCCTATTTCTCGCTGATTGCAGTCAGCTTGGCCTGTCCAAACCATTTAACACCCAGTTGTTGAATCAGACCGACGTTATCAGCGCGGTCGATGAAATTTTCAACCAGGTTCATGAACAGCGGGTCGTTGGCCGGCACAGCCATGCCAATCGGTTCGTATGTCAACAAGGAAACGACGGACTGGAAGCCACTGTCTGGAAAGCGCTTCATTACACTCAAGCAGATAGGAAAGTCAGTGAGGAACGCGTTAACATCGCCTTTGGCAACCTGCTGTGTGCCCTTATCAACATCGGCTACAACGACGCGCTTGGCTTCGGGCAGCAATTCCTTGACAAAATTTTCACTGGTGGTGCCTTTGACAACGGCAATTTTTACATCAGATGCTTTCAGATCTTCGGGCGCGTCAGCTTCGGCAATCTTCTGCTCCTTGGTGACCAGGCACTTTCCGGAAACGAAGTAAGGCCCTGCAAACGCAACCCGCATGTTTCTTTCTATCGTCATTGTCAGGTTGGAAAGCACGATATCGACCTTGCCGTTTTCCAGTGCTGGAATCAGTTGATCAAACGCTATCGATTTTAATTCCAGTTCGACACCCATGGTTTCAGCCAGGGCTCTTGCCATATCAATATCGAATCCGGCCAGTTCGCCTGTCATCAGTTTTTCAGACATCAATGGCATGGTTCCGGAAGTACCGACCACCAGCTTGCCTGATTTCTGGATACGGGAAATCACTGGTGTACCTTCAGCAGCCTGCGCACTGCTGCTGAGGATGACTAAAAATAAAGAGGCAAAAGCTAAAATTGAACGTACCTTATGGTGCATATGTGTGTACCCGTATAATGTTTATTTGTTTGGTAAATATTGTGCAGCGCAAACTATATGGAAAAGCCGCTGGCGTCAACCGCGATGAAAGCCTCAATGGCATGTTACCCTGTAAATATTACGGGCACAGTTGAACTCCTGAATACACACCATATATAAAGCAATTAGCCTGGTATAAGATTACCTCAACCTGATTGGAGTTGGCAGTGGAATTCAGAGATTATTACCAAATTATGGGTGTCGAGCGAAATGCTACCCAGGATGAGATAAAACGGGCCTATCGCAAGCTCGCGCGTAAATACCATCCTGATATTAGTCAGGACCCTGATGCCGAGGCAAAATTCAAGGAAATGGGCGAAGCCTACGAGGTTTTGAAGGACCCGGAAAAACGCGCTGCCTATGACCAGCTGGGCAAGAATTATAAAGCCGGCCAGGATTTTACACCGCCGCCCGGGTGGGACGCTGGATTCGAGTTCTCCGGCGGTGGCTTCAGCGGAGCAGACACTGCCACTTTCAGTGATTTCTTTGAATCTCTGTTTGGCGGTGGCTTTACCCAGCCGCAGGGACGTCGCGGTGGTTTTCATGCGCGTGGACAGGATCATCATGCCAGGATCCTGGTTGACCTCGAGGATGCCATACATGGCGCCAGTCGCACCATTAACCTGCAGGTGCCCGAAGTCACGCAAGAGGGGCACGTGGTGACGCGCAATCGGACCCTGAATGTAACGATTCCCAAAGGTATCAGGCAAGGACAGCAGATACGATTATCAGGACAGGGTGCGCCAGGTATGGGTGATGGCGGCAGCGGTGATCTGTACCTTGAGATCGAGTTCAACCCACACAGCTATTATCATGTGGAAGGACGTGATATATATCTCGATTTACCTGTGGCGCCGTGGGAAGCGGCGCTGGGCGGTACGGTAAAAGTGCCAACACCCACGGGTGAGGTAGAAATGAAAATACCGGCCGGTTCAAATTCAGGTAAAAAAATGCGCCTGAAAGGACGCGGCATTCCCGGCAAGAGCGCCGGCGATTTTTACGTGATACTGCAAATCAGCCTGCCCATGGCTGACACTGATAAAGCAAAAGCACTGTACACGCAGATGGAACAGGAGCTGAATTTTAATCCACGACAGAAGCTGGGGGTATAGACATGCCAGCAACATCAAAACAGAAATTAACCGGCTTGATACTCGATGAAGCAGCTAGCTTTAGCCTGGACGAGCTTAGCAGTGTCTGCGCGGTGCGGACTGAATATATAATCGAGCTGGTCGATGAGGGCATACTTGAACCAAGGCAGCAACACAAGGACTGGTATTTTACTGGCGAAAGCCTGGTGCGATTACAGAAGACACGACGCTTGCAGAAAGATCTGGGTGTCAATCTGGCTGGTGCAGCACTGGTGCTGGACTTGATAGAGGAAGTTAGCCGGCTACGTGAGCAGTTGCGCTGTCGCAGTCGGGAAAAGTAGAAAAATGGCAACGGAAATGGCCCTGTTAACATGTGGAGATTCGAGACATGCCGGTAGTTATTAACATAAACACCCTGTTCGACCAGTTAGGACTGGACGATAGTGACCATGCAATAGAAGAATTTGTCGAAGCTCACAAACTCGTCCCCGCTAATTTGAAAATACATCAGGCCGATTTCTGGAACGCATCACAGGCCGCTTTTTTACAACAGGCAATCGAACAAGATGCAGACTGGGCAGAAGTCGTTGATCAGCTTGATGCCATGCTGCGTTAAATCAATAAATGTTACAGTCAAAATTTAATCTGACGGTCTGTGTGTGATGGTGATTACTCTCGCCAAGCCGCTAAGCCCGCAAAGAAAGATAATGAAACGATATAATTTCACGGGACATAAAAATAATTACAACCTTTGCGATCTTGGCGTCTTTGCTAGAATATAAAACATTTCTTCTCTAACATAGGTCGTTTTCAACCATTGGATATCTGTCAGTAACTATCAGATCAAATCTGAACGACTACATATATAGGTATATAAACTCAATATATCGTAGCCGCTGCACTGTTTACTGTTTTACTCCGCGCCACATGGCATATGGGCGCTCCATATTTTGCATCAGTACGCTTGAACTGAATGACCTGGCCTGCTCGGCAATCAGCATGCCGTCGATATAAACTTTTACCACAGGCAAGCTGAACACGCTATGTTGCGCACAGATCATTGGCGATGCCTCGCAGTCGACATAAATACCCTGCATTTCAGGAAAATGTTGTTCCAGCATTGAACTCAATTGCGGGCGCAAGGTGTTGCATACGTTGCAATGCTTGCCTCCAAACAGGATAAACACTGCACCTGCCAGTTTCATCCGTTCAAGGCTTTCAAGATCAGTAATGTTTTTCATAAATAACATAATGGAGGCTGACAGCTGAGCGTTTGTAACTAAACAAATTCGAAATACAGAATACATGCAGTATTACCAGGTACGTCCTGTAATTCGCCTGACTGGCTGAACTTTGCTCATTCAATTTGATCCCGTCAAAAGTCGTCTGCCCA
Source organism: uncultured Gammaproteobacteria bacterium (assembly GCA_963807785.1). GTDB lineage: Bacteria > Pseudomonadota > Gammaproteobacteria > SZUA-229 > SZUA-229 > JABDQW01. The sequence goes on along the minus strand of CAWEEC010000033.1, from coordinate 47,114 downwards.
TAGGTCCAGCTGAAGCCGTTCAAATGCATTGCTGATGAATTTGTCGTCCAGCCGAATTTACTCCACCTGGTAGCATCCGCTACAACTGCTGGAGACTTTCCTTGTTAGCCATTACTTTTTCGCCAGCTGCTGCTGTTTGCGCTAGACCTTCACTCATTAATGGTCTGAGTGTTGACAGCAACGACTTGAATAGCAGTTTGTTTTGCAGTTCCTCGGCAGCCAGTAACTCTTTCATGTGCTGACGTTGTGTCGGCATCGAGAAACAGGCGGGACAGGAATCGGCGATAACCGGCAAATTATTGTTAGCCGCAAAATCGCGAGTCAGGCGCTCACGCGCATAGACCAGGGGCCGAATAATGCGCAGATCGCCAGCATCATTGATGTAATGTGCTTTCATGGTTTTGAGGCGGCCACCGTGAAATGCCGACATCAGGAAACTTTCCGCAAGATCATCCAGGTGTTGCGCCAGCGCGATCACGTTGAATCCGTTGTTACGCGCTGTGCTGTACATGACACCGCGTTTGATACGCGAACAGAATGCACAGTAGGAATTATTCCCCATGTGTTCCCTGGCCATATCCATGATGGGTTCACGCAAGTAGTAATAGTCAACGCCCAGTTGTTGCAGGTAAGGAATCATCGAAGATGGGTCGAAGTCGCCGGCCATGGGGTCAACAGTCATCGCGGCCAGCTCGAATTTTATCGGCGCACGTTGCTGCAGGTAGTGCAGGATATGCAACAGCGAAAGCGAATCCTTGCCACCGGAAAGGCCCAGCAGGATGCGGTCACCTTCACGGATCATGTTGAAATCACCGATTGCTCGACCGCTGAGTGACGCCAGTGTTTTAGAGGGTTTTACAAATTCAGCCATGGAATTGCAATCTTGCCAGAAATCTCAGTAACAGTGGGCAGTGAATGCAGAAAGTCGTAAACCGGGTGATTCAACAACTGCCGCTGTCCTGTTTCAGTCGGATTGGTATATAGTGCGCGCCATGCTGCTGGATCTGCCCGCCACACAAGTCTTCCTGGTTGCCCTGCTCTTCCTCTGGGCCGGTTTCGTTCGTTCCGGACTCGGATTTGGTGGCGCCGCACTCGGCCTGCCGCTGATGCTGTTTATCGATCCCGATCCCCTCACCTGGTTGCCCATCATCGGCACCCATCTGCTGTTCTTTTCCAGCCTTACGCTACGTACCCGCTTGAATGATGTCGACTGGGGCTATCTCAGGCAGTCCTCGATGTTTGTCGTGCCAGCCGCGTTAGTCGGCGTGCTCGGCCTGGTCAGCCTGCCGACGCTATGGTTGCTGGTATTTATTTACTCAATCTCGCTGTTTTATGCCTGCATCTGGATACTGAACTGGGCGATCGAAAGCCACAACCCGATAGTGGACAGGTTGCTGCTGCTGCTTGGTGGTTATGTTGCGGGTACCTCGCTCACCGGCGCACCGCTGATGGTCGCCGTGTATATGCGCAACGTCTCCAGGAAGCAGTTGCGTAATACCCTGTTCGTGCTGTGGTTTGCACTGGTGGCCATCAAGATGTCCGCTTTTACTGCACTCGGTATAAACCTGCACCTGCTCACTGCTATAGCGCTTTTGCCGGTTGCAGCTGTAGGCCATATTGCAGGATTAAAAACACATGAAGTGATCCTGAAAAATGATCAGGTCTTCAAGCGCTGGGTTGGCGCAGGCTTAATGCTGGTGAGCCTTGCCGGGCTGTTGAATATCTACTACTGACAAAACTGAAGCTAAATAATCTGCAATTGGGAAAACAGTCAGGCTACCCTGGATACTGGCTTGCCACAATGTGGACAGCAATCAGAACCAGGAAGTGTTGCTGCAGTTGCACCGGCACTGGCACTGGCAGGTATCACCGTAGTTTCCTGCTTCAGTAAACGCATGGCCTCGTCTTCATCAATGCCCATGTTTGATGAGTAGTTGTGCAGCAGCCTGCGTTCGTCAATATCCAGTTCCCCATCCGAGAGCGCGTCACGCAACAGTGTGCGGTATGTTTCACGGCGCTTATTCACCTCACGGGTGAAACCCGAGGCGATAATGCCAGCCGGCAGCGCAGCCATGCCGACGCCGAGAATGGTAATCAGGATCCCAAAAATTTTACCTGCCGCGGTAATCGGAATTACATCACCATAGCCAACTGTGGTCAGTGTGATCGTTGCCCACCACATCGCGCGTGGAATCGTGCCGAAGGTATCCGGCTGAACGTCACGTTCTACCAGGAACATTCCGGCTGATGCCAGTACCACCAATACCAGCATGATAAATATTGCGGACAGGAGTGTCGCCAGTTCATTCTTGATAACCGTTAACAGTACCGACATGGCACTGAAATGACGCGAAAGCTTGAAAATCCGAAACAGCCTGAGTACGCGCAAAAAACGCGTATCAATATTGAAAATAATACCCAGATAAAATGGCAGCACTGCAACCAGGTCAACAATTGCCATCGGCGAAGCCATGTATTTCAGTCGGCCGCTAATAGCCGTGTTGTAGCGTGGGTTTTCTACGCAGATCCAGGTGCGAGCCAGATATTCGATGGAGAAAACAATAATCGAGAACAACTCGAAGTTGTCGAAAAAAGACTGAAAACCCGTGTAAATGGCTCTGTCAGAAGCGAGAATTACCGCCACTACATTGCTCATGATTAGCAACATCAATAGCAGGTTCACTAGCTGTACCAGCGGGCTTGTACCGTTGTGTTCGAGCAGGTTATAGAAATATCTTCGCATTCGTGGCTCCACAATTCCCGTGATCACACCTGAAACAAACATTTCAGTGGGAATCAATAATAGAGTCGGCTAATTACTGAAGAAACTTTAGTTTATGGCTGATCGATTTACAGGATTAACGGGCACGATATGGGCCGGGTTTTTATCAATTAACCGTGTTGGCAGCATCTGCCTGGTCCTGATCCCGATGGTGATGTCATTCCTGCAGAATATCCTGGTAAATATGCTCCAGTTCTGCGCTTGTCAGTGTGGCCTGGTCATAATCCTGGTTACTCACCTGGTCACTCAATCGACGCGCGACGTCAGTGATTACAGCAAATCCCATAGCACCGCCTACGCCTTTGAGATCATGTGATTTTGCTTTGGCCAGGTCCCAGTTTTCCGACTTAACAGCATCAGATATTTCTGCCACCATCTCTGGTAGTTTCTGTTTGAAACGTTCGACAATCGCGAGGTATCTAGGGCTGCTGTAGAACTTTGAATGTTTGCTGTTGCCAACTTGTTCCATGTCTGGCTCTGCATCATCCATGTTTTCAGCTTCAGCAAGATATGTGTTCAGTACTTCATAAAATTGTGGCAAATCCACAGGCTTGATCAGGTAGTCAGTGGCGCCTGTAGCGATAGATTTTTCACGGTTAGACAACATCGCGTTCGCAGTCAATGAAACGATAGGGCCTGTATAGTTTTCTTTCCTTAACTTGCTGATAGCTTGCAAACCATCGATTTCGGGCATCTGCATGTCCATCAGGATGAGGTCATAGTTGTTAGCCAGAGCCATATCAATCCCTGCGCGGCCGTTATCTGCAATGTCCATATTTGCACCGGTTTTGCGCACATACATCGATATTAATTGCTGATTGTCCGGATTATCTTCTACCAGCAGAATATTCCCCTTTAGTGGTTTGATATCCGGGTGTTCATGCTGCGTTTCATATGCTCTACTGGCTTCCTCAATGTTGTTGACAATGGCAGCATTGTTGAGATCTATGTTAGTTAGAGTCAGGGTAAAGCAGGTGCCTTTCCCTTTTTGACTGACGCAACTCAATTCGCCGCCGATAACATTAGCCAGGCTGCTGGAAATGGACAGGCCAAGGCCGGTTCCCCCGTATTTACGCGTGGTTGTGGTATCACCCTGAGTAAATGGATCGAATACGTGTGCGACCTCGTCACGTGTCATACCAATGCCGCTATCGGAAACATCAAAGCGAATAGTGTTGTTAGAATTATCACTACTCACTTCTACATTGACATAACCTTGAGCAGTGAACTTGATTGCATTACTGCACAGGTTGATAAGGATCTGCTTTAAATAGGTAGGGTCTGTCGTAATCTTTTGTGGTAATGGAAAATGGTAGCTGATATTGAATTCCAGTCCTTTGTCCCGGGCGCAAACGCCGAGCAATGAATCAACTTCTGCAATCACTGCGAATGGTGATGTTTCCAGATGTTCAAGTTCGAGTTGACCGGACTCGATCTTCGACAGGTCAAGAATATCATTGATGATCTGTTGAAGATGCTTGCTATTGCGTACAATTGTCGAGGTCAGCTTTTCGCGTTCCTGTTGATCAAAATCGTTGGATAACAAGGCTTCCGAGAAGCCGAGAATAGCGGTCAGTGGTGTTCGAATTTCGTGGCTCATATTCGACAGAAAATCGCTTTTGGCCTTGCTTGCTGCATCAGCAAGCTCTTTCGCCTGTGTCAGTTCATCAGTGCGATCCCTGACCCTGGATTCCAGGCTCAAGTTAAGCCTGCTTAGTTCCTCTTCCGCCTGTTTGCGCCGGTTTTCCCGGGCGAAGGAATCGAGTGCAAAGCTGACATCGGAGGCCATTTGTTGCAACAGCTCGCGTGCATCTTCATCAAATGCATTGACCTCCCCGGCATACAGGTTAAATGCACCGATGACACTACCGTTGGTGCCTAATGGCAGGGCGGCAGAGGCGTTCAATCCGTATTGTTTACAGTACTTATGCCATGGTGTGGTGATGGGATCATTTTGACAGTCCTGGCTCCAGACCGGGTGATTCTCGCGGATCGCTGTGCCTGTAGGGCCTCTCCCCAGGGGACTATCCTCCTCCACGGAAATCGAAATTTGTTGCAGATATTCAATGCCTTTACCGTACGATGCAACCGGTTTGACCAGACCGCTAGTCTTGTCAACCAGCCCGATCCATGCCATTTTGAAACCACCAAACTTTACCGCGTCCAGGCATATTTGTGGAAACAGCTCCTCCTGGCTGGTGCTGTGTACGATGGCCTGGTCACAGTAGCTCAAGGACGCGTAAAGCCGGCTCAGGCGCTGGATGTTCTCTTCGGCCTTGTTGCGCTCAGTGATGTCGTAACCGAGAGCAACAATGTGTGTAACCTCGTCTTCATCATTGCGTAATATTGTGTTATGCCAATCGAGTGTGATACGACGACCATCACGGCTTACCCAGTCGTTTTCGTAGCGTCCGGCAATGTCGAGCTTACCGGCTTTGAGGTTTTCAAATACGTTTTTAACGGCTTCTATCTGTTCTTCTGGAATCACCCAGTCCCATACCGGCTTACCCAGTATTTCCTCCCTGTTATAGCCGGTGATTTTTTCTGCGGCATGGTTAAAACGTACGAAATGTCCCGATAGATCGAGCACAACAATTATGTTTCCTGCGACTTCGACAACAGCATCGATGAAATCGCGCTGCTGTTTCAGTTTGGTTTCGGATTGTTTGCGCTCGGTAATATCAGTATGTGTACCGATCATACGTAATGGCTTACCATCTTCAGTCCGGTTGATCACCATGCCGCGATCGAGTATCCAGCGCCAGCTGCCATTTTTATGCATGGTACGGTGCTCATTTTCATAGGTAGGTGTCTCGCCATTGAAATGTGCCTGCATATCAAATATCACATTATTGTGATCGTCCGGGTGGATAAGTTTTTCGCATTCGGAAAAGTGATTATTAGCCTGTTCATCGCCATAACCCATCATCACTTTCCAGCTCTGAGAACATGTGACTTCGTCTGTTTCGATGTTCCAGTCCCACACGCCTTCACCAGCACCCTCCAGTGCATAGCGCCAGCGTTGTTCGCTTTTTGCAAGATCATTGGTAAATTTTTTCGCGCGTACCAGTGCGTGTGCCAGCAAGGTTAACAACAGGCTAAAGGCGATACCGGTAATGCCTACGATTAACGGCATGTTTGTATTCAACCCTGCCATGAAATCGGGCGTTGGCTGAATTACGATGGTCCAGAGATGGTCGGCGATTTCGACGCGTTGTATCCGTTTGAGGGGCGCGTCTTCTGAATTCGCATAGAAACCAACACCATCCGAAACATACATACGCGATTGATCCGATATGGTCTCACCATCGAAGATCTCAACAGCCAGATTGATAGAATATTCGTGGCCAAGACCGGCCATCAGGTCGCCTATGCGAAATACGGCTGTTACCCAGCCATAAATGCTGGCTCGGCGTTCTGCCAGGCTGGTATGCGGCATTCCGTTCCTGTACAAAGGTAGAAACATCAGGAAGCCTGCCTGAATATGCTCATCAGCTTCCTGCACCAGCGTCAACTTGCCGGATACAACGGCACGATCATGATCTCCTGCCTCAATCATGGCGGCACGTCGCATTGACTCGGCATAGGTGTCGTAACCCAGAACTTTAATATTAGGCGCGGTGAACGGCTCGATATACATGACGGGCGTGTATAGCTCGCGTTCACCCGCAGGAAAGATGGTGTATCCAGCAAAGCCCTGTTTGCGCACAGCGGCGATATGCTGGTCCTTCTGTGTATGAGGCACTATCAGCGAGTGGCTTAATCCCTGGATTCCGGGATAGTACTCATCAAGTCGTAGCGAAGCTACGTAGGTAGTGAATTCCTCGCGCGTGACTTCCTTCGAGCCATCAAACAGTGCACGCGTACCGTGCAGAACCTGTTGGTAAGCGGCCATGCGTTGTTGAATATGCGAAATTATTTCATTGGTATGGAAATCAAACTCGTTTTGCAGGTCCAGTTCAGCACTGCGTTGCGCGTAGTTCCATAAGGCATAACTCGCAGCCAAAGATGTGATGAACACCAGGCTGGTAAGTAAATGTCGAGAATATAACCCGGTCATGTGTTATGTGACGAATATTAGGTCAATTATTATTGTTATCAGAGTTTTGAACTGCAAAATCTGCGTCCCGCCAAGTGTTTCTTTTTATAATCAGATATCCGGCATAGATAACAATTGAGGTGCATTATCGGCATTCCGAATCCTGAATGCAATTATTCTCATTCTATCTTGTGTCAAATGCTTAAACCTGGGCCCACACATGCTCAAGTATTGTCCAAGTATATTCAATCAGGTGTCCCATATTGAGTATCCAGCAGCGCGATAGTGTAAATTTTTGTTACTCAGGGCGGAATAATATTAAGACGTTTTGCCCGCGGAAAGCTACGAACAACGCGCACCACGTTCGCTACTGACAAATCTGTCAGGCAAGATTCTGAATGACACGTATTTGCTGAGAGACTGCTGGACTGCCTAGCTTACAACATGGTGCTTGCCTATACGGTGCACTGTACTGGCTTGCGGCCCCTCGTCACCTTTTTCTTCTGAAAAGCGAACCTCGCTGCCGACCTCGAGATCAGCGAATTCCTGGTTTAGCACACTGTTACGGTGAAAATAGATTTCCCTGCCGTCAGACGTTTCAATGGTGCCGTAACCTGCGTCAGCATATAATTCAGATATCTGGCCATGGGGTGGAATCTCGTGGGATTTCACTTTCTGATGCGTTATCCGGCGGTGGTTCTGGAGTTGCCGGCGGGCTGCATCAAATGAATCGCGTAACGCTACATAGACATCTTCATGGGAGTGGTCTTTGCCGTGATCCCGGCTCACGACCAGTTCGGCACCCGGCACGGTAAGATCGATTGTTACCTTGTATAGTATGCCGTTATGCTGGTGCTTGTTAATCATCTCAATTACCACGCGACAACTCATAATATTGGCAAATTGTTCCAGCTTTTCAGCCTTTTCACGAATAATCGCCTCCACTGCTGCTGAAGCTTCCATATCCCGGAAAGTAACCTGTAGCGGTATCTGCATAATTTTTCTCCTCGCCAGCCCATTAAAATGTAATCTACAAAAATACGATATCACGTTGTCTGCCGATATAAAAATGACATATCGCAATAAAGCGGCCATAGATATCCCGGCTACGGAATTCATGGATGAGTTAACTATATGAAATATAATGGCCTTAACCCTACTGATTAGTGTTGACTAGCCTGTGAAAGAAACAATGACCAGCTACCTGATGTTCGCCGTGTTGACGCTGCTGTTGCTGAACGTATGGATGTATTTTCAGCAAGCACATATGATTTTTTATCCAGTGCGCGAGCTGTATCAAACACCGGCAGACTGGGGCCTCGACTATGAAGATGTTGCATTCAACACGCAAGATAATATTCAGCTACATGGCTGGTACGTCCCCAGTCAGGGCTCTCAGCAGGTGTTGCTGTTTTTTCACGGCAATGCCGGCAATATTTCCCATCGCGGTGAATCAATAAGACTGTTTCATCGCCTTGGCCTGAGCGTGTTCATCATTGATTACCGCGGCTATGGCCTCAGCGAAGGTAAACCGGGTGAGCAGGGATTGTATAAGGATGCAACCGCGGCCTGGCGTTACCTCGTCGAAGAACAAGGCATTGCAGCGGATCAAATTCTGATCTTCGGACGTTCCCTCGGCGGCGCTGTTGCGGCGAAGCTGGCGTCGGATGTGCAGGCGCGTGGCCTGATTCTGGAGTCGACCTTTAGTTCGGCACGGGACTTTGCCAGGGCGGTATTTCCGCTATTATCGCGCCTGGTGGTCATACGCTATGCGTTTGATACGGTGGGGATTATGCCGCATGTTCAATACCCGGTTCTGGTGTTGCACAGCCCGGAGGATGAGATCATGCCGTTTCACCTGGGTGAGAAGGTCTACCAGTCAGCCAGACAACCCAAACACTTTGTGCGCATGAAGGGCGACCACAATAATGGCTTTGTAGTCAGCCAGCCGGATTATGAGCAGGAACTTGATCGCTGGTTAAAGACGTTGTAATAAACGTGTAACGCAATGGCTGATAAACAGTAAAACCGGGACTGCGTGCTGCTATTTTCGATAACACATTTGCAGTTTGTTCGTGAAAATTTTAGCGACGCCTGCCCTTCTGTTCTTTTTCGTACTTAACGCTGAGGAAATTGCCCTCAAATGACTTGCCATCAAGCTCGGCAATGGCGGCACGGGCCTCGTGTCCTTCCATCTCGAGAAAGCCGAATCCCTTGCATTGGCCTGTAAACAGGTCTTTCACGAGTTTGATTGAATGTACCCTGCCATATTGCGTAAACAGCGACTTGAGGGATTCTTCGGTTGCGGTTGGCGGTAGACTGCCAACAAAAAGTTTCTTCACTTTGTAGTGCCTCTACTAATCATTAAAAGAAGAAACCCCGCGATAGCTCGCGGGGTTTAATCGGTACAATAAACCAACAGACTTTTAGGCCTTGACGTTTACTGCCTGCGGGCCTTTGGGTCCGTTTTCCACGTCGAAGGTCACTTGCTGGCCTTCAGCCAGTGTGCGAAAACCTTCGCTGGCGATAGCTGAATAGTGAACAAAAACATCTTTGCTGCCATCGTCAGGAGAAATAAAGCCGAAGCCCTTGGATTCGTTAAACCATTTAACGGTTCCTGTTGCCATGATAATTACCTCATCAAATATTAAAAAAATAAAACGTGTTACAAATCTTACGAGGAAATTAACAGGAGAAAACTTGGAAAGAACTTCTGACAAGAACCAGGATAGAATGTAGTACCATGCAAGTGTAACCGGTTTTTCACCAAAAACACCACATATTCCTTTATATGGGGGAAAAAAACGTAAATTCAAGGTCAAAAGTTCCTCATCATGCTCGAATCTGGCTGTAGTGGAGAAAATTTCGCGCTGGTCACCTTTTTACAAGTACTTCAGGTATAATCCGCATCAACTTCTGGTGCACCTCGGTCTGCACCTCATTTCAAAGTGGTAATCCTTCCCGATTCACCTCGAAAAACAAATATGTTTCCGCCTAGACCGTCCCAAACCATGTGTTTTGGTGGGTAGGCCGATCCCTGGAGAACATCGTAGCATGTCATTTGAATCCCTCGGTCTCAGGACCGAATTACTCCGTGCTGTATCCGAAAAAGGTTACACTGCCCCTACGCCTATACAACAACAGGCCATTCCGCCCATCCTTGAAGGACGCGACATCATGGGCGGCGCACAAACCGGTACTGGAAAAACCGCCGGTTTCACTCTGCCGTTACTGCAAAGATTAATATCATCAAGCAAGCCTGATACAGGCCGTCGCGCTGTACGCGCACTGGTGCTTACACCTACCCGTGAACTGGCTGCCCAGGTAAGCGAGAGTGTAGACACTTATGGCAAGTATCTGCCTTTGACATCTGCTGTGATTTTCGGTGGTGTAAAAATCAACCCGCAAATACACAAGCTGCGTAAAGGTGTGGACATCCTGGTCGCGACGCCGGGTCGTTTACTGGACCACGTCAGCCAGAACACCGTCGACCTGTCAAAGGTCGATATCCTGGTACTCGATGAAGCCGATCGTATGCTCGATATGGGTTTTATACGCGACATCCGCAAGCTGCTCGCACTATTACCCAAGCACAAGCAGACATTATTATTCTCGGCTACTTTCTCAAATGAAATCAAGCGACTGGCAAATGACCTGCTCAAGTCCCCCGTGCTGATCGAAGTAGCTCGACGCAATACGGCTGCAGAAAGTGTCACCCAGGTCGTTCACCCGGTAGACAAAAGTCGTAAACGTGAACTGCTCTCCTTCCTGATTGGTTCAAACAACTGGAAACAAGTGCTGGTATTTACCCGCACCAAGCACGGTGCCAACCGTCTTTCGGAACAGCTGAATAAAGATGGCATCATGGCGGCCGCGATTCATGGCAACAAGAGCCAGGGCGCGCGTACCCGGGCACTGGCAGAGTTCAAGTCAGGCAAGGTGCGTGTACTGGTTGCAACTGATATTGCCGCGCGCGGACTGGACATTGACCAGTTGCCACACGTGGTCAACTTTGAATTACCTAACGTCGCGGAGGACTATATACACCGCATTGGTCGTACGGGTCGTGCCGGTAATGAAGGTGAAGCCATGTCACTGGTCTGTATCGATGAGAAGAATTTGCTCAAAGATATCGAACGCCTGTTAAAACGCGAGATCCCCAGAGATGTTATAGACGGCTATGAGCCCGATCCTTCTATTAAAGCCGAACCCATAAACAAGGGACGCGGCAAACAGCAGCAGACCGCAAGAAAAAAACCAGGCGGAAAAAACGCCGCATCGCCATGGAGTGGTCAACAACAGGCATTCAAGGGACGTACAAACAACAGGGACGATCACGCAATCAGTCATCACAGAATCGTACGCGTCGCAGTACACAGCGCGCTGCCTGAATACAGCACACGTACCCAGATCAATGTTAACAATGACCTATTTATTGTCGGAATAACACAATGCTAGCTACAGCAAACATCACCATGCAATTTGGCGCCAGGCCACTATTTGAAAACGTCTCGGTCAAGTTTGGCGATTCTAATCGCTACGGCCTGATCGGGGCCAATGGTTGTGGTAAATCAACTTTCATGAAAATTCTGGGGAATGACCTGGAGGCCACATCAGGCAATGTATCAAAAGATCCTCACGAACGTATCGGTAAATTGAGACAGGATCAGTTTGCTTATGAAGAATATGGTGTGATTGATACCGTGATCATGGGCCATGAGGAACTGTGGGCCGTTAAATCAGAACGCGATGCAATTTATGCCAGGCCGGAGATGAGTGAAGCGGACGGTATTCGTGCCGGTGAACTTGAAGCCGAGTTTGCCGAAATGGATGGCTACACTGCCGAGGCGCGTGCGGGCGAATTGTTACTGGGCGTAGGCATACCCATTGAGCAGCACACCGGCCCCATGAGCGAAGTGGCACCCGGCTGGAAATTACGCGTGTTACTGGCGCAGGTACTGTTCTCTGAACCGGATATCATGCTACTGGATGAGCCTACCAACAACCTGGACATTAATGCCATTCGCTGGCTGGAAGGCGTGTTAAACGAACGTAATTGCACCATGATCATCATTTCCCATGATCGCCATTTTCTCAATAGCGTCTGCACCCACATGGCTGACCTGGATTACGGTGAAATACGTATTTATCCCGGTAACTATGATGAATACATGATCGCTTCAACACAGGTGAGCGAACGTTTAACCACGGACAATGCCAAGAAACAGGCGCAGATTAAAGAACTCAAGGCCTTTGTCAGTCGTTTTTCTGCAAATGCCTCAAAGTCAAAACAGGCGACGTCGCGCGCCAGACAAATAGACAAAATACAGCTGGAAGAAGTCAAACCATCCAGCCGTCAAAATCCGTATATCCGTTTTGAACAGGATAAAAAACTGCATCGCCTGGCGCTGGAGCTGGAAGGTGTGGCGAAAAGTTTTGATGAAGAAATCTTTAAAGAGCTCAGTCTAATGGTAGAAGTGGGCGAACGCATTGCCGTGATCGGCCCCAACGGTATTGGTAAATCGACCTTGTTAAAATGCCTGGTGGGTGATCTGGAGCCAACAGCTGGCAGCGTGAAATGGTCTGAAAATGCACAGCTTGGTTATTATGCGCAGGACCATGCCGCCGATTTCGAACAGGACAAAAACCTGTTTGACTGGATGAGTCAATGGGGTAAAAAAAGCGATGACGAGCAGGTGATTCGTGGCACGCTGGGGCGATTGTTATTCTCCCAGGACGAAAATGAAAAATCCGTTAAGGTTATTTCCGGCGGTGAACAGGGGCGCATGTTGTTTGGCAAGTTAATGCTGCAACGCAATAATATTCTGTTGATGGACGAACCCACCAATCACCTCGATATGGAGTCCATTGAATCACTCAACCTGGCGCTGGAAAATTACCCGGGCACGTTAATCTTCGTCAGCCATGACCGGGAATTTGTATCTTCACTGGCTACGCGTATTATCGAACTGACACCAACAGGTATCGTCGATTTCCATGGCAGCTACGATGATTACCTGCGTGACCAGGAAACGGGTGTTAAATACGCCACTGGTAAATAAATACTAACAATAAAAATAGACCGCAGGGGCGCGGAGACTCAGAGATAATACATTTTTTGCCGCAAACGACGCTAAAGACGCAAGTTTGAAAACTTAATAGATCTTTTCTTTGCGTTGTTCGCGTTTTTTGCGGCTAAAGAGCTTTTTCTCTTCGTCTCCGCGGTGAAAAATATCCTGTTTGCATTGTTATGAAAAAAATCGCCCTGTTTGCCGATGTGCAAAATATTTATTACACCACGCGCCAGGCCTATGGTCGCCAGTTTAATTACCGTGAACTCTGGAAACGAATCAGCGCTGAAGGAGAAATCGTTTCTGCCATCGCTTATGCGACACAACGTGGTGACGACAAGCAGCTCAAGTTTCAGGATGCGCTCAAGCACATTGGCTTCACCGTCAAACTCAAGCCTTATATTCAACGCAGTGACGGTTCCGCCAAAGGCGACTGGGACGTTGGTATCACCATCGATGTGCTGGAAGCGGCGAAAGACGTCGATACCGTTGTGCTACTGTCCGGAGACGGAGACTTCGATCTGTTGCTGCAGAAAATAACAAAGGTTTACGCCGTCAGTGCTGAAGTCTATGGCGTGCCGGCACTCACAGCCAACTCGCTGATCAATGCCGCCAGTATCTATCATCCTGTCGAAACGATTTATTGCTATAAGCATTGTAAACCAGCTCTGGTAGATGCTGTTTAATAGTTGTAAAAAAATAAATAAACCGCAGAGACGCGGAGGTGCAGAGAAAATCGATTATATACTGCGAATAGCGAGAAAGCAGTATTCAAGAACTTAATAAAGCCTGTATTTACATTCTTTGCGCTTTTTAATTATTGCTTGAGTGTCTTGTCTCTGCGCCTCCGCGTCTCTGCGGTGTGTTATTGTTTAACACGTATTATTCTTTTTCCCGATCGTTGCTACCCGCTTGTTCCAGTTCTCTTTCGAGTTGTTGCGTAACGGCTTTGGGAGAACCCGAGTATCTGCCAACCAGGTCATAGGCGGTAGGCACAATAAACAGGGTGAATAATGTGCCGGCTATCACACCGAACATGATCACCACACCGATCACGAAACGGGTTTCCGTACCAGCCCCTGTAGAGATCAGCAACGGTACGGAACCGGCCGCAGTGGTAATGCCGGTCATGATGATGGGACGGAAACGTACATCGGCAGCTTCTATCAGTGCTTCATGAAATTCATAGCCCTGGTCACGCAACTGGTTGGCGAACTCGACTATCAGGATACCGTTTTTGGCTGAAAGACCCACCAGCATGATCAAGCCGATCTGGCTGTAAAGGTTGAGTGATTGTCCGGTCAGAAACAAACCCAGCAACGCACCCGTCATCGCCAGTGGAACAGTCAGCATGATAATAAAAGGGTGGATCCAGCTTTCAAACTGTGCGGCCAGCACCAGGAACACGACCATGATTCCAAGCGCAAATATAAACAGCAGCGACCCTCCGGCGAACTTGTAATCACGTGACTGGCCCTTGTAGTCGATAATCACCTGACCTGGCAGGTATTCAGCTACCAGTCCTTCCAGATAAGACAGTGCTTCGCCCAGTGAATAACCTTCTTCCAGGTTGGCTTCCAGTGTGATGGAACGAACTCGGTTATAGCGGTTGAGCGAGATCGAGTCGGCAAACTCCTGCAGTTGCACCAGGTTGGATAAAGGTATCAATTCATCTGTGCGTTCCGAGCGTACATAGATGTTTTGTATATCGTTAGGTGTGCGTTGAGACACGCGCTCCCCTTCCAGGATGATGTAATACTCCTGCCCCTCATCTATATAGGTAGTGACCCTGCGTGAACCGAGCATGGTTTCCAGGGTGCGGCCGATATTGCTGACAGTGACACCCAGGTCCGCGGCACGATCGTAATCAATGACTACCTGCATCTGCGGTTTGGTTTCCTTGTAATCCCAGTCGATACCACGCAGACCGGGATTATCCTGGTTGATCCTTGCCAGCAGGATATCACGCCATGCCGCGAGTTCATCATAGGTACCGCCGCCTATCACGAACTGTACAGGTTTCTGGATACGTGCTCCAAAGCCCTGGCGCATGACAGGGAAAGCGCGTACGCCAGGCAAGTCACTGAGTGTTGCGCGTATTTCATCCATGATTTCCCAGGCGGAACGACGTGATCCCCATTCATTCAACACCAGTATGACAAAGCCGTTATTGTAAATGGCGATGTTGCCAAATCCGCGGGGCGCCCTGATCAACAGGCGTGTCACTTCGCCCTTCTCTACCAGTGGCATCAATCGATGTTCGATTTCATTCATATATTCCCTGATGTATTCATAGGATGCACCTTCGGGTCCGTTTATCAGTACAAAGAAAGCACCGCGGTCTTCTTTTGGTGTGTACTCATCGGGTATGTGCGTTAAGAACCAGGACGAGGCAGTACCGACACCTATAAACACCAGCACAATAATCCACTTGTGTTTCAGAGAGATTGCCAGCACCCTGTGATAACCGCGTTGCATATGTTTGAAGCCGGTATCAACCATACGGGTTGCAAAGCCTTCCTTTTCTGTCGGGCGAAGAATCTTTGATGCCAGCATCGGCGATAACGACAGGGCAACAAGACTGGAAAATGCCACAGCTGCGGCCATGGTAATCGCGAATTCAGAAAACAGACGGCCAATATCACCTTGCAGGAATGCAATCGGCACAAACACCGACACCAGTACCACTGTGGTGGCTACAACGGCAAAGCCGACCTGGCGTGTACCGCGAAAGGCTGCAACCAGACGTGTTTCGCCGTATTTGTCCATACGACGATGGATGTTCTCGAGCACCACGATTGCATCGTCAACAACCAGGCCTATAGCCAGTACCAGTGCCAGTAAGGTCAGCATATTGATCGAGTAATCCAGCGCCAGCAATACCAGTGATGTCGCAATCAATGATATGGGCACGGTGACCGCCGGTATCAGTGTTGCGCGCACACTGCCGAGAAAAAGATAGATGACCAGTATCACCAGGCAGATAGCAATACCGAGCGTTTTATAAACTTCCTTGATCGCGCCCTCGATAAATACGGATGTGTCATAACTCTGTTCTATTGTCATACCATCGGGTAATGATGGATTCAGGCGTTCCATCTCGGCCTTGGCGGCACGTGAAACCATGAGGGTATTGGCGGTGGATTGCTTGATAATACCGATGCCGACCATGGGTACACCGTTACCACGGAATAACAGACGATCTTCTTCAGCAGCACGCTCGATGCGTGCGATATCACCAAGCCTGGTCAGGTGACCATCACTACCCTTGCTGATCACCAGCCGGCCAAATTCATCCGCGGTGCGAAACTGGCGCTTTATGCGTATCGTAAACTGGCGTTCTATCGAGTCGATACTGCCAGCCGGCAACTCGACGTTTTCTGTACGCAGGGCATTTTCAACATCGGCTACGGTTAAATTACGCGCGGCCAGCTTATTGCGATCAAGCCAGATTCGCATGGCATAAGACTGTGCGCCACCGATACGAATACGAGCCACACCATCCAGCACCGAGAAACGATCAATCAGGTAACGTTCGGCATAATCGGTCAACGCGGGTACACTGAGTCGATCGCTGGCGAGGTTAAGCCACATGATGACATCATCGTCACTGCTGGCTTTCTGAATATCAGGCGGTTCGGCTTCTTCCGGGAGTCCGCTTAATACACCCGAGACGCGATCACGAATGTCATTGGCTGCAGCATCGATATCGCGATCGACATCAAATTCAACAGAAATGTTCGAACGTCCATCCTCACTGCTGGATTCGATAAAACGTATGCCCTCAATACCGGCAATACGATCTTCAATTACACGCGTGATGCGGCTCTCGACCACATCTGCCGATGCGCCAAGATAATTGGTTTCAACTGATACCACCGGCGGGTCGATATTGGGAAATTCACGCAAGGGCAGACGATCATAAGCAACCAGGCCAAACGCAATCAACAACAATGAAAAAACAGCAGCCAGTACCGGCCGCTTGACCGATAGATCTGACAGGATCACGGCTTGTTACCTTTTATATTTTGTCCTTTTATAATGGTCGCAATATCAATACTACCATCGTCAACTGCCAGCACATCTAGACTGTCACCCGGGTTTACCTTGCTATTGCCGTGAGTAACGACCTGTTCCTCAGCGCGCAAGCCATTGAGTATCTCAACAGAGCCGGGTAAACGGATGCCAATTTGTACCTGCTTTTTCTCGACAGTGTCCTTGCCATCTTTGTTGACACGTACCATGACATACTGTTTGTCTGCCTGTGGCAGTAATGCTGCCTCGGGTATCACCAATGCCTGGCGCGTATTGCGCAACAGATCGACTTGCATCAGGATGCCGGGAATAATGCTGCCATCAGGATTTGGTAACATCGCACGTACCTGAACAGAACGTGTGACCGGATCAACGCGGCTATCAATGCTTTTGACTTCTCCCATGAATTCCTTATTAGCCAATGCTGCTGCACGTGCCTTGATTTTAAGGCCTGGCTTTAGTTCAGCCAGAAATACCGCGGGCACAGAAAAATCGAGTTTGATCTGGCTGGTATCGTCAAGTGTTGCAATCAGGTCGCCGGTTTCGACCAGGGCGCCGACACTGATGTTGCGTAAACCAACCACACCGTCAAATGGCGCACGAATAATGCGATCATTAATTCTTGTCTGAATAGCGGCGATATTCGCCTTCGCCTGCTGCAGTCCAAGACGAGTTCGATCGAGTTCATCAGTTGCTGCCAGCTTGCGTTCCTCCAGCTGTAACAAACGATTCAGTGCCAGTTGCCGTTCACCACGAACAGCCTTGGCTTCTTCAAGATTGGCCTGCTCCTCTGCATTGTTGAGTATGACCAGGATATCACCTGCTTTTATCCGCTGACCGTCATTAAAGTGGATCTTCTGTATCTTTTCAGTGACGTTGGCAGTGATGTCAACAGTTTCATTAGCACGGGTCGTACCCAGTGCCTCAACACGATCGGAGATTTCTTTGTACACAACCGGGGCCACAATGACATGCTTTGGCTTGCCTTGAGGAGGCTCTGCCGCATGGGCTGTGATAGTGGCACCCACCAGCAGTAATATCGCCATCAACGAGTGAGTAAGAAATGTACAGGCTTGAGAGCCACAGCAGGATTTATATGTAAGCATGTATTTTCCGTTACTAGTAACCAGCAGCGATTGGCCAGGATGATTCGATGAATCGTACTTCCTGCTAACTGGCTACACAATACTATGACTAAAATATAATGCGCCTGTTACTGAGTGAAAAATCCTCATTTTATTCAGGATATTTTATTAAAGTATTACAACATAACCAATTGTATAATATGACCAGTTTAGCCTTGCATCGTTCATCTAACTAGCGTACTGTGATTGTATAAATGCCCTTCTTTTCTTCTGCATAATTTAAACACGTTGTGTAATCGGGAAGCTTTTTCCATTAATCCCCTAAAGGGTACGGCGTGCAAAACTACTTGCTCAAACACGAGACGATTTCCGTCAATAATAATGACTACCTGCTTCGTACGCTTAAAGACCGTCAGCAATTCTATGACTATAGACAACGTGCTCAAGCTCTGGGGATCTCTTCCGCCACCTGGCCATTGTTTGGTATTGTTTGGCCGGCTTCGCGGGTACTCGCAGCCACCGTCAGCCTGGTTGAACTGGAGGGTAAACGTGTGCTGGAAATTGGCTGTGGTATCGCCCTGACAAGTATCGTTTTACACAGCATGGGTATCGACATAACCGCAAGCGACTATCACCCACTCGCCAGGGAGTTTCTCGATAAAAACGTACTGGCCAACAAAATGTTACCGATAAAGTTTGAAACAGGTAACTGGGAGACAAAAAATCCGTTGCTCGGTGAATTTGATCTGATTATTGGCAGTGATATTTTATATGAGCCTGCTCACGCACAATCTGTATCCCGCTTCATCGATTGTCATTCCAGTAATGATGTAGAAGTGATAATCGTTGATCCAAACCGTGGCAATCGCGCCAGTTTTACAAAAAATATGATCGCACTGGGATACACACACCATTTTGAACGCTTCGATGTAGAACAAGATGATGGCACCCGCTGTAAAGGCCGGATATTACACTACCGGCGTTGAATAAAGCACAAAGTCGCGGAACTGACCGTGTCCCGGTTTTTGCGTAATATAGCGCAATGAACAAGGCCCGTATTTATCTAAACATAGCATTTCCACTGCTCTTGCTGGTAGCCTGCTCACCGCCATCGCCGCTGACCCTGGTAACAATCGCAGACGCCCGCGAACACAAAGCTGACTATATCGATATTAACCAACCCGGTGACTCGGTTGGCGACATCCTCACGTTCGACCAGCCGTTACTGGATGAAGCCATGAATATAATCGGCAATAACAGTGGCATATGCATTCGCACCCGCATTAACCACAGCTTCCAGTGCCAGTGGACGCTGACTTTTGACAACGGAACGATCCAGGTTGCCGGACGAGAGTTTGACATCGGAACGTCTGTAATCAGTATCACTGGCGGCACTGGCCAATATTCAGGCATCAGCGGTGAAATGGAATCAACCAATAATAACGACGGGACCTTTACGCAGACACTGCGTTACAGCTTGCAGTGAAAACCGGCTGAGAACAGTTGAGTCGAACAGAATTCACACGCTTCATCCAGATCGAAGCCAGCCAGCTTCCTGCAATACGATATTCAGGCCTGTAATACTGTTGCCGGGATTTCGCACTGGCGGTTTGCTGTTCTGCGGCACATCTGCAACAATACCGGCTGATTTGCAGGGACGATGTACAGGCAGGAACCAGCCATGGTTCAACAATTCTTTTCGGGCTCATTTCAAGGCAACAACCTATGACCGCTGCATCCATCATGGACCCCCATCCGACTGTGCTGAAACCGACCGACATGGTGAAAAAAGCTATCACTTATATCATGCAGAACCGTTACAGAAACCTGCCTGTGATCGATGACGAGGGGCGCTACCTGGGAAGTTTCGGCGTGCATTGCCTGCTTCGTAACGTGTTGCCGAAAGCAGTGCTGATAAAAGATGGCCTCACAACCGTTCCATTTGTACACGAGACACTGTCCGATCTTCACCAGCGTATCAATGAACTCGAAGACAAACCGGTTTCAATGTGCCTGAGCACGGATATGGAAACTGTTTCACCCGATACACCGCTGGTCGAGACACTACTCATTCTGTATCACGCCAGGAACAGTCTCCCTGTGGTCGACCCGGACAGCAACAAGCTGGTGGGTGTCATCTCGTACTGGGATGCCGGTGAAAAAATTCTTTCAGCCTAGGGGTTAAATTCATGCACGAGGCGCATCAGGCTTCGATTATTTTCGGACTGGACCCGGTCTGGTATGCGGGCACTTTGTTCGTTCTGACTTATCTGTTGATCGTGGCAGAGAAACTCAATCGCGCCATTGTTGCAGTCAGTGCGGCAAGTTTAATGGTTGTCGGTGGTGTGCTGACGCAGGAAGCGGCTATCCAGGGAATCGATTTCAATACCATTGGCCTGTTAACCGGCATGATGGTCATCGTCGGCATTACGCAGAAATCCGGCGTCTTCCAGTACGTTGCAGTCTGGGCCGCAAAGCGTGTCAACGCTGATCCGTGGGGCATACTCGTCATGCTGGTCATGGTTACGGCATTGATGTCCGCACTTCTGGACAATGTGACTACCGTGCTGTTGATAGCACCGGTGACACTGCTGATTACAGACGAGCTCAAACTCAATGCCTATCCGTATCTTTTTGCAGAGATTTTTGCATCCAATATCGGTGGCACAGCAACGCTGATTGGTGATCCACCCAATATCATGATAGGAAGTGCGGTGGGGCTGAGCTTCAATGATTTCATTTTCAACCTGGCGCCGATTGCTGTGCTGATATTACTGGTACTGATCGCACCGCTCTACTACATATGGGGACGTCATCTCAAGACTAGCCCTGAAAGGCAGCAAAAAGTTATGGACTATGTTGAAAAGGACGCAATAACCGACCGCCGTTTACTGATTCAATCGCTTTTCGTGATCATGCTGGTGATGCTTGGTTTCATCATGTCCCATTCACTTGCTATGACTCCCGCGACGATTGCGCTGTTTGGTGCAGCCATGCTACTGGTGATGGATAATCTGCCGCGAACTGTCGAAGAGCAATCTGAAAATGTAGAAAAGAGTTTTAACGAGGTTGAATGGACGACCATCTTCTTTTTCATAGGTCTTTTCATTGTTGTTTATGGTGTCGAAACGACGGGTATACTCGAAATGCTGGCTGAGGGTGTCATCAATCTCACAGGTGGTGACCGTACTGTTACCGCATTTACCATACTCTGGGTGTCTGCCGTGGCTTCTACAATCGTGGATAACATTCCATTCGTAGCTACGATGATTCCATTGATCGAAAGCATGGCAACCGATTTTGGCGGTGCGGATGAGTTAATGCCACTGTGGTGGTCGCTTGCGCTGGGTTCGTGCCTGGGTGGTAACGGCAGTCTGATCGGTGCCAGTGCTAACCTGATTGTTGCCGGGTTTGCTGAACGCGCCGGCCAGCCGATTCGTTTTCTGCCATTCATGCTGATGGCCTTCCCGATGATGCTGGTATCCATCGCAATCAGCACGGTGTATGTTTATTTCCGCTTTTTCTAACGAAACATTCACAACCTCTGCATTGCCACACCCTGCTTTGCTGCAGTGGCTTTAGCCGCGAACAAGAGTATTCGCTATACACAATTAGTGTTCACTATTAATCATTGACTGCTTTTCAATAAGCGGCATTGAACTCGTGCCACAATAAGATGTTTTTTATCGATGATTGCAGGATACAGCTGCCGGTGGTGTTCCACCGATATCGCCTGCTTGTTCAGATTTTTTTCCATGTGCGCACGTTCATTGCTGCTCAGGTGTTGCAGCGTTAGCAAACAAGGCGATATCCATTCGAGATAGTCACGCACCAGTTTTGCCTGGTCGGCCTCGGGCCAGTCTTCGCTGAGCAGGAAAGTCGGTAACGCATCGGCATCGATATGTGTGCCGCTGCTCTCGATAATGCCACTGTTGTCGTCCTGCCGTATCACCCAGTGCTTGCGGATGTTGAAACCCGCACGTTGTTGCACCAGTGATTCAAGCTCGCCTGAGGCGGGAAATCTGTGCTGACTGGGTACACCGGTGGCGCCGATGCACGATGACCAGTATTTCGGTTCCGGTGCAGGCCGTGCGCTGTCGGCTGTAATCGCCGCCAGCAGTGCCAGTGGTTGCCTGTCATCGCTGTCGAACAGCCACAGTTCCCGGTTGTCCTCCAGCTTGAACGGCAGTTTATGCAGGCGCTCACGAATACAATCGATTAGGCTGTTGCACTGATGTGTGAGGGGATCATTTTCAAGGTGAGGTGCCAGTGGCCGGCTCACCAGGCCATCTTCCAGTGACCACAGGCCATAGCGATAGTAGGCTGCCTGCTTGTTGTTCCGATTCAGGCTGCCCCAGCCGCTACCGCGTTGTGCACGAACTTCGATATCCCAGACTACGCCGTTGGCGCTGATCGCGCGACCGCCGCAGGTTTCGATGACCTGCAGCACGCCAAGAAACGGATTAACACGCCGAACCGCATAGGCACGCACGACAGCCGTTTCGTTTTCTGCATTAACGTCAGCTGGCATCTGCGAGTTTTTCACGCAGCATGGTGATGAGCTTTTCGGCATTATCCTGCATCTCCGGAGGAATGACTTCGAACAGGTATTCAAGCTCATCGAGCACAGTTTCGATTTCATCTCTGCCGGTGATTTCATTCATGCGCATGGCTACCTGCTGCATGTAGGCGTAAGGATCAATGCCGTTCATAGGCAACCTCGTATACGAATAAACATATACCGGCAATATGGTTCCACATTATGATAAACGGCTTCATGATTTATTCAGATACCTGTCTATGTCTCTAACTAAAAAATTATCCAGCGGATCAATCGCGCTTTGATAACTCCCCACTAATTCACCATTTCTGTCTAGCAGGTATTTGTGAAAGTTCCATCTTGGATAGGTGCCAGATAACCGGGCAAGTTGCTGATACAGAGGATCTGCATTGCGCTCAGAAACGCGGGTTTTGGCAAACATCGGAAAGTCGACTGCATACGTGAGTCGGCAAAATGATTGAATCTGTTGTTCGGTTCCCGGCTCCTGGTTACCAAAATCATTGGATGGAAAACCCAGTACAACCAGACCCTGATCACGGTATTGGCTGTATAGTTTTTCCAGTGAATCGTATTGATCGGTATAGGCACATCGACTTGCGGTATTCACCACCAGGATGACCTTACCCTGGTAAGCATCGCACAGGTTTACCACTGTCTGGTCATTCAGGGTACGAACATCATGATCCAGTAAGGGTGAACATTCCCTGGCTTGAAGCTGAAAAGCGGTAAACACCGTCATCAATATAATAAGAAATCTCATAACATTTCACCTCATTTAGGGTGTCTAAAAAGGTAACTTGTCCAGCGAGGTGAATTTGCTGACACCGGCTGGCAATTTGCGCAAGCGTCGAACACCCTCACCTCCAGTCCATATATCAACGTCATCAGGAATCAATTCACGCAGTTCAAGCAAGTGCGGCCGTATATTCTGATACTGGTAGGCGCCGCTGAAGGTCAAACCAACAGCATCGGCACGAAAATGTTCGACCGCGTGACTGATTTGATCCATTGGTACATCACCGCCAAGATTGATCGTACGTATACCGCGGGATGACAGCAAAGCGGTGATCATCAGCAATCCCAGGGTGTGTTCTTCGCCAGGCAAGGTGGCGAGTAAAACGACCGGCTTTTTGCTGGTCTTCTGCATAGCCGCAATTGTGCTATTTAGAAAACCAACCAGTTGTTGCGACATGAAATGTTCCTGATAGATTTGTAATTGCCCTGATGCCCACTGTTCGCCAACCAATTGTAATAATGGCGATACCATTTTCATGATAAAGGCCTCCATACCAAGCTGTTGATACGAGGTCCTGAGCAAGGCTTCTACCCGCTCACTATCAGCAGCACGGACTGCCTGCAGCATGGCATTAACGGTGTCATCGTAATTATCCGCTTCGTTTTCGAATAATTTCGCTTCGGCAGCATCGAGTTCCTGGTCACTCAGTGGTAACAGCTTGCCCGGGCGCAGGCCCTGGCCAAGCAGGCGTCGAATACGTTGCAGTCGCCGCAACTGGTCTTCCGGGTAGATGCGTTCGCCCTTTGCGTTACGCTCGGGCCTGGGGAAACCGTAGCGACGCTCCCAAACCCGCAGGGTATCGCGGCCGATGCCGGTATCACGCTCTACAGCACCGATTGGGTAGGTGTTTTCGCTGCTCATCGAGTAATTCTCTTCAATTTCATAAGGTTAATAATAACACAATTTGTCCTAGACAAACTAATTTATTTCCGTATACTGATAATCGTGATCAAGTTGTTCATCACATCCAATAACAAATTTCTGGAGAACGAACATGAGTGACTACGAACTGCAAATATTGAACACCGAAAAATTCTACGATGAAGCCATGCGCGCCGCTGAACTGGAAGATATTGAAATCCTGTCATCCGTGGTCCCCGGCAGCAGGCTGCACGAAATTATCCACAATCCGATAGACAGTGGCATCGACGAAGGTTAACTCCCAAGCCTGGGCGCAACCGTCATACACTCACCACGAGTCTGGGTAAATGAGTGACGGAATATAGGCCCACCGGAGAGTTTTCTCCAAACTCTCCGGTTTTTTTTACTGGCGTTATATATAGATCATGAAAGCACAAAATCGGGAAATACAAGCAAAGCGGAAACAGCCAGGCCTGTGGCAACAACTGCCATGTCGTGGCTGTACCAAAGAATGTAAATCCTATGCCAATTGCAAGGGCAAGCCCTGGCGATTGAATGAGTAGTAAATAATCACCAGCAACGAGGAAATCCAATGAGAATTTCAACACTGGACCCGATATCCATGAACGATGTAACAGACACCACGACTGCACCTTATGTGATTGAAGGTGATGGTCCGGATGCACTCAAGATCTATTTTGAAACCGAGGCCAACAAGGCAGAATATCTGGATATTCCGCTGCATACAGCCAACGCCACCTTGATGGCAGCTTATGCGAGAGTGGCCGATTCGGACATTACCGGCACTATTAACTGATCGATAATAGCCACCCGATAACAAGCCTTGCCTGCAGCGGACGTGTGAAACAATGAAACTGATCCTGTTCTATGATAGCCAGTGCCCACTCTGCGTTGCAGAAATAAAGCAGTTGCAAGCCTGTGATGCATACCAACTATTAAGCTTTGTGGATTTGCATGACGCTGATTTCAGTCAGCGATACCCCCATATCAACACAACTGAAGCTAACCGAATACTGCATGCCCAGCTAGAGACAGGGGAAATGCTCTACGGTCTCGATGTCACCTGTAAAGCATGGTCAATGGTAGGAAAACATAAATGGCTGGTTGTACTGCGTTGGCCAATCGTGCGCTGGGTCGCCGATATCATCTATTTACTGTTTGCACGTTATCGATACGGCATTTCCTACCTGCTAACCGGTCAGCGTAGATCGAAAGAGAGTTGTACTCGTTGCTCATTTGAAAATTACAGGTTAGATAATTCTAATGAAGCATGACGATGACGGCTAGGTCTGAGTACCGCACTGTGATTATCATCGGTGCTGGCGGTGGTCTGGGCAGCGCGCTCGTCGATCAATGGCAACTAAATGAACAGATCGATAAAGTCATTGCGGTAAGCCGTCAACCCAGGCCTGCAGAGCTTGAAGCCGTCGCCAGTGACACTGAATGGATTCAAACCGATTACTCGGATACCTCCATCGAGGATGTATGTCAGCAACTGGCACAACGACCCGGTATCATAACCCGGGTGTGTATCTGTAATGGCATCTTGCACAGCGATACCATCTGGCCGGAAAAACGTCTGGAAGATATCAGCTCAACATCGATGCAGCAGGTGTTCCAGGTGAACGCAGTAGTACCCTTACTATGGTTGAAATCACTGATGCCGCTACTGAGGGGCAAGCATGAATGTGTGGTTGCGGTATTCAGTGCCCGAATCGGCAGCATCGGTGATAACTATCTGGGTGGCTGGTATGCCTACCGGGCGTCAAAGGCAGCACTGAACATGTCGCTGAAAACAGCGGCAATTGAATATGATCGCCGTGCAAAAAATGTAAAACTGATTGCCTTCCATCCGGGTACCACAGATACGCCATTGTCACAGCCTTTTCATGCATCGGTTGAAGAAGGCAACTTGTTCAACCCGCATTTTGTAGCAGTACATTTAATCCGTATCATGAATCATCAGCAGGCAGACAGTGAACTGTCATTCGTGGACTGGAATAATCAATCAATCGTGTGGTAATTCAAGCCGTTGATCGTAACCAGAAATCTAACAGATCAATTCTTCCATGTGACTGATAAAGAAAGTCGGAAGATATCAGCAGAAGTTATACATCGTTTTCAAATATCACTGATGACTTGCTGTGTACAAGCCACTTCGATTAAGCCGCGGCGGTACTCGGGTAAGCATGCTGTAACGCAGCATAAATATCACGCTTGAATGAGGTGGAATCAGAATCCAGCTGTTTCAGTATATCCGCGAGATACTCGTTGTCTTCGCGACCATTCCACACTTTCAAATAATGTCCTTCCTTGTAGCCATTATCCTGCCTGAACATATTAAGAACATTCTTGCCGACATAGATTTCGTGTAACTCGTCAAACGGCATCGCCAGGTGTTTCATTACACCCGCAATGATCGAAAAATGCGCACCCTGATCGAGCAGGGTTTCCCTGGCTAACAGTTCAATACTGGTTTTGATATCGTCGGTAGCACTCGGCTGTATAAAATCCGCAGCAATATGTTCTGCAATTGAATCCAGTGCCCTGCCCTGCCTGCTGCCCTCAACCAGGCGGATACTCAAACCGAAGTGAACAATATCGACAACCTCCAGTTTTACCTGCATGACGTCGGCTTCCTGCTTCTTCCACCATTTCCAGCCATAGTGTTCGAGCATCTCGGAAGCTTCCATCCAGATCGCACGGTACCACTCATATCCAGCATTGCGCCAGTCAGCGTTTACCTTGCTGTTCATTGCGTCCTGAAGTTCAAGCATTGTTGTTATTTTCTGTTTCATACTCGTCTCTTGCGATAGTTGAATGGGGGTAATACTAATTCAGAACAGTGTTGATGCAAACATGATATTGATCTGTTATCTCACCATGACGCCACGAGCGCAAAGCATTATAAATTCAATGATATGATTTCATGGAAAAATATACATATCGTCTTTGCGTGCTTTACGCCTCCGCGAGAAATAAGAATTGCAGGCCGGAATAAGGCAATATCGTTTCCTGGTGTGCACGGTATCGCCTGCAACGCTTCGATTGTGCTTATTCATAATTTGTTATTTTTGTTCACTATTCGTTGCTGTTCAAGCTCCGCTGGTGTATCAATATCAACCAGTACGCCGGCATCATTAGTGGCGATTGTTGTGAGTTGATCATCATACTTATTCAGGATTTCACGCGCGCCGGTATCGCCGTCGAGGGCGCAGAGCTCATCGTGGAACTGTTGGCTAAAAGCAACCGGGTGTCCTCGAACCCCCTTGTAATACGGTGCTGCCAGAACAGCACCCGTGCGCAGCGCATTGACGAGCTGCTGCGTGGTCGATGCCGAAATGTATGGCATGTCCGCCGGTAAAATACACCATCCATTGCTTTGGGCGCTGGCAATAACTGCAACTGCAATGGAAGAACCCATGCCGCGCTCCGGTTGCGGATTGAACACGCAGTCAACACCGCATTGTTTTAACAGTGTTTGCAGTGCCTGATCATCGGTACGCACCACCGCGATCGTGCGATCGCAAGCAGCCAGCGTAGCGGCACTATAAGTGATCAGTGGCCGGTTCTCTATATCAACAACAAGTTTGCTGTCAGCGAAGCGACGACTGGATCCGGCTGCGAGCAGTATCCCGGTTATCTCAGACATGCTGTGCTTCAGCATTCATCAACTTGCGGCTGTGCTGATTGCGTTCCTGGATCAGGGCTGCGACGATGGAAACAGCGATCTCAGCCGGTGTGTGACTGCCGATATCCAGTCCAGCCGGACCATGCAGTCGTGCCAGTTGCGTGCTACTTAGTCCCATGCGTTGCAATCGCCTGATTCTCGCTTGCTGATTCTTGCGTGAGCCCAGAGCACCGATATAGAAGGTGTCCGTTTTCAGTGCTGCAGCCAGTGCCTCGTCCTCCAGCAGCGGCGCATGCGCCAGTGCCAGCATCACGCTGTGCTGATCGGGTTTGAACTGCGCGATCAACCTCGCCGGTGGCATCGTGCTAAATTCAGCGCCATCAACTTCCCAGCCACTGGCGTACTCCGGGCGCGAATCGCAAATCGTTACGGCGTAGTCGAGCGTAAGTGCCAGCTGGGCCATGCGACGGCTGAGTTCACCGGCACCGATAATCAGCATACGCCAGGCGGGTCCGAACACTTTAATCAGGTTTTCACCATCAAACATAAATTCATCAGTACTTACCGCAGCATGCAAACTGGCCTCGCCGGTGTTCAGACAAAGGCGGCGGGCAATGCGTTGCCGTCTTTCCATACTGTCAAGCACCTTGTGCAGCGGCGGCGCCGCATCGATGTATTCAACAACAAGGTGCAAGCGGCCGCCACAGGGCAGTCCGACACGACGTGTCGTCGCGGTTTTGATGCCGTACTCGACGAGTTGCGGCGCCTGCTGTTCGAATTCGCCGCGTAAAGTCCGTTCCACCAGGTCATCTTCGACACAGCCGCCAGAGACCGAGCCAACAAAGCGTCCGTCGGAATGAATGGCCATCAGTGCACCCGGACGCCTTGGCGCCGAGCCCCAGGTTTGTGTAACAGTCACCAGGGTGATGGTCGCACCTTGATTTAGCCATTCAACGGCAGTATGCAAAACCTCACTGTCGGTGCTGCGATCCATCAACTATCAACTGGAGTTGGCAGGCTGAGCACCGGCTGATCCTCCAGGGCGAACACAGCATTTACCGCCATGCGGATACGCGGATAAATGTCGCAGCAGCACAATTCTTCGCTCATGGCTGCTTCGAGTTCTGCTTTTTTCGGCCTGGAATTGCGTTGCAGCATGGATTGGTCTCCAGCGTATGAAGTTGAGCTGCTCAAAGACTAAAGGCTATCACAAAGCGGCATGATTGCCAGAGTGTATTACGCTATCCATCTGTTGCCAGAACATTTACTACAACAGAACCCGGATTACGTTTCACTCGATCCAGGCTACTGCTGTGTTAACGTAATTCGGCGATGATTCTGAAACCCAGTACTTCATAGCGTGTAGCCGGGGGATTGGCGCTTCTGTAACCCGGCCGGGTCAGGTGCAAAGGGCAATGATAGGAACCACCGCGGCGAACTTTTGATCGGCCATTGGAGGGGCCTGTCGGGTCAGTGCGTTTTTGCTCGGTATAGGTATCGGGTGCATACCAGTCATCGACCCATTCCCAGACATTGCCCAGCATGTCATACACACCGAAGCGGTTGGGCTTGCGTGTTGCCACCGGTTGCGGAATGTCGTTCGAATTATTGATAAACCAGGCATAGTCTTCCAGTTCGTCCAGTGCCACCGGGCGCAATGCATTCACGCCGGCTTTGGCGACGTATTCCCATTCGGCTTCCGTTGGCAGCCGGTAGCGATAGCTGTCATCCATTTTATTGATCTCTTCGACAAAGCGCTGTGCCATGTTCCAGGAAACCGATACGACCGGTAGCGATGCCCAGTCTTCGCGATGCCACAGCGCTTCGGGGCCGGGTTTGTTTTCCATGACTTGCAGCCACTGTTGCTGCGTGACTTCGGTTTCTGCCAGGTAAAACGCGCTGGATATCACCACGCTGTGTGCCGGTGTTTCATCACTGAGCGCGCCGGCTTCCGGCTCGGGAAGTTCCATCAGCGCCGTGGTCAAATCATTCGTACCCATGACAAATTCACCCGCGGGTATACTGACAAAACGCATACCAAGAAAATTTTCGATGGTATCGTTTGCGAGGGCTGAAAACGACAGCAGTGATACCAGCAGGAAAATTGATAGTGGTTTCATCATTTAAACTTCCATTACCCGTTAATCAGAATCAGACCTGTATAATTAATAACATGTGCCAGGTATCTGTTAGACCCACATTGTTTGACAGGTTCCTGTGTTTGCGGTTGAAACGCAACAATTCCGGGGCACATATTGTCAGCTCTAAACTATTTGCTATTCGTTATTCATAATATTCATCGCGAAACGACGCAATCAGCGTGGTTGCATCCTCTTCAAACACACCCATGCTATTGAGCACCGCTGCGCCGAGTTGCAGGCTGGCTTCCAGTGTTTCCGAGATAGCAATGGTGGCGCCGTTATTCAATAACTGATCACAGTGATGCCGGTCACGCCCGCGCGCGTGAATGGGGATGTCCGGGTAATGCTGACGCAGGATCTTCACCAGGCGGACTGCAGGCGCCTCCTTGTCAAGCGTGCATACCAGCACGCCGGCCTGTCCGGCACCTGCCGCTTTCAACACATCAACCTGGCTGGCATCGCCGTAAAAAACCGAGAAGCCATCACTTCTGCCATCACGTACACAATCGGCATTACTTTCTATTGCCAGATAAGGTACATTCCCGGTTTGCAGGATCTTGGCAAGCCGACGACCGACGCGACCAAAGCCGGCAATGATGACATGCGGCTTATCAGTATTGATATGATCAGTGCTGACATCGTGTGTGATAGTTGCACTGGTCAGGCACTTGTTAAGGTATTCACAGAAATTCGTCATTAACGGCGTAGAGATCATGGTCAGCGCCACCAACAGGGTGAGGATATGGAATACGTCCGCTTGCATGATACCGCTGGCAGTGGCCAGTGCAAACAACACGAAACCGAATTCACCACTTTGTGATAGCAGCATGGATACACGTGTGGCATCCGCTGCAGTGACACCCATCAGCCGACATAGCAGCCACAGGATGGTGGACTTGATTAACAACAAGCCGAGCACCATGCCGGCAATCATTGCACCGTGCCTGCCCAGCAAGCCAAAATTAACCGACATGCCGACACCCATGAAAAACAGTCCCAGCAGGATGCCACGAAATGGTTCGATATCCGCAATTACCTGGTGCCGGTAACTGGATTCCGCCATCATCAAGCCGGCAAGAAAGGCACCCAGTGCCAGTGACAGGCCCACTTCCTGCGTAAGCCATGCCGTGCCCAGTACAGCGAACACAGCCGCGGCAGTAAATACCTCCTTGGTGCGGCTGGTTGCAACCAGTCGCAGCACCGGGGACACGAAGAAGCGACCGACAAGAATCACCAGGCCGATAACGAGTATGGCATCCAGTAACGCGAACTCGAGACCCTCCACCAGAGCAGTATCGGCTGCGAGCAGTGACACCAGTGTCAGTAACGGTACCACCGCCAGATCCTGCAACAGCAACACTGAAAAGGCCGTGTGTCCATAACTGGTACCGAACTGACCACGTTCGGTCAGGATCTGCAGACCAAAAGCAGTCGAGGACAGCGCCAACCCGAAGCCGATGATGATGGCCGTGCTCACAGGCTGATCCAGTAGCAGCGCCAGGCCGGCGATGGCCAGCCCGGTAATCATAACCTGGGCAGTACCGAGACCGAACACCATGTGACGCATATCCCACAGCCGTGCGGGTTTGAGTTCGATACCGATGAGGAACAACAGGAAGATAACACCGAACTCGGCGATATGCCGGATCTCATCGACCTCTGCGATAAAACCGAATCCCCATGGGCCGACAATGGCACCGGCAACCAGATAGCCCATCACCGATCCCAGACCCAGACGTTGAAACAGTGGTACGGTAATCACTGCCGCTGCAAGCAGCACCAGTATGTCTACCAGGTAATGGACTTCACTCATGCCATACCAATACCGTGTGATAACTTCGTTGTCAAATTCTGCTGGCAGCGAAATGGCCTTTAAGCACAATGATTAAAGCTGAGGTCGAAATGATAGCGTATATGACAACAGTTCGTTGCTTTGGAGACATTCGCGGTTGAAGCCGTAACTACCGCACAATTCGTAGCGTAGCCTGGATGAAGTGAAACGAAATCCGGGGTGCCTTTTTACCGAACTGTTACATTAATATGTTTCTCGCAAAGACGCCGGGAACGCAAAGTATTAAAACTATGAAGACATTAATTCATGATATAAAAAACGCATGACGCCTTGGCGTTGTTTGCGTTGCTGCGAGAAATTTAAACTTCCCGGTTTACACTTTGTTTACATCACTGTCATCCCGGTGGAAACGGGGATCCAGTGTCTTGAAACATTCGCGGCTGAAGCCACTGCTACGTCGAGGTGACAAATATGTGATTGTCTGGCGCAGTGATCAAGCCATTACACAAATACGTTGGCGTCATAGGGGCCGCTGAAATCGGGAAACACGCTGCTGATATCGGCTGGGTTTGCACCCAGGCGCTTGATCAGCATTTCAGCGAGCACGCTGCGCAGGTCGGTGGTGATCTGCAGGTCTTCACCGTTGGAAGTGAGTCTCGGCCAGGTGTTGTCAATTAATCTGGCCGACGTTGACACCGCCACCGATCAGATAGGCCACGCCAGCGGTACCGTGGTCAGTGCCGTCTGAGCCGTTTTTTGCAATACGACGGCCGAACTCGGTATGCACCAGCACGGTGATGCGTTGCATGCCGGTACCCATGTCAGTGTAAAACGCATCAATCGCATTGGCCAATTCAGTCAGTGACTGATTGATATATTGCGGCAGGTTTTCGTGGTGGTCCCAGTCATCGGAGTCCAGGCAAACGACTTCGACCGGCAAGCTCGACTTGATCAGCTGACCGACCTGCTTCAGCTTGTTGCCCAGCGGTGTTGTCGGGTACACCGCCATGTTATCGGGCATGATCGCAGACAGGTTGGCGGCGGCCAATTCTTCCAGTGCCGACAACGCGGCCTGTGCCGGGCCGAAATAACGGTACCGGGCTGCGGAACAGGTTGGCCAGTACCTCCGGGTAACCGGAATCGATGATCTCCTGGTCAAAACCGAACTCGCCCAGGTTGCTGATCGCCAGTGGTTCGTCACCAGCACCGGTCAGGGACACGGGCACGTTGCCGCTGATCGCCACCATGCGAAACGCCGAGTCGGATGCCGGTGTACTCAGTGCCATGTGCCGTCCCAGCCAGCCGGTATCCGGTCCGGTCTTGTCGGCCACGCCCCGTTCCACCAGACCCTGGGCCGTGAAGTGCGAGCGTGAACCGTGTGGTACTCCGGTAGCGTGAACCAATAGCCAGGTTGTTGCTATCGTATATCGGTTTCAGCGGGGCCAATGCAGGGTGCAGACCGTAAAAATTATCTATTTTTATCGCGGCATTTGGATTGACTACTGGTGGTACTACCGGTTTTGGTACTGCGATAGTGTCTCGAAGAGTGTAGTAATCGTCATCGCCATAGGGCACCACGGCATTAAGGCCATCGGCAGCGCCGCGTTGAAAAATACACACCAGGATGTCGCGGTCTGCCGGGAGCGTCAAACTGGCTGCGAGTTTTTGCTTGCTGTTTGCCATATCGTTACCTAGCGAAGCTGGAAGTACGCGGAACTGAGCAGGACTGCAGCGACCAGCGCTGCTACCTGTTCAGGGATGCCGGTTGTCAGGGTGTCGTTTTGATTCACGCCGTACTCATCCACCAGCCAGCCGAGCACGAATTCGCGGTCGGTAGTCGACAACGGTCGCATCAGGATGCTGTCGGTGATGGCATCGACCACGCTGCCCAGGGTATTGGCGCCATTCAGCATCGGCGTGTAGTCGACCTGGATGAAGTCGATACCCGGAATGATGCCGGCAAAACTGAAAAACGACAAGCGCCAGCGGTTCAACAATCCGCCGGTGCTGGCCCAGTAGCTCTGTTCATCGGGATAGCCGTCCGGCGTCGGCCAGTAAAACGGCAGTTGCCCGAGAATGGATTGGGCGAAGAACAGTAGCAGGCCATTGTCCGTCGGGTAGCCGGTATCCGGTGCCAGCGCGCGTACCAGCCCGGACAGGTATTCCGCCGGGCGGGTGAACTTGAGATCGGCGCTGTTGCGGAAGGCATCGGTTGCAAACAAGGCACGCAAGGTGGTCTTGATATCACCGGCGGACTGGGTGAAAGCATTGGCTACCGCATCAATGCTTGCCTGTTCGGGTGTGTCACTGATAAAGCGCTGGCACAGTTTACGCGCGATGAATTGCGCGGTGGATGGATGTGCCGCCAGGATATCCAGCACCTGCTCGCCATCTGTTTGGTCACCGGTGGAAATGGTGTTTTGCAGTACTACCTTGGCATTAACATCATGCTCCGCGGCATTAAACACGAAGGTCCCGTAGTTACTGGCAGGTGGAAAGCTGATGGTCCAGCCGGTAAAACAGCGTGCGACTTCCTTGATGTCGGTTTCGGTGTAACCGCCATCGACACCGAGCGTGTGCAGTTCCATCAGTTCGCGCGCGTAGTTTTCATTGGGTGTAGCCGCAGACGCAATGTTAAGAAAGTTGTCGAGGTAAAACAGCATCGACGGGCTCTTGGCCGAGGCATGCAGCAGGTCGCGGAAGTTGCCCAGTGCATGGGGACGGATGACCTTGAGATCATCTTCCGGTTTCAGTGTCGGGCCGAGGCCGTTGACCAGGTGGATATTGAAGTGGTCACTCCAGAATTCGACCATGACTTCATACAGCTGGCGCTGGCTGAACATCTGCCGGTACTGGGTGGCGGCAATCATCTGGGTCGCCACATTATAGATATTGTCGGGAAAGCCGGGAAAACCGGGAGAACCGTTGAGCAAGTCCGCAGGACTTTGCGTGGTCAGCGGAAACAGGCTTTGTATCGTGGCTTCCAGGTCACCATCGTCGATCTGGGTGTAATCCAGTTGCTGTTCCAGGTAGGCATCGACTCCCATGCTCTGGATCGAGCTCAGGGCGTCGCGGTGCACGCCGAAGCTGGTGCGCTTGAGTACGGTGTATTCAGTCGAAGCCTTCGGGATCACCGGTGCCGGCGCTGGATCGTCATCGCTACTGCAGGCCGGCAGCGCCGATGCCAGCGCGGTGTAGCCCAGGCCCTTGCCGAACAGCTTGATGAAATCACGGCGGCTGTGCAGGCTGTCGAGCACGGCGCTGAGGTCAAATGGCGTGTTGTTATCCATCAGTATTTAGATAGTGTTCGCTGAATTTTGGATTCGTCGGCATAGCATGGAATAGTATTTTAGCTGAAATGCAGTCTCAAACCTGAGATATGCATCACATAACAAAAAAATGATTCACCACAGAGGCACAGAGTACACGGAGAAACATTATGTTTTGTTGTTTTTCCAAGTAAGTTTAGATTAAGTATCAATTCCAGGTACCTGGCGAGTCATAGGCAATTAACACATAAATAACCTCTGTGTACTCTGTGCCTCTGTGGTGAACACGTATTGGTGGGTGTCAATCGATGGCCTTGCCGCAATGGGGGCAGGTTGCGCCACCCTGCTCGGCACGTTTCTCGATGGTCTCTGCATCACTGCTGTTGATACCGAGATTAAGCCGCGTCTGCTCGAGTTCACGTTGCTCCTCATGGCCGATTTCGCCGTCCTGCAGGGCGGCTTCGACCAGGGCGGCATAGGCTTCGCGGCGCTGACGCAGTTCATCGGAGAAGGCCGAAGCGAGTATGCCGGCGGGCAGCGCCACCATGCCCACGCCGACGATGGTGATGCAGGCACCGAACACCTTGCCCCACAGGGTGATGGGTGTGACATCACCGTAACCAACCGTGGTCAGGGTGGCGACAGCCCACCACATAGCGGCCGGGATGCTACTGAACTGTTCCGGCTGGGCCTCGTTCTCGACCAGGTAGATACCACTGGAAGCAAACACCAGCACGACCAGCATAATGAACATGGCGGCGCCGAATGCCCTGGCCTCCTTGCGCAAAACCGTCAGCATCAGCCCCATGGCCGGCGAATAGCGTGTCAGCTTGAACATGCGGAACAGGCGGAACACGCGCAGGAACATCAGGTCGGCCGATATCCACATGCCGAGATAGAAAGGCAGGATGGCGAGTGCATCGATCAGCAGCATGGGTGTCAGCGCGAAACGCAGCCGCCCCATGATCGGATGATGATGATAACGCGGATCGGTGGATTCAACGCAGGACCACAGGCGCAGCACGTACTCGATAGTGAACACGGTCACCGTCAAGATTTCCAGGCGGCCGAACCAGACCTGGTATCTCGAGGTACAGTCCCTGTACCGAGGCCATGAATGCTGGCGACGACACTGGTGACGATCAGTGTGATCAGGATGATACCGACCACGCGCCCGGCGAGGCCGCCTGCGACAGTACTTTCGAGAATATTGAACAGGCGTTTACGCATGGCGTCACCATTATTGATACACGTTGCCTTATGTAATCATAATAGTGTTGCTGGGTGCAGGATAATTTTGCAATCCCCGCGCTTTTTATCTAGCAACTGAAACGCGAAGGCAGTGTTACATTTATACGCCAACCTTACAGCCAGCAAACCCTGCCACTACACACCGGGCCACCGACGTCATTAGTAATGCCTGTTAAGGACTGGTAAACACCATGCTGAAGCCGCCATTCAGGGTTGCCTTGTCACTGATATCGAATATCACCTGGTTCGCATTCGCATCAGTATCAGTCTCGGTTAGTTCCAGACCTACAAAGTCGATACCACCCGGTCCGTTGAAAGGTTCGAAGCCGATGCGGGTGATGATGCCGGCATTTACCACTTCGGTATAACCCGCCAGGTTGATAACACCATGCAGGAGTTGATCAATGGTATCCGTTTCGTCATCATCCCAGCACTGGGTTAGGTTCCAGCTGAAACTGTCTCCGGGTCCCAGCTCGCCATCGAGGCTGGCATCGCTCCAAGTCAACACGCTCATACCCGGGTCCGGTACAGGCTGGTCTGGTGGGAATGGATAGGTATCGCAACTCTCGGCCACTGAACCCTGCTGCTCCAGCAAGGTATCGAAGTCGCCGATGGCTTCCAGTGAGAGAATAACGATCTCGCCCTGTTCGTACATGAAACGCAGAGCACTGTAGGCAAATGATGCAATGCGCGCATAGGCTGCAGCGCCGTTATCATCAAAAACGCCATCGAATATGTCCCATGTCACGCTTATGGATTGGCTTGTTCCTGGGGACCCTTCACCATCTGGCCAATAGATGATGTCTACGCCCGCGATCCCTGAGTTGTTTACATTGGGATTGACTGTTACCGTAATTTTTCGAAAATCGTTGTCAAAAATTTCAAATTCACCACTGGTCGGATTGCCATCGCCCACCCATGCCGCGGCAGTGGTAACATGTAGAGAATAATTACTAAAATCAATACCACTACCTAGCGCCGCATCCAATAGCCCCAAAAAGCCCATTGCACTCACAGTCATGGCTGCAGGTTGAGTATTTAGCGTGAATGCTTCTGTAATGCGATTGAATGTGCCGGTCAATAACGTTGAAGTAATCGTGGCCTGAGCGCCTGCTTGTTCCAGGCTCAAAGATATACCCGCAACCTGGCGGATTTCATAACTCAGCTGATCGGGGACGGTTGCTTGTATATTTACACTGCCACCACCATCACTACTGCTGCAGCTGGTAGTGATCATAAGCAACAACATCAGCATGATTAAGCTGGAAATAGTGTACACATGTTTGAATACTGAAATGGAAGACTGCATTTTATGACCTCCTGAGGTTGTCTTATTTTTAACAATAATGACAAAGCTCGGGATTACCAATGATCTGAATCAACTGAAGTATCTATGCACCAGGTTAATAGATATAAAGACGCGGATAACAAGAATGTAAATCATAGCCGCTGATGCGTCAGCTGATGATAGCTGTTGAGTTGCTAATAGATGTTGTTTTTGTTAGTCAACAGGGCCGGCATGCCCGGCCCTGTTGGTCAAAGTTGTGTTGATTCAATTACCATGCACACGTGTAACCGTGATTTTGGCGACCGAATTACGCCAGTCATAGACATCAGGGGCGAGATCACCGATGCCGTGAATGCCGCGATTAATATGCACGTAACCCTCACCACCGGCTGCCGGTGCGAGATGGAGCAGCTGCGCCATGATGATGTTGGCGACGCCGTCATCGATGGGGGTCCCGAGGAACACGATCCGGTCCTTGAGGAGACGGCTGTAGATGTCGAACGCGCGCTCACCCCGGGGGGTCTGTTCTACAACGGTGGGAACTAGGTAGCTCATCTCACTCCTCGATTTCGGGGGACGATTCATCGTCCTGGCCATCGTCCCCGGTCGGTTCATCGTCATCATCTTGGTCGACCACAACCGGAGTCAGGTCGACAATGTTCCCGTCGGCATCCACCGCCACTGCTGCGTCGGCGACGCGATCGAGCGCTTTCCTTCGGAGGATATCACCCGTCAGTGACTCAACTTGACCACTGTCGGTCAGCATCTTCTCGATTTCCTCGACGGATGATTCCGAGTTTGCGGCGATTGCTTCTAGCGCCTCGCGGTACTCCTCGTCTTCAACCGTGGTTCCCTCGATCGAGACGATGGTCTCAACAACGATACGCGTCGCGAGGGCCGACGTGGCCTGGGCTCGCACATCCTCAACCAACCCGGCCTGGTCGCGACCGACGATCCTCAGGTAGTCCTCGAATCCGATGTTGTCGGACTCGAGGCGGGCCAGCAGGTTCTGGATCCGGGCTTGTGCCTCGGCATCGACCAGCGATTGTGGAAGCTCGAGATCGACCTCTTCAACAAGTTGCTGCACAGCAAGGTCGCTGAAGGCGGACCGAGCCGTATGGACCTTGTAGGCAAGAATGTTCTGCGTGAGGGTCTCGCGCGCTTCTTCGACGGTCTCGAATTCGGTCGCATCCGAGACGAACTCATCGGTGAGTTCTGGGAGTTGTTTGCTCTTGACTTCCTTGACGAACGCCCTGAGGGTCACCGGCCGGTCGCCGTCTTCCGTGAATCCTGCGGGAAGGACGCCATCACCCTCGACGAGGTCGCCAACACTGGCTCCTGCGAGGAGTTCGTCGAGGCCGGGGAAGAACGAACCGGATCCGATCTCGTACAGCATGTCGTTCGCTGCAGCGTCTTCGATCTCGACGCCGTCGTCGAATGCCGAGACGTTGACGGTGACGAAGTCACCCTCGTCGGCGGCACGATCGACGGTCTCGAGGTCTGCGAACTGATTCCGGAGAGCCTCAAACTGCTCCTCGATCTCCTCGTCGGTGACGACCGGAGGTTCGATCTCGACGGTGCGGCCGTCGAAGTCGGGGATGGCGTCGAGCACCGGCCAGAGAGTGACGAGCACATCGACTTCCACGCCCCCGTCGTCAAGGTCGCGAATGTCGGTGACCGAGGGAACCGTCGCCGGCTCGAGGCCGCTCTCTTCGATGGCGGCGCCGACGGTGTCCGGGATGGCTTCCTCGATCGCTTCGGAGCGAAGCTGATCCGCTCCGACCATCCGCTCGACAATCGATCGGGGTGCCTTTCCGGGGCGGAATCCTTTGATCTTCATCTCGCCCGAGAGTTTGCGTGCGGCCTTCGTCTTCG
This sequence comes from uncultured Gammaproteobacteria bacterium, assembly GCA_963807785.1. Lineage (GTDB taxonomy): Bacteria > Pseudomonadota > Gammaproteobacteria > SZUA-229 > SZUA-229 > JABDQW01. Next base: position 7,616 of record CAWEEC010000033.1, on the reverse strand, counting down.
CGGCTTCGAGTTCGGCTTCCTCGAGCTGGATCGTCAGGGTGCGCTCGAAGCGCCCCGTCTCGCTGACCTCAGTGTGCACGTTGTCTCCATGGCTAGTCGGGGGACGGACGATTGGGGTGGCCGACGGGATTCGAACCCGCGACCTCCTGGACCACAACCAGGCGCTCTAACCAAGCTGAGCTACGGCCACCATACGAGCGAGTCGCGGCGTGACGCGCATCCACTTGTGGCCACGCATCGTAGTGATGCACGGCGGGCAACGGTCTGTGGGGATGTGGGCCGTCGGGTGCTACCTCGGCGAATCAGCCGTGAAAACGCGAGGAGGGCGCCGGTCGTCCGGCGCCCTCCTTCTCGCTCGTTTGTGTTGTCGTTCAGCTCGTGCCGGTGGAATGAGCACGGCGTCGATCACGTGGATGATGCCGTTCGACGTCTTCAGATCGACGACCACGATATTGGCAGCGTTGGCCGTGCTTTCGTTCAGCACCACCGTCGGAGCGTGCACATCGACCTCAATCGTTGCGCCGTTGAGCGTGGCCGGCGTCGTACCACCGTCCCAGCTCACGACAGCGCGTCGAGTCGTAGGCGTCACCGAGGACGTGGTACGTCAGGACCGACGTGAGGGCCGGGATATCGGCCAGAAGGCCGTCAACAATCACCATCCGGCAGCGCCGCGAAGGCGTCATCGGTCGGAGCGAACACCGTATACGGGCCATTCGGCGCCGACAGGGCGTCAGCAAGACCCGCAGCCGTCACGGCAGCGACCAGCGTATCGAAGTCGTCACTCGCCGACGCCGTCTCCACGATGTCCTGCGGCACCAAAACCGCATCGATCACATGAATGATGCCATTCGAGGTCTTGATGTCGGTGATGACCACCTCGGCAGTCGTTGACGTAGACCTTGCCGTCCTTCAGCTCGATCCACACCAGCTCACCGCCGATGGTCTCAGCACTCATGCCGTCGAGCTTGACCACCTCGGAGGCCGGCAACAGACCGGACGCCACGTGATACTGCAGCACACGCTGGAGGGCCGGGATATCGGCCAGAAGGCCGTCAACAACACCATCCGGCAGCGCCGCAAAGGCGTCATCGGTCGGAGCGAACACCGTATACGGGCCATTCGGCGCCGACAGGGCGTCAGCAAGACCCGCAGCCGTCACGGCAGCGACCAACGTATCGAAGTCGTCACTCGCCGACGCCGTCTCCACGATGTCCTGCGGCACCAAAACCGCATCGATCACATGAATGATGCCATTCGAGGCATAGATGTCGGTGATGACCACCTCGGCTACGTCATTGAGAATGACCTTGCCGTCCTTCACATCGATCCACACCAGCTCACCGCCGATGGTCTCAACACTCATGCCGTCGAGCTTGACCACCTCGGACGCCGGAACCTTGCCGGATACCACGTGGTACTGCAGGATGCGGGTCAGCGCATCGAGATCACCGAGCAGGGCTTCGACCGTGCCGTCTGGGAGGGCATCAAACGCATCGTCCGTTGGGGCGAACACCGTGAACGGTCCCGGTCCCCTGAGGGCGTCGTCGAGGCCGGTTGCATCGAGCGCTGCGAGCAGCGTGGTGAACTGACCTGCGGCCTGGGCCGTCTCGATGATGTTGAGACTGCCGGTGCCGACCTGCGACATGAAGAACCCGGCCAGCGGGTAGAACCCAGCCATGCCGAACGCAAATGTCTCATCTGCGGCACCGAGCCCGTTGCTCGAACCGTCCTTGACCGGAGTGTTCTCGAGGTAGAACGTGCCGTTGCGGTAGACACCCAGGGTGTCGACGCCGTTGCCGTTCCAGTCGCCGCCGATCATCATGTCGCCGGGATCGCCGTAAATGGTCGATGCTTCGGCAATGCCGGTCGAGAGCGAGTTGCGGAAGAAGACCTGACCCGTTGACTCACGATGCAGGGCAACACCGTCGATGCCGTCGCCGTCCCAGTCACCTGAGAACGGGAACGTCACCCTGGTCGCCAAACGTGAAGCTGTAATCGGCGGCACCGAGGCCACCACCGTCTTCGCCCAGCTCGTTGATGATGAAGAACTGATTGGTAGAGGGGCGGAAGACCGAGATCGTGTCAACGCCATCGCCGTCCCAGTCGCCGGCGAGCGGCACATCACCTTCGTTGCCGAAGAAGAACCAGAGGTCGCCGATGCCCTGGGTGTTCGAGTTTCTCAGGTAGACGCGGCCATCACTCTGGCGGTAGACGCCGGGGGTGGACACGGTGTCTCCATCCCAGTCGCCGAACAACGGGATGTCGCCCGGGTCTCCGAAGTAGAACTCCTGGGCTGAGCCGTCGTCGTTGCGCAGATACCATTCTCCGGTTGACTGATCAACCGTCGCAACAGACTCACCATCGGGCATGGGCTCGTCTGCAGCCCCGGCCGCCGGTGAGAACGCTGCAAACATGACGAACAGCGCCACAAGCATGAGAAGCGTTCGCTTCATAGTGTCCTTCCTTTCCTGATCGGACAAAAGCCATTCGGTTCAGGGTCGCACGGTGGATGACGTGCGCTCCAGATTTGTTTCGCGCCTTGGATCAAAGGGGTCCGAAGCATCGAAAACCGGCGAACGACGCGAGGGCGCCCTAAGCGGCACGCCGCACCGTGAGAAGCGGTCGGCACCCCCGGCACGACTCGAACGTGCAACCTGCGGATTAGAAGTCCGCTGCTCTATCCAGTTGAGCTACGGGGGCAGGACACGCGAATCCCAACCGAGTCGGGATTCGTGGAGCGGGTGACGGGGATCGAACCCGCATAGCCAGCTTGGAAGGCTGGAACTCTGCCATTGAGTTACACCCGCGTGTGGCGGGCAGAATACCCGTCAAACGTCGTCAGTCGGGCTGGCCGGATTCGAACCGGCGACCTCTTGCTCCCAAAGCAAGCGCGCTAACCAAGCTGCGCTACAGCCCGATGGCCGCAGAGCGGCCGGTCGGGAAGGCTACGGCGTCCAAGGTACTACGCCCGCTTCCTGTCACACCTCATCAGTACGTTGTTGGCATGCGACCTGACGTACCCCAGGACCTTCTCGATCGAGCCGGAGAGTGGGACGACCTCCACCGCTGGGAGCGCTCCGAACTCGGCAAAGCCCTCCGCCGCCTCGGCCTCACCTACGGCGAGATCCGCGACCTGATCCCAGTCCCGAAAGGAACCCTCTCCGACTGGTGCCGCGACATCCGGTTGTCGCCGGAACAGATCGCGGCAATCGAGTCGAGGTCGAGCCCAAGCTCTCGAAGGGGGATCCCGGTCGACACCCAAGGACGGCGACGGATTGAACTTGCACCGATCCGAGCCGAAGCCCGAGACTTCGCGCAGCGACATCTGGATGAGTCCGTTCTTCGTGGCCGGGGTCGCCTTGTACTGGGGCGAGGGATCAAAGACACAGGAACAGTTGCTCGCTCACCAACGCGGATCCTGCAGTGCTTAGGACCTTCGTTGCGTGGGTTCGAGCGTACCTCGACTCCGACGCGCAATTCGTGCTCTCCCTTCATCTCCACGAGGGCAACAACGACGAGTCCGCCCGGGCCTACTGGCGCAGCCAGACGGGGCTGCTCGAATCGCCTTTCACCAAGACCTACATCAAGGCAGCCGGAACTGGGCATCGGAAGAACCACTTGCCCCACGGAATCTGCCGGGTGAGAGTTCGGAAACCATCCGATCACTGGAACCGAGTCATCGTCTGGATCGATGTGGTGGCGTCGCACTTCGGCCCGCTACCGATGGCCGTCTGATATCCTCCTTGGCGGGTCGCTAGCTCAATCTGGCAGAGCACTCGGCTCTTAACCGAGGGGTTGTGGGTTCGATTCCCACGCGACCCACCATCCTGGTTTCAAATCAGGGTCAAAGTCCCCGATCAGCGGGGGCTTTGTCGTTTCATGGTCGCGCTAGGGGCTCCTCATGACCACTTCTCCCTGGAGCGGTCGGTCGTCAGGCTCCCGTCACACCCCACGCAGAGCCTCACGTCGCCCGGATCGGGGTGCGCTACCCCGAGCTACAGCCCGACCCCGACGGGATCGAGGCTCGGATCGAATCCAGGGCAGCCGTCGTTCCAACCTCGGTCGAAGCTGGCGAGCCACGCGGCGAGCGTCGGGGTTGCCGCGGTGAGGCGTCCCGTTTGGCCTTGCAGGACCATGTAGCTGAGCGTGAGGTTGCTGAGGGCGACGGGGACCTCGCCCGATAGCTGGTTGAAGGGGAGGCCCAGGTAGGTGAGGTCGGCCAACGTTCCGAGTTCAGCCGGGATCGTCCCGGAGAGCGCATTCTGGCCGAGGTGGAGTTCTCTGAGGCTGGTGAGGTTCCCAAGTTCGGGTGGTATTGCCCCCGAGAGCTGATTGTGAGTGAGGGTCAGGCCGTGGAGGTTGGCAAGGTTCCCAAGTTCGCAATCGGGTTGCAGGTGGTGTCTTCAGCGGATGGGTGGCTACCCTGAAAACCGTTACAGACCATGCCATGCGGGCGTGGCGGAACTGGGAGACGCGCCAGGTTTAGGACCTGGTGGGCGAAAGCCCGTGGGGGTTCGAGTCCCTCCGCCCGCACAAGACACGCGTCGGGAGTTGCAGACCCCCGGCGCGTTGTGCGAGACGCCGAACCGACGTCGCGACACGGCCCGGGATCGTTCAGGTCGCTCGCTCTTGCGTCCGACGACGCGCCACCCGTCGATCGGGTTCCCGTCCAGACCGACCAGACCAACCGACAGGATCAACCGCCCAATCCGCCCCGACGTGGGACGCGACCGTGGGATCGACGAGGATCTCGCTGCGGCCGGCCACCGACGCCAGCGTGGTGGCCCGCCTGCGGGGATTGCCCCACACGTTGAACGCAACACGGTCGGTGCCGACGACACCTGTCACGACATCGCCCGACGCAAGACCGATTCGCGTCGCTATCACAACCCCGACGCTCGCTCCTGCCTGGTCGAGCCAACTCCGCACGGCAACCGCAAAGTCAACCGCTTTGCCGGCTTCGTCATCTTCGACATCAAGGCCGGCAACCGCGATGTACTCCGTCGCCGAAGAGGCGACCTGCTCGAGTCCATGACGCTCGGCAAGCGAGCCGATCCCGGAAGACACGGCAACGGTGTGGTCCGCTATGGCTTCACGCTCGGCTGGCTCGCACAACATCAGGCTCGGCAACAGAGATCACGACCAACGTCGCGTTGCTCAGCGCTTCCGCGATATCCCGATCGCCGCTCTGGTACTGCTGGACGAGCCGCGGCGGCATGATCGCCTGCAGCAATTCGGTCGTCTCGACCTCAGCCTGCTCCAGATCGGTCGCCTGCTTCTTCAAGGTGGCAACAACTCCATTGAACTTGTTGGCGAGATCTCCGAATTCGTCGTGCGACGGGATCACCAAGTTCACATCCAGGTCTCCGTGCCTCACCCTGTCGGCCGCGTCGACGGTCGGTCCTATCGGTCGGAGCAGCTTCCTCGCGATGAAAAAGGCCAGGAAGATCACGATCGGGATCAAGACCAGAAGCAAGATCCCAAGTGTGATCAGATGGCGGCGGAGAGGAGCGTGCGCCTCGGCAGTCGTGACTTCCGCAACGCCGACCCACTGCACGCCCTTGATGTCGAGCGGGCCCGCCACCGTCAACGTGTCCTGGTCGAGGTAGTTGCTCGACGTCGCCACAAAGCCGTCGCCGGCGAGTGCCGCCTCCACGGCATCGGTCTTCACCGGCTGGATCAACACCGTTGAACCGAAGGCCTCGAGCGCCTGCGCTATCTCAGGGTCGTACCCGGCATCGGCGATCCGTTGCAGATACTCCTCGGGATCCTCGAGCCAGAGCCTCGAGTCCGTTCGCATGAGCGAGTCGTCGCCGACGATGTAGACCTCGCCGGTCTCGCCCAAGCCCGTACCTTCCCAATCCCGCCCCGCAGTGGTGAGTGCAACAAGGAGTTGGTTCGGTATTTCGACGGCCACCGCGCCGGTCACACGCCCGTCATGCCTGATCGCTGCGGCCATGAACGAAGTGGGAGCGAGGCCCGCTGGCCCGTATGGCTCGAAGTCCACGATCACCGCTTCGTCGGCGGCTGCGACCTGCAGCCGCTCGACCACCGCTTCGGCCAAAGCGCTGTTGCGATATGGACCTGAGACGAGGCTCGTTCCGAATTCGCTGTTCTTGTCGACCGAGTACACCACCGTTGACGTCTCGGCGTCGATGAGGAGCAGGTCTCCCAGTCCGAGGGCCTGAGATATCGACCTCAGTGTCGGATGATGGATCGCGTGGGAGGCGCTGTACTCGGAGCCGTCACCGGCATCGTCGAGCTCGGACCGATCCTCCATCGGATTCGCCACGATGTAGTGATACTGAATGTATTGAGCGTTCGCGGATTCGGGGAAGACCGCTTCGAGCGGCGGCGCCTCGTATCCCGGCGGCACAATCTCGCCGACAAAGCCGGCATAGGCGCTCTCGAGCTCATCGAGTTCGGCCGCAGTGAGTGGTGTGTCAAGAGAGCGGTATCCGTTGTTCAGGTCGTCGAGGGCTTGCGCCACACCGCGGCCGTTGGCAACCGAAACGACGGTCGCCCCGAGGGAATCGATGCCCCGTTCAAGGCGGTCCATCCGGGACTCACCAACACTGACCAGCTGCGCTTCCACTGTGCTGTTGAGGAAGTTGCGAGCCGTCACCACGTTGTATACCCCGACAACTAGCACCGAGACGATCGCAACGACGGCCATAACGATGGCCACCTCCGTACGAGCACGCCGGCCACGGCGCGGCTGGTCGTCGGCGGTGTTCTCCACGGGAGTGGTGGGAGGCGCGGTCATGAAGCCGGCTCCTCGTCACCTGAGTCGACCTCGTCCACACTGACATCCTCGCCCATGGCGACCGAACCCTGCTCCAACGCTGGAGCCTCGATCTGGATCGTCTCCACCAGCGGGTCGAGGCGGCGGTTGCGCGAGGACAGGAGTTGATTGAGTTCGTCGGCGAGTGACGGATTTCGGCTCGCTATCGCACCGGCCGTGCTGGCATCGATCCGCACAACTTCACAATCGGTGACGGCAATCACCTCTTGAGAAGCGGCCCTGTCCCGGGACCGACTGACAACGCCGAACACATCCCCGTCGGAGAGTTCGATGAACACGTCCGACACTTCGGCGAGCATGATCCGAGCCCGTCCGGACCACAACACATAGAGCTCACGGCTGACAATTTCCGGCGGGAGCATGGTCTCGCCACGTCTGAATCGCTCCGGAGTGGCCGCTTCCGCAAGCTCACGAATGTCGGCGTCATCGAGCTCGGAGAAGACCGAGGCCCGGCGGATCCGATCAGCCAGCTCGTCCACGGTAAGTGTGGCGTCTTCCTCCTCCTGAATCGGATCATGGTGATAGAGGTCAAATGCCGGGCTCGGCAGCGGAACATCCATGCGATGCGACTGATACCAGACGAGCGCGCCGAAGTCGCTCTTCACGTCGTGGCGCGATGGCGTAGTCGTCGATCCACATGAGGATCTTGTAGCCCATGAGCGGATCATCAATCTGAGTAATCCGGACCTTCGGGGGCGGCTCAGCCCGGACGCCTTTCGTCGCCCGTGCAGCAGCGAGCAGCATGTCGACTGCATTCGACGGCGGGTTCGAATACGCGACTTGGAGCTCCACCGTCACACGATGGAGACTC
>CAWEEC010000032.1:0-18824 GCA_963807785.1 uncultured Gammaproteobacteria bacterium | reverse complement strand
GGCGCATTAAATACTGGTATGCCTTTCTCGGACATTTTAGCAACAGGAACATTGTTTGTACCCGCACCCGCCCTGCCGACTGCACGCAGGCTGTCAGGAATCGGGTAATCATGCAGTTTGTACGAACGCAGAATTATCGCATCGGGTGCATCATGCTCAGGGCTGACGTTGTATTCACTTGCTGGCAGACGGCTCAATCCTTTATCGGAAATGTTATTGAAGGTTTTTATCTTGTACATATTGATGTGTATCGAGTGATATATTTATTTCTAGCCGTAACGTTTTTCAAAGTCAGCCATGAATGCAACCAGGGTATCAACACCTTCTACTGGCATCGCATTATAAATACTCGCACGCATACCACCTACTGAGCGATGACCCTTGAGTGTCTGCAGATTATTGTTACCGGCTTGTTCAAGAAATTTCGCATCCAGATCTGCATCAGCCAGTATGAACGGCACATTCATCCATGAACGGCTATCAACGGCAACGGGGTTGGAATAGAACGCAGAATTATCAATTGCGGCATACAGCTTTTCGGCTTTGCTGCTGTTAATTTCCGCCATGCCGGCAAGACCACCTTTTTGCAGCAACCAGTCAAAAACGAGGCCGGACAGATACCAGCTGTATGTCGGTGGCGTGTTGTACATGGAATCATTGTCAGAATGGATCTTGTAGTCGAACATTGCAGGCATGTTTTCCATGGCAGAACCAATCAGATCATCTCGTACAATAACGACGGTAATACCCGCAGGACCGATGTTTTTCTGTGCTCCCGCATATATCACGCCATATTTACTGACATCGATCGGGCGCGACAGAATCGTTGATGACATGTCTGCCACCAATGGTACATCGCCGGTGTCAGGTATGTAGGGGAATTCAACGCCAACGATGGTTTCGTTGGGCGTATAGTGCACGTAGGCCGCATCAGGATTGAAACTTAAACTGTCTTGTGCGGGGACCGTGGTGAAGTTGGTGCCACTGGTATCAGCGACAACATTAACATTACAGTAACGCTTAGCTTCAGCAACCGCTTTCTTCGACCACTGCCCGGTTAACAGGTAGTCAGCCGAGTTGTTACCGTTCAACAGGTTAATCGGCACCATGGCAAACTGGCTGCTGGCGCCGCCCTGCAGAAACAGCACCTTGTAGTTATCAGGTAAAGCCATCAGTTTACGCAGGTCAGCTTCCGCCTTTTCGGCAATCGACATGAACTCCTTGCCGCGATGACTCATTTCCATTACTGACATACCAGAGCCATTCCAGTCCAGCATTTCCGATTGTGCGCGTTCAAGTACTTCGGTCGGTAACATCGCCGGACCTGCACTGAAATTGAATACTCTAGTCATTACATTTAACTAATATTTTACTTTGAAAGTATTTTATATCTTATTGTTTTATATTATTATTCGTCTTCTTTTTCGATCGACTCGATTTTTTCAACCTCGGCCAGTTTTTCACCCTTGGTCAACCGGATCAGACGTACACCCTGTGTATTTCGACCCATTTCGCTGATGTCACTAACAGCAATACGTACCAGTGTTCCATTGTTGGTAATCAGCATCATTTCATCATCGTCGCGAATTTGAACGGCACCGATAACCTTGCCGTTTCTTTCATTTGTCTGTATGGAAATTACACCCTGTCCACCTCGTCCCTTAACCGGATATTGAGATGTCGATGTACGCTTGCCGTAACCCAGTTCTGTTGCAGTCAGGATTGAGCCTTCATCCTCGACCATGATCATGCTGATCACACGCTGATCGCTGGCAAGTCGCATACCGCGAACACCTGCCGCCGTTCTTCCCATCTCGCGTACGTCGGTTTCCGCAAAACGTATTGCCTTGCCGGCATTGGATAACAGCATAATGTGACGCGAGCCGTCAGTGATAACAACATCCACCAGATGATCATTATCACGTAGTTCGATGGCCTTGATACCTGATATACGCGGTCGAGAGAAGCTCGTCAGCGCTGTCTTTTTCACCGTACCCGAGCCAGTCGCCATAAATACAAAGTGATTCTCGTCATATTCGCGTACCGGCATTACGGCATTAATGCGCTCCCCCTCTTCCAGTGGCAGCAGGTTTACGATCGGCTTTCCGCGTGAACCACGACCAGCCATCGGCATCTGATATACCTTGAGCCAGTAAACCTTGCCCAGACTGGAGAAACACAGCAGTGTGTCATGGGTATTGGCAATGAACAGCTTGTCGATGAAGTCTTCATCCTTCATGCGGGTTGCTGCTTTTCCGCGGCCACCACGACGCTGTGTATTATAGACATCAAGTGTCTGGCACTTGGCGTAGCCTTCATGAGAGAACGTCACTACAACATCCTCTTCAGTGATGAGGTCTTCCATGGAAAGATCGAGCTGATCCTCCAGGATTTGTGTACGGCGCTCATCACCATACTTTTCTTTAATTTCTTCAAGTTCTTCCCGAATTACCTGCAACAGTCGATCGGGATTGGAGAGAATATCGAGCAGCTCCTTGATAAGGCCGAGTATTTCCTTGTACTCATCCAGTATCTTGTCCTGCTCCAGACCTGTAAGACGATGCAGTCTCAAGTCGAGGATTGACTGTGCCTGTACTTCGGACAGGTGATAGCCATCATCCTTCAGGCCATACTGCGGATCGAGTTCATCCGGCCTGGAAGACTCTGCGCCGGCACGTTTGATCATGTCGACCACTGCACCCGGTTGCCATATCTTTGCCATCAATTCAGTCTTGGCTTGTGCAGGATTGGCTGACTTTTTGATCAGCTCAATGACTTCATCGATGTTCACCAGCGCTACAGCCAGACCTTCCAGAACATGCGCCCTGTTTCTGGCTTTGCGTAGCTCAAATATGGTACGGCGAGTTACAACTTCACGCCTGTGACGAATAAATGCATCGAGAATCTGCCTCAGGTTAAGCACCTGCGGCTGACCATCAACCAGCGCAACCATGTTGATACCGAACACGGTTTGCATCACGGTCAACTTGTACAGATTATTCAGTACGACTTCGCCGACCTCACCGCGACGCAGCTCAATGACTATGCGCATGCCGTCCTTGTCGGACTCGTCACGTAATTCGGTAATACCCTCAATCCGTTTCTCCTTGACCAGCTCCGCAATTCGCTCGATCAAACGTGCCTTGTTAACCTGGTAAGGCAATTCCGTAACTATAATGGTTTCCTTACCGGTTTTTTCATTCGCAATAATTTCCGCTTTGGAACGCATGTACATACGTCCTCTACCGGTACGATAAGCCTCACGAATCCCCTTGGAGCCATTAATTAATGCCGCGGTTGGCAAGTCGGGGCCAGGTAAATGTTGCATCAGTCCTTCGAGGGTGATGTCGGGATCATCAATCAGTGCCAGGCAGGTATTGATTACTTCGTTGAGATTATGCGGTGGTATGTTGGTCGCCATACCTACGGCAATACCTGAAGATCCGTTGATCAGCAGTTCAGGTACACGCGTTGGCAATACCGATGGTTCAGATTCAGAACCATCATAGTTTTCGACAAAATCGACGGTTTCCTTATCGAGATCGGCTAGCAGTTCATGTGCAATTTTTGACATGCGCACTTCGGTGTAACGCATTGCCGCTGGTGCATCACCGTCGACCGAACCGAAGTTACCCTGGCCATCGACCAGCATATAGCGCAATGAAAATGGCTGCGCCATACGTACAATGGTGTCGTACACTGCAGTATCACCATGCGGGTGATACTTACCGATAACATCACCGACAACACGCGCAGACTTTTTATAGGGCTTGTTCCAGTCATTACCGAGCACACTCATGGCATACAGGACTCGGCGGTGGACCGGCTTCAGGCCATCCCTCACATCCGGAAGCGCACGACCGACAATGACGCTCATAGCGTAGTCCAGGTAGGACTGACGCATTTCGTCTTCTAGATTAACCGGGGAAATTTCTTTTGCGAATTCAGCCATTTAGCCGATGTGTTCCGTTGCTGTCGCGCGATTGTTTTCGCATGTCATAAAACGACGCATAATACCATGTTTTTCAACATGTCTGCACACTGTTATGGTGCTTGCAGAACTTTATCGGCTATTATCGGATTGATTCAAACAGCGCTGCTGGAAGCAGCCGAGGTGTTGAAACCGGTGCCTGTATCACTCTGAATCAGATGACCCTGGTGTAAACAAAATCCCAGCCATTTATATAAAAACCGGTTCAATTTCCATTTCTCCAGTTTTGCATCGGCTGGCAGGTTGTCTAATTTCTGTCTGCCATGCTTGAGATGACCTGATATCACCTCGATCAGACGCGCATCATGATAGACACGGAGCCTCAGATCGGGTTCCGCATACAGGCAAGAGCCTTCTGTAAAATGGTAGGTCATGCGCACTGTGGTGGTAAAACGTGTGCGATCAAGTACTGATAAATGCAAACCCATGCACCCATTGATACGTGAGTAGGCATGCTCTCTAAGCGAATTCAGATCAGGCACCAGCTTTCTGAATCGAAGATAATTATTCTCATACAAATCCATCAGGCTGACGAAGCCGCGAGGCTCGACGTCTTCACACCCATAATTTTCCCTGATCTTCATATTTATATACTAGCAGGATATTAAATCGGCATGCGTGCAAAATTGATCAATGGCTCCCATAACACGGCCACTCGTCCCACGTTACTCGCCACTGTATTTAATTTTCCATTCCGGGGGCTAGATCATCATAATAAGGTAAAATCCAGCCACTCATAGGCTTACTAACAGGTAATGTTGTGTCTGACAGCGAACAAACCGTCCGTGAAATCCGTATCAACCCGATCGTACCAAGTGAATCAGTGCTGGTCGCTACAGCACGTGGTATGCGGCCGCGCGATTCTGAAGAGCGCATGCAACGCAATGCCCAGGCCCACGTTGATCAATGCCCTTTCTGCACCGGGAATGAAGATAAAACACCACCTACGATTCTCGCTGTACCGGACGATAAGCACTGGCAAATTCGTATCGTGGAAAACCTCTACCCGGTACTGGGTGATGACCGCAATGCTTCCGGTATCAACTTTGGTCTGCAACAGGCGATTGAGGGCTATGGCCGCCATGAAGTTATCATCGATCACAGTAATCATGGAATTGCGATACACGAAATGGAGGTATCGCACCTGCAATTACTTTTCCAGACCTACCGTGCTCGCATGAAACAGCTTTATGATTCCGATGAACGCTTACGTTACGTACTGGTGTTCAAGAACTTTGGCGCTGCAGCGGGTGCCAGCATCAAGCATACACACAGCCAGATCATCGCGATGCCGGTTATTCCGGAGAATGTATACAACGAAATCATGCACAGTCGTAATTACTACCAGAAGCACCACCAGTGTATCTTTTGCGCGATGATTGACGAAGCGCTGACATTTGAAGCCACCATCTATGACCGCAATTCAGGTGAAATACGTCGCCGTATTGATGTGGGGCAATATGTGGTTGACCGTGGTGAAAAATTCATCGCAATCAAGCCCTTCGCCAGCCGTTATGAGTGGGAAGTGCATATCCTGCCGCTGAATCATCAGAGCGATTTCATCAACAGCACGGATGAAGACATGGAAGATTTTGCTGCGGTATTGAAGCGCACCATGAGCCGCCTGGACCACGTTATTGGCGGCGCGCAATACAATTTCTTTCTGCATTCACAGCCGCACGGCGACAGCTGCGCTGACTGCCCGCCGAGCTATCACTGGCACCTGGAGGTCTGTCCACGTACCAGTATACCGACAGGATTTGAGCTTGGATCAGGCCTTTTCGTCAGCACCATTAGCCCTGAAGATGCGGCTGAACAACTTCGCGCCGTAATTCTGGACTGAGTGGTATAATCCCGGAAATTTATTAATCACGGAATGGAATTATGGGACGCACCGAATCCATGCCCGAGGCACATGGCCTCAACAAAGTCATTCGCCCGCTGCGTTATCACGAAGCATCAAGGCAATGGTTTGCAGTTCTATTTGTACCCCTGGTCAGTTATTTCGGACAACCGACCAGGGAGATGTTGATCGCCGGTAGCGTAATAGCATTAATCGGCACCTTGATCCGCCTGTGGGCATCCGGACACGTGAAGAAGAACAAGGTGCTGGCTACAGACGGACCATACGCCTACGTGAGACATCCTCTGTATGTGGGTAATATCCTGATATTGCTGGGCTTCTCCATGGCATCCAACCTCTGGTGGGCTTATGCATTAATGGTATTTTTGATCCTGTTCTACTATCCTCCTGCTATAAGTTATGAAGATGCCAAGCTGAACAAGCTTTTTGGTGAAGAATGGCAACAATGGAGCAAGAATATACACGCACTCATACCCAGTTTCTCCAGCAAGGCTGGCTCAACCAGTAGCGACTGGTCATTCAGGCAAAGTTTGTTTAAAAACCTCGAGCCCGTTATTGTGCTCTACCTGATCGGCTGCATGTACTTCCTGTTTAACAAGCTTTAACACTACATTATATACACATATAAATATGAAGCATCTTGATGAAACTGCGCTGAAACAGTGGATTGAAGAAAGTATTTCAACCGGGACAAATATACTTGCAGGTGGCTACCAGGGCCAGACCCTGCTGTACGAAGATGCAGACAACAGATTTATCATCAAGGTTCCTCATGGTGGTGGCCTCACACGGCGCTTTCGTGAACGTATGCTCAGACATGAATACGAGGTCTATCAAAAACTGGGGGAGTTTGCCGGTGCACCAGCCTGTCATGGCCTGATAGATAATCAATACCTTGTTCTGGATTATGTTGAAGGACGAACCATACGCAAAAAGCGCCCGTTGGACGAAGATGAATTTCATGCCAGGCTGTTCGAGTATATAAAGACGATGCATGCCAGGGGCGTCGCTCACATGGATCTGAAACGAAAAGACAACCTGCTCGTCAAATGCGACGAAAGTCCCTGCATTCTTGACTTTGGTGCAGCTGTAATCTTGCAGGACGGCTCCCATCCATTCAATCACTTTCATTTTAGAGTTGCCAAGCAGTTTGATTACAATGCATGGATCAAACACAAGTACCACGACCGTGACAAAGATGAGATATCAATCGTCGACCGTAAATATTACAAAGTCACATGGATCGAAGTAGTGGCCAGTGTTATCAAGGACATCTATACAAAAATAATCAAAAAATGAAGCCTGGGCTTGTTCGCTGGTTTTATTCAAGCAACGCAATGCGATAGAATTTCCGCGTAATCGCACATTGATAAATACATAATAACCAACGAGCACACCAAATGAAAAAATTATTATTGATCAGCGCCCTGGCATTTTTACTTTGTTCAACATCCCACGCGGATACAGTTATTGAATTCAAACATGACAATAACAAGTCCCAGTTCCTGACAAACGGGAAAATGGCGCGGATCAATACACGCGGCAATGATGGTTATATGCTGGTTAATTTCGGCGACTACACTATTTATTCCATCACTCCCGAAACAAAGCAGGTGATTAATATCACTAACTCACTGCCCTCCATCAGCGGTATTGAACCGCCCAGGATACACTTGAGCATCAAGGCTGAAGGTGCTGGCCCGGCAATTGCGGGCTATAACACGAAGAAATACCGACTCACTGCGAACGGCGAATACTGCGGTTCTGTTTTTGCATCCAGGCAAGCACTCAAGGGCACTTCTATAGAAAGCATGTTCGACACGATGAAAACCCTGGCTGACAATCACCGCCGATCACTGGGCGGGTTTGCAGCTGTTATCCCGGTGTGCCAGATGGCCAGGATGGACCTGGCAGAAAAACTTGCACAAATCGGGGCGCCTATGCGCACACTTGATAAGGAAGGCCGTATCGAAAGTGAGATCACGATGATTTTGAAAAATGCCGCGGTCGAAGCACACAATTATTCCCTGCCATCAGATTATAAAATGGGGTCAGCAGGAGAACAGATCAAAAGTGCTCAGAGTGAAAGCCCGCAAATGGACAGGATGCAGAGAGACATGCCGAAAATGCAACACATGATGCAGGAGATGCAGCAAAGCGGTCGCATACCGCCTGAAGTACTCGAACAGATGAGACGTTACCAGCAGATGCCGCAGCAACGCTAAGTCTATCAGTTGCATGCAGCAGGCATCTGATCAATCTAAAAAAGATTTATTAACCGCAGAGACGCAGAGACGCAGAGAAAAATATTTGTATGTAATAGTCGTGACCTGATCTGACAGTCATTGTCTGATTTAGACTCTGTAGACTTTAATATGAGTCCACAGATGTACTGTAGTCGCTCAGACTTGATCTGGCATTTGTTGTCGATTTTCGTATAATCGGAAAATCAGCCTAAGTAGGCGTTTTAACATCCTGTTTTCTCGCAGAGGCGCAGAGAGCGCAGAGGTAATACCTGTTTTTTCATTAAAAAAATATCGTTTTTTCACTGCGTGCTCTGCGCCTCTGCGAGAGTAAATTAATTTTACTTTGCGGGCTTTGCGCCTTGGCGAGAGTAAATATCTATAGCCTTTGTTTATATGGTCAATCCCGAGTGTACTGACAAATAATCATAGTCTGGGTTTGAGTTAATATGACACTGACTGTCAGATTAAATCCTGACTATTACAATTTATATGTGTGTCGGTACTTCGGACCTGTAGAGCCTCACGCGTCATCTTTGCAGCTTCGAAAACGCATCGCAGACCGCAGAACATTGCCACCACATGCTGCCGTAAAAACCTGCCTCCCCTAATACTTGTAGTTCCTCTGCGCCTCTGCGTCTCTGCGGTTTATTCTTTTAACTTATTCCTGGCCCTATCGCGTCCACCAACAAACTCAATAATTTTTTGCTCGTACCAGTATTCCGGTTTCCATGGATACTTACCCGACACAAAACCAACATGCCCACCATTGCTGGTCAGCAACAGTTCTATACTTTCACTTAACTCGTCGGCATCCGGAACAGACTGCGGAAACATGAAGGGATCATCCAACGCATGAATGATTCTGGTTGGTACTTTAATGCCTGGCAAATACTGCCTGCAGCTTGATTCGCTGTAGTAGTGATCGACACCATCAAACCCATTCAATGGTGCTGTCACCTTGTCATCAAATTCCCGGAAGCCTTTCAAATTACTGATTTCAACATCCAGTGGTGATTCGATACGCTTGAATTTTTCGGTATATGAACGCTTGAGCGACTTCATTAAATGAATTTCATACATATGAGACAAACCACGTTCGAGCCGCTTTGCCGCATCAGCAAGCATGAATGGTACTGAAACAGCAACACCGAATTGCAGCGGATTGGAATCACCTGTCTGTCCCAGCCATTTCAGCAACACGTTACCACCCAATGAGAAGCCGATCGCGGCATGTACAGATGCGCCTGATATGCTATTGATATATTCGACGATTTGCTCAAGATCACCGGTGTCACCGGAATGATATGAACGTGGCAAACGGTTCGGCTCACCGCTGCAGCCTCGAAAATGCATCAGCACCGGCCTGTATCCGGCTTGTTCCAGCGTCAGCATCAAATTACCTGCATAGTGTGAATGCAAGGAACCTTCCAGTCCGTGCAGCACGATCACGACGGGCCGATCGGCTTTTTTGCTCCAGCACAGATCGACAAAATCTCCGTCACTCAACTCATAGCGCTCATGGATAAGCTGCGGTAAGGCACGCCGTCTGAACATGGCCGGCCACAGGGTTTGCAAATGTGACGATGGCAGCCACCATGCGGGGGTAAATGCTGCTGCAGTGTGCATTGAAGTGAATTCGGGGACGTTGCCAACTGAGTTAGCAGTTTAACCAATTACACAGCATCAGCAACAATACATAATAATCTTTATTTTCAATAACTTATATATTTTTAACCGCGTTTGTATACAATTTGTAAATAATCTAATTTAGTCAGGACTATTACCTTGTTGTTAAAACAATCACTACTATAATCAATAACATAAGTTAATAATAAAAAACTCGGAATGCCTAAATCAGTACTCAATTCATTGCTGTTAAGCATCGTTTTGACCGCATCTACAGGTATCGCTGTTGCTGCTGCAATGGATACACCCCTGTCCATTTATCAGCTCGCAGAAAAAAACGATGCTGAAATACGGGCAGCTGTTGCCGCGCTCAAGGCAGAACGTGAGAAACGAAATCAGAGTACGGGCGCCCTGTTACCTTCCCTGATATTCATCGGCGAAGTCGCCGCCAATCGTCAGAATGTTGATACCACTGGTGTCGGTACTTCTGGTGACACATCGTATAACAGCCATGAACTGGCACTGACGCTGAGACAACCGCTCTATCGGAAAGATCTGTTCACCGATCTGGATATTACAGATTCAAAAATACTGGTTGCAGAAGCCGAATTCAGCGCAGTGCAACAGGATTTGATTACAAGAGTTCTGCAAAAATTCTTTGAGGGGCTTGCGGCCAGAGACAACCTTGAGTTTTCCATCGCAGAGAGAGATGCCATCGAAGAACAGCTGCTGTATACCAAGAAGCGCTATAAAGTAGGCAGAACAACCGTAACCGATTATCTTGAAGCTCAGGCTGCGTTCGATCTATCCGATGCACAGGTGATCGCAGCTCAGGACACCGTCAGGGATACACTTGATGCCATCAGGGAAATGACCGGTGTTCGACCAAAAGAACTTGCCCCGTTGGGTAAAAAGTTCAAACCTATAACACCAGCCCCTCTGGATGCCGAACACTGGGTAGCAGAAGCTGAACAAAACAACCCGACCTTGATTGCTGCCAGGTACCAGGTCCAGACATCCGGTTACGAAGTTGATCGATTCAAATCCGGTCATTACCCGAAATTTGATGTCATTGCCAGGTACCGCAATGAAGAAACCGGGGGCCGCTTTGGTGACAGCAATATAGATGATGCCCTGATTGCACTGCAACTTGAATTTCCGATTTACACAGGCGGACAGGTCAGTTCCCGCGTCAGGGAGGCGCTGAGCCGCAAGCAAGAAGCACAGGAGGAAATGCTGAGAACACACCGTTCAGTTATAAGGGAAACCAGTAAAGTCTTCAGAAACACCATGACTGCAATGAACAGAATAAAGGCGCTCAGTGTCGCTGTAAAATCGACTGATACAGCATTGAAGTCAATCAAGGCTGGATACAAGGCCGGAACAAGAACCAACGCCGACCTGCTACGCGCACAAAGAGAGTTATTCAAAGCCAAGCTGGAATATTCTGCTTCCAAGTATGAATATGTGGCCAACTACTTTCAATTGAAAAACATCACCGGCAATCTCAGCGAGGATGATGTCCAGATCATAAATTCATGGTTTGATAAATAGCTGTAAACGCCTGCAACGCCATACTTATGCATGCCTGCATCCTGTCCTATTGAAAAACTCTAATCCTTACCACATAGATATAGAGAACGCAGAGGGTATACAGGTGGATTTGCTACATCAGTAGAACACGATGAAGCTTTACCACTGCTTGTCTGATATTTCTTTTACTACTAACTCGCTTTCCTGCGATTTGTCTTACTTGAAAACAAAGCACGGGTCATTGATTCAACATCTATGGGTTTGCTCAGCATGTAACCTTGCATTTCATCTACACCCAGCTTTTGCACATAATTGTATTCTGATTGTTCTTCGATACCTTCAGCAACTACCTTCAATCCTATATCATGCGCCATCTTGACCATACCGTTATACAGTGTTTTTGATCGTTCGTGTTTCATTGCATATAACAGAAATGATCTATCGATCTTAATCCAGTCTAGATTCAGATTGCCGAGGTAGTTGAATGAGGAATAACCGGTACCAAAATCATCAAGTGATACTGTGACGCCCCTGAATCGAAGCTCATCAATAACCTTTGTAGATTTCTCCAGATCCATCATAACCGTCGTTTCTGTGAGTTCCAGCTCGAGGTGAGCAGCATTAAGATTCGCTTCCTTCAAAATCCGGCTAATTGTATTAACAAAATCATCTTCACCGAACTCTACTGCCGAAATATTGACTGAAACCCGTATATCTTTAGCGCCTTGATCGATCCATTTTCTTGTCTGCTCGCAAACAGTACGCAGGCACCATTGGCCAATATCAACAATGATTCCGGATCTCTCTGCTGTAGGGATAAAATCGAGTGGTGATACGACACCATCTTCAGGATGGTTCCATCTTATCAATGCTTCCATACTATTTAGGGTATCGTTTTTTAGCTCCAGTTTCGGCTGATATACCATACTGAATTCACCGCGTTCTACAGCCCTGTGCATATCCAGTTCTAATTTCATTTGCCTCACAATCTTCTGATTTATATGTTGCAAATAGAACTGGTAGTTATTTCTGCCTGTCATACCCTTTGCGTGTTTCTGCGCAGAAAAGGCATGTTCGATCAAGGTCGCCGGTGTCGCACCATCATCCGGATAGAGTGCTAGCCCAATTGAGGTTGTAATTATTATTTCATTATCTGCAACATTAATTTTGCCTGCGAATTTCTCCTGAATTCGCTTGATGATGTAAGTTAATGACTCTACAGTATTAATCCCCGTCAGTAACAAAGCAAATTTATCATCACGTAAACGAGAAAGTGACGGCCCGGCCTGACCTGGCACAATCATGGATGCAACTGTATCCGAACGTCTCAATATTGTTTTCAGACGTTGTCCGACTGCTTTTAAAAACTGATCACCTACAACCTGCCCCATTGTATCGTTGATACGACTGAACATGTCGACGCTAAGAATCGCTACTGACATTATATTTTCAGCTCGTTCGGAATATGCCATCGCCTGTGTAACACGGTCTTCGAATATAATACGCGTTGGTAATTCAGTTATGGGATCTTTAAATCGGTCCTTTTCAGATTCCATAGCCTTGTTGTCCAGCTCATGCTCGAGTGCACGTATTCTGTTGTTTAGTAGTTGCAACTGTGTTTCACTGCGGTTCTTATTCTGCTCTGTTACTTGCGGGCCTTCAGCTTCACTATCGCAAGGTTCATTACTGATATTCTCCATACTGGCGTGATCTACCCAGGTGACAACACGATCACGTCCACTGTTTTTCGCAGTGTATAGCGCATTATCTGCCTGTTCTAACATCATTGAGCAGCTCTCCATCGCTGAATCAATACTGGAGACACCAAAACTCACGGTGATATTGACTTTACATTCACCAAAATCATGCGTTATTGCCTTGATTTGATTTCTAAGTTCTTCGGCAACATTTTGCCCGGTTGACAGTACAGTTTCGGGCAAGGCGATACAAAACTCCTCGCCGCCGTAGCGACCGACGATGGCTCCGTCATGCGAACATCTGTTAAGTATGTCTGCAACCATTTGTATCGCTTCATCACCAACTGCATGTCCAAATCGATCATTGATCGTTTTAAAGTGATCAATGTCGGCCATGATACAACAGACATCAGTATTTGCGTCTATTGCATGCTGAAACATACCTTCAAATAAATCAAAGAATGCTCTTCTGTTGAAACATCCTGTCAGCGCATCTCGGGAGGCGAGTACTTCGAGTTCCTGGTTTTTGCGACGTATTTCAGCATCATTTTTCTGCAAGGTTGTCACTGCGTTTTCAAGTAATATATTGGATTCTTCGACATCGGTGATATCGTCAAAAGTTACCAGTGTCCCACGCGCCTGTCCTTCTTCATCAAGAATAGGTGCACTGTTTGCCGACATTGTCCTGATACCTACATGAGGTGTAGAAAGATGAAGAGCGACACCGATCTTTTTAACTCCGTGCTGTAATGACTTTATCCATGGTAGTTGGTCATCACCCGTTGATTTGACGTGCCTCCATTTCATGGCAGACGCCTTAGTACCAAGCAACGCACTGGCTTCTTTGTCTACCTGACTAGCAAAAGCATCATTAGCCATCATGATCTTTTCATCATTATCCAGAATCAGGACACCTTCAGATAATGTATTGAATGCTGCTCTAACACGTTTCGGTACAACCGCATTTGGGTCCAGAAAGTGCAATGCCTTGCGCAATATAAATATATACCCAACGATACAACATGCTGTAAAAATCAGCATCATGCCAAGTATACTTTGCCTAAAGTAATCCCAAATACCTGCCTGGTACACCGGTACAAACTCAACGTTGATAGTCCCCCAGCGGTTTGAGCCTGCATAAATCGGTATATATATCAGATCCTCCTGTGATAAATCTTCATTAGTATTTTGATACACAGGATGACTGAATTCACCATATTTTGTCACAACTTCGCCAGAATCCCTTACCATCGCAGCAGCGAGTACATCCTTATTTCTATCTACAAAACTTTCCAGTGTTGAATCAACAATAAAACGATTTTCTGCAGTAGCTGCTACGGATAACTGTACGGCAAGTGATTCACTGACCCTTTTTCTCGTTTCCAGCACCATATCACTCTTTTTGGGAATCAATCCGAGTAAATCCACAATCAAAAGCACACTGATCGCGAACAAAACAAGGCTGAAACTTATCCTGACTGCAGGACTTATATTTAATTTAGGCATATTCATATTATTGTTTTTATAATGTTTATTTGCCAAATAATGAACCGACATCGATCTCACTGGCCTTCATTTCTTTCAATTTTTTCAATCTCTTCAGTTCTTCGAGAGAAGTAGGAATCTTGTCCTCATGAATTACTTCTTCTTTGTTCTCGTCGTCATCCGTGTAGGCAAGAATTGGCAATGGATCGTAGCCTTTCCATAACGGTATCGTGGATAACATACTGCTGAGCAAGGCGCCACTACGCAGCACCCATGCGACAACACCAGCTGATAACACTACACCCGATGATTCTATGACTGCAGCTTTTAGCTCTACACGACCGCTGTTCTGCTCAGTTGAATTGGCGATATTTTCTTTCATCTGCTCGACTGCAGTCCACAGGGCGTCCATCGATTTCACCTGTACTGCAGTGAAAGTAGATATTTTGTGATCATCCACTTCAGTGACTATCTCTGTATTCTCACCAGGCTGGGCTTGCTCCGGTATATCAGCATTTGGTGTGGGCGGTTGTTGAATTGTCATTACCGGCGCTGGCGCTGATGGGGCTGATGAACTACCGATCGGTTCAAAACCACCACCAAAACCGCCTGCTTCTTCTGCTGATCCACCATCGCCTGTTTCAGTGCTGTCTTGTTCCTCGGTCACATCATCATCGGTAGTGCCATCTGTCGGTGGAATACTGTTGTCATCATCACTACCCTCTCCAACTTGTACGACTATATCGAAGCTGTCACTGGCAAGCGAGGCACCCGAACTATCCGACACTGTAAATCCAAACTGGTCTGATGTAGCAGCAGCTGCGGATTGATAAACCACCAGGTTATTTTCAAGATCCGCCTGGGTGAAGGTGTCATTTACGGCCATTGCCACACCATTCAACAACAGGGCACCGTTGGTTGGCAGCGCCGTGATGGTATAAATGACTTCTGAAGTGTTATTGTCGATATCTGTTGAATTCAACTGGTTGCTACTGATCGTCGCCGGTGCTGTACCTGTAGCCAGCATCCCCGTATTGGCCTGCATCACAGGCGCGTCATTGACCGGTGTCACGCTGACGGTAAATAAGGTGTCAACTGACAGTCCCGATGGATCGGTGGCACGAATTGATATCTGTGCGGCTCCATTCATGTCCGCTGCGTAATCCAGTGTCAGCTGTCCGCTTGCAGCATCGATAGCGGTCGCCGAGAACAGGCCGATATTGGTATTGCCAACAATTGAATAGGCCAGCTCTGAATCGAGGTTATCGCTATCATCAAATGCTGCATTCAGATCGATGCTGGTGGCTGATGAATCTTCATTCACAGCAACATCGGTAATACCGCTGGTTGTGGGTGCATCATTGATTGCTGTTACCGTGATAGTTACCGTTGCGGTATTCGAGATCGCACCACTGATATCGGCAATGGTATAGGTGAAGGTATCACTCACGGTATTTGAACCATCGTGGGTATAGGTCACCGTACCGTCACCGTTAATGATCAGTGATCCATTTGCGGGTGCCGCGATAATATTGATGCTGTTAAGATCCAGCGCGTTGTCTACATCGCTGTCATTGGCAGCGAGATCGATCAGTACAGAATTACCTTCAGCAACGCTCGCACTATCGTTGCCCGCCACCGGCGCATCATTCACAGGTGTTACTGTAATATTGACAGTCGCGGTGTTGGATATGGCGCCGCTGATATCTGAAATGGTATAGCTGAAGCTGTCGCTCAGGGTTTCACTGCCGTTATGGGTATAGGTCACCGTGCCATCACCGTTGATGATCAACGAGCCGTTCGTTGGCGCCCCGATAATGCTGATGCTGTTCAAATCCAGGCCATCATCGACATCGACATCATTGAATGCCAGGTCGAGAACAGTGGTGGATCCCTCATTTACACTGAAGTTGTCTGCATTCGCAACAGGCACATCGTTAACCGCGGTACCCGTTATCACCTTGGTACCGGTAATGGCCGGGGCCACACCGTCATCCACGCTGGTGGCGATGCTGAAGTTGCTGTTGTAGTTCAGCGCCGGCGTGAACGTCAGTCCTGCGAGTAAGGTGTTGACATCGGCGATGGCACCGCTGGCGTTCCACACACCACCGCCAAATGTGGACGTGACTGCACCCGATGTTGCGGTATTGAGTGTACCGGCGGCAACATCGGACAGTGTCAGTGTCACCGTGACACTGGCGCTGTCAACATCGCTGACCACGATATCGGTCAGGTTGAGCGCGGTATCTTCGGTATAGGTTTCCGGCGCACTCAGGTTTGTGGCCTGCGGTGCATCGTTGACCGGCGTGACAGATATTAACGCAGCCCGGGTTGTCTGTTTGGGACCGCCACTACCGGTATTACCCTGGTCATCGACCCACATCTGGAAATTGGTACCACCGGAGAAATCCACATCCGGCGTAAAGACAAGACCATCCACTGCCGCATTGATATCCGCAATGCTGCCGGTAAATGTCATGGCGGTATCCGCGACCCCATCACCCGTCGTAAAGGTCAGGCCGGTCGTACCATTCAGGGTCAGGGTACCGTTATACGACAGGAAGTTAATCAGCAGGTCACCGCCGTTGGCATCGACATCGCCGACCGCGATCTGGTTACCATTCGCCAGCGAGAACACCAGCGGTGTATCTTCATTAACAAATTGCACAGTCACCGGAAAAATCATTGTTGGTGTATCGTTGACCGCTGCCAGCGCCACCGTGGCGGTGCCGATGGCGGAACTCGCCGGGGTCGGTGACTCGTCATCACTGACCTGGTAGTCGAAGGTCAGGTTGCCGACGAAGTCGGCTGTCGGCGTAAAGGTAAAGGTAGTGCCCGCCCCGCCGCTGCCGCCGGAGAGTGCCAGCATGCCGTTGCTGACATTGGTGATGCTGATGCTAAGATTCGCGTTGGCATCATCGACATCCGTAGCACCGATCAGGGTCAGCATTTCGGCGTGCGTGTAGACGACATCGGTATCTTCGGTGCCGGTGTCACTGGCCGTCGCGTTCACCACCGGTGCGTCGTTAACGGCTGTGATTGTTACGTTGATCGAACCATTACCGAAGCCGGCTCCGCCTGAGCCTTGCGTGCCGCTGTTGGCATCATTGATTGTGTAATCGATCTGAACACTGGCCGGCGGGTTGCTGATATTGGTATTGCTGTAGGTGATTGCCTGCAATACTTCACTGACCAGCGCAGTGGTAGGTACTGTACCGGTATTAGCAAAGATCAGGGACAATTGCCCGCCTGTATTGGTAAATCCAGCCATCAGGTTACCGCCAACAAAGATATTGCCAGCCGCCACTGTCAGGTTGCCGCCAGATTGAATTTCAAATACATCCTCCGGATTCGGACCGCCGTTTCGTTGCAGATTCAGCACTGATGCCGTGTAGTCCCCGTTACCGCCATTCAATGCATCGCGCTCGATGTCGGAAACCGTAACGTCCGCATCCAGTTGAACTGCCGCGCCACCTTCGATATACGTTGGCGTGTTATCAAGTCCGATGAAGACCGGTGCATCATTCACGGCCGACAGCGTCACCGTCGCGGTACCGATAGCGGAACTCGCCGGTGTCGGCGACTCGTCATCGCTCACCTGGTAATCAAACGTCAGGTTACCGGTAAAGTTGGCGGTCGGGGTAAAGGTAAAGGTGGTGCCTGCTCCGCCGGTGCCGCCACTTAGTGCCAATGTGCCGTTGCTGACATTGGTGATGCTGATTGTAAGATTCGCGTTGGCATCATCGACATCCGATGCGCCGATCAGGGTCAGCAGCTGTGCGTGCGTGTAGACGACATCGGTATCCTCGGTGCCGGTGTCGCTGGCCGTCGCGTTCACCACTGGTGCGTCGTTGACCGCCGCCAGCGCAACGGTCGCGGTACCGATCGCGGAGGTGGACGGGGTCGGCGATTCATCATCACTGACCTGGTAATCAAACGTCAGGTTACCGACGAAGTTCAGCGTCGGCGTAAAGGTAAAGGTGGTGCCCGCTCCGCCGCTGCCGCCGCTCATGACCAGCGTGCCATTGCTGACGTTGGTGATGCTGATTGTAAGATTGGCGTTGGCATCATCGACATCCGATGCGCCGATCAGGGTGAGTAGCTGTGCGTGCGTATAGACGACATCGGTGTCCTCGGTGCCGGTGTCGGAGGCCGTGGCATTGACCACCGGCGCGTCATTGACCGGATTGACGGTAATGGTGACCGTTCCGATGTTTGATACGTAGCCCAGATTATCGTTTATGGTGTAAGTAAAACTGTCTGAAACGGTTTCAGAACCATCGTGTGTGTAATCTACGGTACCGTTGGCATTGACAACGATTGAACCATTGGTCGGGCCACTGGTAATAACAATGGATGTTAAATCAAGACCGTCGTCCGGA
>CAWEEC010000031.1:0-61378 GCA_963807785.1 uncultured Gammaproteobacteria bacterium | reverse complement strand
CCACGTATTGCTGCGGCTACCGCGCCTGAGGCGGCGCGGCTAGCCGATCAGCGCAGGCGCGTTGCGACCTCGGTGGCGAGCCGCCGGCTGACCGCAGGGTCCCGGCGCCGCCGCGCAGGCGCACGGCTTGAGGCCGTCCTGCCCCGTTCCAGACACTCGACATGCGCGACCGCGACCAGCGAATTGCGGTGTACGCGCACGAATCGGCGCGGCGAACTCCTCCTCGAGCTCCTTCAGCGGCTCCTCGATCAGCTCCTCGCCGCCGGTGTGGCGCAAGGTCGTGTATTTCTGCTCGGCGATGAAGCACAGGATGTTTTCGACCGGAATCAGCCTGCAGTTCGTCGCGCACCCGCACTGCAATGCGCCTGCGCTGGCCGCCGGTGCCGTCGGCGATGCGGGTCAGTTGCGCGCGCGTCGGGCTGGCGCGCGCGCTCCAGCGCTTCGGCCAGTCGTTCGCGGCCGCACGGGCTTCAGCAGGTAGCCGGCCGCCTGGGCATCGAACGCCGCGAGCGCATGCTGTTCATAGGCGGTCGTGAAGATGACTGCCGGCGGTTCGGGCAGCGCGCCAGGTGATGCGCGGCCTCCAGGCCGTCCATGCCGGGCATGCGGATGTCGAGCAGGACGACGTCGGGCTTCAGCCGTCGCGGCGCCAGCAGCAGGGCCTCCTCGCCGCTGGCGGCCTCGCCGGCAGCTCGACGTCCGGCAAGTTCCTCGACCAGGTGCGACAGCCGCTCGCGCGCCAGCGGCTCGTCGTCGACGACCAGCACGCGCAGCGTCATGCCGGCACGCCGCCGAGCGGGAAGCGCAGCGTCACGAGGAAGTGCTCGGCGTCTCGATGACTTCGAGCGTCGGCCTCGCCATGGAACATCAGTTCGAGCCGTTGGCGCACGTTGTCGAGGCCGATCTGGTGCCCGGCGCGGCGCGCGACGAGCTTCGGCTCGACCGGATTGCCGATGGTGATCACCCGACCTTGCCGCCGTCGCGGCGGCCAGTGACGCGGATCGTGCCGCCGTTGGCGAGCGGCTCGATGCCGTGGTACACGGCGTTCTCGAGCAGCGGTTGCAGGATCAGCGCCGGGATCTGCGCATCCGTCGGCAGCGCGTCGAGCTGCCAGTCCACCCGCAGGCGGTCGCCGAGCCGCAGGCGCTCGATGCGCTCGTAGGCGCGCGCGATCTCGATCTCGCTCGCCAGCGGGATGGTCTCGCGGTGCTCGCGCAGCGACGCGCGGAACAGGTCCGAAAGATCCGCGATCGCCTGCTCGGCGAGCCGCGGGTCGGTGCGCGTCAGCGAGGCGATGGTGTTCATGCTGTTGAACAGGAAATGCGGCCGGATGCGCGCCTGCAGCGCACGCACGCGGCGCGGCCGCCTCGGCCTCGACATTGCGCGCCACTGGTGCGACACGTAGAAGTAGCGCAGCGCCAGGCCGCCGGCGATTGCGCAGACCGCGAGGTTGCGCAGCAGGAACTGCAGGTGGTCCGTCGTCTGCGACCGGCGCGGTCAGGCCGAGCATCCGGCTGGAGTAGTCCGACAGCCACCAGGCGCCCTCGGTGACGAGCGCGGTCACGATGAGCATCAGCACCAGCGCGAGCACGCGAGCCGATCGCGCACGTCGAGGCGCGACAGCAGTCCGCGGGTAGCGCACAGCACCGCGGCCGTGCCGAGTGCCGACCCACAGCAGGAACAGCGAGGTGTGCGCGAGTCGGGCCAGAACCCCTCGGAGATGCCGTGTCGTGCCAGCGTCAGCAGCAGTGCGACCAGCTCGGCGATCAGGACCACCGCCAGCACGCTCTGGGCCCGGCAGAAATCCGGCAGGTAGAAGGCCGGCGCGTTCGCGCCGGATCAGCGGTGAGCTGGCGGAAGGCACAGTCTCAGTCCTCCGAGGCCGACTCGGTGAACAGCGACGCCTTGAGGCGGAAAATCGTCGAGATGTCCTCGTCGCCATGGCCTGCGCGACCAGCAGCCGCGCGAAATCGGCAAGCGTCGCCTCGACCACCGGCAGGACCGCGCCGTGGCGGGCCGCCATCTCGCGGCAGATGCGCAGGTCCTTGTCGTGCAGCCGCACGCGGAACCCGGCCGGGTAGGCGCCGCGTGCCATGAACGGCGCGCGATTCACGAAGTACCAGGACGAACCGGCGCCGCTGCCGAGGATCTCGATGACCTTCTCGAGCGGCAGTCCTTCTGCCCGCGCAAAGGCCATCGCCTCGGAGGCGGCCTGGATCGCGCCGGCGCAGAGGATCTGGTTGGTCGCCTTGGTCGCCTGGCCGAGCCCGGTCGGCCCCATCAGCATCGACGGTCTTGCCGAGCGCCGCGAGCACCGGCCGCGCGCGCTCGAAGATATCAGGCTCGCCGCCGCACATGATCGCCAGTGTCGCGTTGCTGCGCTCCTTCGACGCCGCCGCTGACCGGGCAGTCGACAGGAAGCCGCGCCGCGGCTGCCAGCCTGCTCGGCGGCCTCGCGCGCGGTGTCGGCGGTGACGGTCGAACAGTCGATGACGATCGCGTCGCGCCGCAGGTGGCCGGAGAGCGCCCATCGACCGCCAGCAGGTCTTCATCGGCAGAAACGCAGGTAAAGATGAAGTCGCAGGCGGCGGCGAGTTCCGTCGGGCGGTGAACGCGCGCAGCCGGTGTCGGCGGCAAACGCTTCGGCCCGGGTGGTCGTGCGGTTCCAGGCGCCGGCGAGGAGCGCGGTCGGCAGGTTGCGGGCCATGTGTTGGCCCATGGCGCCCAGACCGATGAATCCGACGTTCATGGCGGGCCTCCGGCGTCGCGATGCCTATTGTGCCGAAACGCCGCTTTGACGGCGGGCGGCTCAGCCGCAGTATTCGTCCACCGACTGCGGGCGTCGAGCGCGCCTTGGTGAGCTCCTCGTCGGACAGGTATACACGCTTGCCGTCCTTTCCTCGCGGAACAGGCGGCGCGAATCGACGTAGCGCTTATAGCGATCCTGGGCCTGCTTGCACTGCTCGCTGCGGGCCGCGTTGAGGTCCTGCTGCACGCTGGCGACG
Source organism: uncultured Gammaproteobacteria bacterium (assembly GCA_963807785.1). Classification (GTDB taxonomy): domain Bacteria; phylum Pseudomonadota; class Gammaproteobacteria; order SZUA-229; family SZUA-229; genus JABDQW01. The sequence goes on along the minus strand of CAWEEC010000031.1, from coordinate 58,373 downwards.
GTGGCGCTGCTGACGGCCGGTTGGCCCGCCGGCGGCGAATAGCTCGGCCGCTCGCCCTGGCCCTGGTCCGACTCTTCGTCGTCGAAGCCGGGGTCGCGGTCGAACACGCTGAGCAGCGTGGCGTCGGGCTGGGTCGGTGGCCGGTCCGTGTAATAGACCTGGCCCTGCGCGTCGACCCACTTGTAGACGGTCTCCGCGACGGCGGTGGTCGCGAGACCGGCAAGAATCAAGATGGCGAATAGCCCTGGTCAGCATGTCCTTCGCTCCCGCCGGCCGGGCGAGTGGCCCGTGCCGGCACTTCCGATGTCACGCGACTCCGCAGGTCGCACCCCCCGGGGTCGGGGAGGGCAGACCGTGCCAGTGTGCCGTCCGCCCCGCCTGAATCCCTTGAACGGGCTACAGTTGAACAAGACGACTGAACGAAGGAACCAGGCATAGCAAAACCGTATTGCTAAGCACCCAGCGGTGAGGCCAGGCCATGTACCGAGCCCAGACCGGTTTGTGCCAGGTTGATGCCCGATATCAATGAAGCATAAGCCATGCGTTCACGGGCTGCGCCATCAGCACCTGCACTCTGGTACAGATGGACCAGGCCATCGCGGGCGGCACGCAGCCCGCTGATACCGAGGGCATCATTGAATACATTGGCCTTGATGGAAACATAGGATTCGATCAGCTGCGTCAGTGCATCCATGCCATTGGCTGCAATGACCTCGCGCGGGCAGCTCGACAGCAGGTCGGGATCAACGATGGCCACTTCAGCAACCAGCCTGTCATCACGAAAGGATTTTTTGAAGCCATCATGCCCCTGCTTGCTCAGTACGGCGTTCTTGGTGGCTTCGCTGCCAGTGCCAGCGGTCGTCGGTACCGCGATCAGTGGTACCGCAGGGCCCCGGTAGGGCAATTCCGGGCCGACACCTTCAAGAAAATCCATCACCGACTGTTTGACGCGAAGCAGCCCCGCGATTGCCTTGGCGGCATCCATCGCGCTGCCGCCACCGATACCCAGTACCACGTCGATATCCGCTGGCGCATACTCATTGACTGCTGCATCGATCATCTCCGGTGAAGGCTCGCCATCGATGCTTACATGTTCGAAACTGATGCCCGATGTGTTGAACTGCTGCAACAGCTGATGCCATTTATCAGAATCGGGGAACGAACGTGCACCGGTCACAATCAATGCGCGTTGACCGAACTGCCCGGTTAACGCGGCGGTGTGGTTGAATGCACCACTGCCAAATTCGATGCGTGGCAGGCGAGCAATGGAAAATGGATGTGAAATGGGTAATCAAGCTGGAAACAAACCCTTGTAAGCTACGCCCTGGCGAGGCTGTGCCATCCAGTCGGCAACGGTTTCGCGCCATTGTCTTGTAGTGTTCGGTTTCCTTGTGATTTGCGGCTTCGGCAGCGCTTTCATAGGCTTCATAAAGGACAAATCGTGTTGGATCGTCTGCCGACTGCAACACGTCGAAGCGTCGGTTACCCTGTTCCATTACGGATGCTTCGTGGTTGTGGCGACTGGCCTCGATAAAATCATCGATATGATCCATCTTCACGGTGACATGTACGATAGTGACTTGCATGGTGAAATACCGTCAATCAGCGGGTTCTAGATGGTAACATTTTGTTCCGGAGTTGGTATATCGCGCAGCACTGCAGCATTTTTATCGCTGCCGATGTCACAGAATCGTAATATTCTGTAATAACTTCGTAATATAGGGAGACTAGACTTGTCATATCGTGATTTCGAGACTCTTCACTGGCGATCGTGCGTCAAACACCAGGCTTGATGCGTAATACATTCCAGCATCGTATTCATATGGTTCCACTCAACCCTACCCAGCATCTATCGCAGAAATTTGATGAGGAAATGGAAAACCTCAAAAATTATGTGCTGAAAATGGGCGGTTATGTGGAACAGCAAATTCGCCGGGCCATCGAGGCGCTTAAGAAACTCGAGGTCAGTGAAGCGCAAGCAGTCATTCAGAATGACCACTATATCAATGCACTTGAGGTTTCTATTGATGAAGAGTGTGCCCGTATACTTGTGCGTCGCCAGCTGGCAGCCTCGGACCTGAGAATGGTTGTTGCCGTAATCAAGACCATTACAGATCTTGAGCGTATTGGTGATGAAGCGGAAAGAATTGCAAAGATGGCGATTAATATAGCTGAGCAGGACGGTGTTTTTCACAATCGTTACCTGGGTGTCACGCATTTATCCGAGCACGTGATCGGCATGGTGCATGATGCACTTGATGCTTTTGCAAGACTCGATGCTGATGCGGCTTTTGATGTTGTTCGTGATGATGTAAAGGCTGATATCGAGTATCAGTCCGTCATGCGACAAATGCTGACCTATATGATGGAGGATCCAAGAACGATTTCGGAGAGTCTCGATATCATGCAGGCAGCCCGCGCACTTGAGCGGATTGGTGATCATGCAATGAATATCGGTGAATACGTTATCTACCTGGTCAAGGGTAAAGATATACGTCATATCTCGATCAGTGATGCGGAGAAAAATGCTCTGTCATGAATAATGCAGCGATACTGGTAATCGAGGATGATGTAGGTATACAGGATATGCTGTCATATTCACTCGAGCCTGACGGTTTTAAAATGTATGCTGCGCTGACGGCAAAAGAAGGCTGGGAAATGGTCGAGAACAAGCAGGTTGATCTTGTTCTGCTTGACTGGATGTTGCCTGACAGATCTGGAATAGATCTTCTGCAGCGTATAAGAAAGTATTATTCGCAGCTTCCGGTTATCATGATTACTGCACGCGCCGAAGAAGAGGACCGTGTGCTGGGTCTTGATGTGGGTGCAGATGACTATATCACCAAGCCATTTTCTGTACGTGAACTGAAATCGCGTATCCAGGCGGTGCTCAGGCGTACGATGCCGGATGAACTGCCGATACAGATCGGTGATTTGTATCTTGATCCTGTCAGCCAGCGGGTCAAGGTGAAAGATGAAGGTATAAATCTGCCACCAACAGAATTCCGCTTGCTGCATTATTTCATGGGTCATCCGGACCGTGTGTTTACACGCAGCCAGTTACTCGATCAGGCGTGGGGCACGCAGGTGTACGTGGAAGAACGCACCGTTGATGTGCATATCCGTCGATTGCGTAAAAACCTTGAACCCTTTAATCTAGACATACTTATTCAGACAGTGCATGGCAGAGGGTATCGTTTCTCTAAACAATTATGAATTCCGGGCTGCGCGGGGAAATTCTAAATATCGTTGCCTCAGTTATATTTATTCTGATACTGGGTGCATTGACAGGTTATACCGTTGAACTACTGATTGCGGGTTTAATTGGTTATCTAGCATGGCATCTCTATAATCTTTCAAAGTTGATCAATTGGCTGACCAAGCCGACAAAAGTGTTGCCCGAATCGATTGGTATCTGGGATGAGCTTTATTACCGGATTTATCATCTCTATCTGCGCCAGCGCAAGGCCAGAAAAAAACTCAAAACTATTGTTAACCGGTTTCAGGATTCCACCCAGGCGCTTCCTATAGCTGCTATCGCATTAAATAATAATAATGAAATCGAATGGTTCAACAGCGCTGCGCAACGTATATTCAATTTACAGAAAACAAACGATACGGGTAACCGGATTAATAATCTTGTACGCTTGCCGGTTTTTACCAATTATTTATTGAAGAGAGATTTTAGCGAGATGGTTGAGTTTGAATTCAATCATCGGCGGTTATCGTTATGTATTACACCGTTTGGCCATGATCAATATTTACTGACTGCAAGAGATATAACACAACAGCGACAACTTGATGATATGCGGCGTGACTTTGTTGCAAACGCATCGCACGAGTTACGCACACCGATTACTGTCATTGCGGGTTTTGTTGAGGCGCTGAGCGAGCAGGCAGATAGCAGTATTAAGCTTCCGCTTGAAAGGATTCAACAACAAACAGAAAGGATGCAGCAGATTCTGGAAGATCTGATTATTCTGGCAAGGCTCGAGTCCCGGGAATCACCGCGACTTCATGACAGGGTGGATATCGAGGAACTGGTGCATCAGGTTCATAATGATGCAGTCATACTGGACCGCGGGCGTCATGAGCTTATTGTATCAACACAGCCCGCGAGCATCATGGGTAACCGTGTCGAACTGCGGATGGCTATTACCAACCTTGTTACCAATGCAATTCGTTACACGCCGGACAACGGTGTTATCAGGATATTTATTGAAATTGATGATGAAGGGGTGCATGTCGGTGTAGAAGATGATGGCATCGGTATTATGCCTGAACATATCGGGCGTTTGACCGAGCGTTTTTATCGGGTTGATCCGGGAAGGTCGAGGGAGCAGGGCGGTACCGGTCTCGGGCTGGCAATAGTCAAACATGTACTCGATCGGCATAACGCCAGCTTGCATGTTGAAAGTGTTCCGGGTAAAGGCAGTGTATTTCGTTGTGATTTCGAGTTGTTTGATAATGACGTAAAAGAAAAGGCAGCATAAGTTGTCGTTATGTGTAGTGGTCTGTATTTGATCTTATAAACAATGCCAGGTTTACTCCTGTCATATTTATTCATCTGAATAGCTATATTCGGTCATTCGAGGATATTCTTGATAAAATAATTATTCGCTAATGCATGCAAATAAAAACTTTAGTCCACAGATAAACTGTAATAGTCAGGATTTAATCTGACAGTCAGTGTCATATTCACTCAAACTCAGACCCTGATTATTTGTCAGTACGCTCGGGATTGGCCATCTAAACAAAGGCTGTAGATATTTACTCTCGCAGAGGCGCAAAGCCCGCAAAGTAAAAAGAATTTGCTCTCGCAGAGGCGCAGAGCACGCAGAGAAAAAGGATATTTTTACTGAAATAACAGGTATTACCTCTGCGTTCCCTGCGCCTCTGCGAGAAAACAGGATGTTAAAACGCCTACATAGGCTGATTTTCCGCTTATACGAAAATCGACAACAAATGTCAGATCAAGCCTGAACTACTACAGATAAACACAGTAAGGATGTTTTAAAGCTTATATACATCTGCGTGTATCTGTGTTCATCTGTGGATCCATATTAATGACTACAAAGTTTAAAATCTGACAATGACTGTCAGACCAGGTCACGATCACTACATTATATAATTTGAGGTTGCTACATTCACTATAAGTAGTTTACGCCCACGCTTTTTTGTGACCCAGCACTCCACATCAAGAACAGCTGAAAATAATCATTTTTTAATATTTAAATATTTTCTCTGTGTACTCTGTGCCTCTGTGGTGAACCGCATTCTGATGTCAGATGTGCAGGCCTAGAAAGTCAAGACAGTCTGGTTCTTATCGAGTATCCGTTGTTCCTGTGCACTCGAGAGTTTTGTTTTATGATCACCCACCTTGCCTTTACGTATAAAGCCACCGGGTTTGAAGCTGGGTTTTTCTGATTTGATCTGGCGGGTGAATTTATCGCTATGAGCTTTCATCCAGTTAAACGATGAGTATTCAATCGCATTACTGCGTTCAACCGGGTTAACGTTCCAGCCCAGGAACTCAATAATTGTATCGATACTGTTTTCGAGTGATTGCTTCATGTCTTCGTAGCGAAGCCATAATAGATTGTCATCATGGTAGTGCGGCCACCAGCTTTGAATGTTTCTGTACCAGGCGGCGTAATGCATCCAGGCTTCGAAAACGTCATCAAATGAATGGTACTGGTCAAAGCCAACGCGTTTTCTGGCCTCGTCTGTCATATCCATGACATGGTGGTAGAAACTTACGCAGCAGTCCCTCGGGTCGCGGGATGACATTATTATTTTTACTGTGTCAGTGCCTGGTGTCTGTTGGTAAGTACAGTGTGTTTTGAAAACTCTTGGTTGCTGTATGTTTTCAAACATCTCGATAATGTCCTGCCATGCCATATCATCACGCGGAAGCTCAAGCCAGGGAACAACCTGATCGATAGAATCAAAATCCTGATCACCGCCTGTGCGTAACTGATGCAGTATCTGCTGCATCCAGGTGGTGCCTGCTTTTGGCGCGGTTGTAATCAGCACATCGCTAGTGCGTGGCTGGAAATTGGCGAGTATTCGAGGATCATGCGTCGGGGTGGGTTCACCCCAACGCGGATCAGGTATTGAATTTTTATCAGGGTCAGCAGTGCGCGTCATTCAGGCGATCAGGTGACGGAGTCGTCTTGTTCTGACGTTGCATCATCCAGTTGATTCAGTATCTGCAACAGTGTGCTGCCGTCTTCAGCGACCAGCGTATGGCCAGCCGGGGTGACGATCACCGAACTCTTGCCGAGTATGCTTGGAACATTATTCATATCCTGACTGTATCCTGGCACTAGCTCATCACCGGCAAAGCCAACGCGATTGAGGCGTACCACTGAAACATACTTGATATCCGGATGTGGCTGCGAGTTGAGCCAGAACAACAGGCTGCCGGGGTAGGGATGTGCAAGGTCGTATAGCAAGCCGCGCGAGCGTCTCAGGGTATCGTAACCACTGCCGCCGAAGAAACTCTTGATGCCGCCAAACAGGCCGGATTCATCGGTGGCAGTAATAGCCTGGTTGGCCCGCGTGGTGCCTACGTGTGGACTGGCGATGGTAATCAGCGCCTTGATATTGCTGAGATTGCCCCTGACCAGTGCGGTACGTGCCACGACGCCGCCGGCCGAGTGCCCGACGAGGATCAGTTTCTCGTCAGGGTGAATGGCCTGGATTGTCGCCAGCATGCCAAGGAACTGGTCTGTCTGTATCATGATGGGTGCCTCGGCAGGAAGATCAACAACATAAACCTTGTTGCTTGCATCCTTGCCGGGACCGACAAACACCGGCGTCACTGTGCCCGGTGAAGACGTAATCAGGCCACCGCGTTTCCAGCCGTTGGCGTCCAGCAGGCTATTGATGCCACTGAATTCCCATGAATCGGCATTGGCAAGGTAGCCATGCACCAGCACAATGACATCGGCTCTGGCATTGATACTGGCAAATGAAATAAATAATAAAAACAATAAGTTAAACACTACACGCATTTTAGTAAACCAATTAAAACAAGCTTATAAGAAAACACTTATATTATACCTTAATCAGCTATTTCGCTTAATGACCGGGATCACAATTTCAGGCAAATGCGGCATTTTCCTTGATGTACACATCTCTCTGCGGGAATGGAATGGTGATATTGTTTTCCTTGAAACTCTTCCAGAATGCCAGGTTGATATCCGATGTGACATTGGCAGTACCGTTTTCCGGGTCATCGATCCAGATGCGCAGTTCAAGCTCAATGCCGTTATCACCGAAATTGAGCAGTCTGGTCACCGGTTCCGGTGACTTCAATACGCGCGGATGTGCATGCGCAGCTTCAACCATCAGCTTCATGGCGAGTTCGGGATCATCGTGATAGCTGATCGAAACCGGCAAGCGCCGGCGTACGCTACGATCGGAATAGCTCCAGTTGGTCACTTCGCTGGTGATCAGGTTCTCATTCGGTATCAGAGCTTCGACTCCGTCGCGGTCACGTACCACGACATAGCGCGCGTTGAGTTCCTGCACCCAGCCAAAACGATCGCCAATGGTAATCACATCGCCCGGTTTGATCGAGCGATCGAATATCAGGATAAAACCACTGATGAAGTTACTGAATATTTTCTGCAAGCCGAAGCCGATACCCACACCGACCGCACCGCTGAATACAGCAAAGGCGGTGAAATCAATCCCCACCGCTTTTAGTGCGAACAGAATGGCGAGACCGTAAATGACAAACTTGCTGGTCTTGGTCAGTACCACGCGCATGCTCGGGTTGAGGTAGGTCGATCGCCTGGTGCGCGATTCAATGAAACGCGTCAGCCAGTTGGCCAGAACAATGAAGATGATTATGGATGTGGTCAGTTGTATTAATGACAGCACGGAGAAGCGGGACTCGCCAAAGTTAAACGCAAGCTCGTCCATCGCCTTGATAACATCGGGCAGCCAGCCTACCAGGTGCAGCGCGAGTATGCCCCAGACGACCAGACTGAATACCCCTTCCCAGGCGCGCAACGCGGCACTGGGTGAAAATCCCGCTGCGTAAGACATAGACGCCCAGTTGTATACCCGCGAGCGAAAGCAGCAGCGGGGTGAATATATCGAGTACCGCAGTATTGATACCAAACTGAGCCAGTAAACCCCGGGTCAGTATCAGGTACAGCAGCATGCTCATCGGGAAAGCGATGCGATTGGTGCCGTCCAGCATGAAACGAACGAAGCCCTGTTTCTTCAGGTTGCCGACGAGTCGTGTTATAAATCGCTGCCAGTGCTTATGCGTTAACGCAGCCAGGGCGCCACAGCCGACCACGGTTACAAGTTGAAGGCCGCCCTGGATGGTGGTGAATTCCTTGAGCCATTTAAGGGCAAAAGCATATAGGGTTTGCAGTAGATCCATGTTTATTCGCTATGTTGGTTTACAACGTATTATCATGACTTTTGCTCGAATAGCCAACTAATAAATCATGTCGCTCAATTCTCGAATAAAATTACATCAACAACAGCTCAGAAAATGCAGGCAATGCGTTGAGATGAATCCCCCCGTGGTAACCGGACAGGCGGTTGCTTCAAAAATATTGCTGGTTGGCCAGGCGCCGGGTGATAAGGAGGGCATCATGGGTAAGCCATTTGCATGGACTGCTGGCAGGACACTGTTCAAATGGTTTGCTTCTATCGGCCTGGAACAAGAGGATTTCCGTCAACGTATCTATATGGCGGCTGTGTGCAGGTGCTTCCCGGGAAAAAATCCGCAAGGCGGTGACCGTGTTCCAGGCGATGAAGAAATACAGAATTGCTCGACATGGCTGGATGCTGAAATTGCGTTATTGCGCCCGCAATTGATCATACCCGTTGGCAAGCTCGCGATTGAGCAGTTCATGGATGTTGGCCGACTGGTTGATGTAATCGGTTATGAGTTCGAGCTCGAGGAGAACGGACGTTTAATCGATGTGATTCCATTGCCGCATCCGTCGGGCGCATCAACCTGGCATCGAACACAGCCGGGCATCAACTTGTTGAAAAAATCCTTATCGATGATCGAGCGTCATCCGGCATGGCAGGCGGTGTTGTGAAAAACATACAACATAAAGTTTTTATACAGCTTTATGTTGTATGGGGAGACAGCGTCGTACACTGCAACAGTGATTGATAGCGGCTATAAAAAATCAATATATCAAAGTGTGAGAAACTTGTGCGGAACTTCCGTTCTCCAGTTGATCATCTGGGACATTGCCGGGCTAAGGTAAATTGTACCGTCATCAGCAATTATCAGAACAGCTTTCACGCCCATCCTTTTTGTTACAGTTTTCCAGTTTTCAAGGCCGGCAACCATCAACGAAGTTGCTGTAACATTGGCAACGGCTGCGCTTTTGTGGACCACTGTAATCGAGGCTATGCCTTTCACCGGCATGCCTGTCATCGGATTGACCACATGCCGGTAGATCGTACCCTTGTCTGAAGCAGACTTTGAAAACGCCTTGACGGTGACGACGGCTTTATCGCCGGACAGTTTAATTGTCCCCAGGATGTGTTTGTCCGATGCATCGTGTAATCCGACCCACCAGGGATGTTTGCCTTTCTTGCCGATGACCCTGGCGCTCGGGCCAATATCAATCATGGCATTTTCGATACCTGTTGACTTGAGGTGCTTGATGCCTTTGTCCATGGCATAACCGCGAATGACATCGCCGAATTCGAGTTTTACGCTAGTGTTTTTACTGCTGACGATATTGCCGTTGACAACAATGTCAGACATCACCGGGTTATGTTTCAGCACACTCATATCCTTCATTTTTACCAGCTTCATAACTTCATCAGGATAAGGTGACTCGGCGCAGGGCTCGGTCGTGCAACGGTATTCCCACAGTGCGGTCAGTTCTCCGGCGGCAGGATTAAACAGACCCTCGCTCTGGTTGGAGAGCTTTTTTGATATCCTGATCAGTTCTACAAGTTCATTGCTGGCTCTGAATGGATCCCCATTTGCGAGAGCCGCGTTCAGATAACGAAGTTCACATTCTTCTTCGAGGGTATAGCCGACGTTGTCGAATGCAAACAGCTCCGTTTCTGTATCAACAATCGCAGTCAGCGCCTCTTCCCTGGTGACATTTGCAATAGTCACTTCTGCCTTGCTGCCGAGCACCTCCATCTGATCGCTGTGTATTTCAGTTTGAGGTGAGCAGGAAGTAACTGTAGAAAGAGACAGCAATAAAATACAGGCCGATATTAATGCACTATTGATCATGCTTTATGTTCCTCATCAGAAATATTTATATTCGGCTTCATTACATTTAAAAATGACTCGAGTTGATCCACATATGTGTAGCGATGCTCGCGGCATAGCCAATTGCGATCACAGGTGTCCAGCGTAAATGACTGAAGAACGTATACTTACCATGTGCCTGACCCATCAGCGCTACGCCGGCAGCCGAGCCGATCGATAACAGGCTGCCGCCAACGCCGGCTGTAAGCGTAACCAGTAACCATTGGCCTAATGACATGTCCGGGTTCATCGACAATACCGCGAACATCACCGGAATATTATCAACGATGGCTGATACAATACCGACTCCGATGTTGGCGTTGGTTGCGCCCCAGTCGCTGTACATGACTTCTGAGGCCAGTCCCAGGTAGCCTATATAGCCGAGGCCACCCACGCACATAACCACGCCATAGAAAAAGAACAGGGTGTCCCATTCTGCGCGTGCAATTTTGTCGAAAACATCAAAAGGCACAACGTCACCGAGTTGGCGGGCATGCTCCTGTTCGTCCGCATCCTTAGGCATTCCTCTTTGCGCCTTGATCTTGAGGAAATATCCAAATATATTTAGATAGGCCAGTCCGGTGAGCATGCCCATAACAGGTGGCAGACTGAGAAAATTATGAAATGATACGGCGGTGACGATGGTCAGCAGGAACAGCACCATGATGGTTTTTGCGCCAGGGCGCATAGTTACCATTTCATCATTGACGTCGGGTTTGTCAGGGGTTACAGCAAACTGCATGATGACAGCAGGCAATAAAAAGTTGACCATGGACGGGACAAACAACAGGAAAAAGGTCTGGAAATCAACCAGGCCTTTCTGCCATACCATCAACGTAGTAATGTCACCGAACGGGCTGAAGGCTCCACCGGCATTGGCAGCTACCACGATATTGACGCAGGCAATTGAGATAAAACGCGTATTATCACCGCCCACTGCCATGACCACGGCGCACATCAGCAGCGCAGTGGTGAGGTTGTCTGCGACTGGTGATATAAAAAATGCGAGGATACCGGTGAGCCAGAACAGGCTGCGCAGGCTGAATTTTTTACGCACCAGCCACGAGCGCAAGGCATCAAATATACGGCGTTCATCCATGGCGTTGATGTATGTCATCGCTACCAGCAGGAATAGCATCAGCTCGGCATATTCAAGCAGGTTATGCCGCGCTGCCTGTTCGGCAGCGTGTCCCATGCCATGCTGAGATGATACATAGGCAATCATTCCCCAGATGATGCCGGCAGCCAGTAACACCGGCTTGGATTTACGCAGCTGGGTAAATTCTTCTGCCGTTACCAATATGTATGCGATTACGAATATGATTAACGACAGGTAACCGACATTGTGGGTAGTTAAATCCAGCGTGTGACCGGAGGCGGCATCACTTGCAAAGGCAAGGTCAGTGCAGAACAGACCCAGAAAGCCCAGCACACCTGGTGAGCGTATTGAGCGATTAAGCGTTTTGAATAATTTCATCTGAGAACTCGCCCTAGAACATAATATTGAGCATGATCAATGACACAACCAGGAACAGTATGGTCATGACTCCGCCCGCTTTCATAAAGTCAGGTACCCTATAACCGCCTGGACCCATAAGCAATGCATTCACCTGGTGGGTCGGAATCAGGAATGAATTCGATGTGGCGATAGCAACGGTCAATGCAAACACGGCCGGGTTGGCGCCCGCCTGCAATGCAAGATTGACCGCCAGTGGCACCAGTAACACAGTTGCGCCCACGTTCGACATCACCAGCGTAAAGAACGTTGCCAGTACAGCAAGAGCGGCCTGTATCACCCATATCGGCACGTCGCCCAGCAGCGATAAGGTTTGCTGTGCAATCCAGGCGGCGGTTCCGGTATTTTCCACGGCCATGCCAAGAGGTATCAGGCTGGCCAGTAGAAACACGGTTTTCCAGCTGACTGCCTTGTAGGCTTCTTCCATCGACAGCACGCCGGCCAGTATCATGCCGAGGGCGCCGGTCAGTAATGAAACTGAGAGTCGCAGGTCTGAAAACAGTACCAGTCCCAGTGCAATCAAAAAGAAAACCAAAGCATGTTTGACCTTTTGCGGGCGTGTTTCTTCGCGGGGGTATTCACTGGTGACGATTACGAAGTTCTTGTCGCTCTCCAGCCGGTAAAGGTTTTCCCATGCGACGTGGCATACCAGTGTGTCACCGGCCTCGAATGGCATATCACGAATACCTTCTCCCTGGTGCAGGGTTTTGCCGCCACGGTGTAGTGCCAGCATGGAGAGGCCGTATTGCTTGCGCATCCATAAATCACGGGCAGACTTTCCGATAAGTTCAGATCCGGGTGGTATGACGATTTCTGCAATACCTGCCTTGTTTACTGCAAGTACTTCGCCAAACACGGTAAGCCGGTCATGTTTGACCAGGCCGTTGTTTTCAACAATCTTATTGACCTCATCTTCTGAAGCCATGATGGCCAGCACAGCATTCTTTGGTATTTCAAGGTCGCGGGCAATACCACCAGGCGCCAGTCTCAGCGTGTCAGTGGTGTGCACACCGACCAGGCGGACATCGAAATCACCTTCAAACTGATCGGCGGTGGTGCCAACGATGGGGCTTTCGGCAGGAACAAAGATTTCCTGAACGGCATAACTCACGCCGTAAACACGTTTCAGATAGTCAGTTGTATTGCCGCCCTTTGCGCCTTTGGTAACAATAACAGGTAGCACAAACCGACCGAGCAGCATGAAGTAGATAACGCCGGTAGTAACCAGCGCCAGACCAATCGGTGTGACATCGAACAGCTTGAATGTGTGCATCTGCTGATCGGGTGACAGTGTCCGGTTCGAGTTGATGATCAGGTCATTCAACAGAATCAACGGACTTGATCCGACCATGGTGACAGTGCCACCGAGGATGGCGCAGAAGCCCATTGGCATCAGCAGGCGCGACAGCGGCAATCCCGAGCGTGCAGAAATTCGGCTGACGACCGGCAGAAACAGGGCTGCCGCGCCAACGTTTTGCATGAAGCTGGAGATTATTGCGACAGTGCTGGATATTAGTGGAATGATGCGTTGTTCAGTGGTGCCACCGTATCTCAGGATGACGCTAGCGACCTTGTTCATGATGCCGGTTTTGTCCAGTCCCGCACCGATGATCATCACGGCGATAATCGAAATAACAGCATTACTGGCAAATCCATCGAACAGGTGTTGTGACGGGACAAAGGGCTGATCAATGCCAAATAACGGACCGATGATGGCCATCAACCCGAGTAACACCATGATGCAGACGGCTGCAATATCGACATCGACGATTTCAAATACAAATAAATAGATGGTTAATAGCAATATGCCTGCTACCCATGCGATTTCCTGGGTCGGCACTTCACGAGCGAGCAGCACGCCGACGACGATGAAGATCAAGGCGCCCGTAATGCGTTTGATATATTGGCCCAAAGTTGTCTCCTGAATTTATTCGTATTGTTAATAAGCAGCCTGTAACTGCGTAAAACAGCACACTTGCTCGTCTAAAACAATCTTTATTGCTTTACTAATAATGATTGAGCGCTATTGTCAGTCCTTGGGGACGATGGCCAGTCATCTGGTCAGGTAAAACATAGCTGTTGCGGGTTGGTTTAAATTAACGGCCAGGGAGGCCCGCGCACAGTATTGGAATTAAGCAGGGGGTGATTTTCTGCCAGGTTCTGCCAGATATGCAAGACGGCAATGCATCCAGTGCCGAATGATTTGGTAGTTGTTGATGTGTTCGATACGCTGTTGTCATTACAGCTATCGTCGACACTATCCAGGTCAGTTACAGACAGGTTTATCGTGGTGGAGAACAGACCGGACTCGGCATGCGTGTTGCCGAGAGTTGAGAATAGAAGCAGTAGGCCAAACAATACAATCAACGCATAGCGGGGCGTGTTGAAATGTTTGAATGACATATCAGTTATTAACAGGTTAATGTGCTGGCAGGAAAAGGATTAGATTATACTGAAATGCTTATTCAGTTGTCAATAATTATTTATTAAATATCAATGTGTTAGGGAGCTGGCTGAAAACTAGGTAAGCAGCTCTTGCGAACAGCCAACACCGGTACCGCCAAGCCCGCAATAGCCATGCGGATTCTTCGCCAGGTATTGCTGGTGATAGTCTTCGGCGTAATAGAATTCTCCGGCAGGGACGATTTCGGTGGTGATGGCGCCATAACCGGCCTTACCCAGTTCACCCTGGTAATGTGCACGGGAGATTTCGGCCTGTTTTTGCTGCTCTTCATCGAAGGTATAGATACCGGAGCGGTATTGCGTGCCGGTATCGTTGCCCTGGCGCATGCCCTGAGTCGGGTCATGCGATTCCCAGAACACCTTGAGCAGTTGCTTGAAACTGATGATTTCGGGATCAAACACCACCAGCACGACTTCGTTGTGGCCGGTCTTGCCGGTGCACACTTCCTGGTAGTTCGGATTGGGCGTGTAACCTGCTGCATAGCCGACAGCCGTGGTATAGACGCCTTCCAGCTGCCAGAATTTTCGCTCAGCACCCCAGAAACACCCCAGCCCGAAAACAATCTGCTGCAGGTTTTCGGCAAAAGGCGGCTTTATCGGCTTGCCGTTGACAAAATGCGTTGCAGCCACGGGCATGGCCTGCTGTCGTCCCGGCAGTGCTTCTGCGGGCGCGGGCATAGCGGATTTTTTATGCTGGAACATGGACATTGGCCGGGTTTTCTCTGGCGCAAAAATTATTGCGTGATCAGCTGTATGTTACCGCCAGCAACGACCTGCAACAAGGACGCAGTGATGGCCGGACCTGACGCCAGCCGCGGCTGTCAGTACCGGGATTTTTCATGAGTCGTTGTTATATCAGTTTTGACTGCCGCTGCGTTCGACCAGCTCCAGCAGGGTCATACCATCAACCGCGTCATCGATAGAGTGGTTGATATTCTGCAGCAGTGTATCGACAGACTTGTCAGAAGCGACATTATCAGGATTCAAGTAGCTGCTCTCCTCGGTGCTACGCACGGCATCCCAGATCTCGCGTATTTTGATATGTTCGAGAGATTTTGCGGGCAGGTAGACACGGTTTTTATCACAGCTTTCAGTAATCAGACCATGTTGCTCAAGTGGTTTGATCACCAGGGCAAGCGCTTCTGTTGCTATATCCAGGTTTTTCCCCAGTTGCTGTTTGGTCAGTTTTTCGCTGTCGTGGTAAAAGCTCTGGGCAATTCGCAGCATAACCAGCAGGCCGATTTTTTCACGCAGCCTGGCGCTGAGCCGCAATACCTGTTGCCTGGAAGAGGTGCGTTCAGGATGCTGGTGGTAGAACGCAACAGTCGCGCCGATCAGCAGGATCAGCCAGCTTAAATAGAGCCAGATCATGAACACGATGACCACGGCAAAACCTGAATAGATGGCCGAGTACTTGGTGGATCCGGCAACGAACGATGTAAACAGCCAGCCGGTCAGTTTCCACAACAGGGCTGCAACCACGGCACCGGTGAATGCTGATTTCAGCCTGACTTTTTCGTTCGGAATCAGTATGTAAATAAAAGTTATGGCGCCGGTTATCAACAAAAAGGAGGTGATTTTTCCAGCAAGCCAGACCAGTGTACCGAAGCCCTCCATTGATGCCAGAGCACTGGCGACGGTAGAGGTGCTGATCGAGGCTGTTAAGCCGACGCCGGTGAAAATCAGGATCGGGCCAACCATGATAACGCTGATGTATTCTGATATACGCTGGGTGAGTCCACGGTACTTCTTGATGCGCCAGGTGTTATTTAACGCCTGCTCGATTTTAATCAACAGCGAGATCACGGTATAAAAAAGGAAAACAATACTGAGGGAACCCAGCACCTTGACGTTGACGTTATCAACGAAGCCGATAATTTTTTCTGTTATCTCAACACCCTGTTCACCGAGTGGTTGTAGCAGGTTGAGCAACATCGGCTCGACCTGGTTGTGTACGCCAAAGCCCTTAAGTACCGAAAAACTGACAGCAAGTAATGGCACCAGTGATAACAGTGTTGTATACACCAGTCCCATGGCGCGCAGCGTTGGCAGGCCATCGGCAATATCACGTGCCGTAGCCAGCATGATGCGTAACATTTGAATCAGCCAGGCCTGCCATCCGGGCAGCGTGCTGAGACTGGTCTCCCATAACGTTGTATTGAGCCAGGTTTTAATCTCGGCAAGCGTCATTTGGTATCGCTGGTTGTATCGCGCTGTTTCAGGCGCCAGCCCTGGTAGTCGGATTCAGTCAGGTAGGCTTTCTTGTTGACGTAATCGAGTACACCCCAGAGCCGGTAGTACTGCACGACGGAATCGATTCGAATGATTTCCTTGCCGTTATAATCAAAGAAAATGATAGTTGGCGAATAAAACAGATTGAGTTCCTTGGCCCATTCGCGCGCCGTCATTTGTCTTCCATCAGGCGTAACAAGGGGCGTGTCCGACCACATGTTTAACTGAACAACTTCCATTTTATTGATTTCATCAAGTGCTTCATTTTCGTTCAAAGGGCCCGAGTGCAACAGATCACAGGCATGGCAATCGCCCTGTTCGAAAAAGACGGCAAGATGTTTTGTGCCGGGTTGCTTGCTCCTGTCCAGATTGTATGGCGGTTCAGAAAAGAAGTCGCGCTCATTCAGCCCCTCCAGCATGAAGAATGCACCTGGTTCGGCGCGTTCCAGGTAGTCACTGAATTTTTCTTCCTTGTAAAAGCCTTCAGTTACATACTGTAATGCCGCCCTGAACTTATACGGTGGGTAGTAGCCGCGAAGACGAAATACGGGTTTGGCTTCGAGGTCATAAAAAACCAGTGACGGTGTGAAATTGGTTTTATATCGTATAGACAGCTCACGTTCGGTGTAGCTTTCGCCATTGGTATCGACGATGTCCTCAATACCCCAGATGTCCACCGGGATGATGTCATAGTATTCGCGGACGTAGTGCTCGATATCAGGGGCGCCAATGTTCTCCTTGAGAAACTGCTCGCAATAGGCGCAACGCTTTTGTCCGAAATAAACCATGATGCCGGATTTGCCGGCCGCGGCCGCTTCCTTGATATCATCATTCAGGTCGCCAAGGCTGAGCTTGAACCAGTCAGGATAGACCAGTTCCTGTTCGAGCATGGTATCGTCAAATTTCAGATACGGGTCGTCTTTGTCAGCAGCATGCGAGTTTGACAGTATTAGCAGGCAGGCTGTCAGCAGCACCAGCTTGCAAAGTTGTCCACGCCGTTGTGGATTAAGCATGTGTATCGTCATTATTGCGGGCGGTTAAATATTGATACCTTAAACAGTAATATCAAATGAAGATAATGACAGTCTACATTAAGATAACTGCTTGTAAATATTGAATGTGTGACACTATGGCAGATACAGGCAAGAATATAACACCACCGGATGTACTCATGCTGCTGGGCACCCACTGCCCCCATTGTCCTTCTGTGCTCAGCAGTCTGTCAGAGCTGGTCAAGCACGGCATTATTTCCAGGCTGGAGGTGGTTAACCTGGAGCAGCGGCCGGAAATAGCCCGCGAACTGGGCGTGCGTACCGTGCCATGGGTGAGAATCGGGCAGTTTGAACTTGCCGGCCTGCACAGCAAGGCCGAGCTGCAGTCGTGGGCCGAGCAGGCAGGTACTGAACAGGGCATGACCCGCTACATCGAGCAACTGCTAGTTGATGGCGAGGTGAAACGGGTGCTGGCAATGATCGAGAACGACCATAGCCTGTTGCATGCATTGATCGGGCTGGTCAGAGATGCTGATGCCAAAATCAATGCGCGCCTCGGTGCCGGTGTGGTTATGGAGGAGTACCAGGGCAGCATCGAATTGCGGGCCCTGATTCCCGAGCTGGGCGAATTAACACGACACGAGGATGCACGCGTGCGCAGTGATGCCTGTCATTACCTTTCGCTCACACGGGATGCTTCAGTCAGGCAATATATCGAGCCATTGCTCAGTGATGATGATGAAGATGTGCGTGAAGTGGCCGAAGAAAGCCTCGCTGATTTAAACCATGCGAGCTGATAGCGCGCCATCAGTCAGTGTGCTGTTGCCATTTCATGATGCGGCCGCAACCATCGGCGAGTGTATTGATTCCATCCTTGCGCAGACGTTGACAGACTTTGAAATCATTGCAATCGATGATGTCTCCAATGATGCTTCAGCGCAGATTCTGCAGGACTATCGGGATCAGCGCATCAGGGTGTTGAGTAACGCTCAGCGCGGACTGGTGCCGGCATTAAATACCGGCCTGGCCCATTGCAGTGCGCCGCTGGTCGCGCGCATGGATGCCGATGATGTCATGTATCCATGCCGGCTGGAAAAACAATACGAGTACATGCGCCGGCATCATGATGTGGTGCTGGTGGCGACGCGTGCCAGGAAATTTCCCGAGGCAGTTGTGCGTAATGGTTACCGTGAATACATGCGCTGGCAGAACGCCGTGCTAAATGCCGAAGATGTACAGAACCAGATATATATAGAGTCACCCTTTGCGCATCCCAGTGTTATGTTCAGGCGCGACAGTGTGATCGCGGCCGGCGCCTACCGGCGAGGCGAATTCCCCGAAGACTATGAGTTATGGCTGCGCCTGTTTCATTACGGTTATCGTATGGAAAAGCTGCCGCAAGTACTGCTCGACTGGCGCGAATCGGACGACAGGCTATCGAGGAATTCAGCAAACTATTCGCGCGCTGCATTTGACGCAATACGCGCTGAATATCTATCGCTGGATCAACGTATTCATAACAGGCCAATCGCGTTCTGGGGCGCGGGGCGTAAAACCAGGCAGCGCGCCAGGCATCTACAGGACAGGGGTTTCGAACCGCTAGTGTGGATAGACATCGACCCGAAAAAAATCGGTAATCGCATTCATGGCGTAGAGGTGGTTGAGCCAGCCTGGCTTGAGCAGTCATTCAAGCATCATGGCAGACCGTTCATCCTGAACTATGTAACCAATCATGGTGCGAGAGATATATCGCGTCATTATCTCGAGCGTATTGGCTTTATCCTGGGTCAGGATTATCTGGAAGTGGGTTGAGCTGAAGTGACATCCAGCAGCGATCGCAGTCGCCATAACTGGCCTGGTAGCAGGATGCCGGTTACCTGGCAGGAAGATTAAAGTTTGATTGTGTCGTTAACAACCAGGCCAATGCTTCGTCTCGATTGCTGAATATCCTCAGGTTCCAGTCCACATCCCGTGGAAATGTTGCCAGCATTTCCGTGGATATCCTTGCCGCACGATTGTAGGCGACTACCGCCATGGCGTTTATCTGTTTTAGAGTAGCCAGCTTTTCCTGTGCCTGGAAGTCATAGGTATAGGAATTAACCTTGTTAACCAGCAGCGAAAACGGCGCATGTAAATGTGCTAGCAGAAAGTCATGGTATTCATCTACCATCGCAGCATCCATTTCAACACCGTCATTAATGATCACTTCTGCCACATCATCACGAAGAATGATTATTTTTGCAAAAGGCAATTCATGTAAATCCATGTGTAGATCCATGTGTAATTCCTGTATATCACATAGGCTAGTTATGTGACTTACGTTTAAATAGTGTGCGCTTTTTTTGGCTTTGTAAATACCAAATAAGGCTATATTGGCAGTTTCATTTAAGTATAAAGATAGAGGTCAGGAGATACATATCCACTACATAATTGCGAGATTCAGGGCATGCAATTGCAGCAAGAGAAACAGGATAAAGCCACCGGCTGGCGATGCTTTCTGCTTTGATTGCTGGTAAACAAATTTACTACTTGGGGCGTGCCAGGCTGATAACTTCACCAAAGCTCATATATTCGTTTGCACCCAATCTTGAAATCGGCTCGAACCTGTCAGCATGAACTTTGAGGCGGCCTTTTTCACTGGTGCTGGTGATTTCATCAGCAACGTAGATATGATTGACTTTGCCATAAATGATCGATTGTGGCGTGCTACCCAGTTCATGAACTTCATAACATTCACAGGCATAGGCGACCTTGCATGTCTTGATGCGGGGCAGGCGAGAGCCTTTAAAGCGGGTGGTTTCGATGTCCAGTTGATCAAGTTCTGAAATATCTGCATCGAGTGTGGCTGATGACTGGTTCAGGTCTTGCAGCATTGCGAGATGGGCGATATGCACCACAAAATCCTTGCGTTGCTCGATATTGACGCGCGTGTCCTTGAAACTGCCATCCGGCTTTTTACCAACTGACAGCATGATTAATGGCGGGTCGCTACATATCGCGTTGAAATAGGAGAACGGTGCCAGGTTGTACTTGTCCTGTTCAATCTCTGACAGTACCCAGGCGATGGGCCTGGGAATCAGCGTCTGGATCATGTGGAAATAGACCTGCGCCGGTTTGAGCTCTGACAGGTCAAGTATCATCAAGCCATTCCAGCAGGTAGTAGATCATCTGGCCTTCAGAAGACTTGGAAGGGCCGCTGACGCGTGCAGCGTAGCGCTTGTTGTCAGGATCGGCGTCGTCTATGGCATCAGCCGCTGTTGGTTTTATTTCAACGCAGCTGGCAGCAAAGCGGTTTCGGCTGCGGCGCGGCACATAGACAACCGCAAACTGCATCGAGGAGGCTGTGGTTTCCGGATCGGGTGGAACGATGCCGCGCATAAATTAATGACTAAAACTTCAGTGCTTGTTCATCCTGTCAACATAGGCCATGCCCAGTGCGGACAGTACAAACGTCAAATGGATGATCACGTACCACTTAAGCTTGTCATTATCGATTTGCTGTGCATTCATGAATGCTTTCAGCAAATGAATCGATGAGATCGCAACGATGGATGCGGCAACTTTCTGCTTTAACGAGCCCGAGTCGAGTTTGCCCAGCCATTCGAGAGTTTTTCCTTGCCTTCATCAATGTCAATCTGCGAGACAAAATTCTCGTAACCGCTGAGCATGACCATGACCAGCAGGCCGCCAACCAGCGCCATATCGACCAGGCTGAGTACCACCAGCACCAGGTCGGCTTCCTTAAGAGTGAGAACCAGTGGCAGGGTGTGAACGGCTTCCTGGAAAAATTTTATGCCCAGCAGTATTAGGGCAATGCTGAGTCCGAGATAAATCGGTGCCAGCAACCAGCGGCTGGCATACATGGTGTTTTCTATTAATCGTTCCATAGTTATCGCTCGATGATCAGATCGGGCAATTCTACCTGATCAAGTATTACAGTAAATCGTTTATTATTTTTTCGAGGTGATTCACGTATCCGAAAGATACATCGCGCAGAATACCTTCACGGTCGACCAGGATAGACGAG
Source organism: uncultured Gammaproteobacteria bacterium (assembly GCA_963807785.1). GTDB lineage: Bacteria > Pseudomonadota > Gammaproteobacteria > SZUA-229 > SZUA-229 > JABDQW01. The sequence continues at coordinate 36,876 of CAWEEC010000031.1, read as the reverse complement.
GGCGTACCCTGCAGCCTGTACATTTCAAAAGTTTGCGCGCAATGCGTTTTTGTTTGCAGGTAAGTGCGCGCTTTTTCATACACCGGTTGCTTGCGCTCATCGGGCCAGTCAGCGTAATCAGGCAACTGGCTGTGGACCAGGTTAAGGATTGCTGCCTCATCCACTTTCTCAGCGTTTTCTATCAATAGGTCCATACCGATAGTAAAAGGCAATGAGTAGTCCAGCTTGTTGCCATGCAGCAAGCCGGCCTTGCCCAGTTGCTGTAATGGATCACCGCTGAGTTCACCGGTTGCGACCATGTGTTCAAGATTCTGCAGCGTGTTCTTGTCGAAATCTTCAAAAGCCGTGGCCAGACCAATCACGGCAAGTCCTCTCTCATGGTAGCGCTGATGCAGCTGCACAACCTGTGGCAGCGCATGCGCAAAGCAACCCGGGCAATTGACCTGAAAAACCTCGACCAGTACGACGCGACCAGGCAGGGTGCTGATGTTGACGGGCTCACCCTGTACCCATGTTCCGACCTGGATATCGGGTGCCGGTTTGCCAATAACCGCGGTGTTGCTGATGTGAGTATTCATTGGTTGTCAGATGGTCTGCCTACGTTCAGGTAATAATTCAGCGGGCGATATCGATGATATACGACAGGCTGAGGACGAAGTGGTTCATTCAGCGTAACATAGGCAGGCATGACGGATCTGCAACACGATTATAATGCACTGGACCCCGATGCCATTCTCCAGGCAGTCGAGTCCGTTGGTTACCTGACCTCGGGTCGCATGCTCGCACTCAACAGTTATGAAAACCGTGTCTATCGCATCGAGATGGAAACCGGGGCGCCACTGGTTGCAAAATTTTATCGCCCTGACAGGTGGAGTGATGAGGCGATTATCGAGGAGCACGCGTTCGCGCTTGAACTGGCAGCAGAAGAAATACCTGTGGTAGCCCCGCTGGAATTTGATGGTGCCACACTGCTGCAATCGGGCGGCTACCGTTTTGCCTTGTACCCGATGCAGGGCGGACGCTGGCCTGACCTGGAATACACCGAAGACATGATCTGGATGGGGCGGTTCATTGCACGCATTCATGCTGTGGGTCGTCGACAAACATTTCGTCATCGTGCGCAAATCAGCATACAACGGCTTGGCGCTGACGCGGTTGAATACCTGCGGACGAACAATTTCATACCCGCCCACCTTGAGCAGGCCTATCAAACATTGACGGATGATTTACTGGTCAACATAACGCAGCGTTTTAGCCAGGCGGGTAACTTTTCAAGCTTGCGGCTGCACGGCGATTGTCATCGCGGTAATGTGTTATGGACGGACAGGGGGCCGCATTTTGTTGATCTTGATGATTGCTGTAACGGACCGGCAATACAGGATTTATGGATGCTGCTCTCTGGCGAACGCTCGGAGATGACGGTGCAGATGATTGATCTGCTGGAAGGTTATAATGAGTTTGCCTCGCTTGACCTGGCAGAGATGAACCTGATCGAGGCGTTGCGTACACTGCGTATGATGCATTATGCCGCGTGGCTGGCCAGGCGCTGGAATGACCCGGCTTTTCCCCAGGCGTTTCCCTGGTTTGATACCACGCAATACTGGGAACAGCATATACTGGAGCTTCGCGAGCAACTGGCGCGTATGCAGGAACCCGTATTAACAGTGTAGGTTGTAACAATGTGTGGACGAATTGATGCTCACGATCCGGTCGGTGTAAACAACCTGGTCAGCGTGCTGGATGTGGTTATACCCAAAGACAAATTTCCTCCCCGGTACAATATTGCACCGAGCACGACATTGGCAACGGTTTGTTTCAAGGTCGATTTTGAAGTCGCCAGCATGCACTGGGGTATAGTGCCACACTGGGCAAAGCCGGGTCAGTTTGAACGCCCGTTGATCAATGCGCGTGCAGAAACCATCCATGAGAAATCCTCGTTTAAAAAACTGGTCGCACGCACACGCGTTATCGTCCCGGTAAGCGGCTTTTATGAGTGGCGGCGTGAGGACGGTAACAAAGCGACATTTTATTTCCAGTCGAATAACCAGGACGCCCTGGCGCTGGCTGGTATTTACCAGATCAATCGTGATGGTGAAATGCAGTGCTGTTTGATTACAACCGATGCTAACAATGTGATGCGACCGATACATGACCGCATGCCGGCCCTGATACCGCAGGACGCAATGCAGGACTGGCTGCGTTCGGAAGATGCCCATGTCATTGATGCGTTGATGCAGCCGGCTGCTGACGATAGTATTGCGGCCATCGAGGTGTCCAGTTATGTGAATAACGCAAAAAACGAAGGTGAAAAATGCATCAGGCCAGTGTAGGCATGAACGCGGACATTAGAAGATTACATCCAATAAGAATTTATTTGATATCTGCAGTAAGGAGAAAATGTGAAGATTACGATTATTAGCGGCAGTCACCGCAATCCATCACAAAGCGAGAAGGTTGCGCGCCATATAGAACAGGTACTACAGCAGGAGCATAAAGTTGATACCTGGTTATATACGCTAGCTGATAATCCGCTGCCTTTATGGGACCAGACCTTGTGGGAGGATAATCCGCAATGGAATGAACGCCTGGCGCCGATTAAACAACAGCTGGCATCGAGTGATGGTTTTGTTATTGTTTCACCGGAATGGCATGGCCAGGTACCGGCCGGGCTTAAAAACTTTTTTCTGCTGTTCAATCGTTTTGAGTTAGGACATAAGCCGGCATTGATCGTTACGGTATCCAGTGCCGATGGTGGCGCATACCCGGTCGCGGAACTGCGCATGAGCAGTTATAAAAACAACCGTATCTGTTACATTCCCGAGCACGTGATCGTGCGTAATGTGGAACATGTGCTGAATGATAATGCGAAAGACAATAACCAGCAGGCAGATGAATACTTCAGGGAACGTATCAGCTGGTCACTGGGAATATTGAAGGCGTATGCCCAGGCAATGAAGCCGATGCGAGAGACCGTGCAGGTACATCACGACAAGTTCGGTAATGGTATGTAAAACACAGATACCAGGTCCTGGGGACTAGGAGCTAGGAAACACATACTTAGCCCTGAGGCGAGAGTGAGAGAATCAATCTTTATGCTGGGCTGAGCAAAATAGCACCAGTTGATTAGTTGTAATAGTCAGGATTTAATCTGACAGTGAGTGTCATATTCACTCAAACTCAGAGCATGATTATTTATCAGTACACTCGGGATTGACAATATAAACAAAGGCTATAGATATTTACTCTCGCAAAGGCGCAAAGCCCGCAAAGTAAAATGAATTTACTCTCGCAGAGGCGCAGAGCACGCAGAGAAAAACAATATTTTTAATGAAAAAACAGGTATTACCTCTGCGCTCTCTGCGCCTCTGCGAGAAAACAGGATGTTAAAACGCCTGCTTAGGCTGATTTTCCGCTTATACGAAAATCGACAACAAATGTCAGATCAAGTCTGAACTACTACAGATTGGTGAATTTTGGCCTGCTCTATTGCACCCTGGTGCCGAGTATCCATGCGCTGGAATCTTGCTAAGCAGTACGCCAGCCGTGATTGTAATTGTAAGCGGTGGATGAGGTGTTGTCTGCTTCCTGTTGCTGGTCCTGCCGGGTCTTTCTCAGCATGGCTTCAACACGTGCTGCCTTGATGTGTTTTTCCTCAACAACTTTGGGGTAGAGTATGTGCAGCTTGTCGACCAGCAGCGCATGTTTTCTCGCGGCAAGTTCGAGTGTTTCGCGTTGCGCATCCTTGAGGAAATCGAGCAGCAATAACCACGGTGACATCCAGTTGATGAATTCATTCACCAGTTGTTTGTCGGTATCATTTTCCCAGTGTTCCTCAATAAACATTCTGGGAAACAGGCGCGGTGACATTTCACGGCCGACTAGTCCCTGCGCAAGGTTGATGCCCTTGAGGCCGTATCCATAGCCGTTTTCTTCACGCAGGAACCACTGTGCTGAGGGTCTGCTGCCTGCACGTGAGTTTATTAACTGGTTTAACAGATCTGCATGGGTATTGATACCGTCAGTCAGTTCTGCAACATCTGATTTGAACTGGCTGCGACACAGGTTGCCGGCTCGCCATGAAAGCAGATCATTGTTGTAGATATCACGATCACAGCATACGCTGTCTATCAATGCCAGTGGTTGATTGGTGTCTCTTTCGAGTAACCACAGTTCGTAATAATCGCGGAAGGCAAACGGAACATCGGCAGCATAGTGGCGCACGACTTCAAGTAAGCGTTCACCCTTGTGCTGGATTTCCAGGTAATGGTAACAGGGGAGGACCGGTGCGCGTTTGAGGCCGCTTGCTTCGCTCCAGGTACCAAAACGAATGTCTGGATTATCAATGTGTGCGAATTCTTCAGGTTCGTATTCATCGGTACCGAAAGAATCTCGGACGTAAAGTGACCAGTTGACGCCATCAGTGGTGACTGCCTCGGCGTCATCGAGTGCGATGACATTCATGACACCGCGAAATGGATTAAGAATCCTCTCACTGTAACATTCGATGTCCATACACAATATATAGCGTATACAGGCTCTATATGTGTGATATTCATATAATCCGGCACAGCAGTGATATCATCGTCATGAAGGCATGTTATTTGAAAAATCCAGCTATCAATTTTTCTTATGTTTTTTCATAAAACATAGAAATTATTTGGGTTTGCATGTGGCAACAGAATTCAGAAATGAATTTGATCCAGGTCATATAACATTAAATTTCTCATGGATATGCTTTGCTGAAAACCAAAAGGGGACATCATATGCTACAGGGCGATGATCGCATCATCTGGGGTAACCTTTTCAAAGTGCTGGCACTGCTCGTTGTCGTGATGTTGGCGCTTATACTGCTGGCAAATGTATTGGGCTGATAGCGCCGCAACGACCAGCCGTTTCAATTCAATCCGGGCGCCATTGCTGAATCGGTCAACCGGAGCCGCCCCGATGACAGGCTTATGCTATGGATAAAGTGGCACTCACACTGACTATCATGGTCGCTTTTATTGCTGCAGTACTGGTGTTTTTGCGCCTCTATTTTGGTGGCCAGATGGGTAACTGGTATAGTTGATGTGCTGACGTTTGTCAGTACAATAGAAAGACACACAACGGCATTTATGCAGGAGGTGTGTGATGAGCGCAATAGTCAGTGATGTCGCAGTACATATCGATGAAACCCTGAATGATCGCGAGCTCGTTAATCTCGAGCAGGCAATACGCAGTGATTATGGTGTCGTTTCTGTAGGCCATAATGAGAATGACAAGCATATGATGTTTGTGTTGTACGATCCTGAAGAAATCCGCGGTAAAGATATTCTTGGCCGTGTTATCGACCAGGGATTTCATGCTGAGCTGGTTGGGTTTTTATAATTCGCCCGGCTTGCAGCTAAAAAACGCCAGAATTCGGGCGTTTTTTTCACTACTGTGTCCCGGCCTGGCTGTCAGTGGTTTGGATTATCTGATAAGGTGTGCATTTTATTGAGTCAAGTACAAAGAGTAGATTTATGCAAATTGGAGATCAGAAAGTCGTTACCCTTCATTACACACTGACGGATAACGAAGGCAGGGTGATAGACAAGTCGGAAGATGGCACTTTTGCCTACCTGCACGGTGCGAGGAATATTATTCCCGGTCTGGAAAATGCGCTTACGGGAAAAGCTGCTGGCGAAGAGTTGACTGTTTCTGTGTCGCCAGAGGAAGGTTATGGTACCAGGGATGAAGCCATGCTGCAGCAGGTACCCAAGGCCATGTTTGAAGATACCAGCCAGATTGCCGTGGGTACCCAGTTCCATGCGCAGGGGCCAAATGGAGAAATGCTGGTAGTTACCGTGATGGAAGTACAGGAAGAACATGTTGTTGTCGATGGCAACCATCCACTGGCCGGCGTCGAACTTAATTTTGATGTCAAGGTTGTTGATGTGCGTGATGCTTCAGAGGAAGAAGTTGAGCATGGCCATGTTCATGGCCCGGAAGGTCACCACCACTAAGCCTGTATATCAGGCCTGGCGACAGAATTTTTATTCAAGGTCAAATAACAAAAGCCCTGCTGATATAGCAGGGCTTTTATATTCAGGCGAACAGGTTATAGATCCAGGCGAAGATGGCGCCGCCGATTAACGCATCGACCGCGCCGTAGAGCGAGCCGATTATCACCTGGTAGAGACTACCGTCATGTACATGGCCGGGGTAGATTGATGCCACGACCCTCAGGAATGAACCGCCATATTCTGGCCACATCATATTTGCTGCACCAACCGCGAGCATTGCCAGTCCCCAGATAACACCTGCTGCCAGTGCGAATGCTTTTACATTAAGACCCATAATCAATCCTCATCATTATTATATTTTCCGATTACTGCTCAGGTTGCTATCTTCGACCTTTATGTCTTATAGCAGATGATTCTGAAACTTATAACTTTCCGATGAAATCAGTCGCTGCTGTATGTTTTTAATTACTGTCAGCGATAAAGCAGCTTTGTATGTCAGGCGTGGTTTACGTGATAGCCAGAATAGTGTGGGCAACCGAAGCGGGTAAATAAAATAATGTTGGTGTCTCTCGAAAGATGGTCAGTTATAAGTTGTGTATTTTTTATTGCATCTTGACTAGTCGTATTATATATATAGTCACGTATCCTGTAGCAATGTCACATTTCTGTATGGTTAGTAAAAGTATTGATTTAAGGAACGGATAATGAAACGCAATAAAAAACTAAAAAAATATTACTTCGTTGATGACTCCATGATTCACGGCAAAGGACTTTTCTCCCAGGTGAAGATCGAAAATGGTGCTTACCTGGGTCGTTACCATGGGCCTAAGGTCAAGGAAAACGGTATGCATGTATTGTGGGTGGAGAACGATGATGGCAAGTGGGAAGGTATTGATGGTGAAAATATCCTGCGTTACCTGAATCATTGTAAAAAACCCAATGCAGAGTTTGACGGCCATGATTTGTATGCTATCAGCGATATCAAGCCGGGTGAGGAAATAACATTTGATTATGGCGAAGAGCCATAATCACATAGCGTAACTGATGCAGGAATCTGCTGATATTCAGTCTTTGCCTGTCCACTGCTATTCCCAGCGCCTGCTGAATCCCTTTCGTGGTGTTGTTAACATCATACGCTACCAGTCGGCAGAAGCCGTCACATCAGACGGTGTCAATTGGGATATATATGTAAGTAATGATTCCTTGCTGGATGGGCTTGATGGCAGCAAATCAGTTCAGATCAGCGATATACGCTATGGGCGATGGAGCAAGCGCGAAGGATTGACCAGGGGCCCGTTATATCCATCAGCCGAGTTCTACCAGATGGAAGATATGGGTGCTGTTGTATACCAGCACCTGTTGCAAGTTCATCAAAGGGTTCCTTTTCCATTTGATGATTTTATTGAGCTATGGCTGCTGGATAAAAATAACCAGCCACTGGCCTTGCTTAATACAGTTGCGGATATACAGGATATTGATAATTATCAATTGCTTGACTGGCGAGCCGGGCAGATTTGCAGAAAATCGTTCAGTCCGCAATATCTCGGTCGTAGTGGTACCGGTGGTACTGGCAATGCGGCTGATATACTGGTCGAATATATCAATAACTGTGCACATACACCGCCTTCGGCTCAATGGTTTCAAAGAAAACAGGACGGCACTGCCATCGGTCTTCATGGGCATCATCTAGATGAGTCAGTAACAGGCAGGGTTATTGGCGCCGACGATTTTCCTGAGTACTTCATCAAGACCAGGCACAAGGATGAATATTACATGCGCCTGGTAAGCGAATTTATTGAATGGCAATCTCCCTGGCTGTTATTGCTTGAAACCCTGGACCGCAAAGACAGGCGACACTTCGAGAAATGTGCGCGTAAGCAGGCACTGATAGTCGATCAGCAGTATTTGCTTTATCCCGAAATCATCGATGAGTCATTTATACGTTCTGCTCGCGTGGAGGCCAAACTGCGAAAAACCCAGATGCAGAAAGTTAACCAGGATGAAGTCATGTCGACCTTTTATATCGAGCTCAATCCAGGTCCGACCGATTGATCTGCTTCTGCCACGGATATTTTTTTTACCGCAAAGACGCAAAGAGCGCAAAGAAATTATTTCACTATGCTCTAGTCAAGGATCTCTTAATCTGTAATCATTCAGGCGGGTTAAATAATTTCAATGAGGGCGATACATGGCGGATAGAATAATAATAAACGTCAGTTATCTTTGCGGCCTTTGCGTCTTTGCGGTATTCCTTATTTAAAGTTCTAGATTGATCGGTAAATAAAAGAACACAAAGCGTCCGTCTTCAATATCCACTTTCAATGTTGCGCTGTGATAGAGCCCGTAGTCAACATAACCCGGTACAGCACTCAAGGCATGACATTCACTTGAATGCTGTGGCGATTCAAAATCGCGATCTCGATCGTACCAGGACAGCAGCATATTATCCTGCAGTTTGTCCTCGGCAATGTTATTTGCAATTGCCACTGCTTCAAGGTAATTCGCGGGTGAGGGCCGGGGTTGCAGCTTGACGATATCAACGCCTTCGTAAGATGGCGGGCCCAGGTCGCAATGGGAACCGGTTCCATTGTTATCCATTGTTGAACTCAACGCGGGTATCTATATCAATACCCTGCGGCAGGTTTTTTGACACCGGGCACTGTTTCATGCGCGAGATGATGTAGTCAAGGTTGTCCTTGTTCGGATCACCTGATGCCAGCTTGACTTCAAATTTCACATCAATCTTCTGCAGAAACCAGTCATCGCTGGCCTGGACCAGTATCTCTCCTTCTGAGTTTATAAACACCAGTCCACGCTCGGTTGCGTTAGTGCGCAGGTACAGGTGCTGGCAGGTAAATACCGAGTAGGCATATATAAGAAATCCGGGAGTCTTTATGTCCAGCTCCAGTGTTGACCATTCATTGTCATCGAGTACTTCCACTTGCAGAGAGCCGATAGTGTTTTCGGATGTCTCATAGGTCGCATTCATGCGCAGGTGAAAAATATGTTTACTCATAATACATACTAAACTGCTTCAATAAGGCCGGGTTGATCGGGTGTTCGGGGTAGTGCTGTTCAAGTTTTTTAATCTCGGCTTTCGCTTGTTCTATATTACCTTCCGCAATCAAGCGTGCAATCTTTACTTCCCACATTTCAGGGGTATATACAGCAAACGGTGCACTATCGGCTGCGCGCATTCTGGAGGCTTCGACAGCCGATACGACAGGTTCGAACTGGTCCTGCTCTTGCATGTCGAGCGGGGCTTCGCTTGTTGAGAGCGTACCAGCCGAGCGCGAGTTTACTGAGCTGGAAGAGGGCATGGCGCGTTCTTCTAGCAGCAGGTTTTGCTCTATTTGCATAACCGCTTTGCTCGCTGGTGTTGGCGCGCCCATCATCTTGTTTGCTGTTTCAGTGCTGCTGTAACTACTAAAGCCGGTTTCATCACGCATTTGTGCCGGGCTGCTTTTTTTACGGACCAGTTGATCCGGTTCAGCCTGTTGCTGTTGGTGCTGAAGCGTGGGGACCAGGATGATTGTGATGACTATAATAGCGGCTATTGATGCAAGTGCCGGCCAGCCTGCTGTAAAGGGCGCGGTAGACTGTGCCGGTGTTTCAACGGCATCGCGTGATGCGGCGAGGATCACATCATCCAGCGTTTTTGATGGGCCGGGTGCTTCTGCCTCACGGTAGATATTGGAGATCTTTTCGTCATCAGTGCTCATGTATCATCTCCAGTTGCTGGCGCAATTTTTTTATTGCGTATCGCAGACGACTTTTTGCCGCCTCGTATGTTATTCCAGTCATTTTCGCGATTTCCTCAATTCCAAGCCCTGCCTCCTGCTTTAACAGGAATACCTCTTTCTGCTCATGAGGTAATTCTGCAATCGCGAGCATGAGTAATTGATGCTGGTTTCCTGCTTCGAGACGGTTCTCGGGCTGTATATTTTCGGCCCCGCTTAGCGCTGCTATTTCGTCTGTATCGTTGTTGACAGGACGCAGGTTCTGTCTGCGATAGTGGTCGATAATGCGGTTACGTGCAATGTGGTAGAGCCAGGTCTTGAACGTGGCCTTCACCTGGTAACTGACGCGTGTGTGTATAACTTTCAGCCATATATCCTGAAACAGCTCATCGACGAAATCCTGCCCGCACTGGCGAAGAATAAAGCGATATAACGGGCCTTTATGTCGCTGATAGAGAATCTCAAAGGCCTGTGCATCGCCACTGCTGTAGCTCAACATGAGGTTTTCGTCAGAAATTTCGTCATCCATATGGCGCAAGCATACGCATTTATTCAGTAACTTTAAATAGCCTTGCAAATAGACAGGCCCTTCTCCATATGTTGAAGAAGGGCTGATGTCGGTTTGAAGTATATTGGCTTAAAGATCGTTAGTCAGCTTTTAGCGCGGGAGGATTGCAGTGATTTTGCCAGATTGACCAGGGAAATAAATTCACCGCGATAGCCAAATGGGTCTTTGCCGCGTGCGTTTCGCGCCAGTTCAAGAACGTCAGTATATTGATAGTTTGCGGTGTATTTTCCACCGCGGAGCAACTGGCCGAAGCCTGCAACGGATGCCGCGAAGCGGAAGCGTTCGCTGGTTTTTTGCAGCTTGTTCTCGATATCAGCTGTCAGTATCGGCCGTTCAATCAGCTTGCTGGTGTTTGCAGCTGCTGGCTTGTAGCGAAGACGTAATAATGCAATTTCATCATCATGGCCTGGCCTGGCGTTGCTTGCATTCGAGTATCGCAGTGGGTCGATGGACATGTTGTTGCTGTCCACCAGGCTGATCTCATACAGTGCGGTTACCGTGTGTCCAGCGCCGATCTCACCGGCATCGACTTTGTCATTATTGAAGTCTTCACGCTTGAGTACGCGGTTTTCATAGCCTACCAGCCTGTATTCGGCGACCACGGCAGGATTGAATTCAATCTGGATCTTGACGTCGCTGGCGATGGTGTTCAGTGTCGAACTCATTTCATCGACAAGAACTTTCTGGGCTTCATTGAGCGTATCGATGTAGGCGTAGTTGCCATTACCTGCGTCAGCCAGTTGTTCCATTAGATGATCATTGTAGTTACCTGTGCCGAATCCCAACGTGGTCAGGGAAATACCCGACTTGCGTTTTGCTTCGATCAGGTCCTTGAGGGCCTCAAAATTGACAGTGCCGACATTAAAGTCACCATCGGTTGCGATTAGCACGCGATTGATGCCGTCATCGATGAAAGACTGCTCGGCCAGTTGATAAGCGGCGCGTATACCCGCAGCCCCGTTGGTTCGTCCACCTGCAGTGAGGGCATCAAGTGCCTGGCTGATTTTGGCCGTTTCATTGCCGGCAACAGGCTCGAGTACGACGCCACTGGAACCTGCATAGACTACGATCGAGATGCGGTCTTCGGCGCGCATTTGTTTACTCAGCAGTTTGAGCGCGGACTTGAGTAATCCAAGCTTGTCGGGTGAGTTCATCGAGCCGGATACATCAACGAGGAACACCAGGTTAGATGCAGGCAGAGCTTGCCTGGCTACGTCATAGCCCTTGATGCCGATATGTAATATATGTGTATCATGATTCCAGGGCGAGCTGCCCATTTCGGTAGTGATACTGAATGGCTGCGCGCTGTTCTGCGGTAACGGGTAGTCGTAGGAAAAATAATTCACCAGCTCTTCAACCCTGACCGCATCTTCAGCCGGCAGCTGCCCATTATTCAGCATGCGACGTACATTGCTGTAAGCGCCGGTATCGACATCGATACTGAATGTTGAAACAGGTGCTTCGGCTACCAGCTTGATACTGTTGTCATCGAAGTGGGCATAGTTTTCCCGATTAACGGCTTCGCTGGGTGCCCTGAGGTGCTGTAATAAGGCAGATCCAGAACGGGCTGAATATTGCATGGCGCTTTGCTCTGCCATCAAGGCGGAAGGCATCGCCCTGCTGGCTTGCTGTTTGCGCGCCATAGCATTCAGTGTCAAATGACTGTCTGCATCTGTAGTTGAGGGCTTCTCTTGCTCGTTGACTGTGCTGCTATTATTCGTCTGCAGTATTAGCGGTGGTTTAGTGCTGAGGTTTTGGTCCGTATGCTGGGTTGGTGTGCACGCCAACATCAGCGTGGTTGTGACAAGCGCGCTGATGGCTACCAGTGGTGGCGACAAGCGCTTGATTTGATGAGTGTTTTGCATTGCTTTCTCCTGCGTAGTGTTTAGTCTCTTTTGTGTAAACGCAGGAAAATTCAAAAAGGGTTAATTCCAGTAAATTATTCCTTTTCCAGTTTCTACCGATATAAGTGGCGTTCTGCAATTACGGCAAAAATAATGTGCCTTGCCGTGCTTGATCTTGTTATGGCGTACCGCGGTTATTTGGTGCATCGTACAGGCACACTGATAACTATGGCGTTGTTGCCGTCGCACTGGAATGTCTGACAGATCATAGTTAGCCGTGGCGCTGGGTTCTGCACCCAGCGATAGCATGACCTGTCACCATTCTGCGCCGTGCGGTGTTACTCTGCCTGCGCCGTACAGCATGTCCACAACATAATGCGCAACCTCATGGGGCACTGTTGTTTTTACATTGTCAGCAAAATACTTGGCGAATATGAATGGATTGTAGCGAATAACGCGATCATTATTATGTACCCTGTACATACCGGCCGCACGCCCTTTGAGATCAAAGTAGATCGGAATGAGTGGAAAATCACAGTCGTATATCAGGCTTGCGCGCCGGATACATTTACTGGTTACGGAACGCACCAGTTGCTCGCGGTCTATATTTATCGGTTCAATCACGCGGTTTTGTTCAGCACTTGTCATTGGCGCAATTGATGCATAGCCGTGTTGCGGGGTCGAACTGTAATCGCTTGAAAGCTATTTCATCACCGCACTCAACACAATAGCCGTAATTATCGTGCTCAATTCGCGCGAGAGCTGCGGCAATGTTGAGCAGTTGAATTTCACGCCTTCTTTCTCTCTGTTGTGACATGGCCTGTCCCTGTAGTGCGTCCATGCGCGATAGGCGCCCGACGCGCGTCTGGTCTAGCTCAACGATTGCAGCGGCTTCATTACCTGTCTGTTTGAGTTGCGTGAGTGATTCCTGTTGCTGGTGCAGCAGCTTTTTCAGCTCAGCAATTTGATTCTGGTCGGGCAAAATGTTTATACGTGTTTAACTAGATAAAATATTGAAAGCCATTACTTAATCCCTGCTTGAATCGGGTAATGGTCTGTTCCAGCTCTACATTACTGTAAGGTTTCGCCGGCAGTTTACCCCAGACAGGCGCTGGCCAGGCAGCATCCGTTGTGTAGCGTACGATATGGTGAATGTGTAATTGTGGAACAAGATTGCCCAGAGCGGCGATATTGATTTTATCAGCATCGAATTGTTTGCTTATGATCCTGGAAAGTGTCGAGGATTCTGATATGAGCTGGCTCTGCTCGGCATCATCAAGCTGATAAATTTCGGTTAAATTTTCACGGTCAGGCACAAGAATGAACCACGGGTAATTGGCGTCTCTCATCAGCAACAGGTGAGATAATGAAAACTTGCCAAGTACAAGACAGTCAGCTTGCAGTTGTGGGTGAATGTTGATGGTGTTGTCCACCATTTATTAATTCAACTTGCTGAAAGTTACTGCTGTCTGCTGACCGTAATCTTCATCAAACACCAGATCAATGGAAATTCTGTCACCGGCTTCATCAATCTTGACCTGTTTTAAATCTGGCATACGGTTAGCCAGCCACGTGCACAGGGCGGCAGTTGTTTCTTCATCATTCGATTTCATCGCGCTGAGTAGATTCGCGGCAACAAACTGGGCGCGCTGGTTAATGTCCGGGTTATCGATTGTATTTTCACCAATCATGATGCCTGTATCCATTTTCGCATCCATTTTGTCAAGATAAGCGGCCTGATGGGGCGGCAGGGGCTTGTCCCTGTGGTACTCGAGTTGTGCGATGCCGTTTAGAAGTACGGCTAATAAATTGCTCATTGAACGTTCGTAGCAGGATGGATAATGTTGCATTCTCGCGTAACTAATCGTATCTAGCAAGGTCGCATTATTACCAGCCGAAAGATTATACATAAATGTATTATGGTAATAAGCGTAATTCAGGGTGATAAGATAAATCCACAGACAGCACAGATGCTGTTGCAGCGTACGCACTGATGGTGAATTCACATGGTATTAAACCGGTTGCTTACTCATGGCTGAATGGCTGAAAGGTTCAATCACACAAAACCGGCAGTGGTCGGAGCGGCTGTTCTCGCTGCGGTTTAGTGCGCCCCTTGGTGAGTTCAAGGCTGGGCAGTTTGTACGTATCGCACTCGAAATTGGTGGTGAAACGGTGGCACGTCCATACTCACTGGTTAATGCACCCGGCGAGCCCGAGCTGGAAATATTTTTTAATATCGTTACAGATGGACCGCTGACGCCAAGGCTGGCCAGGATGCAGCAAGGCGATAGCTTCAAGGTGGCGGAAAAGCCATATGGATTTCTCACTATTGAGGAGCTGCCAGCTGCCAGGCATCTATGGATGCTTGCCACGGGCACAGGTGTCGGACCATTCGTGTCGATTCTAAAAGCGGGGAATGTCTGGCAAAAATTTGAAAAAAGCGTGCTGGTGTATTCGGTAAGAACAGCCGATGAGCTTGCTTACCAGCAGGAGATAGCAGCTATCCTCGATCAGTATCATCAGCAATTTTCATTTATCCCGCTGATAACGCGCGAAGTGATTGCAGGTACAATCAACAAGCGTGTTACTGCAGCAATTGAGTCTGGCGAACTGGAGCAGCAGGCAGGCATCAGGCTTAGTGCTGAAGAATCGCATGTGATGATGTGTGGTAATTCCGCCATGATCACAGATGTTACAGAGTTGTTAAAGGCAAGAAATATGCGCAAGCATCTGCGACGGGAGCCGGGTCATATAACAACTGAAAAATATCACTGATAGCAGTAAAAATCATACTGTCAGTGGTTGTCAGTGACCAGGTCATACAATGCATCAGGTCAGATGAGTATGTTTGAAATCTGACAGGTTAGGTTTAAGTGCGTGGTTTAAATTATTTTTTAACCAAGACTTAAAACAACAGTGGTTGCTGGGTGTTTAACCAATGGTAGTTAAATTTTTATTATTACTGGCAATATGGGTAATCATGGCTGCGACGTTTGCAGGTGATAGTCGTCACCCGAATGATCCGCATTACACGCCATCAGGATTCTTTGATGTTCATGTGTGTGTCTGGCCAGACCGGCCTGCATTTTACATGTTGTTGTTCAGTACCGAACATTACGCAGATATTGAATCTGTGAAAGTCACCGGGGCGGATGGCACAAGCATCGGTGAATTTGATCTATCTGAATATAAAACGCTACAGCACGAAAAAAAATCAACAGAAAGAGTGTTTATTAAACACATTCCCGTTCCGGATAAGCATGAAGATGGGTGGTTTGTTGCCGAAGTAAATACGAAGGATGGCCAACAGCATACAGCAAGGGACATGGTGATACATCGCCTGTTACCACAAGTAACGGGACTTTATCCGGATGCGTGGCATGAAAATGTGCCCTTACCGAGGACTCTGCGCTGGTTTGATGTCGACGGAGCATACTGGTACCGGGTATTTATCAGAGACTTGTGGGATGACGGCAAGTTGATATATTCATCAAGACTGCTGCCGTACCCGGACCATGAATTGCCGGCTGGACTTCTCAGACCGGGTGGTTATTATTCATGGAAAGTGCATGCACGAGACGCCAATGGTCATCCTGAACTTGGCGAGTTTAACTCAGGCTCCCAGAGTCTCTGGACTCAATTTTCAGTTGCGGATGACTGATAAACATAGTGCGCAAATAATCAATGGAATGGCTACCTTTAACCCTGGTGTCTGCATTCTGCATTGCGACGGCAGACGCGCTTACACGGAAATACCTGCAAGCTTATAGTGCGCGTGAGCTGGTGGTCATACGCTTTGGTATGCCGGGTTTGCTATTGCTGCCGCTTCTGGTGATTCAGCCTATGCCGGAGCTGGCAACCGAGTTCTGGTACTGGACTGCCGCGCTGATTCCGCTCGAAGTTACCGCCATGTTGCTCTATTCCCAGGCCATCCGCGATACGTCTCTATCTTTAACATTACCGTACCTGGCATTTACACCTGTATTCAATACCTTGACCGGCTACCTGTTGTTGCAGGAACAGGTCTCGATGATCGGCTTTTTCGGCATTTTGCTGGTTGTATTCGGGGCCTGGTTGTTAAATCTTGAACACGCACGTGGCGAGCGGTTCGATGTGCTTGCACCGTTTCGTGCAATTGTTACTGAGCGTGGATCGCGCCTGATGTTGATAACAGCAGCGCTATACAGCATAACTTCGGTACTGGGTAAGGGTGCGCTGGCTTATACCACACCTGTCTTTTTCGGTACGCTGTATTATGTTGTCATAGGCTTTACTGTCATCGTGCTTTTTTCTGCTGGTGCCCGCACGCCGGTACATGTTTTATGGCGCAAACCGGTTCCGCATCTGGCCATCGGCCTGTTTATGGGCGTCATGGTGTTAACGCATTTTTTCGCAATCCAGCACGTAGAAGTTGCCTACATGATCGCGGTGAAGCGTACCAGCCTGCTGTTTGGTATTTTATATAGTGTGTTGTTGTTTCATGAACGTGCCCGGGTGGAGCACTTTATGGCGGCTGGCCTTATGCTGGCCGGTGTGTATTTGATTGCCAGCTAGAACCGGGGTAAAGCATACCCCGGACGACTGTTAAACATGTCGTCCGGGACTGTTTGATCTCAGGCAACGCTGCCGAACGATTTGTCGACAGCACCAGCAGGTACAGCAAGCCCGGCCAGCTTGCAGCCCTGGGCAACCGGACCACCCGGAATAATCTGGTGAAGATACTTCATGCCACCTTTCGAGTGAAAGCTTTCTTCCAGCGCATCCTTGATTTGTCGTAAATGCGGTCGTTCAGCCTTGTCGTAGTATTCTTGCAGGGCACGTACCAGCTGCCAGTGGTCTTCAGTAAGTTGAAGGCCATCTTCGCGGGCTACTGTTTCGGCTACAGAAACGTCCCAGTCTGCTGGGGCATGTGGAAATGAACCTGACATCTCGATCTCCTTTAAGGGCAATTAGATATTAATTATAGTGGTGGTTAAAACACAAGTGACATATCATAAAATAACGAATCACAACAGGAAGTCAAGAATCTTGAGTTATTCCTGGTAAATTAATTAATTTCCTGCCATTGGCAGGGCATATTGCGCAGCTGAATAAGGCCGGTAACTTCCTGAACTGCAACAGCTCATGCTCTAGTGGTTAGTATGCAGCATTCAGTGTCGCCAGCAAAGCGTTGTGTTTTCACTGCTGTTAAAACTCATCAACAGTATAACGCTTGAGCTTTATGTTATCGCTCCAGTAGTGTGCCGGTAGCCCCGCCTTCTGTTTCAGATGATTGAGAAACTCACGGGTATCGGTGAGTGAATCCCATACTGATGGTAGAAATGTGCCCTTGTTAAAACCTTCTTCCAGTATCAGGCCATCAATACCCGGTCTGATCTGTTCTACCAGGTGATCCTCGGAAACGAACTCCATATCCTCGGGTGTGCCAAGAATTGATATATGTATATCAAGCTCATCCAGCTCGTTTTCAGCTACAGGCATAAATCGACTGTCAGTAAATGCGGCAGCCCATGCGTTGTATGCAACATCTTCTACCAGCGCACGAACCGGTTTTAATATACCGATGCAGCCGCGTAATTCCTTGCTTCGATGCAAGGTGACGAAGGTGGCTTTTGTTTCCTGCAATTCAGCCGGGTATTCTGCAATGTTGATTTCGATTGCTTTACCGTTTTCCAGTCCATGCTTGATTGTCGCGTGTGCGAGATCTCGCAATAGCTGCTGGTTTTCTGTGCTTAGCATAATAGAGTCTATTGTTAATTAAAGGCCCAGGCGCCATAGCCTACCACACTGCTTTTATCGCCCGCGGTATCACCCGAGTTGCGCAGATCAAGCGTGGTCACATGGAGTCCGTTTTTTCTGGCAGCCAGTAACAGGCCGGTTACCGGGTTGCGTCCGCAGGCCTGATCGTAATGAATTGCTGCCGGGTCCATAGCCTCTATTGCAAGACAGGTTTCGTTATCCATGGCGCGCGCGGTATTGTAGTCATGGTAATGGCTGAGGTCGGATGAAATTACAATCAGCGTTTCATCACCGCCCCAGAGTCTTTCAAGTACCTCGCTGACTTCCTCAGCATTGGTATCGCCGACGACAAGAGGGACCAGGCTGAAATCATCGAGTACTTCCTGCAGGAATGGAAGCTGCACTTCCAGGCTGTGCTCCTGCTGATGCGTTAAATCGAATTCTTCTACCTGGGGTAGCGCGGCAATCTGCTGAATCGCTTCGCGATCAATTTTTATCGATCCGAGCGGTGTTTCAAAATAATCAGCACTGCTGGTGGCAATGCCCGCTAATGGTACCCGGTGACAGGGTCCGAGCAGAATCACACGGGTGACGGTTTGCTTGATGTTTTTGAGTTGCGCGAATGCACTCGCTGCAATGGGTCCAGAGTAAATATAGCCTGCATGGGGCACGATCAGTGCCTTGGGTCTCGAGCCGATTGGCTCAACCATAGACAGCATCGATTGAATTTCACTCTGCAACTGCGCCGGGTCTGCAGGATAGAACAGGCCGGCAACTGCTGCGGGACGAATTCTGGACATGTTTCACCTCCTATTGAATATTATCGTGCTTTCCGGGTCTATTTGTACAGGGCATGTGTATTTTGATTTACTTCGGGTTGCTCCTTGATTTTGATCAAATAGACATCATATACAGTCATATAGAGTAGTTAATGAAATGACGAGTTCGCAAGAAAATATATCACTTGATGATCCCGGTGTAGTACCTACCCGTTACTGGCACAAGCTTGAAGATGGCAGTGATTCAGTGTGATTTATGTCCTCGAGAGTGCAAGCTTCACGCAGGCCAGCGCGGGCTGTGTTTTGTGCGTGCCAATGTCAAAGACCAGATTGTGCTGACCACCTACGGACGCTCCAGTGGCTACTGCATTGATCCGGTAGAGAAAAAGCCGCTGAACCATTTTTTACCCGGTACACCGGTGCTCTCCTTTGGTACTGCGGGCTGTAACCTTGCCTGCAAGTTCTGTCAGAACTGGGATATCAGCAAGTCTCGGCAGCTCGATACCTTGATGGATAAGGCAGGTCCTGAAACAATCGCACGTGCAGCACAGGAGCTGGGTTGTCGCAGCGTGGCCTATACCTACAACGATCCTGTTATTTTTCACGAATATGCCATTGATGTGGCCAGGGCCTGCACAGAGCGTGGCATCAAATCAATTGCTGTTACCGCTGGCTATATCAGTCCCGAGCCGCGTAAGGAGTTTTTTCAATACATGGATGCAGCAAATGTCGACCTGAAAGCGTTTAGCGAAGATTTTTACAGGAAGGTTACGGGTTCACACCTGGCGCCGATCCTGGAGACCATTGAATATATACATCATGAAACCGATGTGTGGATGGAACTGACAACGCTGCTGATTCCCGGTTACAACGACAGCGAGAAGGAGATCGAGGAAATGTCGCAATGGGTTGTCGATAAACTGGGGCCTGACGTGCCAATGCACTTCACCGCGTTCCACCCTGATTACAAGTTAATGGATGCACCCAGAACGCCTCTCTCTACATTGCAGCGCTCGCGTGAAATTGCCATGCGAAACGGCGTGCGTTATGCATTTACCGGTAATGTTCATGACAAGGAAGGCGACAGCACCTATTGCCACTCGTGTGGAACGTGTCTAATCGAGCGTGACTGGTATGAACTGGGTGCATGGAAGCTTGATGCAAATGGCTGTTGCAATCAGTGTGGTACTCAATGTGCCGGCGTGTTCGAAGCCGGTCATGGTGACTGGGGTTCCAAGCGCCAGCCAGTGCGCCTGGCCAATTTCGCCTAGGCTGTCATTCCGGATAGCGGCTGGCCGGGAACGTTCAATGACTGTGGACGTGTCGGATTAATCCGGGTGCTGCGGGTGGTTATTGTTGCGATGCATGCCGGCTTAACTCAGGATAAAAATCGATAAAAAGCTATTTATTTTCGGGTATATCCGGTCTAACTGCCGGTTTTTGAAGGCAAAACGTATCATCTCGCCCCGTTATCGGTCTATTATATGTATATATTTGACTGACCGAAAATCATCGTATGCCAGTGGTTACTGGTAGTCTGATTAGACTGTAGTATGACAAATGGATTTTCAGAGTAGTAAAGCTTATGTATGAATCCTTCTATGGGCTGAAATCCAAGCCGTTCTCATTATTGCCGGATCCGGAGTTCCTGTATCTGGGCAAGCAGCACAAGGTTGCGCTTGCCTTGCTTGAGTATGCCCTGATGAATCATGCCGGCTTTTGTGTCATTACCGGTGAAATCGGTGCGGGTAAAACAACCTTGCTGCGCAAGCTGCTCGATACCATCGATGAAAATATCACGGTTGGTATGATCACCAATACCCATCAATCATTCGGTGAATTACTGGATTGGGTGCTGTCCGCATACGGTATTCATCAGTCTGGCCTGACCAAGGTTGAACTGCACCAGCGCCTGGTTGATTTCCTGCTTGAGCAATACGCTAACAATAAAACCACGTTATTGATTGTTGATGAGGCGCAAAATATGCCAGTCACGACGCTGGAAGAGCTGCGCATGTTGTCGAATATCAATTCTGAAAAGGACCTGGTATTGCAGGTCATTCTGGCGGGCCAGCCGGGTCTCAAGGATACACTGCGAAAGCCCGAACTAATGCAGTTTGCACAGCGGATTTCGGTCGATTATCACCTTGATGCATTGACCTCGGATGAAACATGCTCGTATATCCAGCATCGACTGGTAACTGCGGGCGCTACCGATGATATTTTTACACCGAATGCCTGCCGGTTGATCCATCAATATAGTGGTGGTGTGCCGCGCCTGATTAACCTGTTATCTGACACCGCACTGGTTTATGGTTTTGCTGATCAAAAGAAAACGATTGATATTGACCTGATAGAGGAAATGGTAAGGGAGCGCATGGAAAACAGTATTCTGCCCCTGGTCAATATCAACAAACACCAAATAGCTGTTAATGCGAATGATGATAATTTTCCGTGGATAAACCCTGAAGGGGGTACCCATGGCCTGAAGCCTGTGGCTGAAAAAAAAAAGTAGAAAAGGTCGTTACTGAATTAAAGCGAATAAAAGATAGCCCTGCCTCTGAAACAGAATCGCCGCAGCAGGCAGTGCCTGTTGAAACAGACGAAACTGAGCCAGTCATTTCCGTTGTTGAGAGCGGTATGGTAAACAATGAAACGGGCACCGACGAAGAAATCGATGGGCAAACTATTAATGAAGTCACTGCAACATACACGTCTGAGAGTGATGCACAGGTCTCAACAAATGATGATGCCGATCTGCCCGAGACTGAGGACAGTTCAACTGCAGCGGCCAGTCCCGCGTCTGTACCCGTCGATAATAAACCTGGCAAGTCACGTATGAGTAACTGGCTTATTCTGTCGCTAATTGCACTTGCCGTGCTGCTGTCAGTTGCAATAGGCTCGTTAAATAATAAAACGGACCTGTCAGACGAGGTCAAGAACAAGCTGATTGAAATTGAAAACATGAAGCAGGATCTGGCGCGCATGCAGCAGCAGGCAGAAATCATGCAACAGGAACGTGATGCTGCGTTGACAAAAGCACAACAGCAAGGACAACTGCGTGCTCAGGAAGTAGAGGCGGCTCTCGAGGCGGCGAATCGCGAAAAAGAAGCCATGACTGAGGCTGCCCAGGCTGCTGAGAAGGCGCTAAAGGCGACCAGAGAAGCTGAAGCACTGTCAATAAAACAGCTTGTTGAAGATAAAAGGCTACGCGAGGAACGCAAACGTTTACAACGGGAAAGAGAAAAAGCGCAACTTGAACAGCAACGTCTGGCACAGGAACGACGTCAGGCCGAGCTGGAGAAACAGCAAGTGGCGCTGGAGCGAGCTAAAGCTGAACAGCTTGCTCGCGAACAAAGACAGGCTGAGGCGAAACAACAGGCTGAGCTTGCCAGCAAGCTGGAACAGGATGATTCAACATCAACGTCAGTGAACAATAAAACCGAAGAGAAAATCCAGAAAAAAGAGGCGTCATTTATTACAGACCCCTGTTCCTCACCTTCGGCCAGGTTTCTTTCTACCTGCAGGTAATCATTTGTAGTAGTTCAGACTTGATCAGACATTTGTTGTCGGTTTTCGTAAAAGCGGAAACAGCCTATGCAGGAGATTAAATATCTTTTTTCTCGCAGAGGCGCAGAGCACGCAGAGGTTACATGTATTTTTTGCAAAGAAAGTGACTTTTTAATCATTTTACTTTGCGCTCTCTGCGCCTCTGCGAGAGTAAATATCTATTGCCCTTGTTTATATGGCCAATCCCGAGTGTACTGACAAATAATCATGGTCTGGGTTTGAGTTAATATGACACTGACTGTCAGATTAAATCCTGACTATTACAAATTATTTTTTTTATTCGCCTTATGGTCGAACGTTTCGCTCGACTCAACGGCAGCTGACTGTACTGTCTCTTCATCCGGGAACAGATTTTTCAGATCAGCCATCGACAGGGTGTCGCCTTTTTCATCGAAACGCTTCCAGATCTTCTCCCAGCGCTCATCATCGAAATAGAATCCAACTGGTAACAGGCATACAATGCGCTGGTTGAAGTCAGTGATCACTTTCGGTTCTTTGAGTTTTCCGGCAGCCATGTTATTACGCTAATGATGCATTAATATGTGTGCAACTTTAACAGTCTGTAGCGAAATATTACAAATCTGATGGCAAGCAGTAATCCGGTACTCTTATCTATTATCGAGTTTGGCGGCTATCCTGATTTTTCAGGACTATATCGTGAAACTGGCTATGAAGTGATTGCAACGGATTCCGTGCGCAAGGCAGTAAAGCTGATAAGAAAGTATAAGCCGACAGTTATTGTTGCAGAGTTTAATTTTCAGTCGGATTTCAGAGATCGAACCAGCAGCCTCGAAACCGTATTTTCCAGTTTACAGGGTGTGGTCGATGCCAACGTGATCGTATTTTATGAAAAAGAATACAGTCAGCAGTACCAGAGACTGTTGAGCCAGTTCAAGGTGTTCGAATCGCTGCAATTCCCCATCGATGCAGAGCGCCTCAACAAGGCGTTGCAAGCAGCAAAACTGGCAAATCCTGGCTAAAACCTTATAGTTGTCAGGTTGCAATCAGCATCATCTTTGAGTACAAAGCACATCCAGCTTAAATATCAGGGTAATCGTATGGCTGAAAATAAACCCGACAACACATTAATCGATAGCAGTGACCCGGCAGTTTCTGCCGAATACATTCAGAACTACCTCGAGCAAAAAGAGCGTGAACTGAAGGCGCTGCCCGCTGATGCGCCTGATATCGACAGGGCACGAATCAAGCTGGATATCGCTGAAGCCAAGGTAGGCGTTACGCGTGGCGATGAGGCCTGGGACCTTGCACGCGCTGCATTCGATACTTTTCTGCAAAATGAATGCTGGCAGGAAGCCGTGGAAGCCTGTGATGTGCTGTATCAAACGAGCCAGCCAGCATCGCTGGTGGCACTGGCACATGGCGTTTGGCTTGCAGTGACATATCCTGTCGATCCGCAGCTCACAATCAACATGCTGGGCTACATTATCGATGAAACGCCCGCCAATGCCGACGGCGCTGCGGTTGCTGCTATCACTGCGCATTACATAGCCGATCTGCGCGCCGATGAAAAACAACGTGAGAGCCTGTTGTTTATAACCAATGAAATGGTCGCAAATGTCGCCCGGGCGCATTCTAAGGTTGAAGACAAGGACGCGCTGGATAGCTGGATGGAAAGGTTGCGTTTACGCGATCCCGCCGATTTCCTGCCCAAGCTGGCGCTGGTTATCGGTGCGATTGTCCCTGCAGAGCAGTGGTGGTTTGACCGCGATGAGCTGCGTAGCAAGTTACCCGATTGACTGCACGCAAGGGTATAAGTGATTGTTTTCACAGCAAAGACGCAAAGGACGCAAAGAATGTTTACCGCAGAGGCGCAGAGACGCAGAGGTTTGTAAATACGTGAATAATTTCGGACTAATATGTCCAGCCCGCCTAATCGCGGATGACTGATTAGAACCAGCCTGCAGGTTTACTGCTAGAACAAATATATTTCCTCTGCGTCTCTGCGGTTAATCATTCCTTTTAAAATCCACCTAACATCGTCTATGGACCAGTAGCGAACACTGGTTATTGTGAGACTTATTGATATTCCCGCTTTTCTTTGCGTCCTTTGCGTCTTTGCGGTGAAATTAGTTTTCGTCTACGACTGACAATTCGCTGGTGTCGGGTAGCGGTGCTGCTGGTTTTGGCTGTGGATTTTCGATGATATCGGCACCGGCTTCGGCCAGCGAAATATCGCCGATGTCGCCGATGGGCTGAGTTTCGACCACGGGCGGGTTTGGCAGTACATCGGCACCGACTTCGGCCATGCTGATATCGCTGATGTCGCCGATGGGCTGAGTTTCGACCACGGGCGGGTTTGGCAGTACATCGGCACCGACTTCGGCCATGCTGATATCGCTGATGTCGTCGATGGGCTGAGCTTCGACCACGGGCGGGTTTGGCAGTACATCGGCACCGGCTTCGGCCAGCGAAATATCGCCGATGTCGCCGATGGGCTGAGCTTCGACCACGGGCGGGTTTGGCAGTACATCGGCACCGACTTCGGCCATGCTGATGTCACCAATATTGGCGATAGCAGCAATTGCCTCTGCGCTTGTTTCGGTTTCATCAGCGCAAGCTTCGAGCTTGATTACCAGGCCGACGTTTTCAAGTGCGGCCCTGTATTTCTCGGCGGTGAGCTGGTCGACGCCGGACTTGATCACCTTGCGTCCGCCGGCAAAATACGGCCTGATCTTGTCAGGTGTTGTCTTGAACAGCGCGGCCATATTCTGCATCACCACGTCCTTGTCCTTGTCGGGCTGAATGATGCCGTAAAAGGCTATGTCAAAGGTTGCTTCGCTCATACTGATATCTGTCTGCCGTGATACCTTATAGTGTAGTCGAACCTGCAGACAAGACGATGATGAGTGGATTTCGGGCGGGGTTACTTGTTTTTGTCGGGCTTAACAAAGTCAACTACGTGTGATGTTTTCGGCTCATCTGCATAGCGTGGTCGCCTGTCCATGGCTTTGCCAGCTGCTTCGTGTATTTCCTGTTCGCGCGCAGTTATCAGTGCAAAACAGTGTTTAACATCCTCGATCGTGCTTTCTCTGAGCGGGTGGGGGCGACCCGGCGGCGGTGTGGTGTCGCGGATGATGCTGGAGAGCACTTTGCGCATGGTTGCAATAATCTGGTGTTCTTTGGATAAATAGTCTGAACTCATGATCGGGATCTGTTGTCTGGCTGTATGTTCTGTATTTGTTATAATAGTTTACCAAATTACTAGGTTATTAATACCGGGTTATTAAGTTATGCCATATTTTATTTACAGAATGACTTCCCAGGAAGGTATGAGCCTGGTGAAGAATCTTGAGTTAATCTCCGAGTTCGACAGCTTCAAACAGGCCAAGCAGTTTGCCAGGCAGAAGCGTACCGAACTGCCTGAGGATTCGAATGAAATCATCAAGGTCATGTTTGCAGAGAACCAGTTGATTGCCGAAGAACAGCTGCTGGAGCACCGCGATAAACCGGTGATGATGGAGCATGAGAAGTGATTAAGCCTGATCGTGGAAGAAAACGAGTACAAGTCGACCTATAGCGAAATAGCACGTGTTCGCTGTGAATTCGAAAAAGCGCTGACAAATAATAAGGCGCGTTGTCCGTATTCCAGGCATTTCTGGCTGGCTGACCGTGAGGGTTATGCGTGTAAATCAGCGGAATCATCGGCCAAGTGCGGCGATCTGCTGTCAAAATTACGTGAAAATTCACGATTTATACTGAAACTGCAGCAACCAGGTGATAGCTTGCCCCATAATATGGAAATTCGGGTCCAGGTCGGGGGATTGAGCGGTATTCAATTGCTGTTCGAATCGGGGCAATCGCACAATATAGAGGATATTCATGCTCTGGTTGAGCAGGCAGAAGCTGAGTACGGCAGCCTGCAGGCGTTGCCATATAACCGGATAGTGCAGTCAATCAGCCGTTATCAGGGTAGAAAAAGTAAAAAACGAGGTAGTTGAGAGTCTTTAGATATGAATAATGCAAAAATTGTACGTGCACGTTCCAGCGATGAATACGTGCGCATGATCGAGCAGGCGCTCGATGATGTCTTCGATCTGCATCAGTCGATCGAATTTGATGAGGATTCAATGGCTTACGCTCGTGAATTCATCGGGCCACTGGAACAAAGCCTGAAACAGCTTTACCAGTCTATGAAGGACGGCAAGTATGAATTTGCCACCGGTGAGCTGGCGTTTATGGAAATTGTCGATAAATATCACGACGCGCAGCTACCGTTCAAGTTCCTGCTCAGGCGTATTAATGAAACCCATATGAAGGGTCTCGAAGTGTAGTGTGTGATATTCACATCCTGTGGATAACTTTGGGGATAAAATTCCAGCGCTGGTTTAATTTCAGCATCCCGGTGCTAACTGTAACGCATTATCGTTTACGTCATGCCTGCCAATAAAGATATAAGTTACAACAGTTTGGGCGTGTTTACATAACTTTACATTTAACTGCTGTATTTTAAGTTGTTGTTTTTGAAATTGACCAACTATATCTTGTGCTCTGTGTATAACTACGACACAAGACTTTCTACCGGCGAATCGATTGCAACGCTTGTTGCCTGTTGACAGCCTCATAGGGAGTGTGCCTGATGTGGTCATGCACGCGCATGCGGTATTCGATGAAATCATCCCGCTTGTCAAAATGCAGAAACGGATTGCCGTCGCACTGGGCATCCATAGTCGAGGTCGGGTGCGCGGGTGAGTAATTATGCCCGGGGTGCAGCACCGTAGTCCCCGGTAATTCAGATTTGATGCGCTTGAGCGTGGTAAACATTTCCTCGGGATCACCGCCTTGCAGGTCGCAACGTCCACAGCCGAATACAAACAGGGTGTCACCGGCAATCAGGTCATTGCCGATGTGGAAGCAGGCTGATCCGGGTGTATGACCGGGTGTGTGCAGGATCTCGATTTCTGTGCTGCCAATTTTTATGCTGTCGCCACCATGGTGCAAGCTGGGCCTGGCCAGGCTTTTCCCCCAGAATCGGGCTTCAGCCTTGAGTAGATGGATTTGAGCGTCTGTGTGGTCGAGTACTTTTTCGATACCGTTTACATGGTCGTGATGACTGTGGGTCAGCAGGATATCCGTGATACGAATGTCCTTATCGTCCGCCAGCGAGAGCACTTGCTCAACATCCCAGGCAGGGTCCACAATCGCTGCCGTGTTACTGCTGTGATCATGCAGCAGATAAACGAAATTCTCCATCGGGCCGAGTTCCAGTGCATGAATTGTAAAATTGTCGCTTTCAGCCATGACCTTCTCCAGCAATAAATACCTGCTATCAGGTATCACCATGATCTTACTACAAGCGGCTCCTGATACGTAGGCAGGGACGGAAAACATGGCTATAATCGAATTTTATCCAGTACAATCAATAATCTGGTGCGAGCGCGTAGTAGCTTGATGATGCCAGCGCCAATCAAATGAGTAAAAGGCGATGAACGTAACTGCTGTCAAACATGACAAATTGATGCTTTCCAGGCTGCAGTTATTCAGAAATGTAGATCTGGATTCAACAGAAATGGATCAACTGCTGTCTCAGTGCAATTACAGACAAATGACTGAAGCAGAGACATTATTATCACCCGATATAGAAAACCATTATCTGTATGTGATCATATCCGGGCGCTTTGTGATCCAGCTCAGTCCTCATGAAGAAATTCCACTCACCGCGGTAGAGCCCGGTGAGTGTGTTGGTGAAATGTCCGTGTTTGACAGCCGCCTGCCATCATCACAGGTTTTCGCGGCCGAGCCGTCTACGGTACTGCAAATAGAGCAGGATGTTCTCTGGCGTATGGTGAGTGCCTCGCATGAGATTGCGCGAAATCTTCTATACATCATGTCCGAACGGGTTCGATACAGTAATCTCGTCATCGCCGACAGCCTTGAAATGCAGCGCAAGTATCAACAGTATGCGACCATCGACGCACTCACCGGACTGCATAATCGGGGTTGGCTCGATGACATGTTTGACAGAGAAATAAGACGTAGCGCTCGTGATGATCTGGAAACCTGCCTGTTGATGATTGATGTCGACCATTTTAAAAGTTTCAATGATGAATATGGTCATCTTGCTGGCGACAAGGTGCTGATTGCAGTCGGTGACAGCATAAGAAAACCATTGCGGCCTAATGACCTGGTTGCGCGTTTCGGTGGCGAAGAATTTTCCGTGTTGTTACCGGAAACCTCACTGCAGAATGCAATATCCATTGCTGAGCGCTTGCGTGAGCGTGTTGCTCAAGCTTCTCCGGGAAAAATTGATGGTGCTGAGCTTCCAAAAGTGACTGTGTCTATTGGTGTTGCTGAATATAATTCGGGTGACACACTTGAGACCATGATTGCGTCAGCCGATGTCGCGATGTATCACGCCAAGAAAGCGGGCAGGAATTGTGTGCACGCTGCTGCGATTGCATGAACTGCGCTTCATCTACAACCTTGCAGCCAGGTCTGTCTGCTGTCTGATGAACACACGGCCGCATATTGGTGTCGGTGTCATGGTCTGGAATGGCGACAGACTTTTGCTGGGCAAGCGTATCAGTGCACACAGTGAAAATTCCTGGCAGTTTCCTGGTGGTCATCTCGAGTTTGGTGAAACGGTTGAGGCTTGTGCCAGGCGTGAAGTCGCTGAAGAAACGGGGATAACAATCCGTAATATCGTGCATAGTGGCTACACTAATGATGTTTTCATCAATGCTGATAAACACTATGTAACACTGTTTGTGTCATCGGACTATGACTCGGGTGAGCCAACGGTTATGGAACCGGACAAATGCGAACAATGGCAGTGGTTCCACTGCAACAGCTTGCCACAGCCATTGTTTTTGCCAATCAGAAACTTCTTAAAGCAGCAGCCTGATTTATCCAGATTGAATTGCGGCCTGGATATTCAAGCAGGCGGGCATAGATAAAATCAGCCAGCCATGGCGCTATGTTTTCACTGCAATGCAGGAACTGATATGCCAGTTCTGCGGCCCTGATATTGCCACCTTCCTGGATTAAATAGGCGTCAATAAAGCCTGAAACGCCGAGCATCACTGCGAGTGCCTCAATCTGGGCAAAGCGTTGCTGATCGAAGCCGGACGCGTTATTCCAGCTGATCGAACGGGTGTGGCCTTGCTTGTTGTAGGTTAAATGGAAGCGTTCTGGCTCCTGATCCTTGAACCACACATACAAATCCATGTCTGAATTTGTGAATGATCTGCGATTTGCGCAGCCACCGTAGTTACGAAATCTGGAAATTTCTTTAAGCATATGTTGAACCTAGCGCAATTTATAAAAAGACGTAATGTTTTTATGTATTTTCGGTGAATATAACCCGATAAACGGGCATGTTTTGTGATGTGGTTCTACAATTGAGACATAGCAGACGGTAAAAAAATTCAACATGACCCATCCGATGAAACCTGACATGCAGGAACTGTGGAGCAGTTCACAGTTAAGCGGTACCAGCGCGGCCTGGCTGGAGTCGTTGTATGAAGCGTATCTCAGGAATCCTGACGCTGTTGATACCGAGTGGCGAAGCTTTTTCGATGGCTTGCCCAAGGTAAAATCAGGCAATGGCAGCAATGGTGCGGGCAGGGAGGTTCCGCATGACGAAATCAGGGCCTATTTCCGTGCGGTGGCCAAAGAGCATCATGCGGTTCCGACGGCCACGCCGACGCATGATCTGGAGCTGGAACGCAAACAGGTTCATGTTCTTCAGTTAATAAATGCCTATCGTTTTCGTGGCCACCAGCACGCCAAAATAAACCCGCTGCAAAATAATC
Source organism: uncultured Gammaproteobacteria bacterium (assembly GCA_963807785.1). GTDB lineage: Bacteria > Pseudomonadota > Gammaproteobacteria > SZUA-229 > SZUA-229 > JABDQW01. Next base: position 6,880 of record CAWEEC010000031.1, on the reverse strand, counting down.
ATCAAGTCAAAGTGTCGGAACTTGATCTTGCCTATCACCAGCTCAGCGAAGCCGATTTCAATACTGTTTTCGAAACCGGCTCACTGGCCGGGCCAGAAACATTAACGCTTGGTGAAATCTACAGCAAAATACAGCAAACCTATTGTGGTTCAGTCGGTGCCGAGTATATGCACATCATGGAGACCACGGAAAAACGCTGGTTACAACATCGGCTTGAACTGACAAGAGGTAGAGTGAATTTATCTTTCGATGAAAAAATTAATATCCTGCAACAACTGACTAATGCAGAAGGGCTGGAAAAATACTTGCATACAAAGTATGTAGGCCAGAAAAGATTTTCGCTTGAAGGTGGTGAGTCACTGATACCATTGCTTGACGAACTGGTCATGCATGCCGGTGCGCAAGGCGTGAAAGAGGTTGTTATTGGCATGGCGCATCGTGGCCGGTTAAATGTGCTGGTGAACATACTCGGCAAAACACCGGCCGAGCTGTTTGCAGAATTTGAAGGCACCAAGGATGTACAGGAGCTGACGGGTGACGTCAAGTATCATCTCGGTTTTGCTTCAAACATGCAGTCACCCGGAGGTCCGGTTCATCTGGCGCTTGCGTTTAATCCATCTCACCTGGAGATTGTTGGGCCCGTGGTAGAGGGCTCGGTGCGTGCGCGCCAGTGGCGTCGCGGTGATGCCGAGGGTGCTGAGGTAATACCGGTACAGATTCATGGTGATGCTGCATTTTCCGCCCAGGGCGTAGTGATGGAAACGCTGCAAATGTCACAGTCGAGAGGATTTTCTACAAAAGGGACGATACATATTATCGTCAATAACCAGATTGGATTCACAACCAGCTACCAGAAAGATGCGCGCTCAACGCATTACTGTACTGATGTCGCAAAAATGGTTGATGCGCCCATTTTTCATGTCAATGGTGATGATCCTGAAGCGGTAATCATGACCACGCGGCTTGCTATAAGCTACCGCATGACATTCAAGAAAGATGTTGTGATTGATGTGGTTTGTTACCGGCGTCATGGTCACAATGAGGCCGATGAACCCAAGGCTACGCAGCCGATGATGTACAAGAAAATTGCCAGTCTACCTACAACGCGCGCCATTTATGTAAAGAAACTGGTGGAAGAAAGCGTATTGCAGCAGCACCAGGCCGATGAAGTCGTGATTAATGTACGCAAGGCACTCGAATCGGGTCGCTGCGTACTACCTCACAAGCTGCCCAATGGCAGTCCGGACATCACTGAGCATATGAACTGGAAGTCTTATACTTCGGGATCGCTGCTTGATGATGTTGAAACGGGCGTACCGATAGACACAATTCGTGGGCTGGCTACAGTGCTCGAGCAATTGCCTGAAGGTTTCGAATTACAGGGCAGGGTGCAGAAGATAATGGACGACCGTCACCGCATGACTGCCGGCGCATTGCCTCTTGACTGGGGTTATGCCGAAATTATGGCTTACGCCACACTGGTGAACGACGGGTATCCTGTGCGCCTGTCGGGTCAGGATAGTGGTCGAGGTACATTTTTTCACCGGCATTCGGTTCTGCATAATCAGAAAGACGGCACAGCGTTTGTACCCTTGCGTAGCATAGGCAAAGGCAAGAACAATTTTCTGGTAATCGATTCATTATTATCCGAGATGGCCGTGCTCGCATTCGAATGTGGTTTCGCCACTGCGGATCCCAGGGTGTTAACGCTATGGGAAGCTCAGTTTGGCGACTTTGCCAACGGTGCACAGGTCGTTATCGATCAGTTTATATCTGCAGGCGAACATAAATGGGGTAAAGCCTGCGGTCTGGTCATGCTGTTGCCGCACGGTTATGAAGGACAGGGTGCGGAACATTCGTCAGCCCGCATAGAGCGTTATCTGCAGCTGTGTTCAGGGCATAATATGCAAGTATGCGTGCCAAGCACACCGGCACAGATGTTTCATCTGTTGCGCAGACAGATGATACGCAATTGCAGAAAACCGCTGGTGATAATAACGCCAAAAAGTCTGCTGCGTCATAAGGAATGTACCAGCTCACTGGATGATCTTGCCAGCGGTTGTTACCGGCGCGTTTTACCCGAAGTGGACGATATTCAACCCAGGAAGGTAAAGAATATTATTCTATGTAGCGGCAAGGTGTATTATGAACTGCTGGCCAGGCGAAGAGCGAAGAAACGTAATGATATTGCGATTATTCGAGTGGAGCAGTTATATCCGTTTCCCGGACCGGAGCTTAATGAAGTACTGAAATCTTATACCTGTGCCAAAGATATTTTATGGGTACAGGAAGAGCCGAAAAATCAGGGCGCATGGGACTTTGTAAAACCCCGTATTCCGGCAATGTTGAATAAAAACTGGCAGCTTCATTATATTGGTCGCGAATCATCATCGGCCCCCGCAGTCGGTTCTGCAAAGCTGCACGGCGTGCAACAGCGTGATCTAATCAAAAGGGCAATTAACTTTAACAAGAACAAAAATGGTAAGGGAGGCTGACCGATGTCAGTAGAAATCAGGGTCCCGGCATTACCGGAATCGATTGCAGATGCTGTAATTGCGAGCTGGCATAAACAGGCTGGTGACACCGTAACCCAGGATGAAACCCTGGTGGATCTGGAAACGGACAAGGTAATACTCGAGGTGCCGGCAGTTAGCAGCGGTGTTATCAAGGAAATTCGGTTTAAAGTTGGCGATACTGTCACCGCTGATCAGGTACTGGCGGTGATTGATGAAACTGCTACAGTAGCACAGGCAACTACTGAGCAGCTAGCACAACAACAACCAGAGACTGGGCAACAGGCCGAACATGCTCACCCGACACCGCTTGGTATGGAAGAGTCCACAGAGCTTGTGATCAGTCCTTCAGCCAGAAAGCTTATGGCTGAAAAACATATCGATGCATCTGATATACGCGGCAGTGGTAAGGACGGTCGTATTCTCAAGGAAGATGTGCTTGGCTACATTGATAGCGAGTCACAGTCGCCGGCAGTCGAAAAACAGCCCGCTCAATCGGCCGTGGTGGAACACAAGGCTGACAAGGTGGTTCGAACTGAATCGGTTGTTATCGAAGGGCGTATCGAAAGACGGGTTCCAATGACGCGATTACGTGCACGTATTGCGGAGCGTCTGCTGGATGCACAGCATAATGCAGCAATCCTGACGACTTTTAATGAAGTTAACATGAAGCCGGTAATGAATCTGCGTGCAAGCTACAAGGACAGATTCGAAAAAGAATATGACGTCAAGCTGGGCTTCATGTCGTTTTTTGTTAAGGCAGCGGTTGAGGCTTTGAAGAAGTTTCCGGCAGTTAATGCCTCGATTGATGGTAATGACATTGTCTATCATGGTTACTACGATATAGGCATTGCGGTATCAGGTCCTGGCGGTCTTGTTGTGCCGATATTACGTGACGCAGAAGATATGACGTTGGCGCAAATCGAGCAGGCAATAATAAGCTATGCTGGGATGGCGAATGAAAACAGGTTGTCGATTGAGGATATTACAGGTGGTACATTCACTATTTCAAATGGTGGTGTATTTGGTTCGATGCTGTCAACACCGATCCTGAATCCGCCACAAAGTGCAATTCTGGGCATGCACACGATCAAGGAAAGGGCTATGGTGATAAATGGCGAGATCGTCGTGTTACCTATGATGTACCTTGCGCTATCATATGATCACAGGATTATTGACGGTCGCGAGGCAGTGCAGTTTCTGGTTACCATAAAGGATATGCTGGAAGAGCCGTCACGCATGTTACTTGGTGTGTAATATATCCCGGGTAATTTTCGATTGATGTGGGTGTTGTAAATTGAGTGATAATAAATTTGATGTTGTAGTCATAGGCGCAGGCCCTGCAGGCTATGTGGCTGCGATTCGCTGCGCACAGCTGGGTATGTCTGTAGCTTGTGTCGATGAGTGGTTGAATCGCAAGGGCGAATCTTCTCTGGGAGGTACATGTCTGAACGTGGGCTGTATACCTTCAAAATCATTACTTGAGTCATCGCATCTTTATGCATTGGCGGCAAATGGCTTGTCCGAGCACGGCATCAGTATAAACGGTGCAAGTGTTGACGTAATTGCAATGATTGCACGCAAGGACAAGATCGTCAGTGAGCTGACGCAAGGCATCAGTAGTTTATTCAAGGCAAACAGGATAACGCTGGTTCATGGTCATGCGCGCCTTTCTCCCGGGAAAATAGTAAAAGTGTCTGATCGTGGCAGCAGTGAAACCAGGGAAACACTGCAGGCCGAGAATATCATCATTGCTGCAGGCTCCTCTGCTGTGCGGCTCGAACGCGCACCAATAACCGATGGTTATATATTCGATTCCGCTGGTGCACTTGAGTTTGATTCGGTTCCCAGGTCACTGGGCATTATTGGTGCGGGTGCGATTGGTCTCGAGCTTGGCAGTGTGTGGTCACGCCTGGGTTCGGAAGTCGTCTTGCTCGAAGCCATGGACAGCTTTCTGCCGGCAGCGGATAAGCAGATTTCCAGGGCTGCTTTCAGGTCGTTTCAACAGCAGGGGCTCGATATACGTCTTAATGCGCGCTTGCTTTCAACCGCGGTTAAGCAAAAGAAGGTGCACGTCACTTATGAAGACACACGTGGCGCACAGCAGATCAAGTTTGACAAGATCGTTGTTGCAGTCGGGCGCAAACCGAACAGTGATTATTTGTTTGGTGACGAAATGATGCTGGAAATTGATGAGCGCGAGTATATACATGCCAATAAGTACTGTGAAACAAGTGTGCCGGGTATCTATGCGATAGGTGATATTGTGCGTGGCCCTATGCTGGCACACAAAGGCTCGGAAGAAGGTGTCATGGTAGCGGAACGTATTGCAGGTCAGAAGTCTACGGTGAATTACGACCTGATCCCATCCGTAATCTATACACATCCCGAAGTGGCCTGGGTAGGGAAATCAGAACATGCCTGTAATGCTGCAGGTATTCCGGTCAATGTCGGTAGCTTTCCTTTATCAGCCAGTGGACGTGCGCGAGCGATGGGCGCAACTGATGGCCTGGTAAAGATTGTTGCACATCAGGAAACGGATAGGGTTATCGGTGTGCATATTTGTGCAGCGCAGGCATCCGAGTTAATTGCACTAGCCGTAACAGCAATGGAGATGGGTGCGAGCGCTGAAGACATAGCGATGACAGTATTTGCGCATCCAACACTGTCCGAGTCGATTCATGAAGCGGCGCTGGCGGTGCATAAACGGGCTATTCATATAAAAAACTGACGACGACACTGTCGTCGTCATCTCGAACGAATGTGAGAGATCTTCCCACAGTATAATGAGCCCGGGAAGAATTCTCTCTGCGGTCGAAATGACAAAATAAGGAAAGCAATGAATCTACACGAATTCCAGTCCAAGCAGGTCTTCAAGCAATACGGCTTACCTGTACCCAACAACCAGGTCGTGCAATCTTCTGCGGATGCCGCGGCTGCGGCCAGTGCGTTGCAGGGTGACAGCTGGGTCGTCAAGGCGCAGGTCCATGCAGGTGGTCGCGGTAAGGCCGGTGGTGTCAAGTTGATAACAGATATCGAGTCTTTAACACACGCTGTTGGCGCCATGCTGGGTACACGCCTGGTAACGATTCAAACAGGTAATGATGGCCAGCCGGTTAACCAGGTATTGATTGAGGAAACATGCAATATCGCCCGCGAGTTATACCTGGGTGCAGTCATCGATCGCGCTTCCAGACGTGTGGTGTTAATGGCTTCAACAGAAGGTGGTGTCGAAATCGAAAAAGTCGCAGCTGAGACACCGGAAAAAATACTCAAAACAACCATCAATCCCTTGACAGGACTTCAACCTTACCAGGGCAGGGAGCTGGCATTCGGTCTTGGCCTCGAAGGCGAGCAGATAAAGCAGTTTGTAAAGTTGCTAGGCGGATTGTCAAAAATGTTTGTTGAGAAAGATCTGAGCCTGGTTGAAATCAATCCGCTGGTGGTTACGGCTGAAGGTGATCTGTCTATGTCTCGATGCCAAAATCAACATCGACGATAACGCATTGTACAGACAGCCTGATTTACTGGCGATGCGTGATACTTCGCAGGAAGATGAGCGGGAAAATCGTGCCAAGGAATGGGACCTTAATTATATATCGCTGGACGGTGACATAGGCTGCATGGTCAATGGCGCGGGCCTGGCAATGGCTACCATGGACCTGATCAAGCTTTGTGGTGGCGAGCCGGCTAATTTTCTCGACGTTGGTGGCGGTGCGACCAGGGAACGCGTATCAGAGGCATTTAAAATCATACTTTCGGACAACAATGTAAAAGGCATCCTGGTCAACATCTTTGGTGGTATTGTGCGCTGTGACCTGATTGCCGAAGGTATTATCGGTGCAGTTGAGGAGGTGCATGTCAATGTGCCGGTGGTTGTTCGGCTGGAAGGCAACAATGCTAAACGCGGCAGCCAGTTGCTTGACGACAGCGGGCTTAACCTGATTGCGGCAAACGATCTCACCGATGCTGCGCAGAAAATCGTTGCTGAAGTAGGAAAGTCATCATGAGTGTACTGGTTAACAGGGATACCAGAGTCATTTGCCAGGGATTCACCGGCAAACAGGGTACGTTTCATTCACAGCAGGCGATTGAATACGGTACCAGGATGGTCGGCGGTGTGACCCCGGGCAAAGGCGGGCAAACCCATCTTGATTTGCCGGTGTTCAATACGGTGCGCCAGGCAGTTGATCAAACCGCCGCCACTGCTTCAGTGATCTATGTGCCGGCGCCATTCTGTAAAGATTCCATGCTGGAAGCTATCGATGCCGGCATCGAACTGGTGGTGTGTATTACCGAAGGCATTCCGACACTGGATATGTTGCAGGTTAAAATGGTTGCTGATAGTGCCGGTGTGACCATCATCG
>CAWEEC010000030.1:0-38260 GCA_963807785.1 uncultured Gammaproteobacteria bacterium | reverse complement strand
CAAATCACCGGCAATTTAAAGCCTGTCTTCGCTTTGTGTCATTGCGCAAGCTCCATTCTACACAAAGCAAAGAGCGCTTTAAATTGTCCGAGTGCATTTGCCTTGTTATGTGTGCTGTTTAAATGCGCGGCACTATAATAAAGGTCCAATGACGTCTTATAACCCAACCCAGACGTACAGCATTTCGGGCTGGATGACTGGAACGTACTAAAGTCGAACCTTCATGAGTACCATTTAAACCTGTCCTGAATATGTATTTCTACTTACTAACCCTGCGAGTCTATGTTCGACCCAAATAAGTACCTTCACGGATTCTATCTTTGTCGCTGTTTTTAAATCGCGCGACAATATATCGCAGACTTATGTAAGAGATATTTGATTTATCTCAATAGGTCTGTTTCACGATTATGTGAGACTCTTGATCCTCCTCCATTGCGAGGACCGTCATTTCATCACATATGTTCAGGAGGCTACAATGTTTAAAAGATCCATCATTTACTTAGGCGTTTTCGCTGTACTAGGCTCATCTGCAGCGATTGCGGACTATAAGGGAGATATCTCTCCCCAAGAGGCATTTGAGCGGGCTAGCACCGAGGCGAATGTCTACATACTTGACGTGCGGAGCGGTCAGGAATGGAAATGGGTAGGTCATCCGGGGCCAAACGGGCTTGCCGACAGCAAGGGCAAGGGTCTGTCTTTTAACTCCGGCGCCAATCTCGAAGGAAAGGTCGTCAATATTGCCCACCTGGTAGATAATGGCGTAGGGGGGCTCACTGCTAACCTTTCTTTTGACACCGATGTAATCGGGAGATTCGGAACCGATGACATCTTGCTTACCCTGTGCCGAAGTGGTGTACGCGCTTTGGCCGCGGCACAAGACCTCGGCAACCTAGGTTACACGAGCTACAGGATCGAACACGGTTTCCAGGGTGATAGGAACGATGAGACGAAGCCGGGGCCCGATACCCTCTATCGGAACGTCAACGGATGGGTGAATAGCAAGCTTCCTTATAATGGAGATGCCGCGGGTGCATATTACCCTCAGTAGGACGAGGCATTTGCCAAACCAGAGCTCGGGGCTGGGAGGTGCATGGCACAGGCGTGGCGCAGCCTCCCGACCTGGGAGTGCAGACTGAGATAACAAACTATGGTGAAGTACTCTGCGCGCCTCTTTGTATGCGTGCCTTTGGACCGGCCCGGTTTATCCGATCTGCCTACAAGCTGTTTTCTTTCAGAGATGAGTTTCGGGGATTGGCGACCACGCCCCGTAGAGTGTAGGATGCCATGTGTGTCGACCCTTGTGCAGTTTCGCTCATCCTGACCACTGATTAATAGAAGCACGAACGACCGCTTCTGTGACCGACAGGCGAAGCACGTTAGAAATATGTGAACATCCGGAATTTGCTACGTTCCTGCCGTTCCCTATTCGTCTGGGAAGGACAGGAGTTGGCCGAAAGCAGCTATTAGAGAGCACATAACGTTTGAGTTAACTTGACCGCAAAAGCAGAGTGTAGCGAAGCGAAACGGCGCTTTTGTGGGTCAAGTTGGACGATTTGTTATGTTTTTTCATTATATCTATGAAGTTTCTTTAGCGTCATTTCGCCTTTAGGGCTTATGCATTTAAATGTGCCTAACATAGTCTTCTTACAAACAATATTGTCAGATGAAAAAGACTTGTTGTTATCACATTGGCCCTCTTTGAAATCAATATGAAACTCATCATTTGTAATATATGAATGAGCGCCTTTCTGATAGCAAACAGCTGGCAAGCCACCGGAATTTGAATAGATCATTCTTGCAGTTGCATCATTGTTGTTTACGCAAATAGTAAGTACATTTAAATCTTGTGACTCAGGGTGTTTAAATTCTGCAAAGTAACATTTCCCTCGCACTTCGGTTGGGAGTGACATTTCCGCATGAACAAAACCTGAATAACAACAGGTTATTACTAATATAATGTATTTCATTTACTCCGCTCTTATTGAAACATAACGTTTGAGCTGTGTGGCGCGGAGCGCGTCAGCGCGAAGCGTCAAACACGAGCGACTTGTTATGCAACTGTTCACTATTCTGGCCAAAATCGCTTTTGCAGTATTCGACCGGCGGCATAGCCTAGGTTAGTAGCAAATAACGTAGGTAGAACAGCTACGATGAAGCTACCGAATCCTATACCTAGCCAAGTCCCTACCCCTAGCAAAGTTATGGACTGAACATGTAAAACCGCTTGTAATAATAGAGATATAAAACCAGCGCCCATGGTGCCTCCAAGGTAAGTGCCCAAAATCATAGTGAAAGGGAGAGCAAGTAGTGTGGTGATGGACGCTATTGTAATAGGAAGTGTTGCGTTTTTAGAGTCTGCGCGTTTCTTGAGCAGCGATCGATAGCAAATAAATATTGTAAGTGCTGCTCCTAGACCCATGCCAAGAACAAAGTCTGTGCTTAGCGGCGGCTCAGAAACGAAGGTATTATAAAACCAAGCACCAACGTGCATGATAATAAATATTGCCAAAAATGCCGCTAGGTCATGAGTTCTATATTTTTCCATTGTTTGCATAACGGTTGAAATAAGGGGCGCTGCGTGTTTTTGGCGCAGCGTCCAGCCCACGTTGTTTGTGGGCGAACTTAATTGATTTGTTATGTTTTTTGTTTGTAAACAATTTTATTGTCTTCATAGTCTTTAATCACAAACTGAAAATCAGAGAATACACCTTTTCCTATGGGTTGAACGATAATAGCACCGGCATTTTCGAGCGCACTATAATCAGCTTTTAAATCATTTGACTCAACAACAATTGTATTTGAGGCATATGACTCGCGCTTTGCACTTTTTATCATATATATTTTTAATTCTTCATTTTCAATCAGAGCGCAATCAGGTTGCTTAATTGAGCTTTTATAAGTGCATTTAAACCCAAGAAAATCCTCATACCATTGTATGCTGGTTTCGATATCACAAACATTGATGCACGGATATGTACTATTCATTTTTTTTAAACATAACGTTTGAGCTAACGGGCGCGCGTTTTATAGCGCGTCCGGTTGAGTGATTTGTTATACCTTGATGCTAGAGTCTTCATGAATTTCTTTAAGTATCTCTATTGCTTTATCATATCCAAGGTCAGCTGCTTTCTTTAAGTATGTATACGCTAACTCAGCATTTGGCGTAACTCCTTCGCCTTTACCGTACATATAAAACAACATAAGCATGGCGTGGACATGATTATTTTCAGCGGCTTTTGAATACCAATATAAAGCTTTTTCATAGTTAACAGGAGTACCAAGACCATTATGATACATCTCAGCAAGGAGTGTCTGAGCGCTGCTAATGCCAACATCTGCTGCTTTACTGCACCAGAACAAAGCTTCTGTGAGGTTCTCGCTAGCGTTCACGCCATACCTATAGCGATAGCAAACATTATGCATGGCTTCTTCATTGCCATTATTAGCTAGCTTCACTACAGCATCTATGTCGCTGCTATTCTTTATCTCTGTTGTTGTACACGCTGAAAGTGTGACAAATAGCAATACTAAAATATATTTCATAATAATTGATAGGTATAACGCCAGCATAACCGGCGTTTTGAGCAAAGCGTAGCGGCGCGAAAAATGTCCGAGTTAATGCACTTGTTAGCACATACGCACATAAATGTAGAAATAACCTCTTGTACTTTGAAAATGAGAATATTTTACCCATCTTCACACCAAGCAATAGGCAACTTTTCTGGATCAAATATGTAGTCACATACTTTTATAATTCTACCCTTCTTAATCCTGATAACACTTACTCCGCTAACCAATATATTAATACCTTCCCGGTTGGTGACAGAATTGTCCCATTCTACAGTAATGACATTAGTACCAATGAGATCAAAAATGTTGCCCACACAAATACTATTTATTGAAAAATGCACTGAAGGACCGGCGTCCATTAAGTTGTTGAACCAAGCTGATACAGCACTCTTTCCTTTTTTCGCTCCACTTACAGACACATTCCCGGGATATATGAAAATTGCATTGTCATCCCATAATGAAAGGAATTTTTCCATATCTCGATCATTAAAATATGAAAATGCAGACCGTATTTTTTGTTTTGCAATGAGGGCGCCCAGCATACACAGCTCCTATTGTTAATCTCTTTATATTGTCATTTACGTGCTAGACATAATGACCTTCCGCAGAAGGAGCCGACCTCCGATCAGAGCGTGGATTAACGCAAAGCGTCAGAGCCATAATGATTAAGGGCATAAGCCCATTAACAAACCGGATCGGAGGTCGACATGACAAGTTCAAACATACTATTTATAGGGATGGATGTACACAAAGAAAGCATTGAAATTGCCATTGCTGATGGATCGAATCAGGAGGTACGCCGCTACGGCAAAGATAGGCGGCACCCACGATGCCATGCGTAAAACACTACGTAAACTGGTCTCACTGGGTAAGATGCTGCACTTTTGTTACGAAGCAGGTCCTTGTGGTTATGAGTTGTATCGTTATCTAGTCTCTGAAGGTCATGATTGTTGGGTAGTGGCCCCGTCACTGATTCCCAAAAAGAGCCGGTGACAAAGTCAAAACCGATAAACGCGATGCCATACAATTGGCGCGTCTGTTTCGAGCGGGCGAGCTGACGCCGGTGTACGTGCCCGATCGTGAAGACGAAGCCATTCGCGATTTATCCCGTGCGCGTGAAGATGCCATGCTGGTGCAGAAGTCGGCACGGCAACGCCTTAAAGTCATTTTTACTGCGCCATGATATTCGCTATCAGGGAAAAACATCCTGGACACGAAGCGCACTTACGTTGGTTAGCCGATGAAGTGCGTTGTCCCTCAGTCGCGCAACAAATTGTATTTCAGGAATATGTTAATACTGTCACCGAATCACAACATCGACTACAACGTCTGAACGAACAAATCGAAGTCTTTGTGAAGCAGTGGCGATTGTATCCAGTGGTAGAAGCGCTTGATGAGTATGCGAGGTGTAAAAATGATCGTCGCGGTGACGGTCGTATCGGAGCTGGGTGACCTCAGTCGTTTTGACAACCCAAAACAACTCATGAGTTTTTTAGGTCTTACACCTTCAGAGTATTCCAGTGGACCGCGCCAATCACGAGGCCGTATTACTAAAACGGGCAACGGTCATGTACGACGTATCTTAATTGAAGCTGCCTGGTGTTATCGCTACCCGGCCAAGGTGAGTCGGGAAATACAATTACGTCAAGCAGTACTTCGCCATTAGCTATACGTGACATTGCCTGGCGTGCTCAACTGAGACTGACGCAACGGTATCAACACATGCAACGCAAAGGCAAACCACACAATGTAACGGTGGTGGCGCTGGCGCGTGAACTGGCTGGTTTTATGTGGGCCATCGCCAATGAAGTGAAATACCCACGTTAAATGAAAAGTTAAATACCATTAAATAATGGAGGAGATTCGAAACGAAAAAATACAACATAACACCGATTTAATATTACGTGTGAGCACGCCACCACGGTGAGAAGCATCCTCGGAAACGTTAAGTGCCTTGTTTAGTTATAACGTAAACAAGATGCACGTACCTAGAGAGAGGTCTCTTCGCGGCGTACACAAGTAATGCGGTAACCAACCCGCGCATATCAGCATGACAACCGTCGTTATACTGGTGCCGTGCTCACACTTAATCTTAAATCGGTGAAGGGATTCTAATTTTTATTAGAAGGAGATCGGCTGTGCTATTGACAGCGGAAAGTCATATCAACGTTTGAGTTGTGGGGCAGGCGCGTTGTCTGCGCCTGTCACACACGAACGATTTGTTAGCCGCAAATACTTCATAATTGATATTTAGGCTACAGTATTGCCGAGAACATTTTGAAGCTGTTCCCTGTTGCCTGATTTCCATGCTGTAATTAGTTTTTCTCCATTTTCACTAAGGGATACAGTATAAGTAACTATTTCATTACAATTATTTGCCATTAGTTTAAAATCAACCAATTTTGCAGCTATTAGTCGAGCAAAGCTTAGAACACCATCACCTGAAATTATTAAGTGATCTTCAGGGCACATTTCTAGAAATAAAAGTTTATCAATAGTGTCATTGTCAAATGCATTAGATAAAGATACTAGCATTGCCTTATATGCGTAAATTGATTCTTGTTTAATTGTGCCTCGATGGTACAGCGCATGGCATGTTGGGCAAAGGGCAATTAGGTTTGTGGGTTTATTTCCTCCGCCAGCATTGACCTCCCATATATGATGTAAATCTAGTGCAAGTATGCCACGACAAGTAGGAATGGCACACCTATAACCTGCTTCTGTTAAAACAGCAGTAATGACACTAACTGATAGCTTTTTTCTTTCCTTTGGTTTTGTAGTGGTCAAATTGATTGCTCTATTTGTGTGGCGGCTAACGATTGAGCTGTGGGGCGCAAAGCGCGTCAGCGCGTAGCGTCACACACAAGCGACTTGTTATGTGCCACTTGCTCGGGCCACCGATTGACTTGGGTATGACATCTCCAGAACAACGCATCCGTTTTCTGTCTTAAACGGGCCGTGTACTTCACCGGGCGGTCGACTCGCGTAATCTCCAACTTCTAGCCACCTATCAAAGGCTGCGTCATAAAGCTGACCTTCAATCATTATTATTTCTTCTGGGTAGTCGTGACTCTTGGCGCCAATAGAAGAAGTGTCTGTCCCTGGCTTGAAACGAGTGAGCCTTGTGTAATCACCTGTTGTTTCATCAACCGCGAGCGTCACTTGTTCAGCCATCCCATCCAAACCATCTATCGGCTCCCAACGATGTGCGTTCGCCGACAGCAGGGGGTTCCAGTATGTTTCAGTAGTTTTTGACATAATGTTCTTTCCTATTACGGTTCTGCCACATAACGCCCGCTATAAGGGACCGGAACGGAGTTGAATGTTTTGTGCTATTAAAGCACAAAACAAGCGACGCAGTAGAGGTCCCAGCCGCATAGCGGCGAACTTGATACGATTGTTATGCATTTACTCTATCACCGTGACTCATTGGTTTGAATATTGCTAAAAACCTTAAATCCGGATTAGCTTCATTGCTTAATGGGCACGGCTTTTTTGCTAGAACATATATTACGCTACTGGCACTAGTATCCTTTAAATTAAACCGTATCAGTTATAAGTTTAGATATCCTTAGCTTTCCAACCACCTCCTACATTTCGCTTAATAGTATTCGCGCAAGTTCCTCTGCACTTAGTAAAGCGGTTTCCCGGTGAACCAGGTCGCCCGCTATGTTAAAAAATAACAGATCTGCCGCGCGTGCATCATAGTGCCTCATAAAATTATTGCCCGCAGGATCACCAATTGTGGCAACTAGAAATATGATGTCTTCGCTTACCAGGCTCCGCGCTTTATTCATTTCGGCGCTTTGCTGACTGCTGACCGAAAGGTTTGAGTCATAAACGAAAACAATTGCTTTTCGTCCATCACCAATCTTTTCAAGGTTCATATCGATAGGTTGCGGCATGAAACCTATAAATACCAAAACAATGGTTATGACTAATAATGAAATCCAAATAAACTTATATTTAATTAATGCGTTCGCCAACATATATTACCTTTATCTTTGTAATTGCGATTTATGCATAACGATTTGGGTAAAGCGCGCGCGTTTTCTGCGCGTCGATTTTGACCCGCTTGTTAGATGCCTCTCTCACAAACATTGCCTTGGTATCTTTCCACGATCTTCCTCTGTAATTATTTCCCATACATTCACATATGCTGAATCTTTATATCCATTTACCCAATAAATTTCATTACGACCAAAGTACTCTTTACGAGAGGTAATGTATATTGGGCAGCCAGGACGAAAAGGTAACTTAGCAGGAAGATACGCAGATACTTTACTTCCTTCATCTAGCTCAATACTTACCTCTCGGCGTAATGAGCTAATGAATTCTGCTGTTTGTTCGGTCATTGTACCTTCAGTAGAATTAGTACCACCCACAATACCGATATAGACACCCATAGGCACCATAGATAGCACAACGATGCTTCCTATGACTGCTTTAATTAGAGAAATAGAGTATTGGCTTTGACCACGTACGGCAATTAGCCAAAAAACGAGGCCACCAAAAGCCCCTATAGCGCAGAAAAATGCTGTATTCCTAACTCCGTAAATTTCTAAGTGGGTAGTTGCTCCGCTGGAATACAGGTAAACAAATGGTAGAGCTGCAAGTGCGCCACCCAACACAAAATATGACCAACCCATGAATTTTAAATGGCGAAGCACGAAGAACAACGGCGCACCCACCAGCAATGCCCCGACGTATGCCGCGGGCGCACCTACGGCAAGTACTACTAAAGAAAAATCACCGCTTCCTATCGCGTATATTAAGATTGGAATCAGCGGAGCAATGGCAAAACCCAATAATGTCCTATTTCTGGGGTGTTGAACTTTGCTCATAGTATCCATTGGCATCTAACGGTTGAGCTAACGGGCGCGAGGCGCATCAGCGCCGAGAGTCCGGTTGAGTGATTTGTTATACGTTTTTATTATCATCTGCTTGCCCCGTCTCATTAAGTTTTTTGCATGCCTCAAGCACGTCTGCTGGCATATATGGTTCTGTTATATCTTCCAGACCCATATTCTTTTTATAAAGGTAACAGACAAAATTCAAAATAAGTATGCCAGGTATGCTAGATATCAGCCAAAATGTTAGGGCTATGGGGCCAAGATTACTATTGCTTCCAAAAACAAAACCTACGCAGAAGGCAAATATAGTTAAAAAATGTAAGTAAGTTGGGTTTAACCTATAGTTTGAAACGGATGAAAGAATAGGAAGATATATAATGAGAGTAGCTATAAGTAGCTGAAGCGGATTATCGTTTTCACTATATGCATAACCAAAATAGAGGAAGCTAGTCGTTCCTGTATAAAATAAAACTAGTAGATATTTCATGTCATATATACGTATAACGCTTTGCTAAGGGGCAGCCGAAACGCAGTGTAGGCTGTCCAGCGGAGGCCGCGCTTTTTGCGGCCGGAGTGTACTTGAGCAACTTGTTATAAGGATTTTTTATCATTGCTAACCACTATGGTTCATTGCTTTTGCTCGGTCATAGCATGCACCGCATAATAAAGTTACACCGGCAAACTCTTCTGACTCATCATTCCATTCACCACCAGTGCTATTTACTTTTTCTTCGCAAGCACTGCACCATGAATCTGGTCGTTCATTACCTGATTCAGGTTCCGATGACCAAAAACCTCTTGGCTTTCCATCTTGAAGGCTTTGAACAATATGCTGACAGACATATGTAGCTTGTTGTTTTCCATGAGTGCAACACTCAACAAATTGTTCTTCTTCGCTCATTTTTCTAAAGCCTTATAACGTAATAAATAAGTGGCGACGCGTTTTATGCGGCGTCCAAGCCCGTGCCTTTTACGGGCGAACTTGATTGTCTTGTTATACGTTGTTGGCATATAACTTTCTCATAAATGGAGTAACCTTCCATTGATCGTCTTCATTTTCATTTTCAAAGTCTGACCAATACCAAACAGTATGCGCGTGAAGTTTATAGTTTTGTTGGGCCAAACTTAGCATTTCCTGCCAAAGATCATTTTTATTTAGAACTGTTTCAGATTCTTCAAATGACTGGAGCAATATTTCTAATAATGTAAACCTTTCATCCTCACTTATTGATTCCTTT
Source organism: uncultured Gammaproteobacteria bacterium (assembly GCA_963807785.1). Lineage (GTDB taxonomy): Bacteria > Pseudomonadota > Gammaproteobacteria > SZUA-229 > SZUA-229 > JABDQW01. The sequence goes on along the minus strand of CAWEEC010000030.1, from coordinate 28,599 downwards.
TTATATTCATTAAGGAATTCCTCTATTCTGCTTGAGTCAGCAACCTCCCATTCCCAGTCCTGCATTTCAGGCGTATTTGGCAGTGAAAATGTTTCAGCAAGCTTATCAATTGCAGCTCTAGTCGGGCATCTGAACTCTGGTTCTGTAAGCTTCATTTTTTACGTATAACGCCTGAGCTAAGTGGCGCTGCGTTTTTTGCAGCGTCCAGCGCGAAGCGCGTACTTGAGTGATGAAATGGACGCCTCCAGTCTTTTCGGTATCGATGTACCATACGTAGGTGTTAAAGCTAACGTAGAAACAGGAGGCGTCCGATGCATAAGTCTAATCTCATAGGTGTGGATCTGGCAAAGAGTGTTTTTCAATTAGCGATTGCTGATAAACACTACCGTATCACAGAGTCTAAGCGTTTAAGTCGAACTCAGTTTTACCAGTTTTTTGTCCAACATGCACCTGTAAAAGTCATTATGGAAACCTGTGGTACTGCGCATTACTGGGCACGTACGCTGAATGAGATGGGCCATGAAGTGGTGTTGTTGCCGGCACAGTATGTAAAACCGTACGTGCGTCGCAACAAGACCGATCGTAATGATGCGGCGGCTTTGGTCGAAGCGGTACGCAACCGTGAAATACGTGCCGTACCTGTCAAAACAGAGTACCAGCAGGCGATGCAGTCGCTACATCGCCTTCGCCAGCAATATATACGCACACGGACCTCACGCATTAACACGCTGCGCGGCATGTTGCGTGAATTTGGTGTTGTCGTGCCCCTGGGCCCACGCGCGGCGATCAAAACGACGATGGATTCACTCGATCGTCTGCATGATTTGCTGAAGCCTGCTGTGATAGCGTCGTGCTGGAGGAACTGGGGCAGCTTCAACAACGCATTCAGTCTGTTGAACAGCAATTAAAGCAGGTCGTTAAAGAAGATCCTGTGGTACAGCAATTTATGCAGATCAATGGCGTAGGTTTGCTCACCGCTACAGCGATGCGTGCGGCGGTACAGTCACCCGACACAGTTTAAAAATGGCCGACAGCTGGCGGCCTGGTTGGGTCTGACGCCAAGGGAGTACAGCTCGGGTAATCAGCGTTACCTCGGGCGCATATCGAAACGCGGTGACAAATACCTGCGTATGCTGCTGGTGCATGGTGCGCGATCGGTGCTGGCCCGAATAAAAATCCTGCAGCGAGATCCAGATCAATCACTCACCCGAATTGCAGCATGGGCGGTGCAACTGGAACAACGTGTGGGCACAACAAGGCGACCGTCGCACTGGCGAATAAGATGGCGCGCATTCTGTGGGCGAGCTGGATGCATCAACGGGCCTTTGATGGTAATTACCAGACAATCATAAATGACAAAGAACACAGTCACAGGTTGCGCAGTGAATAGAACACACATGACATCACAGGTAAGACCACCACGGTACCAGGCCGATAACAAATCGGGCTTTAATAAAGTCATTTCGAGCGAATGGCCCACCGTGGGCATATTTCATGTTGGCCCGGTCTCAATAAGAAGACCAACAAGAGGCCGGATAGACGAACGCAATCTTTCCGATAGTGATGTTGTGAATTATTTATTTACTGCTCTTGACGGAGGCGTCCATAGACGATTTGTTAGGTGTTGTGCCTAATTCCACGAAATCTGCTCGCTATTGGATCAGTGAAAATGAAAGTTATGATTATACCAGCGGTTATAGCAGCAACCTTGTCTAGAAAGGCTGTATACCCCCCTAACAAAACTGGGTCATAATTAGTGTATAACATTGGGAGCATGGTCAACGTAGCAACCAAGAGAGCCGCGACATAAAAATATCTTGCAAGTGAAAAGAAAAACAGCATTGAAGATGCAGATAACAGCATGACTATAAGAGATGCAATAGCGATACGATTAATTATGAAATCAGTTTGTGAGATCGGCTGGCTACGATACCAGTCAGCATATGTCAAAGCAGGATCGGGCCAATTAGTTTCAGGTGAGAAGACACCAAATACACCAAGAAGAAAAGTGAGAATATGAATTATGAGCACGACTCTAAATATATTTACTGACATCTGCATTACACCTAACGTTTGAGCTGTGTGGCGCGGAGCGCGTCAGCGCGAAGCGTCAAACACGAGCGACTTGTTATGCAACTGTTCACTATTCTGGCCAAAATCGCTTTTGCAGTATTCGACCGGCGGCATAGCCTAGGTTAGTAGCAAATAACCGTAGGTAGAACAGCTGCTACGATGAAGCTACCGAATCCTATACCTAGCCAAGTCCCTACCCTAGCAAAGTTATGGACTGAACATGTAAAACCGCTTGTAATAATAGAGATATAAAACCAGCGCCCATGGTGCCTCCAAGGTAAGTGCCCAAAATCATAGTGAAAGGGAGAGCAAGTAGTGTGGTGATGGACGCTATTGTAATAGGAAGTGTTGCGTTTTTAGAGTCTGCGCGTTTCTTGAGCAGCGATCGATAGCAAATAAAGTATATTGTAAGTGCTGCTCCTAGACCCATGCCAAGAACAAAGTCTGTGCTTAGCGGCGGCTCAGAAACGAAGGTATTATAAAACCAAGCACCAACGTGCATGATAATAAATATTGCCAAAAATGCCGCTAGGTCATGAGTTCTATATTTTTCCATTGTTTGCATAACGCTCTTGCTAACCGGCCATTTATACAGAGTGTAGCGAAGCGAAACGGTGTATAAATGGTCGGGTTTAGCTAATTGTTATAAGCCCTATTCTTTCTATCTTATTTATCACACTCGGTTTCTTCGTAAGTAATGATTGAAACCATAGCTCCACTTCTATCTGTGATTGCACACATTCGACCAACACCAGGCACATCCATAGGAGGATAAACTGCTTTACCTCCGGCTTCCTCGGCTTTTTTAAGTGTTGCATCGACATCATTCACGGTGATATAGGTTCCCCAGAAATCTGGCATCTTCTCAGTACCTTCCGGTTTCTTCATTATTCCACCTACAGGTTCGCCACCAGATTTCAATACGTAGTATTTCCCTTGTGGCATATCCATCTCTTCAATTTCCCAGCCAATCACATCAGTGTAAAAGCCAATAGCTAAATCAACATCATCTACTAATAACTCAGACCAGCTAAATGCGCCATGTTGTTTGAATGCATCGTTCATATCAATGTCTCCGTTCTATTCATATCTATTCAGGATCGCTTTAATTTAATCCTCCACAATTTGTCGTTGGGCTTATAACGTTCAAGCTAAGGGGCGCGGCGTATTTTCCGCGTCCCGCTTGAGCGCCTTGTTAGCTTATTTATTAATATTGTTCTTACTTTATTCTGTTCCATAAATAACCGACAGCAAATAGTGCTGGAGCAATAAGTAGTGCCACGACCATTGGTACACTTGATTTAATTACTTCCACATTTAACGCATAGACAGTAATTACATCTGATAAGTCAGTAAATAGTCTGACAGCTAGTATCAGTAAAAGGGCTTTGTGAGATTTAAGGAGTAATGCAATGATAATACCAAGTGCCACGGTTACATTTCTTGTTATGTACAATTGGGTAACATAATTCAACTCTGTTACATCTGGTATGAAATCACCTGGGTTCATGGCTGTGCCGACCGAGAAGAAAAGTACTAAAAATATTTGTAACAATACGATTACCCATACCCAAATAGGGAGGAATTTATTGGTCTGATCATTTTTGCCATTCATATTGCGACCTTTGTTTAATTAAAATTTAATGAAAGCTAACTTAAATTGGACACCCTAAAAGGTGTGATGCTTTGCACCTTTTAGTTTTTAGAGGTGTGTAGTAAATTACCATATGCTTTCAGGATCAATAACTTAAACTTGGTCCAAGGATAAAACACACCCAAATAGCAAAAGGAAATGCACCTATGAAACTGATGGAACAGGTCAGAAATAAAATTCGTTTTAAACAATACAGCCTGAGAACCGAGCAGGCTTATGTCGGTTGGATACGTCGATATATATTTTTCCATAACAAGCGCCATCCTTCAGAAATGGGGGCGACCGAGATTGAATCATTTTTAACGCATCTAGCAGTAAAAAGAAAGGTGTCTGCTTCAACTCAAAATCTGGCGCTTAGCGCCATCCTGTTTTTATACCGTGATGTATTGACAATCGAATTACCCTGGCTGGATGGGTTTTCACATGCAAAACGCCCACAGCGATTACCTGTAGTACTTTCCCGTGAGGAGGTACGCCTGTTGCTCGATAATGTAGACAAACCGCTGCATGCACTGGTGTTGCGGCTGTTATATGGTACAGGTATGCGTTTGATGGAATGTATCCGCTTGCGGGTTAAGGATCTGGATCTGGCACGCAAAGAAATTACGATACGAGAAGGCAAGGGTAATAAGGACAGGGTGACGGTATTGCCAATTACAATTATGGATGATCTGAAGCAACAGCTTGCGTTGTCGAAGCGCGTTTACGATGTGGACCGCGCCAATCTTGTGCCCGGTGTTTATCTTCCGTATGCACTGGAAAACAAGTACCCGAATGCGGGTAAAGAGTGGGGATGGCACTGGGTATTTCCATCGACAAAACTATCGACTTGCCCGCGCTCGCAAATTACACGCAGGCATCATATGGACGAAAAGGCAATCCAGCGCAGTATGAAACAGGCTATGCATCGTGTTGGGATTACCCGGCCGGCTTCACCGCATACACTGCGGCATTCATTCGCCACGCACATGCTGGAGAATGGCTACGATATCAGAACGGTGCAGGAACTGCTGGGTCATACGGATGTAAAAACCACCATGATCTACACCCACGTGCTCAACCGTGGCGGGCGCGGGGTGAAGAGCCCGCTTGATGGCTGAGCTTGTTTATTAGTATCTGGTAATTAGCGAATGTGCTGAAGCTGTGTTAAAAACTGATTATTGTTTAATCAATGATTTGCACTGCACCAATGACAAGTGAGGATTGCCATGAATTTCGGTAAAAAAGTCAAAAAGATGTTCAAGGGTGAACGCGACCCTGCGGAAATGAGTACCTGGATCTTTTCACTGACGCCACTGGGTATCGCCTTCACGTTCTATTTTGTTTTTCTGCTGCCGATGGAAATGGAGAACAAGGACCTGCTGTACGTGGTGGGTGCAGCGGCCGGGTTTGCCGGTCTGCAGGCTTACTGGATTTCGCGCGGCTGGAAACGAAACGACGGTATGACGGTGGTGCTGGGTATTGTCGGTATTATATTTGCCATGATTCTGACCTGGGCCTACATAGGCATAACCAGGTAAGTGAATAACGAAAAATTATATATTTACTATTCACTATTCATGCTTCGTTATTGATTGTTTCACAGCAGGCCTTCACCGCCATCCTCAGGTTTTGACTGCTGGCGGCGACGCTGCATCTCTTCGATGGACTCACGCAGCGCCTTGTTCATTTCTTCCATGCCCTTGAGCATGGATTCGCCCATGTCTCTGGAGCCTTCGCGCAAGGCTTCATTCAGCATCTGCATGCCTTCTTTCATCGCGTCTTCGATGGTTTCGATATTTTCCTCCATGGATTCGGATAACTGGTCGGCGAGTTCGTCGAGTTCACGATCGCTGGGCGCGGGTCGTGGTACGGTTGTCTGGGTGGCATCGATCTTCCAGGCGCCGTCTTCCAGTACCAGCACGGTATCAAAGGCACTGACGTCACCGGCTGTGTTGACTTGCGGTGTGTTGTCCTGCGGTGTGCTGTCTTGCGGCGTGCAGGATGGTGACGACCGTGGCCTGTTCTGCGCCCAGCTTGATGTCGCCAATAGGCGGTTTTGCCTTCATCCGGTATTGCCAGGTAGCTGTCAAAATCTTGCTGACTGACTCTGGACACGAGTTCTCTTGCGCTTGCGGTATCACCGGCTTTCATCGCCTGCCAGTACCGGCTGGCAACATCGCGCGGATTATCTGCCTGGTGCATACAGGCGCTGAGGGCAAGCAGTGGTACAAGGGTGATCAGTCGTTTATTAAACATGGTGAAGCCTGTTAATCAGTTAATGGTGCTGTTGTTTTTTTCTTCCATCAGTACCTGGTTATCGTACGCGTTCAGTATCTGTTCAAAAATATCCACTTCATCCATTTCGCCGTGCTCAAACTCGTAGCTGTTGGGATCGGCGCCGAGTGATTTGTTCAAAGCGGTTGATCTCGTGTTCCAGCCCGGGATCGAATTTCAGCGCTTTCATGTACATGTTGCGCGCTTCCACGGTAAAGGCCTCGCGAAAGTCGGGATCGCGTTCGAGGCGGTCGCGGGTTTCGGCTTTTTTTTCTTCAGATATTGGCATGATTATTTTTTCAAATTGTTGTGTCAGACCCTGGCGTTGTTGAAATGTTCCAGTGCGGCGCCGTTATTTAACACGTCGCGTATCTTGTCAGCCGCCCGGGCAAGCGTGTCATATTTTTTCAGGTGCCATAAGGCAATCGCACCCGAGTATACCAGTGCATCATAGCTGCTGCCCTGGGTGCCGTTGAGCGCAGCGATACCGGCCTCGGCCGCGAGTTGCGCTGCGGTTTCAACATCGAAAGCGGCACCGACGTCATCGCCCGCAGGTCTTGGCGGCAGGTCTTCCGGTAACGGCGTGGCGCGCACATCCTGCCGGATGCCGATGTCAGCCGGGTCGAATTCCTGCTCCTGCTCTTCGCCCCTGTCGTGGTAGTACACCATTTTGCCTTTCTGTCGCAGCGACGGGATGACGCCGCCTTCGACACCGCGTACCAGCAGCGCGCTGTCAAAGCCCGAGTGCCGCGCCAGCATGGTGTAAACGCGGGTGTAGGGTTTGTGCACGTAGCCGGACATGAAATGGGTTTTGTTACGGCCGCGGATCGGGCCGGTCAGCACCTCGACCGTGGTGATGGCCTGGCGCTTGATGATGCTGGTCCGCAGCGTGCTCAAATCGTGCAGCTGCGGGCAGTAGGCGTCCTGGTCGACATAACTCCAGCCGATGCGGCTGTCGCTGAGCCGGGCTGCGGCCTGTTCCACCGTCAGCGTGACCGGGGCACCGGCGGCGCGCAGCACGCGGCGGTGGGTGATGCCGAACTTGGGGCTCATGGTTTCAACACCGTGGGATACGGTATGGATACCGCAGGCGGCGAGTACCGCCGGCAGAAACGGAGCCGCCGGTAGCGAGCGGTTGTAACCGTTATACGGGTCAGACAGATCCAGCACTTCATCCACCGGGGCGGTGGTGCTGATAGCGATATCGCGGATGGCATCGAGGATGCCGCGGTTTTCCTCGTCGGTCTCGCGCTTCATGCGCAGTGCAATCAGGAACACCGCGGCCTGCACCGGGTCGACCGCATTTTCCAGCACGGCGCGCATGCCGGCGCGGGCCTCCGCCTGCGAAATATCCTTGCTCATGTCCGGCCCGGTGGCGATGCGCTGGATGATCGAGCGCATGATGGTTTTGGAATCTTTTTGCAGCAGTTGTTCTACTTCACCCATAGATGCCTCTGTAAATAATCTTTTTCCACAATTGCTGTGTCAGCGCCAGGCTCATAGCCGGGGCCGTGAAACGCCAGTTGTGAATATAAACCGGTAATGCGTAAGTTGATTGCTTTCATTTCTGCAGTAATCTTGATTTCCACAAGTCGCTAGCGTAATTGCACAAGTATGTCATCACCCTCGATTTTAACGGGGTAGGTTGTGACCGGATCCTCGGCCGGGTCGTCCAGCGCTGCACCGGTATTGAGATCAAAACGGCTGCCGTGCAACGGGCATTTGACGCATTCACCGTGTAGCGACCCCTTGGACAGCGAGGCATCCTCGTGGGTACACATGTCATCCACCGCGAACACCTTGCCATCGACATAGGCCAGCGCCAGGCGCAGACCGTGCGGTTTGACGCACAGCAGTTTGCTGGTTTTCAGCGCTTTAAGGCTGGCGACAGTGGTGTATTGATCAGGCATGGTGTTCGATTCGATTGGCAGTGCAATTCTACTGCATTCAAAGGGCAGCGATTATGCCACTCAGGGGATAGATAAAAAACCGAGGGAAACTGGTGGATTATTAAGACGCTGGATGCCTGCGTTACTTCAGGCTTCCAGCCTTTCGCCCTTCGGGCCAGCCTGAGGCTGTTCAAAATCGTTTCAGACGATTTTGTCGCAGGGATGACGGTAGAGACGGGATGGCAATAATGCAGAGCGGGATGGGCAAGATAGTATTTGAACTGTATCCTAAGTTAGCGTCATTCCCACCACTCCGTCGCTCATCACTCCTACTATTCCCGCCAACCCCGTCGCTCATCACTCCCGTTATTCCCACCACTCCCGTCATTCCCACCACTCCCGTCATTCCCACCACTCCCGTCATTCCCGCGAAAGCGGGAATCCAGTAGTTGTATTCAGATCGCGTTGCGCTTTATTCATGCTAAATCAATTTAGCGTACACCCGTTGAAGTTACGATGATGCAACTACCGTCATTCCCACCACTCCGTCGCTCATCACTCCCATTATTCCCACTACCCCCGTCATTCCCGCGAAAGCGGGAATCCAGGTTATCGACAGGTATGGTCCGCAAATGAACGCAGATAAACGCAAATGGAATCGAACCCAGGTACGTTTGATACGTGTTTGTCCTCTCGCCAAGGCGCCAGGCGCGCAAAGGAAAACGAATACAACATATTACTTGATGAAAAAGGACATAACACCATTGCGCGCCTGGCGTCTTTGCGAGATCAGATTTTTTTAACAGCGACTGAGACCTGGCTTTGACATTGTTTGTTGCGAGATACTCTGTGCCTATAGTGGTGAGTAAAGCGGTACAACTATTTACTGCGTTCTGATGTCTTCTCGCTTGAACTGTTCTTATGCGCAAGGGCATAGGCATCAAGCAGGTTCCTGATCATGCGCTGATACTTGGTGTGGTGTTTTTCGGCTTCCTGCTTGAAAAACTCGATGCTCGATCGGCTCAGTGCCATGGTCACTTTCACCGTGTCATCCCTGAAAGCAAGGTCCTCTGGCGCAGGCAGAAAATCGGGCACGACTTCAATGGGCCCGATTGGCTCATCGCTGTATTTGATTTTCTTTTTCATAAACTCGTTTACCTTTGCGCCAGTAGCCTGCGCCTATAATCCTGATGATGTTGCTTCGGTAGGTGAATCTGACCGTGAGCACATCGCCCTCAACAAGACCAAAGCAGTAATAGCGTGGCTCGTCGTCGCTGTGGGACAGGTCTTTCGCGATGACGCGATTCGGGTCACGAAAAGCATATTGCGCATCGCGAAAACAGACGCCATGTTTCTCCTGGTTGAAGTGATCCTTGCGAGCATCCCACTCAAAACAATCCTTGTTCATTGGCAGAATATAGCATTGATATGGCTAATTAGCCATAATTATATACATATAATTATATGGTTAATTGCGGTGGCTTAGAGAGAAGCCCGGAATGCGTTGCACTTCATCTGAGCTTCGTCTGCTGGTTTCACCTGCAACGCTGCGCCATACAAGTCTGCGTGTTTGATTCATGCCTTAAGGTATTCGTCTGGATTCCCGCTTGCGCGGGAATGACGAGTACAGGGTTTCAATTGTCTAGCCTGGATGCAGCGAAGCGAAATCCAAGGAGTCCGGGTTAAGCATTCCCGGATTACGCTCTGCTGGATCCGTGGTACATCAATACGTTTCTGATATCAATCCGTCATTCCCGCGCAAGCGGGAATCCAGAACTATACCCGGATGACGTTGAACTTCATCCGGGCTACGTACTGTCTTTGGCATTATCTACAGATAAATTCTTTGCGTACTCTGCGTCTTTGCGGTGAGCAAAAATCCGCTCAACCCAGCAATGTATCCTTGGCGCGGTTGAGCTGGGCGGCGAGGTAGTCGGTGCCGCCGCGGTCGGGGTGTACTTTTTGCATCATGCGCTTGTGGGCCATGATGATTTCCTCGCGCGTGGCGCCGGCTTTTACCCCCAGCACTTCGCGTGCCTCTTCGGCGGTCATTTTGCCCGGGTTGGCTCGACCGGCCTGTTGCTGGCCGGACTGCTGTGATTTGCGCTGGGTGTATTGCTGGCGAAAGCGGTTGATCAGCGGCAGGTATCTGATTGCACTGATGATGCGCGGCATGAACGCGGCGATACCGCCGCCGAGGGCATACAGCCAGTGCATGCGGCCGGTGGCGGCGAGCAGCACCAGGGCGCCGATGATGACGCCGGCAGTAGCCTTGAAAATCAGGTTCTTGCGCTTATCGGCCGGTGCCTTCGAGATCTTGTACCAGAGCAGCAGGCCGATGGCGAGAACTGCAAGAATGATGATGATACGTGCCATAAGTGCCTCTGGGTATTGCGTTCATGGTTCGTCAGCGCCAGCAACGCAAGCGGTTAGTTACTGCTGCAACACCCTGTCGACAGTCTCGCCGATATCGGCCGGGTTACGTACCACATGGACACCCAGTTCCTCCATGCGGTTCATCTTGGCTTCGGCGGTATCGGCTTCGCCCGAGATGATGGCGCCGGCATGACCCATGCGGCGTCCAACCGGGGCCGAGACGCCGGCGATGAATCCGATCACCGGTTTGTCCATGTTTTCCTTGGCCCATTCAGCGGCATCGACTTCCTGGCTGCCACCGATTTCACCGATCAGTACCACGGCGTCGGTGTCGGGGTCGTCGTTGAAGGCGTTCAGTACGTCGACGAAATTGGCGCCATTGATCGGGTCGCCGCCGATGCCGACACTGGTGGACTGGCCGTGACCGCGCGCGGTCATCTGCGCGACGGCTTCGTAGTTGAGCGTGCCGGAGCGTGATACCACGCCGACGCGGCCGGGCTTGTAAATGCTGGCCGGCATGATGCCGACCTTGCATTCTTCCGGGGTGATCACGCCCGCGGTGTTGGGGCCGAAGATCACCGCGTCGTGGCCGATGAAGTAGCGCTTGACGCGCACCATGTCCTGCACCGGGATGCCGTCCGCGATCACCACGATGGTCTTGATGCCGGCGTCGATGGCCTCGAGGATGGCATCGGCGGCGAACTGCGGCGGTACAAAAATGCCCGAGACATCGGCACCGGTCTGAATCACGGCATCGGCAACGGTATCGAAACACGGGCGCTCGAGGTGCGTAGCGCCGCCCTTGCCCGGGGTCACGCCGCCGACGATATTGGTGCCGTGCTTGATGGCTTCTTCGGCGTGAAAAGTCGCGTGCTGGCCGGTAAAGCCCTGGTAGATCACGCGCGAGTCTTTGTTGATAAATACGCTCATGGTCTCTGTTCTTTAATGTTAATTACAGGTTGGTGACGGCCTTGACCGCCTTGCGCGCGGCATCGTCGAGATCGTCAGCATTGATAAACGGCAGCCCGGACTTGTTCAGGATTTCCTGGCCGAGTTCGTAGTTGGTGCCGGACAGGCGCACGATCACCGGTTCGCTGATGGCCTGTTTCTGCATCGCCTGCACCACGCCTTCGGCGACCCAGTCGCAGCGGTTGATGCCGGCGAAGATATTGAGCAGGATGGCCTTGACGTTGGGGTCTTTTCGGACGATGCGAAACGCGTTGGCGATTTTTTCCGGCGAGGCGCCGCCGCCGACATCGAGGAAGTTGGCCGGGCTGCCGCCGTGCAGGGTGATGGCATCCATGGTCGCCATGGCCAGGCCGGCGCCGTTGACGATGCAGCCGACATTGCCATCGAGCGCGATGTAATTGAGGCCGTGGCCGGTGGCTTCGACTTCCTTCGGATCTTCTTCGTCGAAATCGCGGTAGTTGGTGATTTCGGGGTAGCGGTGTACCGCGTTGCCGTCGAATGACATTTTCGCATCGACAGCGAGCAGCTTGTCGCCGTCAACAACCGCCAGCGGGTTGATTTCCGCCATCAGTGCGTCCTTGTCGCGAAAGCAGCGGTACAGCGAGCGCATCAGCTTCACGGCCTGCGGCATCATTGCGCCGGTGAGGCCGATGCGGGCGGCGATCTTGCGGCACTGGAATTCGGGCAGGCCGATGGCCGGGTCGACGCTGTCACGCACGACTTTATCCGGGCTGGTTCTGGCGACTTCCTCGATGTCCATACCGCCACTGGCCGAGGCGATGATGGTAATGCGCTGGGAGACGCGGTCGATGATCAGGCCGAGATAGTATTCGCGGGTGATGTTCTGCGCCGACTCGACCAGTACCCGTTGTACCAGTTTGCCGGCACCGCTGGTCTGCGGCGTGATCAGGCGCGAGCCGATGATGTGGTCGGCATGCTTGCGCACCTCGTCGATGCTGTCGGCCATTTGTACACCGCCGCCTTTGCCGCGGCCGCCGGCATGAATCTGTGCCTTCACCACCCAGCGTTCACCACCGATTTCTTCGGCAATGATACCGGCGCTGGCCTCGGAATCGGCGACGCGGCCATCCGGTACCGGCACGCCAAAGGATTTGAGTAATTCCTTGGTTTGATATTCGTGGATATTCATAAATGTATTCCAGACTTTTTTGTGTTTATGCGTTCATGGCTCGATACGACTGCCAGCAACGGGTGTGCTCTTGTTTTCAGGCAGCGTTGGCGGCGATCTGATCGGCCTTGTCGACCAGCACCTGCGCCTGGCGGATCGAGGCGGCATCGATCATTTTGCCGTTGAGCGATACCGCGCCTTTGCCTTCTGCCGCGGCCTGCTGCATCGCCTGCAGGATCTGGCGCGCGGTTTCGACTTCTTCCGCTGCCGGTGAAAATACCTCGTTGGCCAGCGGGATCTGGCTCGGGTGAATCGCCCACTTGCCCTCGAAACCCAGCGCCGCATCGGAGCGCGCCACCGACAGATAACCTTCCTTGTCCTGGATGTCGCCGAAGGGTCCGTCGATCGGGCGCAGGCCGTAGGCGCGGCAGGCCACCATCAGGCGCGACATGGCGAAATGCCACTGGTCACCCCAGTGTATTTCACGGTGGCCTTCTTCATTCGGGTGCGTCAGCAGGGTATAGGCCGGGTTGGCGCCGCCCATGTTGGTGGTCCTGGCCTGGGTCGAAGCGGCGTAGTCAGCCACGCCGAAATGCAGCGCTTCGAGCCTGTCAGGACAGGCCTGGGCAATGGCTTCGACATTGGCCATGCCCATCGCGGTTTCGATCAGCGCGGTGATCGATATCGGTTTAAAGCCCTTGGCGGCTTCGATCTGGCTCAGCAGCAGGGCGACGAATTCGAGTTCGGACGGCTTGCCGACCTTGGGTACCAGGATGCTGTCGATTTTGTCACCGGCCTGCTCGACCACATCGATGATGTCGTGGTAGCAATAATGGGTGTCGAGGCCGTTGATGCGGACCGAAATGGTGCTTTTTGACCAGTCGAGCTCGTTCAGCGCCTCGATCGTATTCTTGCGTGCCTGGGCTTTGTCATCCGGTGCGACAGCGTCCTCCAGGTCAATAAAAACGCCGTCGGCACCGGCTGTTGGCGCTTTTTCGATCATGCGAAGGTTGCTGCCCGGGACCGCCAGCTCGCTGCGGTTAAGTCTGTTCATTTTAGCCATTTAAATAGAAACCTGTGGTTGAGATTATTTCCGAGGTGCGTACAAATAACAGACTATGAAGCCTGAGGCAAATCAGGGTTATTTAACATCTCGAAGTATTTGGTTTTGAGCGCCTTATGTGTTCAAATGCGCGCCAATTTTACGATTATTTGTTCAATTATTTCAGGGGTATTTTTGATGATGAAACGTGGCTTATTACTCTCTTTTTTGATGTTGTTCTCATCCGCTGCGGTCTCAGCCGAGGGTGGCAGTGTTACCCTCAGAGCCAGCAGTTTTTACCTGGGTGGTGGCCTCAACTTTAACTCATATGGCGGCGCCCGCAGCACAGGTATCCAGTTCCTTGGCGGCTATGAGTTTAATTTCAGGCTCAATGGTGATATCAGAACCGCTATCGAGCTGGGTTATATGGATACCGGTACTTTCGAAAATAAAAACCTGAATACCGGCGCATCATTTAGCACCAATCAGGATGCAGAAGGTGTATGGCTGAACGTGGTCGAAACTTTCCCGATTGGTAACAAGGTCGACGGCCTGATGCGACTGGGTCTGGACTTCGGTGACGATGATGGCCTGATGGCGGGAGCCGGTATTGCATACAACTTCAACCGTCACTGGTTACTGCGCTCCGAGTATGTGGTACGCGAAGCGGTAAACAGCTTCCAGTTTAATTTGCTGTATGGTTTTTAATCAGCCATTCACCAGTAAATATTTAAAGGGGCGGATTATCCGCCCCTTTTTTATTGTGTTCGAATATATAGTCCACAGATAAACGCAGCTGAGCGCAAATGGAATCAGATCCGGAAACAACTCGATATCTGGCTGTTCTCTCGCAAAGGCGCCAGGCGCGCAAAGGAAAATGAATGCAACGGTATTGCTTGATAAATAAATAATATCTTTGCGCTCTCTGCGCCTTTGCGAGAAATATAACAATTAACAGCATCCAGCCTGGATGCAGCACGGTATTATCAGGGGTGTCGACAGGTATATAGTCCGCGAATGAACGCGAATAAACGCAAATGTATTAAGCCTGCAATAACGCGAAAGACGCAAGGAATCCAGTTTGCTTATACACAAAATATTATATGTAGTAGTCGTGACCTGATCTGACAGTCATTGTCTGATTTATACTCTGTAGACTTTAATATGAGTCCACAGATGAACTGTAGTCGTTCAGACTTGATCTGGCATTTGTTGTCGATTTTCGTATAAGCGGAAAATCGGCCTAAGTAGACGTTTTAACATCCTGTTTTCTCGCAGAGGCGCAGAGGCGCAGAGAACGCAGAGGTTATACCTGTTTTTTTTCATTAAATATATCGTTTTTCTCTGCGTGCTCTGCGCCTCTGCGAGAGTAAATTCATTTTACTTTGCGGGCTTTGCGCCTTTGCGAGAGTAAATATCTATAGCCTTTGTTTATAGGGTCAATCCCGAGTGTACTGACAAATAATCATGGTCTGGGGTTGAGTTAATATGACACTCACTGTCAGATTAACTCCTGACTATTACATATTATATGTCTGTATCTTTACAAACTAATATTTTCGCGTTTTTTACGGACAGCACTCCAAACCAACTTCCTGGATTACGCTTCACTGTATCCAGGCTGCATGTACTGGCCCACAAAAAAATAAATTACATTTGCATTTATTTGCGGACAAATACCTCTGTATACTCCACGCCTCTGTGATAAAAACAAAACCATGATCGATCGCATCGAAAAAATACTCGAATTCTGGTTCGGCACTTTCCCCAATGCCTGGACCGCTGATGAATCCAAATACGATATGTGGTTCAAAAACGGCGCTGCGTACGACTCGGATATTTTCGGTGCTTTCGGTACTGACTATTTTCGTGCGGTCGATGGTGAACTCGATAACTGGGCAGATTCACCACGTGGCCGGCTTGCCTTGATCATACTGCTCGATCAGTTCTCACGACACATACACCGAGGCACTGCCGAGTCATTTGAGCAGGATGAAAAATCACAACAGCTTTGTATCGAAGGCATCAGTGCTGGAGATGATTTGAACCTGCATCCGGTTGAGCGCAGTTTTTTCTATTTACCACTTGAACATGCTGAAGATATGAAGTTGCAGGACTTGAGTATCGAAGCCTGCACGCAACTGATACAGGATGTGCCTGAACAATACCGCAAGCCGTTTGAAGACTCACTCGAATGGGCGCAGAAGCACCATTATGTGATCGAGCAGTTCGGAAGGTTTCCCGAGTTGAATGAAATACTCGGACGTGAATCAACTACAGAGGAAATTGCGTTTATTGAAGAAGGTAAATATTCGTTTTTATAAAAGTCCGCAAATGAACGCTAATAAACGCGAATATATTCATGTACGTCGCCTGAATGCAACGAAGTGTAACCCGGGCTATCGACAGGCAGATAGTCCGCAGATGAACGAAATGTAATTAAGTCAGAGGCTTGGTCAGGAATGCGATAGTTATATATTTGGTATTCTCGCGGAAGCGGTACTAAATTCAATTGGATTGAATTTGAACAGCCATGGCTGGCCGAACGGGCGGAATACATGGATATATTCTGTGATCCATAATTATTTAACATTAAGCCAGGGAGCAGGCATGAATAAACAACCCGCAGTCTATATATTATCCAACAAGCGAAATGGAACTCTGTATATAGGTGTCACCAGTGATCTTATCCAGCGTGTATGGCAGCATAAAAACAAGCCTGTGTCTGGGTTCACACAAAAATACAACTTGCATCAACTGGTTTATTTTGAGGTATGTGAAAGTATGGAAACTGCAATCCAGCTCGAAAAACGATTGAAGAAATGGAACCGTAAATGGAAGTTAGAGCTTATAGAGAAATCAAATCCGGAATGGCGTGATTTGTACTCGGAAATAATTTAAAGGCATCTGGATATCACATTTAAACCAGATGTGGTGATTGTATGTCCCGATATGCATCACTGGATTCCCGCTTTCGCGGGAATGACGGGTTTGACGGGGTTATGGGAGTGATGTGTATACGTGTATGAACTTATTCAGTTTTCATTAATCGTCATTCCCGCGAAAGCGGGACTAAATTCATTTGGATTGAATTTGAACAGCCTTTGGCTGGCCCGTAGGGCAGAATACATGGATGTATTCTGTAATCCAGCAGCCGTCATTGGATCGCGTTGCGCTTAATTCTGGTTACATTGCTTCAGGGTGTAAGAATTGAATGTATGATGATGCAGCTACCGTTACTCCCATCGTTCACGTCATTCCCGCGAAAGCGGGACTAAATTCATTTGGATTGAATTTGAACAGCCTTTGGCTGGCCCGTAGGGCAGAATACATGGATGTATTCTGTAATCCAGCAGCCGTCATTGGATCGCGTTGCGCTTTATCCTGGTTACATTGCTTCAGGGTGTAAGAATTGAATGTATGATGATGCAGCTACCGTTACTCCCATCGTTCACGTCATTCCCGCGAAAGCGGGACTAAATTCATTTGGATTGAATTTGAACAGCCTTTGGCTGGCCCGTAGGGCAGAATACATGGATGTATTCTGTAATCCAGCAGCCGTCATTGGATCACATTGTGCTTTATCCTGGTTACATTGCTTCAGGGTGTAAGAATTGAATGTATGATGATGCAGCTACCATCACTCCCATCGTTCACGTCATTCCCGCGAAAGCGGGACTAAATTCAATTGGATTGAATTTGAACAGCCATGGCTGGCCCGTAGGGCAGAATACATGGATGTATTCTGTAATCCAGCAGTTAATTTCAGATCGCGTTCATTTGCGGACAAAAACCTCTGTGCATCTGCTGGCATCTATTGAATATATTTATCTCGCAACTCGCGTCTCAGTATCTTGCCAACATTTGTCTTGGGTAGTTCATCGGCAAAGAAAACGAATCTTGGCCGTTTGTAGTTGGTCAGGTCTTCCTTGCAAAACTTGATGATTGCGTCTTCGGTTAATGATGGATCGCTTTTGACAACAACCGCGGCCACGGCTTCGCCGCTTTTCTCGTCTGGCACGCCGATGACACCGACTTCGAGCACGCCGGGATGATGCATGATTACGCTTTCAACTTCGTTGGGGTAGACGTTGAAGCCCGAAACCAGGATCATGTCCTTCTTGCGATCGACAATCTGAACATAGCCCTGCTCATCCATGAAACCAATATCGCCGGTATGCAGCCAGCCGTCTGCGCTTAATACGTCGGCTGTATCCTTGGGGCGTTTCCAGTATCCCTTCATCACCTGTGGGCCGCGTATGCATATTTCGCCGGTCTGGCCGATCGGCAATTCGTTCCAGTCATCATCCTGTATCGAGACTTCGGTCGATGAAATTGGCAGGCCGATCTTGCCGTTAAATGTTTTCAGGTTGAGCGGGTTGATGCACGCCGCCGGTGATGTCTCGGTGAGCCCATAGGCTTCGAGTAAAGGCGCACCGGTAACATTGATCCAGTGTTCTGCAACGGCGCGTTGTACAGCCATGCCGCCACCAAGTGCAAGTTTCAGGCTGGAGAAATCGATATCCCTGAAACCGGGCGTGTTCAATAAACCATTGAACAGGGTGTTAACACCGGTAATGGCAGTAAACTTCACACCTTTAAGTTCCTTGACGAAGTTTTTCATGTCGCGCGGGTTGGTGATCAGGTAATTCAGCGCGCCGTATTTCATAAAAGTCATGCAGTTCGCTGTTAACGAAAAGATGTGATACAGCGGCAGTGCCGTGATGATGGTTTCCTTGCCTTCTTCCATGATGGTGTGGATCCATGCCGATGCCTGTTGCATGTTGGCCACCATGTTTTTATTGGTGAGTACGGCGCCTTTTGACACACCCGTGGTGCCGCCGGTGTATTGCAGGAAGGCGATGTCATCATGACTTGTGGGCACGGTTTCAAAACGATGCTGTGAACCAAGTTTGAGTGCTTTTTTGTAAAGATACCGCGTTGGGCAGGTTATAGGCGGGCACCATTTTCTTTATGTTTTTAACAACAAAATTAATGATCGCCGACTTGGGGAATGGCAGCATATCGCCCATGCGTGTAATAATGACGTGCTTGATTGGCGTTTCAGCGATGACTTCTTCCAGTACATGGCAGAAATTTTCCACGATGATGATGGCTTCGGCACCCGAATCATTCATCTGGTGTTTGAGTTCTCTTGCGGTATACAGCGGGTTGGTATTCACTACCACCATGCCGGCGCGCAGTATGCCAAAGATGGCGACAGGATTTTGCAGCAGGTTTGGCATCATTACTGCTACCTTTGCGCCATTATCGAGACCCAGCTCGTTCACCAGGTAGGCACCCAGTTGTGAAGTAAACTGTTTTACTTCCTTGTAAGTAATGGTCTTGCCGAAATTTGAATAGGCCGGCAGATCTTCATACTTGCAAACACTCTGGTCAAAGATATCGGCAACAGAAGCATACTCTTCGATTGAAATTTCTTCTGGTACACCTTCAGGATAACTCTGTAACCATGGTTTTGACATTTCACATCCTCATGTTGTCGTCAATCGATTATTGAAGAATAACGCTATAGCTGGTTTTTTGCACGGCTTTTATAAAAACTGATTACTCTTTTTTCCACCATAGTGAAAGCTCGGGTATATAGGTAACGAGCATCAACCAGATGATCATCAGCGCAAGAAATGGAATGGTGGATTTGAACAGGGTAACAATAGATCTGCCGAATCGCTGACTGGCTATAAACAGGTTGATACCAACCGGTGGTGTTGAATAGCCGATTTCAAGATTGGCGAGAAAGATAATACCTAGATGGACCGGGTCTACACCATAGCGTGTAGCCAGCGGCAGGATCAACGGTACCACGACTATGATCGCGGAAAAAATATCCATCATAGCGCCGACAACGAGCAGGAACAGATTTAACAACAGGAGGAATTCCAGTGGGCTGGTGATGTGTTGCTCGAGCAGTTCCAGCATCTGCATTGGCAGCTGCGCGTCAATCATCAGGTTGGTGAGACCGAGTGCGACCAGCAGGATAGCAAGCAGACTGCCAAACAGGGTGCAGCTCTCGACCAGCAGGCCAAAGAAATCGGTTTTGAGATCAATTTCACGGTAAACAACGACCTCGATAAAAATGACATAGGCAGCCGTTGTGGCGGCAGCCTCCATGATGGAAACGAAACCACCGAAGATACCGATAACAATGCCTATGGGTAAGAAGATGTCCCAGATGGCGCCGCGCGTAGCAGCAACCAGTGTATTGAAATCGAATTCATGTTTTACCACGTGCAGATGGCTGCCATGAATGATGCTGTGGACCGCGAGTATCAGCATCAGCAAAGTGCCGGGGATAATACCGGCAAGAAACATCTCGTCGATACCGACACCGGCAACAATGCCATAAATCAGAATGGCAAGGCTGGGTGGAAACAATAAGCCTAACGAGCCGGATGTGGTCAGCAGTCCAAGAGAAAACTTGTCTCTATAACCCTCGCCGACAAGAATGGGATAAAGCAATCCGCCCAGTGCCAGGATAGTGACACCGGACGCGCCTGAATAAGCCGTGAAAAATGCGCACGAGCCTATGGTTACGATAGCGAGCCCGCCGGGCATCCAGCCAACCGCGGCTCGATAAAAACTGACCAGCCTTTGCGGTGCACCGCCACTCGCCATCAGTACGCCGGCAAAGGTGAACAGCGGGATGGCAATCATGTTGGGTGATGATGCCAGCCGGTTCATTTCGATGATGAGTATGTCCGGACTGATATCTGCAGAATGACTTGCCAGCAGGCCGCCGCTGGCGAGCACGACGAAAAGCGGTACACCGACGAGTGCAAGGACTATCAGTATCAGGGTCGCGGCAATCATTTATTCTTTTTTGTGCAAACAGTTGAGCAGAAAATGCAGGCCAAGCAGGCCAAAGCCAAGCGGGTAGATCAGGGTAAACGGAAGCGTCCAGCGTTCGTTGGCCGGTATGTATTGCCATTCATCGGCAACGAAAATAATGGCGTGATAACTCATCACTGCGCATACCAGCGCAGAAAACAACGCCAGCGGGCAACGCAGTCGCGACATCAGTCGTTTGCTCATGAAGGGAGTCAGTGCATCGATGCGGATGTGCCTTGATTTCGATGTCGCGATTACTGCACCCATGGCGCCACAGACGACGAGCAGGTTGCGGTTGATAATTTCGATTTCGGGGAAACCGAAATCGAAAAAATTGCGTGTCAGCATCTGCAGCAGCGAAAGAATGAGTAACAGGAATAGGCCTAATGCGGCAATGACGCTTTCGGCTTTTACCAGGCTGTGTTCTATTTTTTCAATCACGGAGTTACCGGATTGGCTGCCTGATTACTGTTGTTCTGTCGAGCACGAAAGTCGGTAACCAGTTTCTGTGCTTCGGCAAAAGTGGCTGCGGGTATGTAGTTGGTTTGTTCCAGGTGTTTTGCTGCCAGGTTGCGTATTTCCAGCATTTCAGTCATATCAACATCTGCCCAGTCAAACATGAACTCGATGCCGTTCTTCTCAAGAATTTTCAGACTTTTTTTGTTCTCTTCGCGCGCGCGCAGGCGAATATCATCACCCAGGCGCTTGCCGGTTGTTTTCAGTAGCTGTTGCAGATCTGCAGGTAGCTTGTTGTAAAAGCGATTACTCACCACCAGTCCGCCAATCGCATTGGTAAACGGTATCTGGCTGCCATAGCTGAGTTTTGTATACCATTGCAATGCGATGGCGCCAAAACTCGAGGTGTAGACGGTATCAATGCTGCCGTGTTTGGCAGACAGCTGGGTGTATACATCGATGATTGACAGCGGTATCGGGTCTATTGATGCGGCTTTAAAAAAGGCTTCGCCCAGCGGGTCACCCTGCCATAACCAGATGTTTAATTTCCGGATGTCATCCATCGAGGTGATGGGTTTGGTAGAGAAGAAATGAATAAAGCCGACTTCCGGCCAGCCCAGCAATTCAAATCCACTTTCCCTGAAGCCGGCTTCCATGTCCGGCATCATTTGATCCCGTACGTAATCGGATTCATCAGTATTCTTGAACATGAAAGGAACTTCAAGCACGCGAGCCGGTGAATAGATGCGGCCAATACCGTAACCGGTGAACATGCCGCCGTGTAACTGGCCTTTGCGTATCTTGCGCAGGACATCAGGTTCATCGCCCATGACACCGCCGGGGTACATCTTGAACTTGAGCCGGCCTTCGCTTTTGTGTTCGACTTCCTTGACCCATTCATCGAGCAGGTTTGTCCACGAGGTACCGGTTGGCATCAGGGTGGCAAATTTCAGTTCGTAGGTTCGAGCATCGGCATGCGTGGTTAAAGAACACAGCAGCAGTGCGATAGAAAGTAACCTTAAAACCATTGCTTTTCCTTCTTCAGTAACAAGGCGGCCTTGCGTTTGGCAATCTGGTTCTGCAGGCCAAGCTCCGGCATCAGGTCATCGGGGGCATTGATTATTGCGCTCAGGCGTTTGTGAAAATCATCCTGGTCGAACTGCTGGCGGGCAAGGTACTGCGCCTGCAGCAGGTCCGGTATCAGCAGCTTGCCGTTGGTGATTTCACGGGCACGATCAAAATGCTGTTTCGACTTGTTGTAGTCACCGCCGATGGTCGGCGCGCGGCTGCCATAATACACACCAAAGTACATGTGGGCGCCACCATAATAAAAGGTCTCTTCCAGATCGATTACGCGTTGCATCAGTGCAGTTGCGCGCGGTAATTGTGCGATGGCTTCAGGATCATCACGATGCATATCGATCCACTTTGCCCAGCAGCTCGCCGTCCAGAACATGGCGGCAACGTCATCCTTGCGCATGGCACTGACCTGCTTGTCAAACTCGGCGATCGTGCTGTTGAGCAGGTTCTTGGCGCCATTGATTTGCAGCGCCTCGATGCCGTGTTTCATGCCGCGCTGATAAAACTTAGACGCACGCCCGGGCTGGGTGTCTTCGTTGAAGCCGTAAGCCAGTCCATAGTAGGCCTGCGCGGCATAGGTATGCAGCAGCGCATTTTGTGGATCAATCTTGATCATACCCTGGAGCATATTGAGGTTGGCCGGGATGGAGTCTTCGGCCAGATCAAGGTCGGTTTCATGATTGAGCGCTTCAACACCACCTTCAATCATGGGGACGGAGGAACGCACCAGCATCTGGTCCATTGAGCAGGCTGTTACAAGGAGGCTGGTGATTATTAACAGGATCAGGCGCATGATTAGAAGCTTGTTATTTAGTACATTTAGATACAAATAGACATTGTGAGGCTATTGCTTCCAATAATCTAGTGAAAAAACCAGTAGCCGACAATGATAGATGTCAAGATTCCTGCAGCATCGGCTATCAGGGCGCAGGCAACCGCATGGCGCACATGACTGATGCCGACACTGCCGAAATACACGGCCAGCACGTAAAAGGTGGTTTCAGTGCTACCCTGCATGATCGCTGAAATGGTTGCCGGAAACGAATCCACGCCAAAATTGTTCATGGTTTCCAGCATCATGGCGCGGGCGCCACTGCCGCTTAGCGGTTTCATCAATGCGGTTGGCAGTGCCTGGATAAAATCGGTGTTTACGCCGATGCTTGAAAGCATGAATTCGATGCCAACGATCAAGCCATCGAGCACACCGCTGGTTCGCAGCACACCGATCGCTACCAGCATGCCGACCAGAAAAGGGATCAAGCGCACAGCGACATCAAAACCTTGTTTGGCGCCATCGATAAAGGCATCGTAGACATTGATCTTGCGCCACCAGCCAGCAGCCAGGAACAGCATGATGAGACTGAACAGAATCAGGTTGCCGAGCAGGCCCGAGGTTGACGCCATCTGCTCCGCCGGCTGCGCCAGCAGAAAGCTTGCCAGCAGTGCCATCAGTACTGCAAAGGCAAACAGGTAGGCGAGTATCACCTTGTCGAACAACTTGATGCGTTGCACATAAGCGACTGCAATCAGACCGGCCAGCGTCGATGCCGAGGTCGCCATCAGTATCGGAATGAAGACAGCAGTAGGATCGGCCGCACCCTGTTGTGCGCGGTACATGAATATCGTCACCGGTAATAAGGTAACCGATGAGGTGTTCAGCACCAGGAACAGTATTTGCGCGTTGCTCGCGGTGTCCTTGTTCGGATTGAGTTGCTGCAGGTCCTGCATGGCTTTCAGGCCCATGGGTGTTGCCGCGTTATCCAGCCCCAGCATATTGGCAGCCACATTCATGGTGATGCTGCCGTGAGAGGCGTGGCCCCGGGGTACTTCGGGCATCAGCCGGGTGAACAAGGGCTCGAGCACGCGCGCCAGCACGTTGATCAGGCCGGCTTTTTCAGCGATGCGAAAGAAGCCCAGCCACAGGCACAGGACGCCAATCAGCCCGATCGCGACCTCAACGCTGAGCGCCGCCATGTCAAACGTCGACTGCATGATTTCACTGAAGATGGCCGCATCGCCATTGACCAGCCATTGGTAGATGGCGGAGATAAAGGCGACTGCAAAAAATCCGAACCAGATGTGTGCCAGCATTTTAAGTACAGGGGCGAGGTGCTAGTGGCGAGGGGCGAGGGTAGCCAGGCATGGACTTCTCAGTATTACTCCGCAGTACGTTTCAGCAAGTAAAGACGGGGTCATGATAGCAGACAGCGCCCGGGGCTGCATAAGTGTGGCCTTGCAGTTACGCTTAGGCTTGTTAAAGACTGGATTATTTACCGCAGAGGCGCGGAGGCGCAGAGAAGATATTTTTTCTTAGTGACAGCTATTCGCGTTGTTCGCGGAAAATCTATTGCTCATGCGGGGCGTGCTGTTGACAACGCGATACCTGCAAAACTTTATTTTCCTCCGCGCCTCCGCGCCTCTGCGGTTAAATAAAGTTTTTAAATTCAGCCTGCTGCTGAATTCAGCACTTCAGCGGTGAGTTTGAGCATGTGTTTGACATGACTGCCTTCCCAGTAAATCTGGCCGCAACCCGTACATTGCCAGAAGCTATCGAAATACTGGCGTGTTTTTGGTTCAAGCCGGTGTTCTATCGCTTTCTTGTCTACTGCTTCAACTGTGCCGTTGCAGCGGGTACAGCGACCGAATGGGACGATCTGGTTTTTGAGGTCGAAGCGTTTGATGACTTCGTCCAGTTGTTTGCGCGGATCGAATTCACGTATGAAATAGCCGTGTGTAATGATGCTGCGTTTTAGCAGGCTGCGGTCACGGGTAAGCAGTATGCGCTGTTCTGTGGCGGATGTATGCGCAAGCTCATCGTCGCTGTAGTCATTTCTGTACAGGGTATCAAAGCCGAACTGGCGCAGGTAACGTGCCAGCCGGCCAAGGTGGCAATCGAGCACGAAGCGAGTATGCCGTAATGGTTCGTCCCTGAGTTTCAGCACTGGGGTAACATCGACACTCTCGAACATCGGGTAGATGCTGAGGTCATCTTTTTCCCTTACGATGTAACTGAAGTCGACTGATTTGCCGTTGGCAAGTATCACTTCGACCTCGGTGTGAGGTACGCCCAGTGATTCAATCAGGTCTTTTACCGAAGTGCGCCGGTTGAGTTCAATCCGGAACCGGGTTTGCTTGCGGGCATCACGCAGAAAGTCATTGAGTTCTGCATAAAATCTGAGTTCAACATGCGACATACAGTCTCATATTAACAGTTGCCGTTTACCTTAGCGCAACTGCGACTGAGCCCAGCTGGTCAGGCTGCGCATGTCCATGGCACCAGCCTGTTGCGCCACCACGCGACCACCCTTGAATATGGCCAGCGTCGGTATGCTGCGTATACCGTAACGGGCAGCAATGGCCTGTTCTGTTTCGGTGTTCAGTTTGGCTAGCAGCATGTTCGGTTCAAGCTGTTGTGCCGCCTGCTCGAATGCGGGCGCCATCATTTTGCAGGGCCCACACCAGGGCGCCCAGAAGTCAACCATCACCGGCAGCTCATTGTTGCCGATTATCTTGTCGAAATTGCCCGCTGTCAGTTCAACCGGTTTCTTGTTGAACAGCGGTTTTCCGCACTTGCCGCAGACGCCGCCGGCGGCGAGCCTGTCTTCCGGTACGCGGTTTGTTGCCAGGCAACTCGAGCACACAACATGTTTTGAATCGCTCATGCTAAATAGACCAGAAATTATATTGATTAGGGCATATATTGGGATGACTGCCACAGGATTCAACCCCGGGTAATCGTTCCATGTTGGTGTATTAAGACTGGTCGATGAATTAAAATGTGGAACTACGACCTGATAAGAGACTCATTTAGTTAATGAAACCGATATATAAAATTATTTTCCACAACCAGGGCAAGATTTTCGAGTTGCATGCCGGCAAAGTCAGCCAGGGTGCGCTCTATGCCTTTGTCGAAATCGAGGATATTATTTTCGATGAACACACGGAGCTGGTGGTGGACCCGTCTGAAGAGCGGCTGAAAGTTGAATTTGCCGGTGTGAAAAAGACCTATGTGCCGATGCACTCGGTTATCCGCATAGACGAAGTCAGCAAACAGGGAAGTAACAAGGTGATCGATTCTGATATGAGCAGTAATATCACTCCATTTCCTGTCACCATGCCGCCAAACACTGACAATCATTGATGGAGTTGGTGATGAATAAACAGGCACCGCTGATTGGATTTATTGCCGTCACATTGCTGGCCGCATGTGATAACAGCCGACTGGTGAGAGATGAGGATTCGCAGTATTATTCAGTGACGCCTGGCGCCACATTTGCACTTCATAACGAAGTTACCATACCGCCTGACCAGACCTCGGTGTATTTCCAGGATGGCAAACTGGGCGCATCCAGGGATGTGGATATCTATATACCAAACTGCAAGTTCGAACTCTACACGATCAGCGAAAAAGCCAGGGTCGTTAATCCCGATACGTTCAGAGTCATACGCATTGTGGATCAGCTTGAAGCCGTTTCTATTGATACGCCGACATATGCAGGACTGGGTATGTTATCGGGTGATTACCCCTCGCATTTCACCTGGGTGACGATGATGTACCTGGAATCGAAGATACAGCCCGACGTCTATCGCATGTCCTGCATGAGATGGGACTGGCTGGTTATGGGTGAATATTTGAGCATCAATGAAATGCGCCGGGCACTTGGCGACCATTTCACACTGACACTGGCTGACTAGATTAGAGCGTTGTTTGCCAGCCTAGTCAGCGTCTATCATGGCGCTAACCACGGCGGTCCATGTTTTAGCGATATTATCGAGATTATAACCGCCGCCTCCCATTGCCAATACGCGACCATCACAATATTCATTCGCGATGCGGCATACGCTTGTTACAGCATGTTTGTGTACCGTCTCCGAGTAGGCCATATGTGTTATCGGGTCACCATCAATACTATCCGCGCCGCATTGCATTAAGACAAATTCGGGTTTACTTTTACGTATAAAGGCTTCGGCACGCGGCCATAACTTCATGAATAACTCGTTACCCGCACCCGGTGGCATCGGGATGTTCAGTTTGGTGCCTTCGGCGCTGCCGTTTCCTGTTTCGGTGATATCCCCGGTTCCCGGGTACAGGAAGCGGCCATCCTCGTGGAAATCAACGAAGGTCAGATCGGGATCGTTGTCAAAACTGTAGAAAACGCCATCGCCATGGTGTGCATCGATGTCGATATAGGCGACTGCTGTGGATGTTGTATTTATGGCGCAGGTATTCAATGGCTATGCCGCAGTCATTGATGACACAGAATCCCGCGGCGATATGACGTCGGGCATGATGCAGGCCGGCGATGGGTATGAATGCTCTTTTATATTCGTTGTGAACCAGTCGATCAATGGCGTTACAGACTGTTCCAGCGACTGTAAGGGCTGCTTCATACATGCCGGTAAATGCCGGTGTATCACCCTGGTCAAGAAAGCCGACGCCAAATTTCGACATCTGTTTAACTTTTTCGATGTAGCTGTGTTCGTGAAATAACTCGAGAACATCAGCTGTTGTCATCACTGGCTTGAGAATATCAACATGCTGATCGAGGTTTTGCCTGTACAACGCCTGGCTGAACGCATCATGACGCAGCGGACCAAAGGGGTGGTCGTCACCGAATGCATAACGTGCGAGGTCATCACCGAGGTAAACACAACATGAATTTTTCGCGTTCATCAGCTAACAATACACCAAGTGTGAACTGTGAGAAAATCATACTCTAATCTATTGAGTTCTTATGTTTCCCATTCACGATGACAATCCGACCCGCATCAAGCCGTATGTAGTCTATATACTGCTGGCGGCCTGCGTGCTGGTGTTTTTCTGGCAGGTTTCACTGGGTGACCAGGTGCAGCAGGCAATATACGCATTTGGCGTTATTCCCTCGGTTCTGTTTGCCAGCAAGAGTCTGCCGGTTGGGCTTGAGATATTGCCCGCCTGGCTGACGATATTTACATCCATGTTTCTGCACGGCGGCTGGATGCATCTGATCGGCAATATGCTGTATCTATGGGTGTTCGGCAACAATGTCGAAGATGCCATGGGGCACAGGCGTTTTATCGTGTTCTATCTGTTATGCGGCCTGCTGGCGGCACTGACACAGGCGCTGTTGAATCCTGATTCCGAAATTCCGATGATCGGGGCCAGTGGCGCAATCTCAGGTGTGCTCGGGGCCTACTTGCTGCTGCACCCGCATGCACGAATCCTGGTGGTCATTCCCGTGGGTATTCTGATCTATACACCATGGATTGCGGCCTACTGGGTGCTTGGTTTCTGGTTTGTGCTGCAAATTATCAACTCCCTTGTCAATGCCGGCGAAATGGGTGGTGTAGCCTATGGCGCACATCTTGGCGGCTTTGTCGCTGGCATGCTTCTGATTCCGCTGTTCAAGTACAGGCACGTAGCGCTGTTTTCACCGGCACAACGTCGATAACAATGGGCCGTCTGGATTAACGAAGTGGCATGCTGGTGCCTGGCAGGTATATGGTCCACAGATGAACGCGGATAAACACAGATATATTTATGTCCGCGAACAACGCAAAACACGCAAAGATAACGTTTTAAACTAGCCTGAATATTTTCTCGGTGTAATTATGCATGCTTTACCCTTCGCATTATTTGCGTTATTTGCGGACAAATATGCCTTTATTTATGAATTGTTATCAGCCGTTATCCTCGCGTTAAATGTTAATGAATGATAATACATCAACGCATGGCACCTACCTGCTATTGCTTGAGTGTGATCAAAGAGCGCTGTTGCAGGTTGGCAAACTCGGCAGCATGCATACCGTGCCGGGTTATTATCTTTATGTTGGCAGCGCATTCGGC
>CAWEEC010000029.1:0-27521 GCA_963807785.1 uncultured Gammaproteobacteria bacterium | reverse complement strand
CAGGGCGCGTTCGTCGTCTGAAAAATGATGCCAGTTGAAGCACCTGAACAGGGGATCGTGGTATTCAGGATTGTACTGGTCGTCGAGGTCGAGCTTCGCGGTGCGCATCGCGGTGAAATCATCGACCGCCGTTGCGCAAAAGCCTTCAAAGATGCCCTTGGCAACCGCCGGGGTGTCCTGGAACAGGCTGTTGATCCAGGGGTCCTTGTAAGGATTGGCGGGGAAGGTGGAAGCATACACGCTGCTGCAGCCGGTGGCGTTGGCAATAGCCAGGCCGCTTGGCCCGTTGCCCGTTGGCCCGCTCTCGAAATTGTAGAGTCGCTTTTCCAGCGTGCGGATGGTGTCGTGCATGCGTTGCAGGCGCCCGGGATCGGCCTCATCAGGCACGAGACCTTCGAGCTTTTCGTTCAGTGCGGCAATCAACTGTTCCAGTTCCCTGACGTGGGATTTGCGCAATTGCTCGTGGATCGCCCGGTTGGTGGCGGTCAGGAGTCGAATCGCGGTGACCTCGCCACAGCCGCGGCAGGCGCCGTGTCCGCCTGTCATCGCATAATAATTGTCATGATCGAGGATCAGGCGCTTGGTGTCACCGCCCGGCTGGATCGCATTCTCGGTGAAGCGAGCCGCGGTATTCGGCAGCAGGCTCAGGAATTCGAAGTTTCGCTGCATCTCTGCCTGTGTCTGGCTGCTGTGACGCTGGGCGCTGAGTGCGCCCGGGCCACAGACATCGACGCATTCAAGACAGCCAGTGCATTTCCAGGGATCGATGTTGGCCGAGTAAAGACCACCGGTGCCGGCCGCGTTTTTCTCCATGGCATCGAAGAAAGGACGGGTCTTGACCACCGGGAAGCATTCGAGGACTTCGACCATCGCGTCGAAGTCACGTTTCAGGCTGACATTGTCGATATCCAGGTCCGCCACGGACTCGGCGACGATTTCACTGAAGGCCCTGGGATCCTTGCTCGGCAGTTTCCTGTAGGCATCGCGAATGGTTTTGGTCAGTGGAAACACCTGGCTGGACATCTGTGCCCGGTGCTGTTCGGTAATATCGAGTTTGTTGATCGCCGTCAGCAGCAGGTCATGGATATCATGTACCGTGTTTGGAATGGCGGCATCCGGGCACACCATGGCGCATTCCATGCAGCCGGTGCACAGATGCGCGCTATATTCAGGTACCTCGAGCTTGAACAGCCCCTTGTCTTTCCATGCGGCGCTCGCTACCGGCATGAACATGCCTGTGCCGGGCATCACCGGTGCCTCGCCAATGCTGCCGTCCTTGATGCGATCTGCCAGGGTATCGTTGTAATAGGTCTGATCGAACAGGCCGTTGGTGATCGTATTACCGCTGGCTCTCGACATGGCGGCGGAGATCTCGACACCGAGCCCGACCTGTACCGGTACCAGCTTGTCCGCTGTCTTGAATTCATCGTTGCTGTAGTCGACCTTGAAGGTGGCTTCCAGTCCTTCCCTGACAACCTTCATGTTGCTGTCGACGACGGTCTGGCCCTTGGCGCCGAATTTCATTGTCACCTGCTGTTCGACTTTCTCCAGGATGGCCTGTTGTGATCCACCGCTGGATATCCGGTCAACGTGGCCGCAGATCGCGCCGATGAAGGCGATACCCATCATGCGAATCTCGAGTTCCGGTACCGGAGCATGTTTCTTCGCTACGCCAAAGGCATCCACGATATACAGCTTGATTCGTTTATCGCGGATGATCTTGCGGGCATAGGCGGGCAGTTCCTTCCATACCTCGAGCGGGGTGTGATGCGACTGCATGATCAGGGTACCGTCTTCGCCGAGGCCGAGCAGTGGATTGGTATGGCTGAACACCTTGTGATCCGGCGAGACGACGATTTCAACATCTTCGAGTTCCGCGTTGGTGATCTTGATCGGTTCCGGACTCAGGGTAATGTAAAAATTGGTTGGCGCGCCGCTCTTTTCAGAACCGTATTTCGGCGCGGACTTCGAATGCACGTCCAGTACGCCGGCGAGAATATCGGTCAGCAGCTTGCCGGTGGCGATGGTTCCATAGCCGCCGACCGAGTGGAAGCGGAGGCGGAAGGCGTCCTGCGGCAGCAGCGACGGGTTCTCCTCGGTGTCGAAGGCCATGAACTCGGTTTCAGGATAGGCCGATTTCAAACGCTGCTGCAATTTGGCATTGCGTGGTGTGGGATTCTTTTCGAAGAACTGGGAGCCCAGGTAGAAGAACGGCACATTGAGCGAGCTTTCCATGTTCCTGTAGGCTGCGACCAGGTGTCGGGGCTGCAGATCGTGCGCACCGATGCCAAAGATACCGGTACTGATCTTGGGCAGACGGGTGATCGGGGGTATGCCCTGGTGTCGAATCAGATCACCGTTCTCACGCGCCTTGAACAGCGACTGTGTCACCAGGTTGGTGAGAGCCGTCACTTCCGAGCGTTCCAGCACGGTCACGGCTTTCTTGCCATCGAGTGCTGCCACCAGCTCGCCTTCGGGGAAGGGCTGCAGCAGTTTGATCGAGACCACGCCCACCTTCTTGCCCTGACTGCGCAGGTGGCTGGCGACGGCTTCGGCATCGTCGGTGACGGAACCCAGGCCGACAATCACGTAATCGGCATCATCGGCCATGAACGTCTGTACCGGGTTGTAATGACGCCCGGTGAGTTCGCCGTATTCATCCATGGCCTGCCGGATGAAACGTGGCACCTCGTTAACGAAGTGTGTACGGTGATCGACCAGGCCGGCCTGGAAATCAGGCTGATTTTGCACGCCGCCGGTGAGGCCTGGATTATTGATGTCGACCATCGCGGGAACCAGTTGACGCGTGCCTTTTTCGTGCGCATTGAGCCACTGTCTGCGCCACTGGCCATGCAGTTCTTCTGGAACCCATGCAAGCGTGTCGGCGACATCAACGCCTTCGTTATCGGCTTCAATTGCATCGGCCTGGTTTTCAAGGTAATCCTGCAATGCACGCAGATTGTCCGCTTGAATGTCGCCGCTGTGCCTGGCCAGGTACTTCTGCAGTTGATAGACACGGCCCTTGGCGCCGTACAACATTTCCTGCGCGACCGTTGGACATTGGATTCGGCCAGCCGGATCGCCAAGAAATTCCTTCAGCAGTTCAGGCTCAGGCAGCAGGGTTTCACATTGCATATGGCTGGTGGCGAAGCCGTCCATCGCATTGGTCACCGGCACCATCGACAGGGAGCTGACACGGTAGGCGATAGCCGCCAGATCAGCCGCTTCCTGCGGATTACTGCCAAATAGAATGGTGTAGCCTGCCGGAAGCAGGGCATAGACATCATCATGCCCCGCCATGACGTTCAGTGAGTGCTTGGAAACAGAACGTGCAGCCACCTGTAACACGAAACCACCCACCTTCTTGCCCACGGTGACATAGTGAGACTCCAGCCCGTAGAGCACCCCCTGGCTGGAAGAAGCATTGGAAATGAAACGACCACCGGTCAGTGTCGCCCCCATGGCACCGCTCTGGGCCGAATGTTCACCTTCGGGTTCAAAGAAAAACGGATGTTTGCCCCAGACATTGCAACCACCCTTGGCGCGAAAGGCCTCGAACAGTTCCGAAATTTCGGTTGAAGGTGTGATGGGGTAACCGATAACACCACCACAGACATGCCCCATCACATAAGCAACTGCTCCATTGCCGTGTGTGACGGTCTCAATGCCAGGGTATTTGCCGGTCTGTTTCGCTGCGTGGATGTCCGCCGGTTTCAAACCTGGCGCAGAATCCGACGCAGACCCTGGCGCATTAGTACCTGATTTCTCGACTTTAGAGCTTCGCATATCTTTTTTCCTTCACCTGATTCGCACAACCCGGCAAATCTTCAGCATGAAATTATATTAAATCTAAACCCTGTTGTACGTACTGACTTGCTAGCAAGATTGACAATAGTCGTATCGATGATTGTGCTGTTGTCAGTGTTCAGTATGTAGCCCGGATGCAGTGCAACATAATCCGGGTAATTCGGTTACATTTACCACTATTAATTGTTTGTTCATGACCCGTTTCAGGCCACGGTAACTTCATCAGCAAGATAGACATCCTGGATGGCGTTCAACAGCGCGATACCATCCTGCATGGGTTTCTGAAAAGCCTTGCGTCCCGAGATCAGGCCCATGCCGCCGGCGCGTTTATTGATCACCGCCGTGCGCACGGCCTGCGCCAGATCGTTTTCGCCCGAAGCACCGCCGGAGTTAATCATGCCAACACGTCCCATGTAGCAATTGGCGACCTGGTAGCGGGTCAGATCGATCGGGTGATCCGTTGTCAGTTTGTCGTAAACCAGTGGATGTGTTTTGCCAAAACCAATGGCATTGTAACCGCCGTTGTTGGTGGCCTGTTTCTGCTTGACGATGTCGGCACCGATGGTGACTGCGAGATGATTAGCCTGGCCGCTCAAATCAGCCGAGGCATGATAATCGACGCCATCATGCTTGAATTCATTGTTACGCAGGTAAGCCCACAGGATAGTGACCATACCGAGTTCGTGGGCCTGGGCAAAGGCTTCACTGATTTCCTCGATCTGGCGTCGCGCCTCCATTGAGCCGAAATAAATGGTGGCACCAACCGCAACCGCGCCCATGTCAAATGCCTGGTCGACACTGGCGAACAGGGTCTGGTCATAATGGCTCGGGTAGGTCAGCAGTTCATTGTGATTGATCTTGACGATGAATGGAATTTTATGCGCATACCTGCGTGCGACACTGCCAAGCACACCTAAAGTTGATGCCACACCGTTGCAACCGGCTTCAATGGCCAGTTCACAGATGTTTGCAGGATCAAAAAACGCCGGGTTGGGTGCGAACGAAGCGCCAGCTGAATGTTCAACCCCCTGATCAACCGGTAGAAAGGAAACATAACCGCTATTGGCCAGACGTCCATGGCCTGTCATTGCCTGCCAGTTGCGCAGTACAGTTGGAGAACGGTCGCTGTTCATCATCACGCGTTCAACAAAGTCACTGCCGGGAAGGTGCAGGTGCTGTTTTGGAATAGCAGTCGCCTGGTAACCAAGCAAGTTCTCGGCTTCAGCGCCGAGCAGTGATTCGATATTGCTCATGATGATTTCACCTCCATCAAAGCGATTTGTTTTCCAGCTTCAATCCCTGTTCAACAGTGTACTCATGTTCCGTTATCTTCGCCTGCGCAGCTG
The DNA here is from genome assembly GCA_963807785.1 of uncultured Gammaproteobacteria bacterium. Lineage (GTDB taxonomy): Bacteria > Pseudomonadota > Gammaproteobacteria > SZUA-229 > SZUA-229 > JABDQW01. Next base: position 22,368 of record CAWEEC010000029.1, on the reverse strand, counting down.
CAATCCTGGCGATAGGAACACGGTGTGGGGAACAGGACACATAATTCAGACCGACGTAGTGACAGAAGCGGACAGATTCGGGATGGCCACCCTGTTCACCACAGATACCGACTTTCAGATCAGGGTTGGTTTTACGGCCCCAGTCGACAGTGATTTCCATCAGTCTGCCGACACCTTTTACATCCAGCACCTCGAAAGGATTATGTTGCAGGATGTTGGCTTCTTCGTACAAAGGCAGGAACTTGTTTTCAGCATCTTCACGCGAAAACGAGAAACTGGCCTGGGTCAGGTCGTTGGTTCCAAAAGAAAAGAACTCGGCAATTTCAGCCAGCCTGCCGGCGCGCATGCAGGCACGCACGACCTCGATCATGGTGCCGAATTTGAATTTCAGTTGCACCTCGTATTCGGCTTCAACTTCGGCACGGATCTGGTCAACAATTTTTCTCACCCACAGCAGTTCCTGACCGGTGCACACTTGCGGCACCATGATCTCGGGATGCACGTCGAATCCTTCCTTACTGCATTCGGCAGCCGCTTCAAGTACCGCACGGATTTGCATCGAGTAGATTTCAGGATAGGTAATGCCGAGGCGAACACCGCGATGGCCGAGCATGGGATTGACCTCAAACAGCTCACGTACCTTGTGCAGCATCTGTGTTTTTTTGGCGATCGCGGCGTCGACCAGTTCACGTCCACCGGGCGCGAACGGTTTAGGCAGTTGTTTGACATCCGCCTTGCGCCGCAGCAGGTGCATGGTGTTCATTAAATCGTTAACACCTTCAACCGTTGTGCGCAGCTGTACAAGACGTTCAATTTCCTGCTCAAGCTGTTTTTCATTGGGCAGGAATTCATGGATCGGCGGGTCCAGCAGGCGAATGGTTACCGGCTTGGGCGCCATGATCTTGAGGATTTCCTTGAAGTCACCGCGTTGTATCGGACGTAGTCGATCGAGTGCCTCCTGGCGTGCGTTCTTGTCGTTCGCAATGATCATATCGATCACGATAGGAAGCCGGTCCTGGGCATTGAACATACGTTCGGTACGGCACAATCCGATACCCATGGCACCATAGTCGACAGCCTTGGTTGCCGCATCGATGGTATCGGCATTGGTCATGATCTTGAGCCTGGCAAATTCATCGGCCCAGCCCAGCAGGGTACGCAGTTCATCGGAAAACTTGGGTGGTACCGTGGGTATTTCACCGAGATAAACGTGACCATTACCGCCGTCGATGGTGATAATGTCGCCTTCGTGCAGAACGGTGTCACCGACCTGGGCGATATGTTTTTCAACATCAACCTTGATACCTTCGGCGCCTGCGACACAGGGTTTGCCCATGCCACGCGCAACCACTGCCGCATGAGACGTTTTACCGCCACGGCTGGTGAGCACACCTTCGGCAGCAAAGAAACCGTGGATGTCTTCGGGCTTGGTTTCTTCGCGCACAAGAATGACATGTTCACCTTCCTGTTTGGCCATTTCAGCACGGTCGGCATCGAACACGATATGCCCCGAGGCAGCACCGGGTGATGCCGGCAGGCCCTGGGCAACCGGTAGTGTCTTGTAGTCAGGATCAAGCATTGGATGCAGAACCTGGTCGAGTTCTTCCGGATCAACCCGCATGATGGCTTCCTCGCGGGTAATCAGCTCTTCCTTTTCCATCTCTACCGAGGTGCGCACGCGCGCGGTTGCATTCATTTTGCCGTTGCGTGTTTGCAGGCAATAAAGAATACCTTTTTCGATGGTGTATTCGTAATCCTGAACTTCGCGGTAATGTTTCTCCAGGCGGTCACGCAGCGCGGCCAGCTGTTTGTACATTTCAGGCATGATGTTTTCCAGCTCGTGCACCGGTTTGGGGGTGCGGATACCTGCAACCACGTCTTCACCCTGGGCGTTCACCAGGAACTCACCAAACATGACATTTTCACCGGTCGCCGGGTTACGGGTGAAACCGACGCCGGTGGCGCAGTCATCGCCCATGTTGCCGAACACCATGGTTTGAACATTGACGGCGGTTCCGTTTGCCATGGCAGCGGTGATCTTGAATTCACGCCGATAGTCGACCGCACGTTTACCCATCCAGGAGTTGAAAACCGCCTTGACTGACAGGGTCAATTGCTCATAGACATCTTCCGGAAAAGGCCTGCCGGTTTCACCCTGTACTACATCGAGAAATACATCGCTGATTTCGCGTAGATTGTCTGCAGTAAGATCAATATCGTCGCTGACATTTTCGCGCTGCTTTAATTCTTCAAAAGGTTTGTCAAATTTATCATCGGCAATACCCAGGGCGACCTTGCCGAACAATTGCACGAAGCGTCTGTACGCGTCCCAGGCAAAGCGTTCATTGCCGGTTAGCTTGATCAGGCCGGGCAGGGTTTGGGAATTCAGTCCAAGATTGAGGATGGTGTCCATCATGCCAGGCATCGACAGTGCGGAACCTGAGCGTACAGACAGCAGCAACATGTTGTCAGGATCACCGAAACCTTTGCCCGTCTCCTGTTCCAGTACCTTGATCTGGTCGTGAACTTCGTCCATCAAGCCGGGCGGTAACTCCCGGTCTTCAGTATCGAGGTAGCTCAGGCAGGCTTCTGTGCTGATAACAAAGCCGGGCGGTACATTAATGCCAATTTGCGTCATCTCGCATAAGTTGGCGCCTTTGCCACCCAGCAGTTTTTTATTCTGACCGTCACCTTCTTTAAATGAATAGACGTATTGTGTATTTGTGGCGCTGGTATCCATCAAAAATCTCCCAAGGGTGCCCGTACTTGCGGTGCAATGTTCAGTGGTTAAGGTTCGTTATTATTAATGCGTTATATTGCGATTTCGTGAATATAACCCGGCGTTGGGTGCAGGAACGTTGCATATTCACTAACTTAACAGCCAATTTTTAATGATAATCGAAACACGTTTGTTGATGCACATCAATAAAACAGGGACTAGCCGCCAGCAAACACCAGGCAGAGCAATCAGCTTTGATGGCGGCGGCGGGCTCGTGAAGTGTAGTTCAAAACACGGCTTATCGCTAGACTCAGCGCGCTCACTAATTCGATCTATCTATCTGAATTGACAACAAATCCCTTCTATACTCATTTTTACACAGGATTAATAGAATAAATTCAAGGTTGGGGAATGATTTCACCATCACTGGTCAAGGTGTGGTTCGACTATGCATGTCAGCAAATGCAGGGGGTCGTGCAGGCTTGCGTATACCTGGGTGAACCGGACAGGGGGCCTTTCAGCCTGGCCGAGGTGTCGTCCGATGAATTTATCGCCAGTGAGCTGATCCATGAGAATATCAATGCAGTGTTAAAACGGCGCAAGTCCGTGGTGACACGCGTTGATGCCAAACAGAACCAGGCTGCCGTTAAACAGCTTGTCGCTGTCAATGCCACTCAAACGGTGACCGGTATCAGCAGTAAAAACTACCTGGTGACATGCCCGCTGCTAATCGAGCGTCAGCTTTACGGTGCTGTCAGCATCGAGTTCAAACACGACCCGGCCGTAAAAACACACGATTTCCTCAACAGCGTCGAAGCAGCAATCAAGTGGCTGCATTTTCTCGCCGACAGCAGCAACAATAGCGACAATACACCAGAAAATGCGGCATTGGCGCTGCAAATAACAGCGCGTGCGTTGTCGCAGGACTGTTCTACAGCGGCGGCGACTTCCGTCGTCACTGAACTCGCAACACGCCTGTCGTGTGAACGCGTAAGTATCGGATTTATCGAGGGACGCGAGCTGAAACTGTATGCGCTGTCTCACAGCGCACGCTATGAAAGCAGGCAGAATCTTATTAAACGTATCGAAGCTGCGATTGAAGAAGCCGTCGATCAAAAGGAGTCATTGGTCTACCCCGCAGTGGAAAACAGCACCTACTTGTTGCAGGCGCACGAAGATCTGGCAAAAAATCACGGCGGACATTTCATTTGCACCGTGCCATTGATGCATAACGAGCTGGTAACAGGCGGCGTTATATTTGAGCGCAGTGCAGCTGCCAGCGCATTTACCCCGGAAACTGTCGAGTTGTGTGAGCAACTGGCAGCATTATTTGCGCCAATTCTTGAATACCGTCGTGTCAACGATCGGCCGTTGCCGGCGAAGGCAAGAGAGCTGTTCAGGAGCATGGCATCCGCAGTACTGGGGCGGGGTCACCTCGGTTTGAAATTTGGCATTGCCATGACTGTAGTGGTGGTTGTGTCGCTGGCCCTGCTGCAATGGGAATACAGGGTATCGGCCAATTCAGTGCTTGAAGGTACCGTCGAACGTGTCATCACCGCACCGGAAGCAGGCTATATCGATGATGCAACGGCGAGGCCGGGTGATATGGTGACAGCAAAGCAGACGCTGGCAACACTGGATGACAGGGATTTACAGCTTGAAAAGCTGAAATGGACCGGCAAGCAGAAACAGATTACTAAAGAATACAGGGAGGCACTGGCCAGCCGTGATCGCTCGCAGATCGGTATACTGCGTGCCCAGCTGGACCAGGCACAGACGCAAATAGAAATCCTGGATAAAAAACTCGAACGTACTGTCATATCTGCGCCAATCGCCGGCATTGTTGTCAGCGGTGACTTCACGCGTGCACTGGGTTCACCGGTGGAAAGAGGGCAGATCCTGTACAAGGTGTCACCGCTTGACCAGTATCGAGTCCTGTTAGATGTTGATGAAAGCGATATTGCTGAATTATCCGTAGGTATGAAAGGCGAGCTGACCCTGTCAGCTGCAGCAGAGGATAGCTTCGAAATCGTTGTCGACAAGATTACGCCCGTCTCCAAATCAGGTGAAGGTGCAAATTATTTTCAGGTGGAAGCTGCACTGGTTGAAACACCCGGGTTCCTGCGTCCAGGCATGCAGGGTGTCAGTAAAATACACATAGGCGAACGCCAGTTACTGTGGATCTGGACACATAAGATGGTTGACTGGCTGCGACTCAAATTATGGTCATGGTGGTAAACCATGTCTGATCAACTGTTCAGTTCTCACTGGTACCGCGTTGCCGGGGTAAAGCTGTCTTTACGCACTCATGTGCGCATCTATCAACATGTATACAGGGGTAATGCCTGGTTCATCCTGCGTGATGAGTCATCGGGACGTCACCATCGTTTTAATCAAGCGGCTTACAATTTTATAAAACTGATCAATGGAAAAAGATCAGTCAATGAAATCTGGGAGATAATGCAGGATGAGTATGGCGATGATGCACCAACACAGGAAGAAGTTATTCAGTTGCTAGGCCAGCTGCATTACGCCGATCACTTGCTGGCCGAAATGGCTCCGGATGTCCAGGAGCTGATTAAACGCAGAACCAGGGAAAGGCACAGGCTGTTTGTTTCCCGTGTTGGCAATCCTCTTGCCATACGTATACCACTATTCGATGTGGACAAGCTGCTAACACGCTGGATGCCATTGGTAAGGCCGTTGTTTTCAAAAACCGCGGTTGTGATTGGCCTGGCCATCATGTTATTTGCCTTGCTCGAAATGACACGCCACTGGTCAATGCTGAGCAAGCATGCGATGGAACATGCGCTTTCGACGCAAAATCTGCTGATAATCTGGTTCGTTTATCCAGTCGTCAAAGGATTACATGAACTCGGCCATGGCTTTGCAGTAAAAAGATGGGGTGGTGAAGTCCATGAGCTTGGAATAATGTTGCTTGTGCTGATGCCGGTGCCCTATGTTGACGCTTCAGCCGCTTCCTCATTCAGGTCAAAGCGGCAGCGCATGATAGTGGGAGCAGCTGGAATCATTGTTGAGTTATTGCTCGCGTCTATCGCATTATTATTATGGCTGAACGTACAGCAGGGTATTGTCAGCGATATTCTGTTTAACATTATGTTGATCGGTGGTGTGTCAACATTACTGTTTAACGGCAATCCATTATTACGCTTTGATGGCTATTATGTTTTCTCCGATGCCATAGAAATACCGGGGCTTGGTAACAGGTCCAACCGCTATTACACCTATCTGATACAGCGTTACCTGTTTGGTGTAAAGACCATCAAGTCGCCGGTCACCGCTGAAGGAGAGAACTACTGGTTCGTGACATATGGTGGTGCAGCTTTCGTTTACAGGATCATGATACTGGTGATGATTACCCTGTTCATTGCGGGTAAGTATTTTTTTATTGGTATTGCGCTCGCGTGCTGGGCAATTTTTATGCAACTGGTGCTGCCAGTATTAAAAGCCATCGGCTATTTATTGAAGAGCCCGGTGTTGTCACACAGACGCGAACGGGCACTGAGCATAAGTGTCGGCAGCATTGCTGTTATTGTATCAGTTCTGTTTTTGATACCCATGCCATTGAATACCATGGCGGAGGGCGTTGTCTGGATGCCTGAACATTCGTACGTGAGGGCGGGCAGCAGTGGCTTCATAGAAAAAGTTCTGGTCAAGGATGGCGAACGCGTGAAAAAAGGCGAAGCGCTTATTGTAACTTCCGATCCGTTAATGCAAACGCAGCTCAAGTTGCTGGTATCACAGAAGAAGGAGTTAAACGCCAGGTATGACGCGCTGGTGCAGGACGACATTGTCGAGGCTGAAATCACGCTGGATGAAATCAACGTGCTCGAAGGCAAGATCAAACGCCTGCAGGAACAGATCTCGGAAATGACGATTACCAGCCCGGTCGATGGTGTGTTCATAATTGCAGAATCCAAGGACCTGCACGGACATTACCTGAAACAGGGCGATCCCATCGCCTATGTGATCGACTTCAATAACGTATCCGTGCGCACGGTGGTGCCGCAGAATGCTATAGGCCTGGTCAGAAAACGAGCTCATGAAGTAGAAATTCGCCTCCAAGGCATGATGCATGCAACCATGAAATCTGAAGTCGAAAGAGAAATACCTGCAGCAACCTACCGTTTGCCGAGCAAAGCTCTGGCGCAGGATGGTGGTGGAACAATCAAGACGGATCCTTATGACAAGGACGGCGTCAGGACCAAAGATCAGTATTTCCAGTTTGAAGTGGCATTACCCGATTCGATCAGCAAGCTGCATATTGGCCAGCGTGTGTATGTACGCTTTGCGCACGGTTACGAACCCATGGCATGGCAATGGTATCGTTCACTGGAAGAATTGTTCCTCGATGAGCTGGGGCGTGTATAAATGCTGGGTAGTGGCGCAATAAAAATGCAATCATTGTTTTCCCCGACGCAAGCCAGGGAGCCGCTGCCGCATCCTGGCATCTATTATGGCGCCTATCCCAGCCGCAAGGAAAAAGATAAAGGCAGCATAGAAACTTTTGTTGAAAACTTCATCACCTTATCGTCAAAACCTGAAGCGGCGAAAAAAAAGCAATGGCGAACATTCACTGCTCGTATCGCTGCTATGGAAAAGCCATTGAGTAAACTCAGCGAGCGCGGGCTGGATAGCTGGGTTATTGATATAAAGAAAAAGTTGCATAGCAAGGGTCTGACAGAGGAGATTACTGCGAGGGCATTTGCCACCATACGCGAGGTTGCCGGCAGGGAGCTCGGTATGAAGCATTTTGACAGCCAGCTCATTGGCGGCTGGGTGATGCTGCAGGGCATGATCGCCGAGATGCAGACCGGTGAAGGTAAGACACTGACTGCAACCTTGCCTGCAGGATGTGCCGCAATGGCCGGTATGCCGGTGCACGTAATAACAGTCAATGATTACCTGGTAGAACGCGATGCCGGTCTCATGCGACCGGTATACGAGCGCCTCGGCCTGAGCGTCGGCTGTGTGGTTGAGGGTATGGATGAGGCCCAGCGCAAACAGGCCTACAACTGTGACATTACCTATTGCACCAGCAAGCAACTCGCGTTTGATTACCTGCGTGACCGGCTTGTGCTGAAGAAATATCACTCCGCTCTCGACCTCAAGCTGGAGTCACTCTATAGCCCCAGACCCGTCAGCGGGCAGTTACTTTTACGTGGCCTGAATTATGCCATCATCGATGAAGTGGACAGTGTATGTATTGATGAAGCACGGACACCGCTGATACTTTCATGCAAGACAGACAATACTCAACGCGAAGCAGTACACCGGGAGGCGATCTGGCTGGCACGGCAGTTGAAACAGAATGAATATTTTTCAGTCGATAAAAAAGCCAGGCAAATCGAGTTGACGCAGTACGGCAAGGATTACCTGGCTGAGCTCGCGTCATTAATGCGAGGTGTGTGGCGCGGCGCCAGGCGGCGTAATGCACTTGTGGAGCAGGCACTGGCAGCGTTGCATCTATATGAGTGTGACGTGCATTACCTGGTTAATGATGGCGAGATCAATATCATTGATGAAAACACCGGACGCACCATGCCCGACCGGTCATGGGAGGCGGGATTGCACCAGATGATAGAAGAAAAAGAGAGACTGCGAACAAACCGGACAGACGGAGACCCTGGCACGCATTAGCTACCAGTTATTTTTCAAACGTTATTTGCGCCTGTCAGGGATGACAGGTACGGCGCATGAGGTCAGCAAGGAACTGAGAAAGGTTTACCAGCTGGAAGTCGTCACCATCCCTACTAACAAACCCGTGCAGCGCATCATTCGTCCCGAATACATCTACACTAATACTGATGCCAAGTGGCGCGCTATCATCAGCAGTATCCAGCTTGAGCATGACAGGGGACGTCCGCTACTGGTCGGAACACGAACGCTGAGGGATTCAGAGTACCTGAGCGAACTGCTGACTGACAGCAGGACTGCAGCACCAGGTGCTTAATGCAAAACAGGATAAAGAGGAAGCCGAAATCGTCGCCAGGGCGGGACAATGTGGTCGCATAACCGTGGCGACCAATATGGCAGGGCGTGGTACGGATATCAAGCTGGAACAGGCAGCTATCGATGCCGGGGGGTTGCATGTCATTTCATGTGAAAAAAACATATCAGCCAGGATCGACAGGCAGCTTGCCGGGCGTTGCGGCAGGCAGGGTGATCCCGGTAGTTACCAGGCAATTGTGTCATTGCAAGATGCATTCATCGAACAACGCTTTGGCAATATGGCGCGTGCTATTGCCAAATTCAGTAATGGCAGGGCACAGGTCAAGCCGCAGTGGCTCGGGCGCCTGATGATGCGCTTCACGCAAGTCATGGCTGAAAATTACTACCGTCAGATCAGGAATGCGATGATGAAAGTTGACAGCAAGCGAGACGACATGCTGGCATTTAGCGGGATGTCCGAATAGTGCAACGATGATGATAAGTATAAAAATAAACAGATTTTTGTTGTTGAGCAGCCTGCTGGTATGCAGTTCCGCTCGGGCCGAGGCTGTTCCGGAAATAGACTGCCTGATAGAGCCAAACATGACGATCGAACTGAGCAGTCCGGTCTCAGGTGTACTCGATACGATTACGGTGGATCGCAGCGATACGGTAAAGAAAGGGCAAATCGTTGCCACCATCAAGTCAGACGTTGAACAGGTAAAAGTCAAGGCCAGCCAGGAGACGCTGAATCTAAGCCGGGTTGAGCAAAAACGTTCGGTCGAGCTTTACAGGGATAATGCAATCACCTTGAGCGAAAAAGAACAGTCGGACCATGAGGTCGCACTGAATGAGCTCGAAGTGGAACATGCGCAGGCGAATCTCGAATTGAGAAATATACGAAGCCCGATTGACGGTGTGGTTGCTGATCGATACCTGATGCCGGGTGAGTTCATCGAAGATAATCCGATATTAAAACTGGCACAGCTGGATCCGCTGCGAGTAGAAGTGGTTGCACCGGTAACGTATTTTGACCGTGTGACAACCGGCATGCATGCCCAGGTCAAAACAGAATATGGTTCGTTTGATAACCTGGTCGCCAATGTCGTCGTAGTCGACAAGGTTATCGATGCGGCCAGTGGTACCTTTGGTATACGCCTTGAACTGCAGAACAGGGATTACAGGATTCCCGGTGGACTCAAGTGTACGGTTCGATTGTTTGATCAACAGGAAGAAGCTGAATACGCTGCTAAATCCACACCAAATGAAATCGAACAGGCACCCGTTGCTGCTCCAGAAGTTACAAATAACAATGGATCGGAACAACAAGAAAATACAATTTGCAGAAGAATCGGACCTTTCAGGAAAAAAGACAAGCTGATTGCTTTGATGAAGTCGCTTGAAAAGGAAATTAACGGATATGAAATTCAAGACGATGTAACTTCATCCGAAACGTACCGGGTATCAACAGGAATTCTTCAGTCCTCTAAAGCAGCAAGGGCACTTGAAAAGCAAATGAAGCAAGCAGGTGTGAAAGACATCGCAATCATAAATAATACGGCGGGTCCCAGCATTTCACTCGGCCTGTACAGCAGTGAGCAAGGTGCCTATAAACGCCAGGCGGCGATAAAAAAACTGGGCTACGAGTGTAAGGTTGAACTGAAAACAAACAGAAAAACAGCCTACTGGGCGAAAGTAACAGCAGACATGTCAGAAGATGAACTGAGTGAACGGGTGTCCGCATCGGATGTTAAAACAGACAATCTTATTTACCAGTCATGCCAAACTGAGATATTGGCGTCCAGCATTAATTAGAAGTGCACAGCTGGACACAAAATCCTGCAGTAGGGTGGGCACCGCCCACCACATCAATCTCGGTGGGCAGTGCCCACCCTACAGCGCTTTAAGCCACAGACAGTAGGGTGCGCCGTGCGCACCATCGCCAACAGTTTGATTGACGCTTGCGGTGCACGTGGCACCCTATGATTGAAATGTGTTGTCTGTAGCATCCATACAGATATTGTCTCTCGCCAAGGCGCCAAGAACGCGAAGAAAGAAAATAATGTAATCGAATTTCTTGCGCTCCTGGCGCCTTGGCGAGATTACAAGTGTGTAGCCTGGATGAAACGAAGTGTAATCCGGGATTTAAACAAGGACACTGGGCTCCCGCCTGCGCGGGAGTCACGTTCCAATTTTTCGCAATCCATCCCATGTCATCATCCCGGCATGCGTTGCAGTGACTATCTACTTGTTGCAATCCATCTGATGACGTCATCCCCGCGCAAGCGGGGATCCAGTTTCGATCCGGCCGAATTGAGTCCGCTGCGCTTCATCCAGGGCTACAAATTGATTAATAATTGATCAATTTGTCATAAATTTCTCAAAGTGGCCTGTTATTTTCGGATTTTTAAAAATCTCCGACACAATAACCGCTTTTCACCCCTTTATAGCCGACGGACGGCAGCCTTTTCCATTAATTATTTCAGCTACTTAGACTATATTTAAGGAGTCTGGAGACGCCTTTCCAATTACGTCCCCCACGTAAATGATCGCAAATGGATATTCGTTGAGCCAACTGCAGAGGTTTAACGATTGAGTCAACATCACCAGAGAAGCGCTTAGTGTCGAAAAAGAAATCACACTACGGTAAGGCTGGGCTTGTATTCGAGGAGCTGGAACCGAGACTGTTATTGTCGGCGGATCCACTCGCTGTCGCTACAGAAGCCAGTGTTGCTACTGTTCAGGAACTCGTGCCGGGTGACAGCGAGGACCATACCGCGCTTGTTCAAACGCATGTGGAACAATCGATTTCTATCGCGCGTAACGAACTGGTTATCATTGACTCACGCGCACCCAACTTACCAGCAATTACATAACGACCTGATCAAGGCTCAACAGCAAGGTCGTAACATCCACGTGGTTGTGCTGGATGCACACCGTGATGGTATCGACCAGATCAGCGAAGCACTCGAAAGTCACAATAATATTGATGCAGTGCACATTGTGTCCCATGGCGATGACGGCCAGCTTCAGCTGGGTGCCACCCAACTCAATAAAACAACACTCAAAGACCGTTCTTCGGATATCAGTAACTGGAAGGAAAGTTTTTCCGATGGCGGTGATCTGCTCATTTACGGTTGCAACCTCGCGGCTACGGCAGAAGGCAAGACGCTGGTTGATGCACTCAGCTATTTAACGGCAACCGATGTTGCCGCCAGTGATGATCTCACCGGTAATCAATTGCTCGGCGGTGACTGGGAGCTGGAATACGAAGCCGGTAACATCGAATCCTCAGTCGCATTTTCAGACACTATTCAGCACAACTGGCAGGGCACACTGGATGGGGCCGCACCAGCAGCTGCAGCACAGGAACAGGCTGCTGCTGAAGAACAGCAACAGCAGGCACAACAAACCCAGACAGAGCTGGCAGCGCAGCAAGCCGCTATCAATGAAGAACAACAGGAGACTAGCAAGCAGGAACAACGACATCTGCTGGCCTCAATCACAGAAGAACAACGCCAGGAAGTTGTGTTCATTGACGAGTCAGTAAGTGACTTCCAGTCATTTATCGATGACCTGCAAGCTGACAGTAACGGCTCGACAATGTTTGAAATAATTCTGCTTGATGGCAGACAGTAATGGCATTGAACAGATTAATGATGTGCTGTCTGATTATGACGATGTCGACGCATTGCATATTATCTCGCACGGTGATGATGGCGCCGTCAAACTGGGTAACACATGGCTGAATACCACAAGTCTTGAGCAATACAGTGACAGTTTGACTGCGTGGGGCAGTTCACTGCAACAAGATGCCGACATACTCATCTATGGCTGTAACCTTGCAGAAAGTGAGCAGGGCGAATGGTTTATTAATCGAGCTGGCGAATTTAACTGGCGCCGATGTAGCTGCGTCTGATGACATTACAGGACACAACTCACTTGGCGGTGACTGGGTTCTGGAATATAGCAACGGTTCAATTGAAACCAATGTCGCAGTCAGTGCAGGATTACAAAATAGCTATGAATCTGTCCTGGCACCACCGATAGCAAATAATGATAACTTACAGTATAAATCAGGACCAGACACTGATTGTCAATGCATTGACTGAAAATGCGACAGCATCTGACCTGGCAGCAGCGTGGCAGTTTGAAGAAGGAAGTGGAACCACAACTACTGATGCAACAGGCAATGGTAATGACGGAACATTAATAGGTGGTACAGCATGGACTACCTCGAGCAGAACGGGTGATGCAGCCCTGGTGTTCGATGGTGTTGATGACTATGTGCAAACTGCTGGCTCAAGCCTTGATCTGTCAACCGCAACGAACTTTACACTTTCTGCCTGGTTCAAGACGGACACAACAGCAGGCCAGCATCATATCCTGTGGCAGGGTGTCAGTACTGAAAACGGCTGGGGAAGCCCTTCAGATAATTCGCCGACATCGTCAGAAATGCACCTGACGGTTGGTCGTTACGATGTCAATGACAAGATAACGTTTTTCATGGGATACGATGTAAATGATACGGCTTCGATCGACATAACTTCTGCCAGTAACTTTACCGATACAAGTGGCTGGCACCAGGCAGTCGTGGTTGTATCAGATCTGGGTGGTGGTACGTTACAGGCCGATTTGTATGTAGATGGCGTACTTGAAGGGAGCTGACACCGGTACCCAAATTAGACAGATCACAGTGGGACAGCGACATGAGAATAGGTAGTGCCCGGGTACTAGCTAGCCGTACTCTTCGATGGTATGATTGATGAGGTCGGTATCTATGATCGTGCACTTACTTCTACTGAAGCCATTGAACTTTATCAGACAGGTGTTATCGCGAATGATACTGATATCGATGCCGATATCCTCTCTGCCAGCCTGATAGCTGGCCCAGTTAATGGTGCTGTCACACTTACTTCAGATGGTTCTTTCACATATACACCTAATGTCGGATTTGTAGGTACAGATACTTTTACCTACAAGGTTAATGACGGTTCACTTGACTCAAATACAGCGACAGTAACGATAGATGTGTTCGACAATGCACCGGTCGCAACAAATGATCCGGGTGAATTTAATACCATAATAAATTCATACAGTCCACTGAGTTACTGGCGATTCGGTGAGACCAGCGGAACGTCAGCAGCTGATGATGGAGGGACTGGAAAAAATGGAACATACAATGGTGTCACGCTTGGACAGGCCGGTGCGATTACTGGCGATTCCAATACATCAGTCGGCTTTGATGGCATTGATGATTATGTAGAAATTGGTCACGACAACAGCTATTTGCTCGACGATGGTACTGTGCAGATGTGGTTCAATACCAATGATCTGCTAACTGACCAGGGATTATTCTCCAAGGACAGTTCCGATCTAGATACAGGCGGACATTTTTCCATCATGCTATTGACCAATGGCAGTATCGAGGTCCGTCTACAGAGTGCGACAGGGGATAGCTTCATGTACTCAGCAGCGGGCGCGGTGTCTGCCGGCAGTTGGCATCATGTTGCTGTTACTTTCGGTTCAGCTGGTATGGAACTGTTTCTTGATGGAGTAGGTGTGGATACGAATGCCTATAGCGGCGGTCTGGGCTCGACATCAGGTGACATTGGCAACTTTGAACCAATAGCGATTGGTGCCAGCACCCGGTCAAGCGGTAATGGTACGATTACACCGCTCAATAATTTCTTTGGTGGCAGCATCGACGAAGTCGCTATAACCGGCCAGGTGCTCACAGCAGAACAAATACAAATTCTTTATGCATCAGCACTGCAGAATTACACTGTAGCAGAAGATTCAACTCTAAATGTCGCTGCGGCTGAGGGTGTATTGATCAACGATACAGATGCCGAGGGTGATGCACTGACTGCATCTCTGGTGAGCGGACCGACATATGCTGCTTCATTCACACTCAATGCTGATGGTTCATTTGATTACACGCCTCTGGCCAACTTCAGCGGTACGGATACGTTCACCTACATGGCCAATGATGGTACCAGTGATTCCAATGTCGCTACAGTAACGATAACGGTCAATGGCGATAATGATGCACCGGTCAATACAGTTCCGGGTACACAGATTGTACTGGAAGATACGCAGACAGCCATTGCCGGTATTTCAGTCGCCGACCCGGATGCCGGCGCTGGCGTTATAAGCACGCAACTGAGTGTAACCAATGGTGTGCTTGATGTAACCCTTGCCGGTGCAGCAACAATCAGTGCTGGAACTAATGGATCAAACACATTGACTCTCAGCGGCAATGTGACTGATATCAATGCAACCCTGGCCAGTCTGCAATACACAGGTAATTTAAACGTCAATGGCGTTGCTGCAGACACACTTACTGTAATTACCAATGACCTGGGTAATACTGGTACAGGTGGTGCGCAGAGTGATACCGATAATGTGCAAATCGATATCACTGCAGTCAATGATGTACCTGTTGCCCGCGATGACCGTATCGGTCTGGTGTTTGACGGTGTCGATGATTATGTGCGTATCGGTGATTATCCCGGTTTAAATGTATCGACCAACCTGACAATGGAAGCATGGATCAAACCCACAGGCATGGGTACAGGGTCGAAAATCATCATTAACAAGGAAGGTGAATATGAGATGGGTATCAATGCCTCCACCGGTGAGGTGAGGTGGGCCTTTGATAATGTCAATCCGAACTGGAACTGGCATGACACCGGGTATTTTGTCCAGGCAGGGGAGTGGACCCACCTGGCAGTCACCTATAACAACGGTGTAGTCAATACCTTTGCCAATGGTGTTCTGGTCGAGACTTATAACGGCTCAGGTGCTATCGCCGATAATTATCCCGCCATGAATGAACTGCAGATCGGCGGGCGACAAAATGCGGTTACTCAACGATTTGACGGCCAGATTGATGAGGTTCGTGTCTGGAATACGACACGGACGCAGCTCGACATCCAGACAAACATGAACACTCTGCTGAGTGGAGCAGAGCCGGGATTGATCGGTAACTGGCGCTTTGACGAAGGCAGTGGAACAGCGGTAGTGGATCAATCTGCCCTTGGCCATGATGGCACACTGGCTGATGGTGTTACAGCTGGCGAAATGCCCGCGTGGCAGGGTTACGTCGTCAGTGAAGATGGCACGTTGAATGTCAGTGCTGTCAATGGTGTACTGCCAAATGATTTCGATATAGATGGCGATACACTCACGGCCGTACTGGACACTGGCCCGACCAATGCCGCAGCATTCACGCTGAATCCGGATGGCTCTTTTACATATACACCGGCTGCAGACTTTTACGGTATCGATTCTTTCACTTATCATGCAAACGATGGCAGTACTGATTCGAATATCGCGACAGTCACTATTCGCGTCGATCCGGTCAATGATGCACCTCATGGCAACGAATTTATCCGGCCGCCAGAAACCTACACCGAAGACACTGCGCTCAACCTGACCGATATCGTGGTCAGCGATGTTGATAGTGCCAATGTCACGGTGACATTAACACTTATCGGACGTTGCTGCCGGCAGCTTGAACACCGGCACCATCCGGTGCGGTAACTTCCACCTTTGCTGGTGGTGTCTGGACGCGCCAGCGGTGTCATCGCCGATGTGAATACACTGCTGGCCGGTCTGACGTTTACACCGACCCTGAACTACAACAGCAACTTCAGCATCGCCACCAGCGTGGATGACGGCGTGGCCCTGGCCATTACCGGCAGCAAGGCGATGACCGGTACCGCGGTGAATGACGCACCGACGGCAACCAACTTGTCCGCTCCGGAGACTTACACCGAAGACACCGCGCTCAACCTGACCGATATCGTGGTCAGTGATATCGACAGTGCCAACGTCACCGTGACACTGACGTTGTCGGATGCGGCAGCTGGAACACTGAATATTGGTACCTCCGGTGCCGTGACCTCAACTTTTGCCGGTGGTGTCTGGACGGCCAGCGGCGCCATTGCTGATGTGAATACCCTGTTAGCTGGCTTAACATTTACACCAACTCTGAATTACAACAGCAACTTCAACATTCTAACCAGTGTAGATGATGGTGTGGCCCTGGCAGTAACCGGTACCAAGGTGATGACCGGTACGGCGGTGAATGATGCACCGACAGCAACTAACCTGTCTGCCCCGGAAACCTACACCGAGGACACTGCGCTGAACCTGACCGATATTGTGGTCAGCGATGTTGATAGTGCCAACGTCACCGTGACACTGACGTTGTCGGATGTTACTGCTGGTAGCCTGAACACCGACACCTCCGGTGCAATCACTTCCACTTTTGCCGGTGGTGTCTGGAGTGCCAGCGGTGCCGTTGCCGATGTGAACGCACTACTGGCTGGACTGACCTTTACACCAACCCTGAATTACAACAGCAACTTCAGCATCGCCACCAGCGTGGATGACGGCGTGGCCCTGGCCATTACCGGCAGCAAGGCGATGACCGGTACCGCGGTGAATGATGCACCGACAGCAACTAACCTGTCTGCCCCGGAAACCTACACCGAGGACACTGCGCTGAACCTGACCGATATTGTGGTCAGCGATGTTGATAGCGCCAATGTGACGGTGACATTAACCTTATCGGATGTTACTGCTGGTAGCCTGAACACCGGCACCTCCGGTGCAGTCACTTCCACCTTCGCCGGTGGCGTCTGGAGCGCCAGCGGCGCCATCGCCGATGTGAATACCTTGCTCGCCGGACTGACGTTTACGCCATCGCTGAACTACAACAGCAACTTCAATATTCTGACCAGTGTGGATGATGGTGTGGCACCTGCGATTACCGGTATCAAAGTAATGACCGGTACTGCGGTGAACGATGTTCCTGTTGCGAATACAGATAACTTCACTGTAAATGAGGGATCAACTACTGTTCTCGACCTGGCATTCAATGATGTCGATGTCGATGATGGCCTGGATTTGAACAGCATCATCATTATCGGGGCACCCGCCAATGGTTCACTAATTGTCAACGCAGATGGCACGGTGACCTATACGCATAACGGCAGTGAGACCCTGAGCGACAGCTTCACCTATACCATTTCAGATATCAGCGGCGCCATATCCAACACGGCGACTGTCAATATCACGGTAACGCCTGTGAATGATGCGCCGGTGGCGGGCAACGATAGTGCGAGCGTTGCTGAAGGTAATTCTGTACTGATCGATCTCGCTGCAAATGACAGCGATGTAGACAACGCGCTGGATCTTAACAGCATCAATATTATCGCTGCACCCGCAAATGGATCACTGATCATCAACGGTGACGGCACGGTGACCTATACCCACGATGGTTCAAATACCATGAGCGATACGTTTACCTATACCATTGCCGATATCAGTGGTGCGATCTCGAATACCGCGACGGTAAATATTACGGTAACAGCAATCAATGATGCGCCAACAACCAGCGGCATTACGGATGTTGCTGTAAATGAAGATTCATCAGCCACCAGCATCGATCTGAATGCAGCTTTTGATGATACCGATAACCTCGATTCAGAGCTGGCCTATTCAATCGTGGGCAATACCAATATCGGCCTGTTCTCGGCTGCCGCTATCGATGCTGCAAGCGGCCAGCTGACCCTGGATTATGCCGCGGATATGAACGGATCGGCACAGATATCGGTACGTGCAACAGATCCCTCGGGACTGTCAGTTGATACATTATTTACCGTTACCGTAACTCCGGTAAATGATGCACCAGTCATGCAAGCCAATACAGGCATGCTGGCTACAGGAACAGCACCGGCGACGATCAGTAGCAACGAGTTGAATTCAACAGATATCGACAATACCACTTCAGAAGTTATTTATACCATTACAGCACTGCCAACCAACGGCGCGCTGTTATTGAGCGGTGTTGTAATGAATGTGAATGACACATTCACCCAGGCGGACCTCGAAAATAATCTGGTGGTGTATCAATCCGCAGCTGCTGCCGTTTCTGATCAGTTCGGATTTACGGTTGCTGATAGTTCGGGCAGTGCGCTTGCCAATGACAGCTTCGATATAGTCGTACAGGTTGGACAGGGTAGTGATGAAGACAACGGTATTCCACCAACGGATGATAATACAGATGATGATGTGACCGAGGAAGAAGATAAAACTGAAACAGGCGATGGTGGATCAGCAGAAGAAGCAGGCGGTTTTGGTGGAGGTTTTGTACCAATTGGCTCGACTTCGGTACCACCATCACCAACCCCGGTATTGACGATCGATCCGACACCCGCACCTGTGCCGCAAACCGAAACACCGCCTCAAACTGTAGAGAAAGATGAGCCGATCGTTGCTGAAGCAGAAGTACACAAAGTATCGACATTCGCAGCAGTGCAGGTGCAATCAATGGACGCTTTATGGTCTGCGATAGACAAGATGAAGCAGGAGATGGCTGAATCTGCCCAGGATAAAGCCAGTGTTGTTGAGTTCAAGGTGGCGGCAGCGAAATCATCTGGGGTAGTGCTGACAGCCGGTGTTGTAGCGTGGATACTGCGAAGTGGCGCCTTGCTCAGCAGCCTGATGTCAACGATTCCGTTATGGAAAGGCTACGATCCATTGCCCATTCTTGCCTACAAGGATGATGATGAGAAGAAAGAAGAAGAAATGCATGAGGACAAGATTCCTACCTCACTTGAAGAATTGAAAAAGTTGAAAAAACTCAAAGAAAAGAGAGAAGAAAAAGTCGATGTCGATGCAATATTTGGCGGTTCAGCAATAAGAGAATAAAAATATGAATATGCCTACTATAAGTCCTGCGGTCAGGGTCAGCTTTGGATTAGTGATGTTTACACTGAGTGTACTGTTGATTGCGGACCTGTTCGGGATGATTCCCAAGAAAGAAGCGATGATGCTGGAAGCAAGAAAGAAAGTCAGTGAATCGCTGGCGGTCCAGCTCTCTGTAGCTGCGACAAATTCGAATCAGATTATTGTTAATCAAACATTGGAGAGTTTCGTTAAACGCAATGACGATGTTGTTGCGGCCGCGATGCATCGTACCAATGGTGATGTTGTTGCAAAATTTGGAGAATTCAAGAATATCGATTACAACAATATTGGCGATGAGAGATCCACAGAAAACATAGTTGTGATACCTGTTTATGCCGGTACTCAACGCTGGGGGTCGGTCAATGTTGAGTTCGCCAGCATGTCTGGCGGCATCATAAATATGCTGACTAATTCGATCTTTGGATTGTTGCTGTTCGTAGCATTATCCAGTATAGCCGGATATATATTCATTCTGCGTAAAGCACTTCATGTGCTCGACCCTAAAGCAGTAGTGCCTGAACGTGTCAGAACTGCGTTCAATGCACTCGCTGAAGGTGTACTGATACTGGATGATAAAGAACAGATCATGATGGCGAACGACGCGTTTGCCAAACAGATAGACAAGGATCCTGACACGCTGGTAGGGGCAAAAGCCTCGACCTTGAAATGGAAACTCAGAAAATCTGAAGCAAATGACCGGTTACCCTGGCTAAACTCACTGGAAGGTGGTGTGAAAAATACAGGTGTTGCGCTTAACCTGTCAACACCTCACATGGGAATCAGGGCAATGTCAACCAATAGTGCGCCAATCCTGGATGATGCCGGAAATACACGCGGAGCGCTGGTAACTTTCGATGATATTACCGATGTCGAAGAGTCCAATGTTCTACTGGAGAATGCAGTGACAACACTGCAAAAAAATGACGTTGAAATACGACGCAAAAACCAGGAACTCGAGGTACTGGCATCCCGTGATGCGCTGACAGGTTGTTATAACCGCAGAGCTTTTTTCGATTTGCTTGAGGAGATGTTCAGGCAGGCTGCCAGAACAAACACCGATCTTGCATGTATCATGGTCGATATCGATTATTTCAAATCGATCAATGACCGCTTTGGACATACTGTAGGTGACGAAGCTATACGTATGGTTTCCGAAATATTGAATGCCTGCAATATTGAGGGTGTAATTGTTGGTCGCTATGGTGGTGAGGAGTTCTGCCTTGCATTACCCAATACAAGTCTTTCCAGGTGTAAGGAAGTCGCTGAAGAGCTTCGCAGCAAGATAAAGCACGAGTCCCCCGGTTTTTTTGGCAAGAACGTCACCATTACCGCCAGCTTTGGTGTATCAGTTTCAGCAGTAGAGATGACAAACGCTGCACAATTACTGGAGCATGCTGACAAGGCATTATATGCTGCAAAGGATAACGGTCGAGACCGGGTCGTAACCTGGCTCGAACAACATGATCTTGATGATGAGGACAGCGAGGGAAACCAGCAGGCCATGCAAGATGCATCAGACGAATATGATGTGCTGAAAAATAATAACAATATTGATGTACAGCTGTTAAGCCGAAGAATAAAAGCGCTTGAGTCAGAACTTAAAACCCAGCAGGAAGAGTTTTCGAAAAACAGATTCAACGACCCTATAACCGACCTACCTACGCGCGTCATTTTTGAAGACCGGATCAGCCAGGCTATGGCAAATTCTACACGTGAAGGGAATATCCTGGCCGTCGCGATTCTCAACGTCGATATGTTCAGTCGTATCAATAATGCCTTAGGCCAGGTCGTTGGTGATGAATTCCTCAAGGCTGTCGGACAGCGCCTGAAGACCATACTGCGGCGCTCTGATACGGTCGCATCAATGGTAGCTCCCGGTCAGGCAGGACCTTCTTTATCAAGACTTCATGACGATGAATTTGCATTACTGTTGACCGGGCTTGATAGTGTTGATTCGCTTATCTACATAATCAAACGTATCCAGGAAAAATTTTCGGGAAAGATGCAGGTGGCAGATAACGAACTTCTGGTCACGACCACGATAGGGCTTTCGTTATATCCAAATGATGGTGCTTCACCAAATGCGTTGATTGAAAGCGCTCGTTCAGCACAAAAGCATGCCCGCAGCATGCTGGGACGCAATAATTACAAGTTCTTCTCACAAGAAATCAATCAAAGAATCATCGAGCAAATGCTGCTTGAGATAGAAATGCATACTGCAATTGAAGACAATCAATTCAAAATGATCTACCAGCCAAAGATCGATACTGAAACCGAATCTATTGACAGTATGGAAGCCCTTATCAGGTGGCAGCATCCTAAAATGGGGCTGGTCACACCGGGATCATTTATACCAACAGCAGAAAAGAACGGGCTGGTTGTGGATATTGGCATCTGGTGTCTGAACGCTGTATGCAAACAGGCCAAGGTATGGGTCGATCTGGGCGCTGAGAGCTTGCGTGTTTCAGTAAATATCTCTGCTGTCGAATTTTCAAATGATTCATTCGTGCAATCCGTGAAACAGGCATTAAAAACAAATCAACTTGATGCTGGGCATCTCGAAATCGAAGTGACAGAAACAACTGTAATGCGTGATCTGGAGAAATCAGCTGACATCATTGACGAATTGAGATTTATGGGTGTGACTGTAACTCTGGATGATTTCGGTACCGGTTATTCTTCCTTCAATTATCTTGGCCACCTTAATTTTGACTGGATAAAGATCGACAGGACTTTCCTGCTTGACGCTGTCAAGCACAAGCGTTCCAGGACATTGTATGGTGGATTGATCACCATGGCGCACGAGATTGGATTAAAAGTTGTAGCAGAAGGTATTGAGAATCAGGCGGAATATAACTATGTGCACAAGCTACAGGTAGACGAAATGCAGGGCTTTTTACTGGGCAAGCCAATGGATGTAAATACGATGACCC
>CAWEEC010000028.1:0-15822 GCA_963807785.1 uncultured Gammaproteobacteria bacterium | reverse complement strand
ACGCATTGTGCTCGATCAGCGCACAAGAGAACGCGAATGGTTGACTAGTTACTGTGTGTGTACGTGGCCGAAAGTGCCTGAGTACCAACAAATGGCTCAAAGTAACAGGGATTCGGCAGGTACACAGGTGGGATACAAGTCCTCAAGCAGGGAGCAAGAGCTTCTCAGGGACGTACGGCCAACGAAACGAGCATACCGATGCCGACGCCAAGGGCGCGGCAACGTTAGGTGAAGGAGGTGAACCGTGTGCGGGACAAGAATCTTTAGGCTCTGGTGAGTCCTCTTCCAGCCATCACGACAACTTTGCTCTTGCTGTTCAGTTGTGTGTCTCCCACTCTTTCCTGACCAAAGACTACAAAGCCCAACGAAGTCTCAATCTCAGAATCCGATGTGGCCGCAGGCCGGCTCGATGCCAACAATGAAGGCGACGAGGGAGTCTGCATCAATGCTGTGGGTTCTTCAAGCCCCTTTGTTGTAGCGAACAAATCAGACTCGATCTTCCTATACATACATCATGGCATTTGCAGCACTGAAATCTCGCTGTGCTCGCCGCGGTCATTTACAGATTGGACAAAGGAAGGCAGCTACCTAACAAACAAGGATTGATATGACTGCGAAGCGGTCATAATGGAATCTGGTTGAAGAAGCCGCGTAAGCTTTGTCCGGCTACGATATGGGGATTGCTTTTGGCTGGGTGCGGGAAGAGTGAGAGCCTCTGGTGCTCTTGTGGGACCTCGGATCGGCTCTTCACGACTCAGACGCGCGTGCTCCCCTGGAGTCCAGAAGCCGCCGAGCGGCGCTTTCGAGCGTGATTCAGACTCCATTCAAACTGAATGGAGGCGACACCTGTTTGACCTCGGATCACTAGTTACGTGATGAGGTGACCGAAGGCCGCACATTCGGTTGCGGTCAAGCTTGTCTGAGGCGTCCTTGTCGTCTTATCCTCCTTTGGGCGATTTGTGTGATCGGCGCTGAAGGCGCTGGATCGAGACGAGGCGTCCACCCTTTGGACTTCCACGTATCCACGTAGACCAGACCGCCGCCGCATCGGGGACAGGCCAGCGGCTTCGGCGACGGATCGTCCGAGTCTCCAGGGCCCGCTCTCTCTCTGAGGCGGCATGAGCGCGTCGCTGGCAAGTGGACGACTCTAGCCTTTCCCAAAGTCGTACTTGGCTGCCTGGTGCGTAGAAGCCGTAGTGCACTTTGACAATTCCTTGGGTGCACAATGCTGGAGATACTGGCGCAGGAATTCCAGGGCCGGCAGACTCATGATCTTGTACTCTCGTTTGTGGCTCGGGCGATAACCTGCAAGACGACCCGATCATCTTGACCTTGACGATGCGGTGATCTGGATGGCGACGCGGAAGATGTAGGTCGCGAGATAACGCAGCGTATTCCCGCCAGCCCACGGCCTGTGTGTCTACCACAAAGGGGTCACTCCAGAGGTGAGCAGGGATGTCCTTGGCAAGCCCTTCTGCCTCCAGTTCGCTTTTGAGCTTGGCGCGAAAAACCTTGCTCATGGCGTGGACCGGGGCAAGAAACTTGGCCCGCGAAGGCATCCAACGCTGCCGATCCTGGGAGAGACCACCGCCCACCACCACGTAGTGGATATGAGGATGGTAGTGCATTGTGCGTCCCCAGGTGTGGAGCACGCCAAAGAAGCCGGGCATGTCTGCCCCCACATTCCGTTCATCTGCGATAAACGCCTTGAGGGTCTGTGAGGACGCGGCAAAGAGGGCGTTCAGTCCTGCCCGCGCATGGGTTCGCAGCACACGGCGCAGGGCTTCGGGCACGGTGAAGGTCACGCAGAAAGTGGGCGCAGGGCAGTTGCTTGTCCAGGTGCTCCGCGAAGCCACTCTTCGGTCTTTGCGTACTGGCAGGTGGGGCAGTGGCGATTGCCGCAGGAGCAATACGACGAATGAGTAAGATGCAAATAACCAATTGCCATGCAACACTGCTGTGAGCATGAATACGCCGAATGAAAATACTCTGTACAAGGACACCCCCAAAAGACTGGAGGCAACAAGGAAAAAACATCGCACCGCGATTGCTGCAGTGATGTTCTGCACCCTAGCTGCCCGCCGCAACCTGGTTGATGACTACACGGGCCGGTCTCCGGACTGATGGAAAATTACGGACCTGCAACCTTCCCATGATCTGCTCACAGTGGTTTGTTCGAGGTCGATTCCAATCACCGTTGCGGGGGCAGTACTGGATTGAGCGGATAAGGAATATCCAGCGCACCAGTTTCCCGATTATCTCTCACAGCGAGAGCACCCGGTGTAGCACTAAGCCGCGAAGTCTAGCGAAAATACGGGTACAATACCAACCGGCTTGCAGCCTGCATTCCACGGTTGAACCAATAACAACAGCATTTGTCATAAAAAACCGTTAGCTGGACCTAAAAACAGAACTCAAAAAAGCATGTCAAATCAGCAATCGATTCAACAACTCAAAAATCATGTAGAACAACACATTATCGGTCAGGAGACCCTGGTAGACCGCATGCTGATTGCGCTACTGGCCGATGGCCACCTGCTGGTCGAAGGCGCTCCCGGACTGGCCAAGACCAGGGCCATCAAGGTACTGAGTGACGGCATCGAGAGTGACTTTCACCGCATTCAGTTTACCCCTGACCTGCTACCAGCCGATCTCACCGGTACCGAAGTCTACCGTCCACAGGACGGATCGTTTGTTTTTCAACAGGGGCCGTTGTTTCACAATTTAATCCTTGCCGATGAAATCAACCGTGCACCGGCGAAAGTACAGTCCGCCCTGCTGGAAGCCATGGCGGAGAGACAGATCACCGTGGGTAAAGTCACCTACCGCCTGCCGCAGTTGTTCATGGTGATGGCGACGCAGAATCCAATCGAGCAGGAAGGCACCTATCCATTACCGGAAGCACAGCTTGACCGCTTCCTGATGCACGTCACCATCGACTACCCGGAAGCCAGTTCAGAAAAAGCCATACTCGCGCTGGCGCGTGATGAAGCGCGCAACGGTGAAACACAGAGTGCTCAGCCACAGCAGAAGATTTCACAACAAAGCATTTTTGATGCCCGCCAGGAAGTTCTCAAGCTGTACCTGGCTGATAACCTCGAGGAGTATCTGTTGCACCTGGTACTGGCAACGCGTAATCCCGGCGCCTATGGCGATGACCTCGCCCAGTGGTCCCTGTATGGCGCCAGCCCGCGTGCAACCATTGCAATCGATCGCTGCGCGCGTGCGCATGCCTGGCTTGCCGGCCGGGATTATGTTGACCCGGATGATATTCAGTCCATCGCTTATGATGTATTACGTCATCGCATTATTCTCAGCTATGAAGCTGAAGCTGAAGGTGTGACACCTGATAAGTTCATCAAGGAACTGATATCACGCATCGCAGTTCCATAAAACATATGTGCTCGGTGATACCGCATTGAACACAGACTCAAAAACCGAAGGTATAACATGGATCAGCCCGCAATCGCTGATCCAGCTCAGGCATGATGCCAGCAAGCTGCCCCTGCACAGCAGCAAGATACACGCACGCCAGGGCGGTGCCTACATGTCATCCTTCAAGGGGCGCGGAATGGAATTCGATGAATCACGCCTCTACCTGCCCGGCGATGACATCCGTAATATGGACTGGAAAGTCACCGCGCGTACCGGTGACCCGCATACCAAGGTTTTTCGTGAAGAACGTGAGCGACCCGTTCTGATCTGGCTCGATCTGAATGCCTCGATGTTTTTCGCCACCCGCGGATGTTTCAAATCGGTCACTGCCAGCAAGGCCGCTGCCTTACTCGCATGGAGCACCAGCGCGCACAACGACCGCCTGGGTGCCTTGATATTTGCTGGCGAAGATCATATTGAGATGAAGCCGCGGCGCGGCAAATCTGCAGTGCTTGAGCTGATTGGAAGAACCTGCAAACACCCGGCATGGCAACATACACCGAACACACAGGCCCGAAATACAAACCATGCCATGTCGCGGCTACGTCAAGTCACGCGCCCGGGCAGCCTGATTTTTCTTATCAGTGATTTCAGGGAAATGGATGAACAGACCAAATCACACCTGACCAACATCGCGCGTCACAATGATGTCGTGCTGGTGCAGGTATTTGATCCGATCGAAGTCGAACTGCCAGTAGCCGGCAATTATAAAGTCAGCGATGGCATCAATGAATTGCAGCTCAATACTGCAGACAGGATGCTGCGCCAGGAATATCGGCAGCGTTTCGATCAGCGCCAGTCCGAGCTGGCAAGACTGTGCCGACAACATCGCATGTACTTATTACCCGTATCCACTCAGGACGACGTGCTCACCAGCCTGCAGCAGGGCCTGGGTATTCAACCCGGCAAACACGCTCAGTTCAGGGCGAGCCGCTGAAACCTGGATCAAGCATGCCTGCTGAATCATTACCCTTGCGTGACATTCATTTACCCGAAGCGGTTAGCTGGTGGCCACCTGCTCCCGGCTGGTGGCTGCTACTGCTATTCATTGCAGTTATCGTTGCCGTTGTTTTGTTATCCAAACACATACGAAAACGCCGACTACTCAAACGCACTGCACTTGCCGAGCTGAACAGGATTCGCCAGCAATACAATAATGACCATGACCGGTTAGAACTGGCAAAAGCATTGTCCGCATTGATGCGCAGGGCCAGTATCAGCTTCTATCCACGCGAAAACTCGGCAAGTCTTACCGGCGAGCAGTGGCTACAGCATCTGAACAATACCGCACAACGCAAAGACTTCCTTGGCGACAGTGGCAGAATACTTGTGACTGCGCCTTACCTGCCAGTTAACAGCAAGCCTGATATAGACTTTGATGAGTTGCTGTCGCTATGTGAAGACTGGATACGCATGCAACCGGTAAAAGGTGATGTACAGTGATCACGTTTAGCTGGCCATGGCTGTTTGCATTACTGCCGCTACCGTTTTTGTTACGCTTGATCCTGCCAGAAGCGCCCAGCGGTAATGATGCAGCATTGCGCGTACCGTATCTAACCGACTTTGAAAGCGGCCATACAACATCCGCGCAACAGTCGTTACGACGTTGGCCATTGTTTATCTACTTTTTACTCTGGCTATCCCTGTTATGCGCAGCGGCAAAACCACAATGGATAGGCGAACCGGTCGAACTGCCCGTCAGCGGTCGTGACCTGATGCTGGCAATCGACCTCTCGGGCAGCATGGATCATAACTTCACCCATAGTTTTCGCAGTGTCACCAAGTTACAGGCAACTAAAGCAGTTGCAGGTGATTTTATCGACAAGCGCGTGGGCGACCGCATCGGTCTGATCCTTTTTGGTGAACAGGCTTACGTGCAGGCACCACTGACATTCGATCGCATAACGGTGAAAACACTGCTGCTCGAGGCAGTCACCGGGCTGGCCGGTAGAGCCACCGCTATCGGTGACGCCATTGGGCTTGCAGTAAAACGTCTTGATACCGAAAACAACCAGGATCGAGTATTGATACTACTGACTGATGGTGTCAGTAATGCCGGTGAAATACGTCCCGAGAAAGCCGCTGAGATTGCCGCTCAGAAAGGACTCAAGATTCACACGATCGGCATCGGCCCACGCGGCAGTCGCGAACTGAATGAGCGTACCTTGAAAACGGTTGCAGCAAAAACCGGGGGTAAATATTTTCGTGCGCATGACGTGGAGGAACTCCAGCAAATCTACGCCCTGATCGACAAGCTTGAACCGGTAGAACGTGACACCCAGAGTTACCGCCCCACCTGGTCGCTGTTCTACTGGCCACTGGGCATTGCCTTGCTGCTGGCTTGCCTGCTTGCACTCGCGGCACTGTATAAACGCAGATGGAGATGACAGTGAACATTCCACAGCAGCTGCATTTCCTCCGACCCGAAGCCTTCTATACTTTCATTCCATTGCTGTTGTTCGTCGCACTTTACCTCAGCAGCAAGGCGACCAGCCTGAGCTGGAAAGCGGTGTGCGACGACAAGCTGTTGCCCTATATACTCACCGCCGGCGGTAAAAAATCGGGCCTGCTGCCGATGCTGCTGATCATTCTGGCAGCCACTATCAGCATCATCGCACTGGCCGGACCGGTGTGGAAAAAACTGCCACAGCCGGTGTTTCGTGAAGAATCTGCCCTCATCATCGCACTTGACCTGTCACAATCGATGAATGCGACCGATGTAAAACCATCGCGCCTGGACCGGGCCAGGCTGAAGATCCTGGACCTGATCAAGGCCAGGAAAGGGGGACAGACAGCCTTGATCGTGTATGCCGCATCCGCCTTTACAGTGACACCGTTGACCGATGACGACAACACCATTGCCAACCTGGTGCCCTCACTCGAACCGGAACTGATGCCGGCGCAGGGCAGCAACATGGCTGCTGCACTCAAGCTGGCAACCGGGTTGCTGCAACAGGCCGGCATCACACGCGGCGACGTGCTGGTGTTCACTGATGGCATCGCACAGGCTGCAAGCAAAGCTATCGATGAACTCACGGCCAGTGGCCACCGCTTATCGATTATGGCTATTGGCACCACAGAAGGCAGCCCGATTCCATTGAGCGGCGGCTTTCTGACAGACGCATCAGGTGCGATAGTCATTTCCAGGCTGGAGCCTGCCAAATTACAGCAAGCGGCGCTCAGGGGTGGCGGCATGTTCGTCAACATGCAGGCGGATGACAGCGATATCGAGCAGCTGGCGAAACTGTTTGCCAAAAAACGCGTCAAAACCGAGACTGAAAACACCGACCTCAAGGCCGACATCTGGCAGGAGCAAGGACCCTGGTTGTTATTACTGGTGCTTCCCATCGTGGCGTTGTGGCCGCGCAGGGGCTGGTTGCTATGCCTGGCGCTGATGTTATTTCCCATGCCACCACCCGCTTACGCATTTGATGCTAAACAGCTGTGGCCAATCGATACTGACAGCCTGTGGCTGAGGCCGGATCAGCAAGCCATGCGAGCACTCAATGCCGATGATGCTGAAACAGCGGCCGAGCTGTTTCAAGCTAAAGACTGGAAGGCGGCCGCTCACTACCGTGCCGGCAACTATGAGCAATCAAACGCCTTGCTCGATGCACCAGCAAACAGTACTGATTATTACAACAAGGGCAATGTACTGGCAAAGCTTGGCAATTATGACGATGCCATAAAAGCCTATGACCAGGCGTTGCAAATGGATGCTGATAATGAGGATGCACGCTTCAATCGTGAGCTGGTAAAACAGGCCCTGCAACAACAGCAGCAACAACAGCAGGACAGTCAGCAACAGGACCAGTCACAACAACAGCAACAAGATCAGCAACAGGATCAGGCGCAAAACAAACAGCAAGACCAGCAATCGAATGATCAACAGCAGAGTGATCAGTCTGAATCCGAACAACAAGGCGCTGAACAGCAACAGGACCAGCTGACTGACATCAATGAAAACAGGGATGATGAACAGCCTGACAAGCAGGACGAAAAACAATCCGACATGCCGCAGGCCGAACAACGACAGGATTCTGAACAGCAACAGCTACAGGCACAGCAACAGGATGAAGCCATTGAACAGGAGGATGCTGAAACCGTTGAAAGTGAACAGGCCATGGAGCAATGGTTGCGCAGAATCCCCGACGATCCGGGCGGCCTGATGCGACGCAAGTTTATTTATCAATACAAACGCATGCCGGACCAGGCTGAGTCCCAACAACCGTGGTAAAACGTATTACCACAGAGGCACAGAGTGCACAGAGAAACGCTAGAATGACTGTACATTTCAATCATGAGGAGATCTCTCCTTTCAGTCGAGATGCTACACAAGCATTACATATCTCTGTGTACTCTGTGCCTCTGTGGTGAACAATAAACATTGAATTATGAAATATCTTTACAGCTTTATATTACTTGTCATTACATCGCAGTCAGTAATGGCAGCCAACATCACCGCGCGCCTGAGCCACAACCCGGTGTCGCTGGATGAATCCTTTCACCTGATTTACGAAGCCGACAGTTCTGTCGATGACGATCCTGACTTCAGCGTACTGACCAAAGACTTCGAGATCCTCAGCAGCAGCCAGAGCACCAATATGCGTTCAGTTAATGGCTCCTGGAGCCTGAAAAAATCCTGGGACCTGGCACTGATCAGCAAGCAGGCCGGCGTATTTACCATACCGTCCGTGCCTTTCGGCAAGGATACGAGCCCGAGTGTTCGCGTCACGGTAAAGCCATCCACATCCGGCAGCAGTCAAGGCACGAGTGGCCAGAGTACATATTTCATCGAAGTGAGCACGGACAGGAAGACGGCCTGGATACAATCAGAGATTATTTACACGATTCGCTTTCTTACCAGTATACAAATCAACCGGCCTACCTTGAGTGAACCCGAAACAAGCGACCCGGATGCCATCATCGAACAACTTGGACAGGTCGCAAACTATCAGAAGATGATCAATGGTATGCCCTATTCTGTCAGTGAACTTCGCTTTGCCGTGTATCCGCAACACAGTGGAACACTGACCTTCAAGCCGGTGGTGTTTGAAGGCCGGGTACCTGCCGGCCGTTCCAGCTCGATGTTCGATCAATTCATGCAATCAGGCACATTGAAAAGAATGCGCTCAAAAAGCGTGAGCGTTAATGTCAAACCAAGACCAGCAATCATTCCAGCCGCTGACTGGCTGCCGGCTGAAAACCTGACAATTGAAGAAGAGTGGTCCGAGGACATCACCCAGCTCAGAACAGGTGAACCGGTAACGCGCACACTAACCATCAAGGTCGAGGGCCTGACAGCCGAACAGCTCAACGATCCTGAACTTGCGGAAATTAACGCTGTTAAGCAATACCCGGACAAGGCGGTGACAGAGAACCTGCGTAAACGTGACGGCATTACCGGCACAAAACAGGTCAAGGTTGCGATGATTCCCACTGAGGCCGGTCGCTACATCGTTCCTGCCATCAGCATCCCATGGTGGAACACACGTAGCGGCAAGCAGGACGTACGCACAATTACCCGAAACCGTAATCGAAGCAACGGGACTGGCCAGCACGGCTCCCATGCAGCCGCCAATTGAGATGCTGCGTCCGCCTGTTGCCCAAAGCGAAGCGCAACAAACCGGGGGTGCAGCCAGCACCGCAACGACACCCGAAAATGCCTTGATCAATTCGGGCTACTGGCCGTGGATCAGTCTTGCGCTGGCAATTGGCTGGATCACAACGACCGTGCTGTTTTTAAGCAACAGGCGTCCGAACCCGGCTCCAGCAAACCCGGCAGCAGTAACACCCATACTGCCACTGGCAAGGGCGGTGGAAAAAGCCTGTCACAAGGCTGACGCCAGAAAAACCAAGGAAGCCTTGCTCGAGTGGGCGGCGGTGCGCTGGCCAGATGACAGCATCACCAGCCTGGCGGACATTGCCAACATCAGCCCGGCCGAATTGAGCGAACAGGTTATCGCCCTGAACCGTGCACTGTACAGTGCACATGCCGACAACTGGGACCCGAAAGCCCTGTGCACGGCATTCCAGGCTTTCATTTCCCAGAAACACAAAGCACCAGCTGCACAGGATACGATACTCGAACCCCTTTATAAGAGCTGAAACTGCGAATAAACTGGTGTTAAATCAGTCTTGTATAATCATGATCTACAACAACAAGGGGCAGTAACATGGTATTTGAGTCATTCGCAGAAGGCTTGTCGTTTTTCCTCTGGTCTACATTTATCATTGCCCTGATCATGGGCGCGGTCGTCAACAAGACCAATTTCTGTACCATGGGCGCTGTTTCCGACATGGTCAACATCGGTGACTATGGCCGCTTTCGCGCCTGGTTACTGGCAATTGCCGTGGCAATGCTCGGTGTCACCGGCCTCGAATACCTGGGCATGGTCGAAGTTAATAACACCTTTCCTCCCTACCGTAACGGCCAGCTGCTGCTGGCTGAAAATATTCTCGGTGGCCTGATGTTTGGTATCGGCATGACCTTTGCCAGCGGCTGCGGCAACAAGACCCTGATCCGTATCGGTGGCGGTAACCTCAAGTCAGTGCTGGTTTTTATCGTCATCGCCCTGATTGCCTGGTACATGATCAACCCGTTCCCGGGCACTGACAAGACCCTGTTCAGCGTCCTGTTCTATGACTGGATACGCCCGCTTTCGATAGACCTGTCCAGTCAGCAGGACATCGGCGCCGTCATCAGTTCGGAAAATACCGCCATGCTGCGCCTGCTTGCCGGCGGCCTGATCGGTCTGCTACTGCTGGTTTTGATTTTCCGCTC
This sequence comes from uncultured Gammaproteobacteria bacterium, assembly GCA_963807785.1. Taxonomy (GTDB): domain Bacteria; phylum Pseudomonadota; class Gammaproteobacteria; order SZUA-229; family SZUA-229; genus JABDQW01. The sequence goes on along the minus strand of CAWEEC010000028.1, from coordinate 5,603 downwards.
GGTCGATTTTCGCTCCAGCAGGGACAATATCCTCGGCGGCCTGGTGGTCGGCCTGGTGATCCTGGTGGCCTGGTACACCAGCAGCAACATTACAGTTAATGCTGACGATAGCTTATATTCCATGACTGACTACTACAGCGAATGGGACATGCTGGCAGAAAGCAACGCGGGCAAACCCGAACGCGGTAGTGCAGTTGCCGCCCAGTCATTCACCTTTATCAATCCGATTGGCCAGGGCTATGGCTATGTGCAGTCGGGTTTTGAGCGGGCCATGATCTCGTTCGGCCTGGTTGCTGTTGCCGGCGTGATACTGGGTTCATTACTCTGGTCGCTGATCAGCAGGTCATTCCGCATCGAATGGTTCGTCAACATGAAAGACTTTTTCACCCACCTGGTCGGTGCAATCCTGATGGGCTTTGGCGGTGTTATGGCCATGGGCTGCACCATCGGCCAGGGCATCACCGGTGTATCTACACTGGCGATCGGTTCAATACTGACTTTCTTCTCCATTGTGTTCGGCAGTGCCATGACCATGAAGATCCAGTACTACAAGATGGTGTATGAAGACGAAGCCACCTTCATCAAGGCATTTATCACCGGCCTGGTTGACATGAAACTGTTACCCGAATCATTGCGCAAGCTGGAAGCCGTGTAAATACAGCGACTCTGAATCCAGCGTCTATACTCCTAGATGGAGTATTCACATCACGGCGCTATGGCAACAAAACGATTCTGGCAAGCAGACTGGTTCCCCGGACTGTTGATATGTACATTGTTTCTGATGACAGGATGGACCGGCTTCATGTCGTCGCTGGAATGGCAAGCCTATGGTCTCGGCGTCAGACTCTCACCTGCACCCGAATCGAAAAACAACCTTGAAATCATTGCCATTGATGAAGCCTCGCTGCAACAGCTCGGCGAATGGCCATGGCCACGCAGTTATCTTGGCGTCGTTCTAAAACAGCTGCAAGCCGGTGGCGCCAGAACCGCAGGCCTTGCCTTACCGCTGCATACACCGCAAAGCGAGTTCGGCGTCAGACGCCTGGATTCAATGCGCGACACCTACGAAGGCAAGTATGAAAAAACCGTCAAGGAAATTCTGTTTCTCGCCAGGCAACGGCTCGATACCGATGGTGCGCTCGCTGCCAGTTTGAGGCGCCTGGACCGTAGCGTACTGGCCATCACCTATGGCCTCAACAATGACATGCAAAAAGGTTCTGCATCGGTCAGTAAACAAACGCTGTCGTCCTATACATTTTCAGATTTTCCGGCAGCAAGCGATCAGTGGTCGGCCTACGTCCCCAGCGTACTGACGAAAGGTGTGCCGGTGTTGACACAGGTGCAGCCGCCAATACCGTTACTGGCAAAACATGCTGCCGCCGGCATGCTGGATGAATCGCTCACCGACAGCAGCAATAGCCTGGTATCACCGATGGTGTTGAAATACGGTGATCACTATTACCCCTCGTTCAACCTGATGTTTGCCGCGCAGAGCCTGAACGTAAAAACTGATGACATTAGTATCGACCCTGAACACAACATTACGCTCGGCGGCATCAAAATTGATACCGATCCCGGCTACAGGGTCTATCCGCATCTCTATCAGCACAGCAATGACAGGCCGGCATTCAGGGTGCACTCGTTTTACGACATATATTCAAACAAGCAAAATGACAGGCAGTTCAACGGCAAGGATGTACTGATCGGCATTACCGCGCCTTCCCTGGTTGACCGGGTAACGATCCCGGGCGGTGAAACCATGGTACCTGTCATCATCAGCGCGCACCTGATCAATAACCTGTTGCACAGTGACATGTATGCGGTGCCTGCATGGGCATTGCTGGCGCAACTGGCTGCACTCGCGGCAGTGGCTTTCTACCTGGTGTTTGTCCTGCCCAGGTTTCGTTTCTGGAGCGGCTTTGTTACCAGCCTGCTGCTGCTGTTTATCCTGCTCAATATCCAGCTGGGCTTGATGATCATCAGCGCCCTGTGGATACCGCTGGTGCTGCCAATGGCCGCGCTGGTAACCGGCAGCGTTACCCTTGCGATCAAAGGCAAGATCGGAGAAGCCCATCAGCGCACTGAAGCGCACCTGTTTGAATCCAACCTGACACTTGGCCAGCATTTGCAATCACAGGGCCATCTCGACCAGGCGTTTGAAAAATACCGCGAATGCCCGATCAACGACAAGCTACTCGATCGACTCTATAACCTTGGACTGGATTATGAACGCCGTCGCCAGTTCAGCAAGGCGGAAAAAGTGTTTGAATACATCAGCCAGAAACACGCCAGTTTCCGCGACGTCAAACAACGCATGCAGAAAAACCGCCAGATACAGGACATGGTGGTATTACCACAGAATGGCAAGACCACAACACAGGGCACACTGATCCTGACCGACAAGGGCGTGCAGAAACCGATGCTGGGCCGTTACCAGGTCGAAAAGGAAATCGGGCGCGGCGCCATGGGGCTGGTCTATCTCGGCAGGGACCCGAAAATCGGGCGCACCGTCGCCATCAAGACCATGGCACTGGCGCAGGAGTTCGATGCGGACGAACTCGATGACATCAAGCAACGCTTCCTGCGTGAAGCCGAAACCGCCGGGCGTCTCAATCACCAGAACATCGTCACCATTTTCGATGTTGGCGAAGAGCAGGAGCTGGCCTATATTGCCATGGACTACCTGCAGGGCGTCGACCTCTCCCACCACAAGCAGGCAGACACATTACTGCCCGTGGATGTGGTGCTGGACATCGGCATCCAGGTGGCGACGGCACTCGATTTTGCTCACAAGCACGATGTCGTGCATCGCGATATCAAGCCGGCCAACATCATCTATGATGAATCGACCGGCAGCGTCAAGGTCACGGATTTTGGCGTCGCCTGCCTGACCAGTTCCAGCAGGACCAAGACCGGAACCATGCTCGGCAGTCCATCCTATATGTCACCGGAACAGGTCGATGGTAACAAGGTAGACGGCGGCTCTGATTTATTCTCACTGGGCACCACCCTGTATCAACTGACAACAGGCCAGCTGCCTTTTGTCTCAGACACCATTGCCGGACTGACACACAAGATCTGCAACGAAAAACACGTTGATGTAACAAAAATTAACAATAACATCCCTGCCTGCCTGAGCCGGATTATCAACAAGACACTGCGAAAACAACGCCAGGATCGCTATAAAAACGGCGCCCAGATGGCGAAAGCGCTGCGTTTGTGCCGTGAATCGCTATAAGCAATTTACCTGGTTAACTTCCGGGTAGATCAACGCCCAAATATTCGATTTAAGCCATCAATAGCGTTAAAATCCGTGCTCCGATTATTTACCCCCGTATCATTAACCCAGGACACTCAACATGAAAAACATTTCCAACCTTATCGTGGCATTTGCCGTTTCCGGCACGATGCTGATCAGTGGCTGCACAACCTATGACGCCTATACCGGTGAAGAAAAAGTTTCCAACACAGCTAAAGGTGCCGGTATTGGTGCGGGCGTGGCCGCGCTGGTCGCCTACATCGCAAACCGCGACGAGAGCAGCAAGGAACGTCAAAAACGCATGCTCGCCGCAGCCGGTGTCGGCGCCATAGCCGGTGGCGGTGTTGGCTACTACATGGATTCGCAGGAAGCCAAGCTGCGTAAGCAGTTACGCGAAACCGGTGTCAGCGTGATCAGGGATGGCGACAATATCAGCCTGGTGATGCCGGGTAACATTACTTTTGACACCAACAGTGAAGACCTCAAGTCCAGTTTTTATGAAGTACTGAACTCGGTCGCCATCGTGCTGGAAGAATACGAGAAAACCATTATCGGTGTAGCCGGCCATACCGACAGCACCGGTGCCGCCGACTATAACAAGCAGCTTTCCGAGCGTCGCGCCCGGTCAGTGGCGAGCTACCTGAAATCGCGCAAGATCATTGATGCGCGCTTCGATGTCGTTGGTTTTGGCGAACAGTACCCGATTGCTGACAACAGCACGGCTGCAGGCCGCGAACAGAACCGCCGAGTCGAGCTGACGCTGATTCCGATAACCGAAGGATAATGATCTCGGTCAGCAATACGTGTTAACACATTAACAAAGGGGGCACTGGCCCCCTTTGTTTTCTGCATGGCTGATTCCTGTTGACTGAAGTCAAGATAGACGCGCAAACTCGGTGATAAGAGTTCGCTCCCGATCACATACACGAGCTTGTTAATGCATAAATACACAACCACCGTATTGCTGATTTTCGGTTTCATATTCAGTAACGCCTTTGCAGACAATACTGCACCCTGGGGTCGTGGCCAGCTCAACGACATCGAATATAAACCACAAAAAGTTGTGTACGATGTCACTACCGGCAAACTTGAAACCCTGGACCACGTGCTGGATCGAACCAGTTACCTGAGCACAATTACCGGGGCCGATCCGTTCGAACAGTCCATCGTACTGGTGATCCATGGCTCAGCGATCAAGTTTTTTGCCATCGAACATACCGACAAATACCGCAAGCTGCTCGAACGCGCCCAAAGCCTGGTTTCCAGCGAGGCGATAACAATAAAAATGTGCAAAATTGCTGCCGAGTCACTAGGCTACCAGCCTGAAGACATTCACGGCTTTGTCGAACTGGTACCGATGGGCGATGCCGAAATCATCCGACTGCAATACGAGGAAGGTCATGCCTACATGCAATAAATTATTAGCGTGCTGCGTTTCATTTCTGATCGCTTCGTGTGTAAACGCAGAAAACGAATACGCACCGACATCTGTTGATATGGAAGTCAAACAAGTATCTGAGCATGTCTACTATGTTGAAGGCATCCCGGGTATAGCGACCGACAATGAAGGCTTTATCTCCAACGCCGGTTTTGTTGTTACCGGCGATGGTGTTGTTGTGTTCGATTCACTGGGTACACCGTCACTGGCGAATAAACTGCTTGAGAAAATACGCGAGATCACCGAACAGCCCGTGCGCAAGGTCATCGTCAGTCATTACCATGCCGACCATATATACGGCCTGCAGGTATTCGAAGAAATGGGCGCTGAAATCAGTGCGCCTGAAGGTGCGCAGAAGTACCTGCAATCCGATGCCGCTAAAGAACGCCTGGAAGAACGCCAGTTCTCGCTAGAGCCCTGGGTCAATGAAAACACGCGCCTGGTACTACCCGATGTGACGGTATCAAAATCCGACAGCTTCACCATGGGCGATATCACATTCACCATTAACTACATGGGCAAGGCGCATTCCGATGGTGACCTCAGTATGCTGGTCGAACCGGACAAGGTGCTGTTTTCCGGTGATATCATTTTTGAAGGCCGCGTACCCTTTGTCGGCAATGCCGATACCAGGAACTGGCTTGCCACATTAACCAAACTCGAAACCGGCGGCCTCACCGCCCTGATACCCGGTCACGGCCCGGCCTCGACCAATCCGCAAAAAACCATCGCCCTGACCCGTGCCTACCTGGCCTATCTAAGAGAAGTGATGGGCGCAGCTGTTGATGAATTCATACCTTTCGATGAAGCCTATGCCGAAGCCGACTGGTCACAGTTCGAGAACCTGCCTGCATTTGAAGAAGGCAACCGCATCAACGCCTACCAGGTTTACCTGTCGATGGAAGC